>CAYFTR010000006.1:0-62749 GCA_964346185.1 uncultured Lachnospiraceae bacterium | reverse complement strand
CTGTCGACGAGAATTACCACATTTTTGCCTTCTTCCACCAAACGTTTACCCCGTTCCAAAACCAACTCCGCAACTTTGATGTGGTTTTCCGGCGGTAAATCAAAGGTAGAAAAAACAATCTCCGCATCGATAGAGCGGGAAATATCTGTTACTTCCTCCGGGCGTTCGTCGATAAGCAAAACAATCAATTCAATATCCGGTTGGTTGGCGGTCACACCTTGTGCTATTTCTTTGAGAATAGTTGTCTTACCGACCTTCGGGGATGCGACAATCATACCTCTTTGTCCTCTGCCTACAGGTGCAAATAAATCGATGATACGAGTGGATACGGTATCTCTGTCGGTTTCCAAATTAATTTTTTCGTTAGGAAAAATGGGAATTAATTCTTCAAATTTCGGACGATTAACGGATTTTTCCGGGATATTGCCGTTTACTTCTTCGATGTAAAGCAGGGCATCAAATTTTTCACCTTCATTAGAAGTCCTGATTTTGCCGGTGACCCGATCGCCGGTACGCAAATTGTAGCGTCGTATCTGATTGGCGGCTACGTAAATATCATTCTCACCCTGAGTATAGTTATTAACCCTTAAAAATCCGAAGCCGTCGGGATTAATATCCAAAATACCGCTATGGGAGACTTGGTAACGCTCCGAAGTATCCTTATCACCGGATTGCATCAGACTTTTGGTTCGTCTCATAATATCAACAGTACTTTCACCGTTGACGTACTCCAAAAACAAAAGTGCCGCATATTTTTCGCCGGGTTTTGCTTCCCGTACTTTACCGCCAATAATATCTCCGGTGACCAATCGGAATTTTTGAATTTGTGATCCGGAAACATAAATCGGATCGGAGTGATCGTCCTTTTTAATTAAGCCGAAGCCTTCGGGCAACACCTCCAAAGGACCTTCCGTTTCGACGGTATCTTCGATGTTATCTTTTATTTTAGCGTAACGATTGGGTATTTCTTTTGCTGCTTCCCTGTGCTTTTTTGTTTTGAGCACCTCACGTTTTTCGTCTTCCGAGATGCGTTGTGCATCTTCTGCGGATTCTTTTCCTCGAACCGTTTCCTGTTTTTCCGCTATCGCTTGGATTAAAGCGTCTTTTTTGTATTTTGTCGGGCTTTTAATCCCTAATGTTTTCGCCAATTCTCGCAATTCCGGCACTGTTTTTTCTAGGAGTTTTTTTGTTGTCACAATTTTTCCCCTTATGAATCCAACTTTAAGACAGCCATAAATGCTTCCTGGGGTACTTCTACGCTACCGACCTGACGCATTCTTTTCTTACCTTCTTTTTGTTTTTCCAGCAATTTTCTTTTACGGGAAATGTCGCCGCCGTAGCATTTGGCTAAAACGTCCTTACGTAACGCACTGATAGTCTCCCGTGCAATAATTTTACTGCCGATAGCGGCCTGTATGGGTATTTCAAACATTTGTCTCGGGATGGATTCTTTTAATTTTTTGGCTATGGCACGACCACGTTTGGCGGCCTTTTCTCTATGCACGATGAAAGACAGGGCATCCACCATTTCTCCTTTTAGAAGAATGTCCAACTTGACTAAATCCGAAGGTCTGTATTCTTTGAGCTCATAGTCCAGAGATGCATAACCTCTGGTTCTGGATTTTAAAGCATCGTAAAAATCATAAATAATTTCGTTGAGGGGTAACAAGTAATGCAAAGAAACGCGGTTTTCTTCGATATACTCCATATTAATGTATTCACCCCGACGTTCCTGGCATAACTCCATAACGGCCCCCAAGTAATCCGAAGGCAGCATAAGGGTTGCCAAAACAATGGGTTCTTTCATCTCTTTAATTTCAGTAATATCCGGCAGATTGGTGGGGTTGTCGACTTCCATTTCGGTACCGTCCACCTTAACAACTTCGTAGATAACACTGGGAGCGGTGGTTACTAAATCCAAATTAAATTCTCTCTCCAAACGCTCCTGAATAATTTCCATATGTAACAGACCTAAAAAACCGCAACGGAAACCGAAGCCCAAAGCAACGGAAGTTTCCGCTTCGTATAACAAGGCGGCATCGTTCAGTTGTAATTTTGCCAAGGCTTCTTTCAGGTCTTCGTAGCGGGCACCGTCAGCGGGATAAATACCGCAATAAACCATCGGGGTTACTTTTTTATATCCGGGTAAGGGTTCGTCGGCCGGGTTTTGTGCAGATGTTATCGTATCACCCACACGACTGTCTCGCACATTTTTAATACCTGCATTAATATAACCGACTTCACCGGCATGCAGCTCTCCTGTCGGCATGAGGCCATGTTCAAAATAGCCGACTTCATCAACTTCAAAGTCTTTGCCGATGGCCATCATGCGTATTTTCATACCTGGTTTAACCGATCCCTCCACAATGCGTACCGAAGCGATAACACCCCGGTACTGGTCGTAATAGGAATCAAAAATAAGTGCTTTAAGCGGAGCATCTACCTCTCCCGTCGGTGCGGGTACATGAGCCACTACCGCTTCGAGGACATCCACAATATTTAAGTTTTCTTTAGCGGAAATAAGAGGGGCATCCTGTGCGTCGATTCCGATAATCGTCTCGATTTCTTCTTTAACGACATCGGGGCGTGCACTGAGCAAGTCTATTTTATTAATAACGGGAACAATTTCCAAATCGTTTTCCAAAGCCAAATACACATTGGCGATGGTTTGGGCTTCGATACCCTGGGAGGCATCTACGACGAGAATGGCGCCCTCACATGCCGCTAAACTTCTGGAAACTTCGTAATTAAAGTCCACATGTCCAGGCGTATCGATCAAGTTTAAAATATAGTCCTGCCCGTCTTCGGCACGATAGTTCAGGCGCACCGCCTGCAATTTAATAGTAATGCCTCTTTCTCTTTCTATATCCATATTGTCGAGCATTTGTTCGGTCAGATCTCTCTTGCTGATTAAACCCGTTGTCTCTATCAGACGATCTGCCAGTGTGGATTTACCGTGATCGATGTGCGCGATGATAGAGAAGTTGCGAATATTCTCTTTCTTTATCAAGTTTTCCTCCTGTGAAAAGACGTTGATTTTTGTTAAAGTAATTGAAAATTTATTTTTTGCTGTAAATATCGTAAAGTTATTTCTGGTTTTTTATTTTACCATAAAAAATATGAATGAACCATTATAAATTGCTTGTTTCTTTAATTTCTTTGTGATAGACTTGGTATGTTATAAATTAAAGGAGGTACTCATGGCTAATATTAAATCTTCAATTAAAAGAGCTAAAACAAACGAAAAGGCACGTTTACGCAACAAAGCGGTTAAAACCAATGTTAAGACCGCCGTTCGCAATGTACGCGAAGCAATCGAAAGCGGCTCTAAAGAAGACGCAACAGAATTGTTCAGATTTGCGACAAAACGTATCGACATGGCTGTTACAAAAGGTGTTATTCACAAAAATACCGCAGCCCGTAAAAAAAGCTCTTTAGCAAGATCATTGAACGCAATGTCAGAGTAGCCTCATTGTTTATTCCCAAACCCGTGTCTCAAGGGTCAGCGCACTTCGGTGCGCTTTTTATTTTATTAAGCAACGTGAATACCGAGTTGTAGCCAATCGTCGGGAGCTTGCTCACAATAGCTTGGCAAAACGAAGGGATTTATTTGGCGGATAAATTGCAACCCGGTACACGGTCATATGCTTTGACATGAGGAATCGATTCATTTATCGTTTTAACAGATTGAGCAATGCCCATTCTATGCCCTTTTCCGCCTCTATACCTCCCGTTTTCATTTTAATATCCAGATCCTGTATAAAGAAAAAGTTATTTAACAGAAGAGACAGTGGTTTATTTGCTACACTTCGACAATTTTTTTCGGCGACGTATTGGGGAACCCCCGAGGTCTTTGCAATTGCGGCAACGCCGATCCCTTCCTCCAACAAGAGTTTTGTCATTAACATCAAACGAATTTGCCGAACAACCAGCCCCAACATACCGAAGGGCGATTCGCCTTTAGCGATTAATTCTTTTGAAACAGCAATTGCCTCCGCCGCCTTGCCTTGTAAACTGTAATCAAGCATTTTAAAAATATTTTCTTCGATTCCGGAAGGTATGGTTTTTTGAACATCCTCCATGGTTATGACGTTGTTATCTCCGCTATAATTGATGAGTTGTTGTACTTTGTTGTCCACGGCGGTAATGGTCATTTCTTTATTTTCCAAGTATTTTAAACGCCAAACTAATTTTTTTAACGTAACCTTATCAATACGCTTATTTTCTTTTTTTATTCGGGCGGCAATCCAATTGGTCAGATCCGTCTCACTCAGTTTATCCAAACGAACCGTAACACATTTCTCGGAAAGGGTTTGATATATTTTTTTTCGCTTATCCCCTTTGGTCAATGTAAAAATTAAAAGCGTATGTGGTGCAGGGTCTTTAAAATAGGCGGAAAATACCTTATGATCCGCCTCCGTATTGCGTTCGAATACGCCAACTTCTTCCTGAACCACAACCAATCGCACGGTTGCACCCAGCGGCAGCGTATTACAGGCTTGTACGATATCACCGGCCGTGGTTTCTTTGTCTTTAAACAGATTATAATTAAATACCTCAAAGCCCGGGGCAAACAATTGCTCAATCACGTTGTCAATTAACAATTTACCGATAAATGTTTCCTCACCGTAAAAAAGATAAGCCGGTGCAAAATTTTCAGTTTTTATTAGTTTCAAAAATTCTTTGTAATTCATTGGATATAAGGTTTAATGCGATAATAATCGCCATACATTTCTACAAGAATACAGCCTTTTTCGTCCGTTCGATAGGTTTGAACCCCTTGTGTTTTTAACCGATCCGTTACCATCTCGTCAGGTAAACGGTAAGGATTGGAACGACCGACGGAAATAACGGCAGCCTCGGGGTTGGTTTTATGCAGCAGCTCCTCGCCTGTAGACGTTTTGGACCCGTGATGACCGACACGTAAAATAGCAACATCACCTAAATTGTCCGCCAATGCCGTTTCGGTTTGAACATCGCTGTCCGACATCATTAATAACCGGTGATTGCCGTAGCCTAAGCGTAAAACCATCGCATGGTGATTTTGCAATGTATCGTCAAGAGCTTCTACGGGTAGGGTCGGCCATAAGCACTCAATTACAACGCCGTCGGGCGTTTTTAGAGCTTGACCGGCAGCCAGGTAACGTACATCGATACATGCCATTTGCCCCAATACGGGATGGTTGTTTTTTGTTGATAGATAAAGTCGCCCGACGGGAAACATCGTCAACAATTCCTCGACACCCTGACTGTGATCTTCGTGGTTATGAGTGATGATTGCAGCATCGATACGGTCGGCACCGGTTGCATATAAAGCGGGAAGCAGCACCGATTGGGACACGGGTTGCGGTTGTATTTTTTTTAAATCCAAAATTTCCTGTTGGTAACCGCCGCCGTCAATTAAATACGTGTACCCTTTCGGCGTACGAAGTAAGGTTGCATCCCCCTGACCGATATCTAAAAAGTATATCTTTAAGGGTTGTTCAGTCAAGGGTAAAGTCTTGGCATCTATAAGTGCAACAAGAAGCAACAGAACACAAACCGCCACCTTTCCCTTTTTCTTCGGACGATAATAACCAGCTGCATAAAAAATAAAAATCGCTAACAACAGTATCAAAGCAAGGGGCAAACCGACACCTCTAAAAGTAAAACCGTCAATACTGCCAAGGGTTTTCGTTATCCATAAAATAAACTGTACCGTCCATTGGACAAATTGAAACAAAAAGATAGTCATCCCTTGAAAAACAAAGCTTAGGGGTAACAACACAACGGTATAAATAAATACAAAACCAACAAGCGGCACAACAAGAATATTTCCGATAAAAGACAATAAATTAAACCGGTGAAAATAAAATAAAACAATAGGTAACGTCGTTGCGTTGGCAGACAGGGTTAAAAGAATACTGTCACCGATAAAAGATGTTCTTCCCGTACGGCGTTCCAGTCGATAACGGAGGGGTTGATAAAACAAAATAATTCCGAGGGTTGCCATAAAGGAAAGTTGAAAACTCAAAGAAAACAACTGCACGGGATAGACCATCAAAACGATGGCGGTCGTCGCCAACAATGCCGAAAAAGCATCTTTAACTTGCTTTAAAACAACACCCGCTTGGTAAATGCCCAACATAAGTACCGCACGAACGACCGAAACCGGAAATGCCACCAACATCGCATAAAAGAATAATCCTATAACGCTTAATATGCGTGCGATTTTATCGGGAATTTTAAGTCGCTCAAACAACTTTAATAACGCCATCGATAAAAACCCCACATGCATGCCCGATATGGCTAAAATATGGGAGATACCCACCGTTCTGAAACCTTCCTCTATCGTTGTATCATGGAGCTTTTCCCCCAGCAACAAAGTACTTACCAAGTCACGGACCGGTTGCCGCTCCGTTAAGGTCGTTAATTGATGGACCAACAAACGTCGAAAATGCAAAAACTTAAAGGTCCAACGTTCCCGATACCCTACCGGCTCTATGCTGTTTTCGGAGAGAGTCAATCGACCGTAGACACCTTTGGTGGTATAATGTAGTTTCTCGTTGAAGCCGCCGGGATTTCTCTTAGGGGATAATTCCCTTAAGGTACCTTTAAACCGAATGACCTGTCCCGGTTGGATTAATTGAGGTCGGGACACATCGTATACATGAAAGATCACCTTCCCTTTGAGGGGTTGCTCTTCCCCGTTTAACAGTTGTAGGGTAGAACGACCTCTGCCATTGTCTATTTGCACTTCATCGATTACAACGGCTTCGTAGGTGTGTTCCGTATCATAAAAAGGTTGCAATTCCATTTGCTGCGTATTCAATTGCGACATACGAAACACAACACATAAAAAAATAAACATTAGCGTTGCCGATTGGGACATGTTATTAAAAGAAAAGAACAACGGTACGACAAGTAACAAACCGAACAATAAAATGAGCAGATAAAACGGGGCACGAAAATAAATGAATATAATTCCGGCTATTGAAAAAAGTATTGAAATCGGCAACAGTCTTTTCATAAAAACCCCACAGCATTTATTATTGTTATTATAGCATAAAACCGATTTTCCGATATTCGATTGAAGTCTATTTTAATATTACTGACCTACAATAGCTTTGAGAGGTAATCAATGAATTTTAATCAAAAAATAAACAGAAAACACACGCAATCCGTAAAATACGATCTGATTGAATCCTTAAGCAAACCCGAGGACACCATTCCCCTTTGGGTTGCGGATATGGATTTCCCCGCACCGCCCCAAGTCGTCGAAGCTTTGACAAAACGTGCCGAACACGGAGTCTTCGGCTATTCAACAATTGACGAAGGCTATATCAACGCCATAACCGCTTGGTTTAAAACACGGTTTCATTGGCAAATCGAGAAAAAAAGCATTGTCACCACACCGGGTATTGTTTATGGTATCAACGCGGCTCTACGTGCTTTTACAAATGAAGGTGACGCCGTTCTTATTCAGGAGCCGGTGTACAACCCTTTTAAAAGTGCCATTACAAACAACAATCGAAAAGCTGTCATTAACCCTTTGGTTTTTAAAGACAACCGCTATGAGATCGATTTTAATGACTTTGAAGAAAAAATAAAATCGGAAAAAGTAAAGGCCTTTATCCTCTGCTCCCCCCATAATCCTGTGGGCAGAGTATGGGAGAGCAACGAATTAACGCAAATAGCGGACATTTGTGCCAAGTACAATGTGCTTGTAATTGCCGATGAAATTCACTGCGATTTTATCTATCCTCCCTATCATCACAGTGTTTTTGAAGCAACCAACCCGGCTTACGCTACCCGCACCGTTACCATGACATCTCCCTCCAAAACCTTTAATCTGGCGGGCTTGCAAGGATCCAACATCATCATCCCCGACACACAATTGCGGGAAGCTTTTAAAAAAGAGTTGGCTAAACAAGGTACACCTCAACTAAACCCCATGAGCATTGTTGCCACCACCGTCGCCTACACCTCAGGGGCTCCGTGGTTGAAAGAACTTATTAACTATTTACAACAAAACATTGCCCTAACGCGAAATTTTTTAGAAAAAGAATTACCCGAAATTAAACTCATAGAGCCGGAAGGCACCTACTTACTCTGGCTTAATTTTAAGGCTCTCGGCTTATCCGATCAACAAATTGCCGAGAAACTTGAAAAACACTGTAAGCTATGGTTAAACGCCGGCAGCCTTTACGGTACCGGCGGCGACGGCCATTGGCGCATGAACATTGCCACCGATCAAGCCACATTAAAAGAAGCACTATGGAGATTAAAGAAAATAAAATGAAAAACACGGAAAAAATTAAAGTATTCGGCCACCGCAATCCCGACAGTGATTCGATTTGTGCCGCCATTGCCTATGCCCACTTAAAAAACACACTGGATGGCAATCGTTACGAAGCCTGTCGTTTGGGCGACATCAACCGGGAGACAAACTATATTCTGAATTATTTTAATATTGAACCGCCGCGGTTACTGGAAGACGTAAAGCCCACCATCAGCGACCTTAATTTAAAAGCCCTTCCCATACTTAAAGAAGACCATACCATATTGGACGCCATGGAACATATTGCAACCAACCCCGGTCGTTCCTTAACCGTTACCGACGATCTCGGCAAGCTGTTGGGGGTTATATCCTTATCGGACATTTTTCCCTCCTACAACGATATTTTTAAACCGGACACCTTAAAAAAACACCACACGTCTTTTGAAAAAATCATCTCGAAGATTGAGGGGCGTCCCATCGGCAACTTAAAAGATCCCTATGTAAAAGGTAATGTGTATCTGTACTTTGACCTCGGTAATGATGTCGAAGTACATGAAGAGGACATCATCATACTAACCCGGGAGGAGGCCGCCTATCTGCATACATTTTCGACAAAAGCCTTTAACATGATTGTCTGCAATGTACCCATCGGAACCAAATTACCTATTCCTGACAATTACCCCGGTATGGTATGTGTTACCGCTATGAAAATCTTGGATTTAATACGCTTATTGCCTCAACTGGTACCCGTGCGCCGATATGTCCAACGTAAAAATATCGAGTACTTTGTAGACTACGAAAACTTGGAAGATGTTAAGAAAAATATT
Source organism: uncultured Lachnospiraceae bacterium (assembly GCA_964346185.1). Classification (GTDB taxonomy): domain Bacteria; phylum Bacillota; class Clostridia; order Eubacteriales; family Eubacteriaceae; genus JAAYJS01. The sequence continues at coordinate 53,662 of CAYFTR010000006.1, read as the reverse complement.
TTAACCTCCAAGCACAGCCGTTTCCCGGTTGTGGATACAGACGGTTATGTGATCGGTACCATCGAAAAGGCCAATCTGTTGGATTTTAATCGCAAGCAGGTTGTATTGGTCGACCATAACGAAAGGAGCCAATCCATCGCAGGGATCGAGGAGGCCTCCATTCTGGAAGTTATCGACCACCACCGCATTGCGGAAATTCAAACCACCTACCCTGCTTACCTTCGTATTGAACCGGTCGGCTCGACTTGTACCATCGTCGCTAAAATATATGAAGAAACCAATACCATCATGCCCAGACCCATTGCGGGTATCTTGATGTCCGCTATTATTTCGGACACTTTGTTGTTTCACTCCCCGACCTGTACCGATGTCGATATCAAAACGGCGGAAAAGCTCGCCGACATTGCAGGTCTCAACTTAAAACAATATGGAGAAAAAATGTTAATTGAAGGTAGCAATTTGAATGCCCTAAGCAGCGAAGAAATCTTAACGGCGGATCAAAAAGTCTTTTCGATGGGACGCTTTCGGGTATCTATTTCTCAAATTAACACCTCCGATTTTAAAAATATCTTTAATAAAATAACCGAACTCAAAGAAACCATGGCACAGCTTTCTCAAGCTAACGGCTACGATTTAATGGTTTTGGCGGTCACCGATTTTATTGTCGGCGGTAGCGAAATTATCATTCACGGAGAAGCTGCAGACATTGCAAGAACAGCTTTCGGCATGAGAGAAAGCGACGAGACCGTGTATCTGCCCAATGTTTTTTCGAGAAAAAAACAAATTGTACCCCCGATTATGAATATCGCGACCATGCAGTAAAATGAAGGTTCTAACAAAACTAACGGGTATAATCCTTATTTTAACAGCGGTTACTCTTATTTTAGGGGTCACCGGCCATATCCGGCCGCCTGTCAGGCACCGGATCAATTACACGAATAGCGACCAAACCGAGGTTGTACATTTAGTAGACGGTGATTACAGCGTAAAAACCAAGTACTTCACACCCAAAGGCTATCGCCCGCAAATAAAAATGAGTGTACGCAACGGCTTTATCACTAAAATTGACTATCGGGAGCTGACCGCCCAAAATAAGGAAATCAGCGAGGATCTTACCTACATTCAATCCTTAGATACGACAACACAAAAATACAACGAAGCGAAATGGCAAAATATTTCAGCTATTATTATGAACCAGACCCCCTACATATTGCCGCGCCGATCTCAGGAACCTATGCATCAAAGCCTTTTTAGAAGTTTGGCGGTAACCTGCTTTAAAAAAGCGGAAATCGGAAAAAAAGACATAACGGAACTCAACGATTTTGTTTGGACCTATCGGGTACACTCGGATCTTCCGAACAGCAACGGGCATTACTTACAATTGACCGCAACCTTTAGCGGCGACGCCCTTGTTGCCTTACAAGCCGAAACCTACGATACGGACCGCAACTTACAAATGGCGGAAGCTTATTTTAACCCCCTGGTTACATATAGTTTAAACAAACAAACCGCCGACCCGATTAACCCGGAGCAAACGCCTAACATCGAACCTGAATTTTTGCAACAGTATAACCATCTGTTACAAAAATTAAATAATCTAAGAAACGGTATTTAAACTGAAAACCCTTATTAATCTTAAAACCGGACTGCAAACTTTTTACTCATTTACAGTCCGGTTTTTTAAAATAGTTCTCTAACCGTTTAAAGAAAAATTATTGTATCTTCACGCTGTCTTCTATCAGCCACAAAGCGGAATATTGATCTTGCAATCTCTTTAAGCTTTCGATATTTTTTTGTTTTGAATTGATAATAATAACGGGTTTGCCGCCTACGTAACGTAAAAAACCCTCCAGTATTTTAACATCCGAACATTTTAATACCATCGGTTTTTTTAAAGTAACAGGTTGCAAATTAAAGAGCTCAACTAATTTTTTTAAAACCGATCCGTCTACATGATCCAAATCAAAGTAAACGGCCTTTGCATCGGGGCAACTTTGCCTGATGATTTTGTTCACACTCCGTTGAAAATATCCGGGAACGGACAAATCTTTCTCCGAAACGGGCAATTCCACAGAAGCAACCGACAACAGCTCGCCTTTATTCAGTCTTGTGGCGGTAAAATGTGTGCCATAGGTGTCGGAAATATCCGATACTATAACGCTATACCCTGAAGTTGTCCTGTTCAATAAGGTTTTCAACTGTCGAATGTGCTCCGGTGTTGTACCGCAGCACCCGCCGACAGCCGCCACATTCAAGTTCAGGAGCTTTGCCATTTGGTCGGCAAACACACGAGGCGTCACATCGTACACATTTTTTCCCTCTACCAACCTCGGCAACCCCGCATTGGGTTTTACAAAAATCGGTAAACCTGTGACACGACGGTAGCTTTCTACAACCGCTTCCATTTGCATCGGTCCTGTCGAGCAGTTGACCCCGATACCCTGAACGCCCAGTCCTGACAAAACGGCGGCACAAGCCGCAGGATCGGAGCCCGTTAAGGTTTTTTGAGCACTGTCGTAAGTCATAGACACGATAACGGGTAATTCGGGATGACAGGCTTTTGCGGCCAACACCGCCACCTTGGCTTCGTTTAAATCCGCCATGGTTTCAATGAACAGCCCGTCAACGGAAGTCCTGTCCAGTTTTTCAAAAACAGATAGATACCCGCGGTAAGCCTCTTCGAAAGATATGTCCAAACCGATCAATTTTCCCAGCGTAGTTGTATCGTAGAGAACATAAGATGCACCCGATGCCCGTGCGTTTGCAACGGCTTTCGGAATAATTTCGGATATTTTTTCTTCTGTCATGCCTTTTTTAAAAGGGTTGGTGTTAAAGGTATTGGTCAGAATAACATCAGCACCGGCGTCAACATATGCCTGATGCAGTGAGGTGACAGTTTCCGGGTGGGTTAAATTTAAAAAATCCGGAGGTGTGCCATCGTTTTGTACATGGGCTTGCATTTGAGAACCCATCGCACCGTCCAAACACAAAATATTATTTTTTAATGCTTCTAAAAACACCATGGTACACCTAAGCTTTCACTTGTTGTTGCAAGTAGGCATTCATAAAAGGGTCGATATCTCCGTCCATTACGGATTGAATATTGCCCATTTCCACATTGGTACGATGGTCTTTTACCATGGTATAGGGGTGAAACACATAGGATCTGATTTGTGAACCCCAAGCAATTTGAGAGTAGTCGCCAACTATATCGTCCAGTTTTTCTTTGTTTTCCTGCTCCAGGACTTCGATGAGTTTACTTTTGAGCATATTCATGGCAACATCTCTGTTTTGGTGTTGGGAACGCTCGTTTTGGCATTGAACAACAATGCCCGTCGGTATGTGGGTAATACGCACCGCAGAGGAGGTTTTGTTGACGTGTTGCCCGCCGGCACCGCTGGCACGATAGGTATCCACGCGAATATCGTCGGGGTTAATGTCTATTTCTACCGTGTCGTCCACTTCCGGTACCACATCCAGAGAGGCAAAGGAGGTGTGGCGTCTGCCGGAGGAGTCGAAAGGAGAGATACGCACCAATCGGTGGACACCTCTTTCCGTTTTCAGATAACCGTAGGCATTTACTCCTTCTACTAAAATGGTTGCACTTTTAATACCGGCGACATCGCCCGGTTGTAAGTCCAGCGTTTTCAGTTTATAACCCTTTTTCTCCGCCCAACGGGTAAACATACGTAAGAGCATTTCCGCCCAGTCCTGGGATTCGGTGCCCCCGGCACCGGAATGAATTGAAATAATGGCATTGTTGCCGTCGTACTCGCCGGAAAGTAAGGTTTCCAATTTAAAGTTTTCCAATCCTTCGCGGTAAGCGGCCAGCTCTTTGTCGATATTTCCGACCTCTTCACCGACTTCCAGTAATTCCAGCATAATTTTAAAGTCGTCCAGATCGTCGGTCAAACGGTCATATTGATCTACTTTGTATTTAAGTTGCTTTAATTTTTTTAAAATTTTTTGGGCTTTGTCGCTGTCGCTCCAAAAGTCCGGTTGTTCCGTTTCTTTCGTATAAGTTTCGATTTCTCTTCTTAAACTCGGTAAGTCAAAGTGAATCACCCAGCTTTATCAGTAAATCGTTCATTTCTTCAATGCTTTGTTTAATTTCATAAACATCGATCACACTATCACATCCTTTCTTTAGTGGCGGTTTCTATCTGCCGCAACAGTTTTTGTATTTTTTTCCGCTGCCACAGGGGCAAGGTTCATTGCGTCCGATTTTTTTCTTTTTAACTTGCGGTATCGGCTTCCCTTGGACTTCGTTTTGATTGGTTTGTACATTGTCCAAATTTTGTTGTGTATGCATAGTTGTGGGTAATTTGTTGACATCGACATTGTGGATATACTTAACCGTATCTTCCTGAATGCGATAGGTCATCTCCTCGAACATGGCAAAACCTTCCTTGGTATATTCGTCCACAGGGTTGGTTTGTCCGTACGCCCTAAGCCCGATACCTTGCTTGAGCTGATCCATGTTGTCAATGTGCTCCATCCAGGCGGCATCTACGGTTGTTAATAAAATTGCCCGTTCCAGGTTTTCCAAACTTTCGTCGGACAATACCTGACGTTTTTCCTCGTAGAGCGTTTCAAACACTTGGAGAATACGTGCTTCAATTTCCTCAACGCTTAAAGTATTATCGGATAAATCCAGAGATCCTTTCGGTAAAAAGCCGCTTTCAAAAAAGTTAACTAACGCCTGAATATCCCAATCTTCGTAATAATCGCCTCGATTGGTAAACATTTGTACATAGTGGCTGACCATGTCCGTGGTCATTTTATGTACCTGTTCGTGCATGTTTTCGCCGTCGAGAACCTGTTGTCGCTGTCCGTAGATAATTTCTCTTTGACGGTTCATCACGTTATCGTATTGGAGGACGTTTTTTCTGATATTAAAGTTTCGGCTCTCTACTTTTTTTTGTGCGTTTTCGATACCTTTGGTTAATAATTTGTTTTCTATGGGAGTATCGTCGTCCAGACCGGCATTATCTACAAAATCTTTAATACGATCCGATCCGAAAATTCGCATCAAGTCGTCTTCCAAGGAAATATAAAACTGAGAGGAGCCGGGGTCGCCCTGGCGACCGGAACGCCCTCGTAACTGGTTGTCGATGCGGCGGCTTTCGTGTCGTTCGGTTCCTAATATGTGCAGCCCACCGAGTTCCTTAACGCCTTCGCCGAGCATAATGTCCGTTCCTCTACCCGCCATATTGGTGGAGATGGTAACGGCATTTTTTTGACCCGCCATCGCTATGATATCCGCTTCCTTTTCCAGATATTTTGCATTTAATACGTTGTGATGGATACCCTCCCGTTTGAGGTATTTGCTGAGCAACTCGGATTTTTCGATGGATATGGTCCCGATAAGTACCGGCTGTCCGATATTGTGCCGTTCTTTAACATCGGCAACAATGGCTTTAAATTTTTTTGCTTCGGTCGGGTAAACCAAGTCGTTTAAATCTTTTCGTTGCACACCGGTTCCGGACATTTCGCTGTTGGTCGGAATGGTGATAACGTTCAGGTTGTATAATGATGTAAATTCCTCTTCTTCTGTTTTTGCGGTACCGGTCATGCCAGCTAATTTATGAAACATACGGAAGTAGTTTTGAAAGGTTACCGTTGCCAGTGTTTTGGATTCGCGGTTAACGGTTACGCCTTCCTTAGCTTCGATGGCCTGGTGCAAACCGTTGGAGTAACGACGCCCCGGCATCGGCCTGCCTGTAAACTCGTCGACAATAATCACTTCGCCTTCTTTAACCATATAGTCGATATCTCTTGTCATTAAGATATGGGCGTGTAAGGCTTGGTTAATGTTATGGGAGATTCCCATGTTGGCAACATCGGCGAGGTTTTCCAAATTAAAAAAGCTTTCGGCTTTTTGGATGCCTTCTTCGGTTAAAACCACGGTTTTTGACTCTTCGTCCTTTACATAGTGTTGCGGTCTGAGTGTTTTAACAAAGGTATTGGCCACCGTATAAAGCTTTGTGCTTTCTTCGCCGCTACCGGAAATAATTAACGGTGTTCTGGCTTCGTCAATAAGAACGCTGTCGACTTCGTCGATAATGGCGTAATTGAGTTGTCGCTGTACCTGTTGGCTCTTATCGATGACCATATTGTCTCTTAAGTAATCGAAGCCGAATTCGTTATTGGTTCCGTAAGTAATGTCCGCCGCGTAGGCGGCTTTTTTCTCATCGTAGCTTAAACCGTGTACAACCAATCCCACGCTTAAACCTAAAAATTTAAAAATGCTGCCCATCCATTCGGAGTCACGCTTTGCCAGGTAATCGTTCACCGTTACAATGTATACGCCTTTGCCTTCCAGGGCGTTCAAATAGGCCGGTAAGGTTGCTACCAGCGTTTTTCCCTCTCCTGTTTTCATCTCGGCAATATCTCCCTGGTGTAAGACCATACCGCCGATTAATTGCACGGGGTAGTGGGTCATGCCCAATACTCTTGTTGAGGCTTCCCTAACCGTCGCAAAGGCCTCTACTAAAATATCGTCGAGGGTTTCCCCTTGTGTTAATCGTTCTTTAAAGATCTGTGTTTTATTTTTAAGTTGTTCGTCCGAGTAATTGCGATACGCCTGTTCCAAGGCAACAATTTCTTCCGCCTTTTTGTTGAACTTTTTGATTTGTCGTTTACTGTGATCAAACAAACTGCTGAAAAAACCCATATGTCTCTCCTTAATGCGTTGTTCTGAAAAATTATCTCACTTTTTGACAGGCTTTACAAGACGTTTAAGTTTGTAGCTAAGGCTTTTCCAACTTTCAACCTTTTTAATGTTTTTGCATGTCGGGCGAACATTCGCATAAAACATGTAAACGACGTGTTTGAGTTCTTGTAAGGTAATGCGATGGGCAAGATTTCCATAGGAATAAGGCTAAAACATCTAAAGGGCGTTGCATTCTAAGATATTAACCTTTATTCGGACACTTGTAATTAACAAATATTAAGACTGCCGTCGTCAGACCGACTTTACAAAATTTTATAAAAACTAAACTTTTTTATTTTAATGATTTGTCCGTTTCTTTTTTCTACTATGTCATAATCGAATATTGTTCAAATAGTATTGATATAACTACAAGGTAAACGTTTTGTCGAGTACAAGCTTAGTGATGCCGACAGAGTGCGGGTTACAGCTTTGTTTATGACTTTACTTTTTTAACATTTTATCATCAGATATTTTTGTAAAAATTCACTTAAAAAAAGTTGGGGTACGATGGTGTACCCCAACTTTTTTTAGAATCCTCTTATTTAATTCAGACCTTTTTCCAATAGGAAATTTCTTTCCCTTCTATGGTTACATGTACTTTTTCGTACCCTGCTTTTTCCCGAAGGGCATCGTCGGTGTTTATCGGCGTTTCATCACCGAAGCTTAAAGGCTTTGTTACGGAAAAAGCCGTTTCATCAATCTTCTGGTTGATTAAATCCTGTTCTTGTTTCTGATCTGCTTTTTCGGTGCCGACAGGTTTTGTATAGAATCTTTTTTCCTCCGATTTTTTCGGTTGTTCTTCTATTACGTAGCCGCGACCTCTCTGTTTAAGCCTTTGGTTTTCTTTTGCAACACTTTGCCATACATTACGCATATCATCTTCATTTAAACCGATTTTTTTCTTGGGTTGACTCATTTTTCTACTTCTTCCTCTGTTACTACCACCGGTTGTAACAATAATGGGCTTTTGTTTGCGTACCGGTAACGCTTCTTCTTCCTTTTCCGTTTCTGTCGGCTTCGACTCATTAAAAAAGGATTCTTCCGTACGAATTGTTTCTTTATTCAGCACTTCCAAGATTGATGGTCCCAAAATATCCGTATCAGTTGTTGCTTTACGTTCTTTGTGCGTTTGCTCCGCTACTTTTACCTCTGTGTCGAGGCTCTCGGCAGAGGCAGCCGTTTTTGTTTCTTGAACTTCTTCTTTAGGCGGTTGAACAGCTGCTTCCTTATGCATGCTTTTTTCTTTTTCAGCATAAAAGTTTTGTGTGAAAAATCCTTGGGGTTTTTCGCCTTGATCTTCTTTTTGAGGTACCACTTTAATGTAAGGCACGGTGTCCGACTTTTCATCCGCAACTATTTTTACGTCTTCCTTTTCCGATACAGGTAAGATCTGCAATTCGGGTTCGGTATCCAGTTCTTTTAAATTGTCGATGGCCTTGGTTGTTTCCGTATTTAGGATTATGGGGGATTGTTCAATAGCCGGCTGTTCTGCGACAGCTTCTATTTCGTTTTCTTCGACCGTTGTCACTTCTTCTTTATGTGTCATTGCTGATTGAACCCAACCTATAATACCGATTAACACCAATATAGTTCCGATCGTTATACCCGGCACCGCACCGTAGTGTGGAGACAGGTATTCCATAAAGGGTATCTTGATATTGATACCCAGAAACCACAATTTTGTGGTCTGTAAATCAATTTGTGTAAAGATACTCAAGTGTTCAATTAAGCCACCGGATAGATTGTTCTGTGCAATGACGGCTTGACCCAAACGGGTTTGATCGATCGATGCGATAATATCTGCTGCAACGGGCATTTTTGCCGCATTCATAAATGTAACGACAAAATTGGCCATCGTTCCGACGACCATCATAACGTTCCAGACTTCATCCAGATTAAAGGTTAACATCACCAAAATAAAAACGTATGAAACCAAGTTAAGTACCGGTATCACCATGTCTAATGAATTTGCTGAAGGAAAATATACGGAAAAATGTAGTGCAATTTGAACAACGATGCCGATCAAACCTAAGGGTAATAGAGATAACGGCGTCGACTTGATATTGGATATTGTACCTTTTCTTAAAGATCCTATGATAATGCCAGTTAAAATGGCGAATAAAAATACCATATATACGTCCTCATTTATAATTTTGAAATTTTACGCAAACTTATTGATATATTTTAAATCAATTTAAAAGTGTTGTCAAACAAAACACCCGTTGTTGCAACGGGTGTTTGCCAAATACAATTTAAAATATGGGTTCAATAAGCCCGTAATTTCCATCTTTTCTCATATAAACGACATTGACATCATCGGTTTCACCGTTCAAAAACACAAAGAAGTCGTGCCCTAACAATTCCATTTGCATGGTTGCTTCATCAACAGACATAGGTTTAACTGCAAATTTTTTTGTACGTACAACCTTCGGTCCTTCGTTTTCCTCTTCAACAGTTTCAATCGCATCGAAATTGTATCTGAGTGACTCTCCGGCATATTGTTTTTTAAGCTTTGATTTATGTTTCCGCAGTTGACCTTCCAACTTATCGACAACCGCTTCGATTGAACCGACCATGTCCTCCGTTATTTCTTCTGCACGCAAAATTGTTTTACCCATAGGTATTGTTACTTCTAAAACATTGTGGTTTTTTTCTCTACTAAAAGTCGCGTAAACTTCCGTTTCTCTGTCAAAGTAACGATCAAATTTTTCAAACTTTTTTCTTAAAGTTTCCTTTAACCCTTCCGATACGTGCATGTTTTTTCCATAAATGGTGAATTTCATTATTGCTACTCCTTTCAAATGTCGTTGATTTCTGATGAATGAACGGTTGAATGTAAGATGATTATAGCATGTTTTTTTAAAAAAAGCATTAGTTTGCTTGTCTCATCAAGGATTATGCCGGTTTTTATACTATGTTTACAAATTAATTAAACCGGATTATAGCCAGTCGATCTTTGGCGGGTTCGTTTTTCTTTTAATGATGATTCTGTTAAAAAGCAGCCGAGCCTGCTCATTACGAGCAGACTCGGCTGCAGCTCTCCTGACTGACCTGGTCTTTACCCCCACACTCGCCGGCTGGGAATTTAGCTATTCACGACTCTTCCTCTCGACTGCGTCGGCCGGACTTACTTCTAAGCCGCACTATGCTCAGCTTTTTAGATTTTTATAAGCCTTACGTGGATCATTTCGCCTGCGACTGGCATTGATTTTCAACCACAGACTCAGGAGATTTTAAGTATAAACTTTATGCTTTTAAATTGTCAATATTCTTCATTCTTTATTATTTGAAGAATCAGAGCGTTTTCCACACGTCTTTTTTCGATTTCGCAGGCAACATCATAGGGTTTTAAAAGCGTTTGGTTAAAATTATAGGCATTGGCGTGGCAACCGCCGCCACAAAAATATTTACACCAGCAACTTTGACACGCTTCTTTTTCCAGTAAATTGGCTTTTTTAAAATCTTCGGTCATTAGCTTTTTTTCTAAACCGGTATCCAATGTTCCTAATTTAAAGGTCTCTTCCCCAACAAATTGGTGACAGGGGTATAAATCGCCCTCGGGGGTTACTGCCAGATAGTCGTTGCCCGCACCGCATCCGGACAGACGTTTGTAAACACAAGGGCCGTTATTCATGTCCAAAATATAGTGAAAAAAGCGAAAAGATTCTTCCCCGTTTTTGCGATAATCTTCAATCATTTCGTCGAGTAAGGTGTCGTACTCTTCCAAAATTCTCGGTAAATCCTCTTTCAAAACGGCGTAATCCCGATCTGCTTTAGCAACGACGGGTTCGACGGAGATCTCCTTAACTCCCTGTTGTGCCAAAAATAAAACGTCCTTTGAAAAGTCCGGGTTGTATTTGGTGTAGGTGCCGCGAACATAGTATTCTTTATCTCCCCGCTCCTCAACCATATTAAAAATATTGTCGGCAATGGTTTCGTAAGAACCTTTGTCGTTGAGTGTTTTGCGAACCCGATCGTTTACTTCCTTTCGACCGTCCAGACTTAAAACGATATTGTTCATATTGGCGTTGAGATAATCCCGCTTTTCCCGGTCCAGTAATACACCGTTGGTGGTCATGGTAAAGTTGAAATGTTTGCCGGTTTCTTTTTCACGTTGACGTGCGTAATCAACAATGTTTTTAACCACATCAAAGTTCATTAAAGGCTCTCCGCCGAAAAAGTCGATTTCTATATTTTTACGTTGATTTGAGGCTTCAATAACAAAGTCAACGGCTTTTTTTCCCACTTCGAGGGACATTAGTGAACGCTCGCCCTTAAAGTCTCCTTGGGAGGCAAAGCAGTATTCGCATTTTAAGTTGCAGTCGTGGGCAATGTGTAGACAAAGTGCCTTAACGCCGTCATGACCGCGATAAAATGACGGATCGTATCGGTGATCGGTAAACAAAAGCCCGTCATCCACCATGCTCTGTATTTCATCGACAGCATCGGCGACCTGTCGCTTGCCGTATTCCGGTGCATATTTTTCGACCAATTCCTGTCTGTTTAAACGCATAAAGTCTTCAATGAGACGATAGGTCATAGCGTCGACAGTCATTAGTGTTGAGGTATCTACATCTAATACGACGTAATACCCTTTTCTATAAAACTGATGAACCACTGTATTCTCCTTTAATCGGATTTTCAAAACAATGCAATTGTTTCAATTAAAAAAGCAGTCTGTAACTGCTCTTTTACTGTTTGATAACTATAGGTTTTTAAAGTTGCCCCAAATAATACTCTTTTGTTTTTAGATGGAGGTTGTTTTTTGTTACTTACTTTGACGGCATTGTTGGTTGCCTACGGTACAAGAGGTTTTACAAGCCGATTGGCAAGAAGTTTGGCATTCGCCGCAACCTTTATTTTTAATTTCTGAAAGATTGCCTTTGTTGATAATTTTGATGTGTTTCATTTTTTTCTCCTTAATTTAAATCTTCGTACTCGGCGTCTTCAACTTTCGCATCGTTGTACTCTGTGGTAATCTCTTCATCCTTTGGGTCGGTATTCACTGCACCGCGGTCTGTAACGACAGCTTCATCCGCTGTGATAACCTTTGAAATCGCGGCTTTTGCAATCATTAATTTTGTGAAATCCGGCAGCATTTCCAACACGACGTTTTCATCGTCGATCGCGTAGATAATACCGTAAAAACCGCTATATGTTTGCACTTCATCTCCGATGGAAAGCGTTGCGTGCATATCTTCTATTTGCTTTCTTTGTTTGGATTGAGGTCTGATGATAAAAAAGTAAAAGAATAATCCCATTGCAATAAGGGGTAAAAAGCTCATCAAACCGCTACCCGAAAGATTTCCCATGTTACTCTCCTCCGTTTTCTTTAATTCCGTATTTTAAAAAGAATTCGGCTTTGTATTCAGAAAAACGGTTTTCCGCAATAGCTTGCCTGATATTCTCCATGACCTTTAGTGTAAAATATAAATTATGATATGTCAACAAGCGAGCGGCCAAAATTTCATTGCACTTAATTAAGTGACGAATATAAGCTTTGGTATGGTTGCGGCAAACAAAGCAATCACAATTTTCATCCAACGGCGTAAAATCTTCTTTATAAATTGCATTACGTATCGACTTTTGCCCTGTACTCGTCAGAGCACTGCCGTTTCGTGCAATACGTGTTTGCAACACGCAATCAAACATGTCGATCCCCCGAGCTACCCCCTCAAACAAAGCATCTAAAGAACCGACGCCCATCAGGTAGCGGGGTTTATTTTTCGGCAAATAGGGTACGGTGGTTTCGAGCATACGATACATAACCGGTTTCGGCTCACCGACGGATAACCCGCCGATCGAATAGCCGGGAAAGTCCATCTCTACGAGGCTTTCGGCACAGGTTTTTCGCAAATCCTCATACATACCGCCTTGTACAATTCCGAAGAGAGCCTGAGTTTGCGGTTTTCGGTGTGCCTCTCGGCAACGCTGTGCCCAACGTAAGGTCATCTCCATGGATTTTTTGGCATAGTCGTAATCCGCTTTTCCCGGAGTACATTCGTCAAAGCACATGATGATATCGGCACCGATAATATTTTGAATTTCGATGGCCTTTTCCGGGCTTAAAAAATGCTTGGAGCCGTCCAGGTGCGATCTGAAAGCGACCCCTTCTTCGGTGATCTTTCTTAAAGGTCCTAAGGAAAACACCTGAAAGCCGCCGCTGTCCGTTAAAATAGGGTGTTTCCAATTCATAAATTTGTGAAGTCCGCCAGCTTTTGACATAATATCCATACCCGGTCGTAAGTATAAATGATAGGTATTTCCAAGTATAATCTGTGCTTTCAGCTTTTCCAGATCTTCGTTGGTCATGCTTTTAACCGTACCCAAGGTTCCTACCGGCATAAAAATCGGTGTTTCGATTTCTCCGTGAGGGGTGGTCATTTTGCCCAACCGTGCGGCGATTTTCGTATCTTCTTTAATTAATTGATAGTCTAACATCTCTACCTCATTGGATGAACATTCCGTCTCCAAAACTAAAAAAACGGTATTTTTCTTCAACGGCATGTTTATAAGCTTTTAATACTTCTTCTCTTTCATAAAAGGCGGCAACCAGCATCAGCAGCGTGGATTGGGGCAGATGAAAATTTGTAATCAATCCGTCTACAACCTGCCAGTAAAAACCGGGGGTAATAAAAATATCCGTCTCGCCTTTTTCAGCAACGATACGCCCGTTGTTTTTTAGTGCCACACTTTCCAACGTACGCACCGTGGTGGTACCGACGGCAATAATACGTCCGCCGCTTTGCCTTTGTTTTTCAATTTTTTGTGCCGTTTGTTCGTCGATCATGTAGCTTTCGCTGTGCATGCGATGATTGGAAATATATGCTTCTTTTACCGGACGAAAGGTGCCGATACCGACGTGGAGGGTTATTTCGGTCCAATCGATGTTTCTTTCCTTTAATTTTTTAAACATCGTATCCGTAAAGTGTAAACCTGCCGTGGGTGCCGCAACGGAGCCGTTGTGCTTTGCATATACGGTCTGATAACGCTTTTGATCTTTTAGGGTTTCCCGGATATAGGGCGGTAGGGGCATGGTTCCGATTTCTTCTAAAATTTCTTCAAATATTCCTGAAAAGTCAAAGCGAATTTCTCTGAGCCCTCCGGGTCTTATTGCCGTTACCTCTCCCGTTAATTTGTCCGAAAAATCAATACGAACGCCTACTTTCGCCCGTTTTCCGGGTTTTACCATAACCTCCCACGTGTTGTGTGTTAATTTTTTGTGAAGAAGTATTTCGATTTTTGCACCGGTGTCTTTTTTTACGCCGTAAATTCTGGCGGGTAACACCTTGGTATTGTTGAGAACCAACAGATCACCGGGTCGTAAAAGATTGGGCAAACTTGAAAAAAAGTCGTCCTGTATACTTTTATCTTTTTTGTTTAAAACCATGAGGCGGGCATTATCTCTCTTTGCAATCGGGTGTTGGGCGATGAGTGCCTCCGGCAATTCGTAATTAAAGTCTTCTGTTTTTAGCGATTTCAATAGTGTTTTACAACTCCTCCACGGTTATTTGTTCTTCATTTTGATTAAGAGGCACAAGACCAATCTGCTTGCAGCCCTTCGAGGTGATGATACGGCCTCTGGAGGTTCTTGCCAAATACCCTTTCTGAATAAGATAAGGTTCGTAAACTTCTTCGATGGTATCCCGCTCTTCTCCGAGGGCGGCGGCAAGGGTATCTAACCCCACGGGACCACCGTCGAAGTGAGCATAAATCATATAAAGCATGGCACGGTCGGTTTCATCCAGTCCGTTTTCGTCAATTTCAAAAAGTTTTAAGGCTTTGTTTGCCGTGTCCAAATCGATGCGGCCTTCGGTTTTAACTTCTGCGTAGTCCCGCACCCGTTTGAGCAGTCGGTTGGATATTCTGGGTGTTCCTCTGGAGCGTTTTGCCAATTCCATGGTTCCCGCATCGTCGATCTTTACCTTTAATATTTGTGCCGAACGTTTGATAATTTCGCTTAGACTGCGGTCATCGTATAGATCTAAACGCAACACCGCTCCGAAGCGATCTCGTAAAGGTGCGGTCAATAAACCGACTCTTGTGGTTGCCCCAACCAGGGTAAAATGTGCCAAATCGATACGAATGGCCTTTGCCCCCGCCCCCTTTCCGATAACAATGTCCAGACTTTGGTCTTCCATGGCTGGATAAAGAACTTCTTCCACACTTCTTTGTAAGCGATGTATTTCGTCGATAAACAAAACGTCGCCTTCTTTTAAACCTGTTAATATGGCGGCAAGATCGCCGGGTTTTTCGATTGCCGGTCCGGACGTGGTTTTTATGTCGGTACCCATTTCGTTGGCAATAATTGCGGCAAGGGTGGTTTTTCCCAGGCCGGGCGGTCCGTACAACAACACATGATCCAGAGGTTCTTTTCTTTTTAAAGCCGCTTGGATAAAAATATTTAATTGGGTTTTTACCTTATTTTGACCGATATATTCCGTCATAAATTGTGGACGCAGACTTTTTTCTATTTCAATGTCCGCTTCGGTAAATTCGGTTGTGATAAATCTTTTTTTCATCGTATTATTGCGCTAAAAGAATCAAGCATTCCTTAATCATTTCTTCCAAGGTGGTGTTTTCCCGGTAGGCTTTTTTAGCACTTGCCCGAGCTTCAGAATAAGAATACCCCAAAGTAACCAAAGCTTCAACCACTTCGTCGTGGATACTTTTTACTACTCCGATTGTTTGTTCAGGCTCCGATGTCTTATTATCTAAAACATCTTTAAACTTGTCCTTTAATTCAAAAATTAAACGTTCAGCGGTTTTTTTCCCGATACCCGGTGCTTGGCTCAAAGCCTTAATATCTTCATTGACAATGTGGCTTATCAGCGTTTCAACTGTAAAATAGGACAATATTCCCAGCCCCCCTTTCACACCGATACCCGAAACCGTCGTTAATGTCTTAAGCATTTCTCTTTCTTCTAAATGAAAAAAGCCGTATAAGGCAACATTGTCATCTTTAAAAACGGGATAAAGATAAAGGATAACCTCCCGATGGCTTTCCGGTATTTCTGAGGCTGTTTTTAAATTGATATGAATTAAATAACCCATACCGTTTATATCAACAACAACGGCATCCTCTCTTTGATGGGCTATTTTACCTTTAATATAATCGAACATAAGATCCTTTCTATAGGCTTTGTGTTTGTTTATGATAAACGCCGTGCCATTTCGGATTGATGGTTATAATCCGAAATGGCACGGCGTTATACGCAATACCAAGGTGCCGTCTCTTATTTTTGACGCCCTAGCGAATGACTAGGTGAGTACCCTGTTGCTTTCTTCTGCCGTCCACTTATAGAGGCTTGACATCTAAAAACAAACGCGGGTTCTCGTATTAATGGTGTAGGTTCAAAAATAGTCGATAACGCACACCCCAGTACAGGTATTATAACACAAGCTTAATTTTATGTATAGTTTTAGTAAAATCCTCTCGGTGCTTTTAAGCCTCCACCATGAGAATGTGTAAAGCTTCGGCCAAAGTGGTTACCGGATATAGAGTCATCGCCTCATCTTCAACTTCTTTTATGTTTTGTTTAGGCAAAATACAACGCTTCATGCCAAATTTTAAGCCTTCATTAATTTTTTTCCGTGCATACCGAACCGAACGCGCCTCTCCGGTTAAGCCGACCTCCCCGAGGATCATAACATCCGCCGGAACAGGTTTATCTTTCAAACTGGAATACAATACGGCAATAATCGCCAAATCCGCAGACGGTTCGTCGATTTTAAACCCGCCGACTACATTGATATAGGCATCGAAATTTTGCATATCGATACCCATCCGTTTTTCCATTACGGCAATCAGTAAAACCAGGCGATTATAATCGAACCCTGTGGACATGCGCCTGGGCGTTCCGAAACCCGTAGCGGTCATTAACCCCTGTATCTCAATTAAAAGGGGACGTGATCCCTCCATAGTTGGGATAATGGCTGTACCGCTGCTTCCCTCCGCCCGGCTGTTTAATACCCATTCCGAAGGGTTTTCCACCGCTATTAAACCTTTTGCAGTCATATCAAAAATACCGATTTCATTAGTCGAGCCGAAGCGGTTTTTCGTTCCTCTTAATATTCTGAAACTGTGGTTTTTTTCGCCTTCAAAGTATAATACCGTATCGACCATATGTTCTAACACCCTCGGACCTGCAATCGCACCGTCTTTTGTAACGTGTCCGACCAATACGGTGGCAATATTATTTTTTTTTGCCACTTGCATTAAAATATGGGTGTTGTCCCTAATTTGGCTAACCGATCCCGCAGCGGAATCCAATTGCGGATTTTGAACGGTTTGAATGGAGTCTATAATTAATATTTTCGGTTTAGTTTTTCCGATCCAATGCAGCATTTGGAGAAGATCGGTCTCTCCTAAAAAAAAGACGTTTTCCGACCGAATTCCCAAACGCATGGCTCGCATTTTCAGTTGCTGTTCCGATTCTTCCCCTGAAATATACAACAGACCGATGTCCTTTTGTCCCAAAGCCTGCACCGTCTGCATTAGCAGGGTGGATTTTCCGATACCCGGGTTGCCGCTGAGCAGCAATACCGACCCGGGCACAATGCCGCCGCCGAGAACCCTGTCCAACTCTTTGATACCGGTTTTTATTCTCGGATCTTTTGCTAATTGAATATCCTTGAGTTTTTTAGGCCCGGCACTTTTCTTTTGAATGTCCGATACCACCGGAGTTCTTTTGCTGCTCGGTGTTTCGATTTCTTCCACCATGGTGTTCCATTCATTACAGGAAGTGCAACGCCCCAACCACTTTGCGGATTCGAAACCGCAATTTTGACAAACATATTTTGTTTTTACTTTTGCCATCACATACCTATTTAATCCAACGATAAAGTCCGTAACCGATTAAACCGCCAAGGGTATTTAAGATAATGTCGTCAATATCCGCCGAACGCCCGGCAATCAACAAATACTGTATAATTTCTATAAGCCCAGTTGTAATCAGTATTTTTAGCATCACCGATACAAAGGTATCTCTCCTGGATGTTAAAGGATACAACAACCCTAAAGGGATAAATAAAGCGATATTACCAAATAAATTTCTGAAAGAATAACGGGTCACTCCGTAAATAAAACCGGAGGGTCCAATCTCCGGTGAACGTAAGTAATCCCAATCGATGATCCCCTGATCTAAAATGTCGTAAAAATAATCATCGATATTGGTTAAGGGAATTAAATTATTATGAATTTGATTGTGCATTTCTACCGACGGCACCAACGTAACCGATGCAAGAACGGCAAAGTACAGAATCAAAAGCGTTTTTAACAACACCGTTCTACGTGCTTGTTTGGTCATTTTGTTCTCCTAAGTTTAAGTGAGTTATCATTATAAAGTTTTAAACTTAAGACTGGCAAAATGCTTATCAGGTATTCTCTAAAGACATATCGCCTTTTACAATCCAACCCAGACGATAAACAACCAAATAAATAAGATAGGTAACTATCGCGGGTAATACAATTTGTAAAAGCCCGATCGACGATGCAATATGCAAGGCACTTTTACCTTCCGCAGACATGGCAATTACCGTACCCACCTGTCCCACAAAGCCGCAGGTACCCATCCCCGCCGAAACGGGCGTGTTGGTCATTTGAAAAAGGGTGGTCGCCAAAGGTCCGAGAAGTGCAGATGCCAATGTCGGCGGAATCCAAATTCGCCAATTTCTGACAATGTTGGGGATTTGAATCATGGACGTTCCCAAGAATTGTGCCGCAAAACCGCCGACATCGTTATCTTTATGGCTTTGTACCGCAAAGCCCACCATTTGGCAACAACAACCCACAGTCGCCGCCCCTGCGGCAATCCCGGACAAATTAAGCATGATACAAAGTGCCGCGGAGGATATGGGCAACGTTAACACCACACCGACAATTACGGCGATTACACTGCCCATAATGACAGGACGTTGTGCCGTCGCCCACATAATAATTTCACCGAGACCGGTCATCAACAAGCCGATGGGTTTACCCACCACCATTGCAATGAATGCGGAGCTTAACATGGTTACAAAAGGTGTCACCAACAAATCGACCTTTGTTTCGCCGGATACCGCTTTGCCCAGTTCCGCACCGATTAACGCCGCAACAAAGGATCCCGCGGGACCTCCCAGAGAATTACCGATAAAGCCGCCTACCGTACAGGAAAGGATTACCAACGGCGGTGCGTTTAAACTGTATGCAACGGCAACGGCTATGGCGGGTCCCGTCATTTGTTGTGCCGCCGGCCACAATACGTCGGTTAAAAAAGACAGTCCGAAAATAAATCCGATTTGATTTAAAATACTCCCCATTAAAAGGGTGGAAAATAATCCGAAAGACATAAACTTCATCGCATCGATAATATACCGCTGTACTGATATTTCGATGTCTTTTCTTTTTAAAAATGCCGAAAACCGATTTTCTTTGTTCATATACCTAATATGCCTCCTTAAAACTCTTGTGCGTACACAAACAATAAAAAAATACAATATTGTATGATGTACACGATTGCCGTAGATAAAATAACGCCATTGTGGGTACCTTGTGTCATACATTATTGTATTCTAATTTTTATTTTATTTATTTAGACTTATGCAGTATAAGCGATTTGTTCTAAAAATGCAAGCGGTATTATACTTCTTTTTCCTCCATTTCGGATTTAAAGTAGACCAGACTCAAAACTTCCAAGCAACCGGGCAAGCTCATATTGGCTGCCGTTTGCAACCAATCCATCAGTGTTTCGATATGAACAGGCAACCATTTTTGTTCTTCTTCCAAGCCTTTTTCCGCTTCAAACAAACAATTGGGATCCCCCATTTCAATACCTTTTTCAAGCCACCTTTTGGATTTTATTTTTCCCACTTTACCAACTGTAAATTGATCGTAATACCGAAACAAATAATAGGTAGCGGAAGTTTCTCCCAAAGCGTAAGCTCGGGTATATATTTTTTCGACATCTTCACAGGCTCTTATGCCGAATTGTCGATGGGACATTGTTTCCATAGCCATCCCTAAAGTGATTAATGCTTTGCCGTCATTGGACTGTGCCGCTTTTTCAAACCAGGACAACCCTTCTTTACCGGAAACCTTGGTGCCCCACCCCAGAAAATAGTACTTTCCGATATCAATTTGTGCTTTTATATCGCCCTCAATAGCCCTGTTTAAGTTTTCTTTAAAAACAACCTCACCATAGGTGTTTAAACATGCCCGGATCCGCTTATAAGCATAATCGTCCCATATATTGACGTTGCCCTGAAACCCGTCGTTTAATTGGTTTTCGTGAAATAACCGTAAAGCTTTTTTGAATAATTTTTTATAAGATACGGACAATTGCATATATCGGTTTTTTAGTCCTTGCGCGTGTTTCTCCTGTACCTGTGTATCATTTATATTAAATTGCCGGTCATTATTATTTTTTATCAGGTAGATATGGTTGATGATTTGCTTTTGCTGTGTCAAAGAATGAGTATCGACGTTAAAGGGAATACCCGTATACGCGATCATACGCAAATACATTTGCTTAAGTGCTTCCTCATATAGCCTTACCTGTTCTAAAACCTGTGTTTCCATTAAATTCATCCGATTTCTCCAAATCAATCTGACGTACGGCTTTTAAAAATTTCCGAATGCGATATTAAAAAATTTTTATAAATGCCGACTTTTATTCGACGGGCACTTTGATAAATATTCGGGATGTAGCCGTCTTTTTCAAAACAATAGACCAAAATGCTTCTTTTTTTCGGATCGATAATCCAAACTTCCCGCACACCCTGTTGTGCATAGAGCAAAGGCTTTACAAAATAAGTGAGATGGGGGTTGTTTTCATCGACCAATTCAATAACCCAAACCACTTCTTCTTCTCTACCTTCGGTAATGGACAGCTGCGGCAATAATACCGTTTCATTTTCCGTGTCTACCGTAAAAGGTGTATAGGGTTGTCTGATTTTATTTAAAGGTTTTCTCGTTAAATGATATTTGTCGATTTGACCGTACAAGTAAGTCAAAATATCCATGTTTTGGCCGGTAATTTCCTGTCTTTCGTAAGTTTTGCCTTCTATGATTTCTTTATAGACTTGTTTTTTCTCCGGCTCATTGCTTGTGATAATTTGCATTTTTTCTTCCATCTTCGCTCTCCTTATGTGTCCTGTAATAGCGGCCTTGAAAGTCACCACGGGCTGCCATTTGCGCTTCTAAGTTATCTCGAACTTTCCACCAGCTTTTATGCCAATTCGCCACTACCGATACAGCCTCCGGAACCCTTCCGATGAGTCTTTGAACGGCTGTTTCGGGGTTTAAACGGGTCAAAAATAAGATACAGCGCTCGATAAATTCCGATTCACTGAGCAGATGTACCTCTTTATTGCTGTACATTTTGTGGAGTTGTGTTCCTTTTACAACATACAAAGAATGGCATTTTACAAAATCGTTTTGAGTTTCATTAATATGCCGAACGGTTTGTAAAACATCTTGCCGTTCATCCCAAGGTAAATCCAATATGACATGGGTGCATAAACGCAGACCGTATTTTTTTATTTTACGAGCACTTAAATCGTAATCCTCACAACGATGGCCTCTGTTTAAAATTTTTAATGTGCGATCATTGGCGGTTTGAAGCCCCAGTTCGACGGTTACTTCTTTTCCGGTATCGCTCTGCACATCTTTTAAGTAATCTAATTGTTTTTCTGTTAAGACATCCGGTCTGGTCGCAATGGAAAGCCCGACAATATCGTCTCCTTTTAAGCTTTCGTTAACGGCTTCTTTAAATTGATTGAAGGGCAAATAGGTATTGGTATGACTTTGAAAGTACGGTATGAATTTTTGAGCACCGTAACGTTTACCGATATATTTTTTGTTGTTGTCTATTTGTTCTCTAATCGATAGTGTTGAAGATAATGTTTCGTGCCCGCCACCGTGCTCACCGCAAAAAATGCAGCCGCCCTGTCCTTTGGTACCGTCTCTATTGGGGCAGGTAACCGGCAGGTTAACCGGTAATTTGTAGACTTTTTCGCCGTATCGCTTTTTT
Source organism: uncultured Lachnospiraceae bacterium (assembly GCA_964346185.1). Lineage (GTDB taxonomy): Bacteria > Bacillota > Clostridia > Eubacteriales > Eubacteriaceae > JAAYJS01. Next base: position 31,936 of record CAYFTR010000006.1, on the reverse strand, counting down.
AACCATGAGGAATAAGGGTAATAGTTCAAATTTAAATCCTTCTGTCGATACAATCTATTAAATAAAGCCGATTGCAGCGCAACCGGCAGGTGTGATCGAATCAGCTTACAGATACTTTTTTATGTTATCGGGTAAATTGTCCTCTTCGCTGCTGACACTTAGAACAAATTTTACATCCTGTTGTTTATTCAGCTTATCAAGTTTTTCAAGCGTGCCCTCCAAGCCTTCCGGGCCGTCTACGTTTAAAATTCTTAATAAATTATCCAAGTAAATTGTTTTCACATCGTAATTACTTGCCAAAACGCCGCTGATAAATCCGTATAACTGATCTTCTCCTTTAATGCCAAATTCTTCCGTATTGATAAAGCGAATTCTCGTGTCTACCGTCACTCTATATTTATCTCTATCGTTAATAAATAAAATATCGCCTTTCGCGTTTACCAATTCGTCATTTGCCATGTCGATCATCTTTTTCGTTTTACCGCTGCCTTTGGCACCTATAACAAATTCAATCATTTGGGACACCTCTTTCTACGTTGTTTAGTCTATTATACAGACCGAGACATCAATTATCAATTAATTTTATTTTCATTGCCCGATCGTTCCGATTTAAAACCTGTTTATTATTTATACTATACCAAATACAAACTAAAATTCACTTAAAATAATTTTTCATACCATAAGTAAAAAGGTTTTACCGTCGTCTGTAAACACAAAGAACCCGACGAATCGGGTTCTTTATAAAGGTTCGGTTTATTCTATATCTTCTTTAATAGCCATTTCTTTTTCCATTAATTCCGTTAATTTGGGAACAATGGCATTTAAATCGCCGACAATACCTAAATCCGCAACATCAAAAATCGGTGCTTTGTCGTCTTTGTTAATGGCAATAATCATGTCGGATTCTTCCATACCGGCCAAGTGTTGGATGGCTCCGGAAATGCCGATGGCAAAATAAACTTCCGGTCTGACGGTTTTACCGGTTTGACCGACTTGTCTGTCTTTCGCGATCCAGTCGGCGTCAACAACCGCTCTGGAGGAAGATACTTCCGCATCCATCACTTGGGCGAATTTTTCTAAGGGTTTTAACCCTTCGGGACCGCCGATACCTCTTCCCGCCGATACGAGGATACGTGCTTCGGTGATATCTTTTTTCTTGCTTTCGGTTTTTACAACTTCTTCTATTTCTACGTTGATATCATCTTGTGTCAGCACAACTTTTTCAGCAATAACTTCTCCGGTTCTGCCTTCGTCCTTAGCCATGGATTCCATTACGCCGGGGCGTACAGTTGCCATTTGCGGTCTGAAGTTTTCGCACAAAATCGTAGCCATCAGGTTGCCGCCGAATGCCGGTCTTGTCATCATGAGCAGTCCGGTTTCCGGGTCGATTTCAAGCTTGGTACAGTCGGCGGTTAATCCGGTGTGTACACGGGCGGCCAGTCTCGGTGCCAAGTCTCTACCGATGGAGGTCGCTCCGAACAGCATAATTTCCGGTTTGTGAGTATCCATTACCTGATAAACCACTTTTGTGTAGGGTTCCGTCATATATTCTTTTAATAACGGATCTTCTACCAGTATTACTTTATCTGCGCCGTGGTGAATTAAAGTGTCGGTGTATTTATCTACCTTTTCTCCAACCAATACCGCGACAACATCTTGTTTTAACTGATCCGCCAGTTCTCTTGCCTTGCCGAGTAATTCGATACCTACTTTGCTCAGTACGTTGTCTCTTTGTTCAATAAAAACAAATACATCTTTATGCATTACTTGTCACCCCCCTTATATAATATATTTTTCTTTTAATTTTTCGACGATTTTTTGAGCCGCTTCATCGGCGTTTAAATTATCGTATTTTTCGCCTTCACCTTTTCCGCTTTTGGGGAAAGATTTTTTAACTCTGGTGGGTGAGCCTTTCAGTCCCAAATTGGATTTATCCAACTTGTCTTCGATATCTTTTAAGCCCCATACGGTAATTTCTTTTTCATAGGCATCTCTGATTTTACCGATAGACATATATCTCGGTTCGGATAATTCCGAAAGGGTTGTAATTAAGCAGGGTAATTGAACTTTTAAGACGTGGTATCTGTCTTCAAATTGTCTTTTTACACGAATATATCCTTCGGACGGATCAACGTTTTCCACATAGGATACTTGTGGCAATTTTAGGTGTTCCGCAATTTGCGGCCCGACTTGCGCGGTGTCGCCGTCGATGGCTTGTCTGCCTGTTACAATTAAATCAAAATCCAAATTTCTCAATGCACCGGCAATGGTGTTGGAGGTTGCCCAGGTATCGGCGCCACCAAATGCTCTGTCCGTCAGTAAGATGGCATTGTCGGCACCCATTGCTAAAGCTTCACGCAATGCTTCTTCCGCTTGCGACGGTCCCATAGTTAATACGGTTACCTCTACAGCTTCCGGGTTTTTGTCTTTTATTTGAAGTGCCGCTTCCAAACCGGCTTTATCGTCGGGGTTGATAATACTCGGTACACCGTCTCTGATCAGCGTATTGGTTACAGGATCCAGTTTTACTACATTGGTATCCGGTACTTGTTTAATACATACTACTATTTTCATCCGTTGCCTCCTATTTCAATAATTGTCCTGCAATAACAATTTGTTGAATTTGAGACGTTCCCTCGTAAATTGTTAATACACGAGCGTCTCTGTACAGTCTTTCCACTTTGTAGTCTTTGATAAATCCGTAACCACCGTGGATTTGCACCGCTTTACCACAAATATCATTGCATACTTCCGATGCATAGTATTTTGCCATAGAAGCAATTTTTGACGTATCATTACCGGCATCTTTTTGTCTGGCGGCTTCGTAAGTTAAAAGTCTGGCCGCTTCCAATTTTGTTGCCATTTCCGCCAACATAAATTTAATTCCCTGAAAAGACGCGATAGACGTACCGAATTGTTTTCTTTCTTTTGCGTATGAGATACTTTCTTCTAAAGCAGCTCCGGCAATACCGATGGATTGTGCCGCGATACCGATACGTCCGGTATCCAAGGCTTTCATCGCGTTGGTAAAACCTCTGCCCTCTTTACCCAATAAGTTTTCTTTTGGTACTTTAACGTTTTCCAAAATAATATCGGAGGTCGCGCAGCCGATTAAGCCCATTTTATCTTCCGGCTTACCGAAACTTACACCTTCGGATGTTAAGTCCACGATAAAAGCGGAAATGCCTCTGGATCCTAAGGAGCGGTCGGTTTTAGCGTAGATGACGGCATAATCCGACAAGGGGGCGGCGGTAATAAAGGTTTTACGTCCGTTAAGAATATAGTGATCACCGTCCAATACGGCAAAGGATGTCATGCCACCCGCATCGGATCCCGCGCCGGGTTCCGTTAAGCCGAAACACATGGTGATTTCGCCGGTTGCCAAAGCTCTCAAATATTTTTGTTTTTGATCTTCCGTTCCGGATAATTGAATCGGTGTTCCGACTAAGGAGTTGGGGCTGGAAACATAAACACTGGCAACTCCGCTAACTTTGGCAATTTCTTCCATAACAATTACGTATGCGACGTGATCGGAGCCGGCTCCCCCGTATTTTTTAGGGGTTTTAATTCCGAAAAATCCGCAGTCCGCCATTTTTTTGATGACATCTTTTGAAAATTCTCCGGTTGCTTCTACTTCTTCCAGAAATTCTTTTGTCAGTTCCTTTTCCGCAAATTCTCTGGCAAGATTTCTAATCATTTCATGTTCTTTGGAAAAATTCATTGAAACCTCCTAGTTATTTTGCTTTCATCATAATAGTCCAAGGGGATTCGGTTACTAACACACCTTCTTGGTTGACCAATTTGGTCATAAATTTTACGATACCTCTACCCGGTTTGGAACTGGGTACGTATTCTTCCGGAATAATTTCCAAATGAACCGTATCACCGATTTTTAAGGGGTTTTTGTATCGAATGGTCAGTTCAAGAAACGCGATGGTGGTACCGTCAAAAAGACCCATTTGGTTGGATAAACCTGTCATAATAGAAGCACCCAACATTCCGTGAGCAATACGTCCTTTGAACATACCTTGTTTTGCTACTTCTTCGTTGGTGTGTAAAACATTAAAATCCCCGGATAATCCGGCAAAGTTAACGACGTCTGTTTCTGTAATTGTTCGACCCTGACTGGTATAGGTTTTTCCTATTTCAAATTCTTCAGCATATAAACCTTTAGCTTCAGTTGACATAATTTTACCTCTTATTTCTATTCAAAATTCGGCTTTCTTTTTTCTCTAAAAGCCGCCATTCCTTCAATTTGATCTTTCGTTCCAAAGGAATTGGCCATTAATCCCGTTTCGATTTCCAATGCGGAATCGATCGGTGCTTCCAAACCTAAGTTAACGGCTGTCAAAATTTTTTCTACTGCTTGTTTTGAGCTTTTTGCAATACGTTTTGCCAAACGTTCAGCCGCATTCATCAATTCTTCCGGAGCGTGTACTTCCATAACAAGATTATGGCTTAACGCCGCTTGTGCATCGATGGTAAAGCCTGTTAGCATTAAATACAAAGCGTAAGATTTTCCGACAATTCTCGGCAATCTCTGTGTGCCTGAAAACCCGGGAATAATCCCCAAAGTTGCTTCGGGCAATCCGAATTTTGCTTTTTCAGAAGCAATTCTGATGCTACAACTTAAGGCAAATTCGACACCGCCGCCAAAGGCATAACCGTTAATTGCCGCAATGGTCGGAATGGTTAATTTTTCGATTCTTCTAAATAAATCGATTCCTTTTTTGGAGAAGTTTCTAATTTCATCTCCTCTCAAGTTTTCCATTTCTTTGATATCCGCACCGGAGATGAAAGCCTTGCCTTCACCCGTAAAGACGATAGCCTTTACAGTACCGTCCGCTTCGATTGTATCAATCGCTTCGGATAGTTCTTGAATAACTTGAGAATTTAATGCGTTCATCGCATCGGGACGGTCAAAAACGACCGTCGCAATGCTTTCGTTGATTGTAAGTTTAATCACTTAACGTTCCTTTCCGGTATTAAACAACACCTAAAGAAGCCAATATCGTAGCAATTGTAATTGTAATGATAGGTATAATACAGGTGATGACAAAAATCGGGTAGTAACCTTCAGCGTAGGATAATTTCGTAACGTTCAAGAAGGTAATGTTCGGACCTGCGTGGGGTAGTGAGTCTAAACAACCGGCTGCAATAGAAGAAATTCTGTGGAAAACTTGCGGGTTGATGCTTTCCGTCATAAATTTTTCCGCCATGGTGTTGTAGAAAATGGTCAAACCGCCACTGGAAGAACCGGTGATACCGGCAACAATATTAACACCTAAAATCATAGATACGATCGGTGAGAAGGGCAAGCCTGCCGCAAAATCTACAAAGTTTTGGAAAGCCGGTGCAATTTTAACGATACCGCCGAAACCTACAATAGCCGCTGTGTTCACCAAAGCCATAACGGCACCTTGAGAACCGGTGGTGATCATACCTTTGACATCGGTATATCTGTTTCTGAATACAAAATAGCAATAGAAAACAGCCAACAATAACCCTAAGGATACCGAGTAGTTTGCATTTAGTCCTAGTAATTTCGGACCGCTGACATTGGTTACAAAGATAATTAAAATCGGTAGAATCGAAAGCACAAAGTTCGGCAATGTTTGTCTTTCTTCATCAGTAAGAGTTCCGACGACTTCGCCTTCGCCGGGTACAAATGTCATTCCTTTGCCCTTTAATCTTCTGGCTTCCCATGTCAGGTAAAACATACCCAGTGTAAACATAATAATACTGCAGATAATACCCAGTACGGGAGCCGCTGTGGTTGTCGTACCCAAGTATTGGGTCGGGATAACATTGGTTAGGGCCGGTGTTCCCGGTAAGCAGGTCATGGTAAAGGTACCGCCGCCAAGGTTAACACACGCCGGAATGATTCTCTTCGGAATATCCGCTTCCTTAAATAAGTGTAATGCGATCGGATATACGGAGAAAATGACAACAAAAACGGAAACACCGCCGTAAGTTAATACGACTGTAACCAAAACTAAAATTAAAATCGCTCTGGATTTACCGAAAATATCGATAACTTTGTAAGCGATCGCCTTTGCCGCACCGCTTTCGGTCATAAACTGACCTAAGATTGCTCCGAAAAGGAACATGAATAAGAATGACTGAATAAAGCCTGCCAAGCCCGGTAGATAACCTTCAGATAAAGCTGTAACGGCATTAATTCTATTCGTTAAAATAACGATCGCACCGCCTGTCAGAGAACCTACGAAAATGTGGTGTCCTCTAAAGGTTAAAACAATCATCACCGCAATACCGATGATTAATCCTATTGTTGCTATAAAATCCATGTTACTTCCTTTAACTATTTATTTTTATTTTTTTGCTAAACCCATTAAGCCCTCTTGAAAGAGTCTTTCGTCCATTGTCTTAACATCGTCCGGGATAATCGGTGCAAAGCCCATTTGATCGACGATATCTTTTTGAATATCGATGCCCGGTGCTACTTCTGTTAAAACCAAACCTTCTTCGGTCGGTTTAAACACACATCTTTCAGTTACAAAAAGTACGTTTTGACCGTGTTCCAGTCCGAATTCCGCACTATAGGTGATTTGATCGATGCTTGACAAGAATTTTTTTCTGCGTCCTTCTTGGATAATTTTTAATTTTCCGTCTTCAACGGCAACTTCCAATCCGCCGGCGGTCAAAGTACCGCAAAACACAATATTTTTGGTGCTTTGTGTAATATCGATAAAACCGCCGCAACCGGCTATTCTCGAGCCGAAACGGCTGACGTTAATATCGCCTTTCGGGCTGACTTCCGCAAAACCCAAGAAAGTAATATCAAGTCCACCTTGGTTGTAGTAGTCGAACTGAGAGGTCATCGGCAACCCCGCCCATGCGTTGACAGCAGAACCGAAGTCGGAACCGCCTAAGGGGAAACCGCCAATCAAACCGCTCTCAATGGTTAATACCATACCGTGAAGGCCTTCTTCATTGGCAACTGATGCAACCCCTTCCGGGATACCGATACCGAGGTTTACAACGATGTCTTCCGAGCATTCCATCGCCGCACGACGTGCAATAACTTTTCTTGCATCCAATTTCATATCTTTAAAAGAGAATGAATCGGATTTGTAGTGACCGGCAATTAACGGATCGTAGAATGAACCCGGTGTTTGTCTGTGGTATTCTTCGGGGTTGGTGGTTTGAACAACGGCATCTACAAAAACGCCGGGTACAACCACATTTTGACGATCAATAGAACCGGAAGATACGATGTTTTTTACTTGAGCGATAACTTTACCGCCACTGGCTTTTGCCGCCATCGCAATATCCAATGCATCGATGTAAGCGGATTCTTCTTCCATCGTAATATTGCCGAATTCATCGCAGGTTGTCCCTCTGATAATACCCACATCTATCATGGGGGCTTTGTATTTCAAATACTCTTTTCCGTCCACTTCAATGAGTTCAACCAAATCTTCCGTAGTTTTTTCATTCATTTTACCGCCTTGCAACCTCGGGTCACAATAGGTTTTTAAACCGACTTCGGTAATTTCGAAATCTTTACCGCCCGCTCTTTGACGATACAAATGGGCAATAACACCTTGGGGAAAGTTGTAGCTTTCGACTTCGTTGTTGTTGACCATTTCGATCATCCGTTGATTGTTTGCGTAGTGACCTGTAACATAACGTTTAATGGCTCCCGGGAAAGAATATTCGTAGGTTGCCTGATCCTTGTTATTCCCCATACCGGCCCCTTGATAAACGGTTAAGTCTCTGGGATGACCCGTTTCCTGAAAGGATTTACCGATTGTTGCAAGCACTTCTCTGGCAACGGTTGCCATCATAAAGCCGGAAGCCGCAATGGTATCTCCGTCTTTAATTAAACCGACTGCTTCTTCTAATGTAATTAATTTATTCATAATTTCACCTCCATCAAATTATAAAGCAATTTGTATGCCAACTTATTTTGTTGGAATTAACCCGTTATTTGTGATTCCTTTAACAATAAAAAAATAAATTCTTAAATTTAAGACTTAACTGTCTTATTTGTGAGACAATGTTTCGAAAATAAGACGGAAGGAAGACAGATATGACATTCTATCCACACTTGGAAAAAGATTTATTTGAAGCCGTTTGTGTTGAATCACCGGTTTTAATTTTTATTACCGACGAATACGGAAACGCACTCTATGCCAACGAACCCTCTCTGGCAATGATGAACGGTACGGAGTCCGAAATTATCGGCAGAAATATTGCCGATATTATGAATGAAAAACGCTACAACAGCTCTACCATTTTAGAAGCAATCAACACAAAAAAAATTGTACACGACATCATTATTTTTAAGGGACTACGTACCTGTCTTTCCACGACAATACCTTATTTTGACGAACACAATCATTTAAAATATACCTTTACTTATACCTATAGCGCTGAACAAATAGAATTCTTTAACAATATGTTAGTGAGCACCTTGGCAAAAAAGGAATTGTCCGAAGAAGTTACCCGCTACCTGCTTCGAAGAACTCAGCCTTTACTCTATAAATGTGATGCTATGGAAGAGTTGGTTGTCTCCGCGAAGCACATTGCCATGACCGATACCACCGTTTTAATTTTAGGCGAAACAGGCACCGGCAAAGAAGCCATTGCTCATCATATTCATTCTTTCAGTCGTCGAAAGGATGGTCCCTTTATTCCGATTAACTGCACGGCAATCCCGAAAGAATTGTTTGAGTCGGAGTTATTCGGCTACGAAAAAGGTTCCTTTACAGGTGCCAACGCCAAGGGTAAAAGAGGTATTATCGAACTCTCCAATCACGGAACTTTATTTTTAGATGAAATCGGAGAACTCTCCTTATCCATGCAAACAAAACTTTTGCGTGTTATTGAAACAAAAAAAATTCAACCCGTCGGCGGCTCCGAAGAAAAATCCGTCGATATGCGTATTATTACCGCAACCAATAAGGATTTAAGAAAAATGGTAGCGGAAGGAACTTTTAGAGAAGATTTATACTATCGCTTAAATATTATACCCTTAACCGTCCCCCCCTTACGTGAAAGAGGCGAAGACATTCGACTGATTGCTCAAAACTATATGGATTATTATAACGACAAGTACGACTGTAATCGAAAACTGTCCGAGCAAGCCGTTGACGTTTTGGAAAGCTATGCGTGGCCGGGGAATGTTCGGGAATTGCGCAACATTATTGAACGATCCGTCTTAATGGCCAAGTCCGATTTATTAACGACAGAATTTAATTTTTTAATTCAAAAAGAAACGGACAATACTTACGCCGAGAAAACACTGTCAAAAGATATCGTACCGCTTAAAGAATGGCTCTCCTTAAAGGAAAAAGATTATTTAAAGCAGGGCTTGGCACATTGCTCCGGAAATGTTGCCCAACTGGCAAAAAAACTAAATATTCACCGTAGTACCTGTTACAGAAAGCTTGAAGAGTACCGACTTTTATGAAAACGAATCTAAGTATTTTAAAAAGCCGTTGGCTGTTGTACAGCCAACGGCTTTTTGGTTTATTCATCTCTAAACGTTATTATCTTTCTTTTAAAGGTTTATAGCTGTTGCGTTTTGAAACATTTAAGTACGCCGGTCGGATAATTTTCCCTACATTTATCAGCTCTTCCAAACGATGTGCACTCCAACCCGGTATTCGGGATATTGCAAAAATGGGTGTGTATAATTCTCTCGGTAAACCCAGCATATGATAGACAAAGCCACTGTAAAAATCCACATTGGCGGAGACGCCTTTATAGATGCGTCGTTTTTTGGAAATAACCTCGGGTGCCAAACGTTCAATCTTTTCGTATAGCCGGTATTCTTTTGCCATATCTTTCTCATCGGCTAATTTTTCAACAAAACTTTTAAGAATGGTTGCCCTCGGGTCGGATACGGAATAGATGGCATGCCCCATACCGTAAATTAATTTTTGTTTATCAAACACTTCCCCTGCCAATAAGCGGTTTAAGTAATTTGTAATTTCATCCTCGTCTTCCCAGTCTTTAACATGACCTTTGATGTCTTCAAACATTTCAACAACTTTTATATTGGCACCGCCGTGCTTTGGTCCTTTTAAGGAGCCCAGGGCCGCTGCAATGGCGGAATAGGTATCGGTTCCCGATGAGGAAACCACGCGACATGTAAAAGTGGAGTTGTTACCGCCCCCGTGTTCCGCATGGATAATTAGTGCCAAGTCTAAAATCAACGCTTCCAATTCCGAATATTTTTTATCCGGACGTAAGGTCATTAATATGTTTTCCGCTGTAGATAAGTTACTGTCCGGCTGATGGATAAATAAGGAATCGCCGTGTTCGTAGTGACGATAAGCCTGATAACCGTATACCGCAAGTAAGGGAAACAAAGCGATTAATTGCAAACATTGGCGCAGTACATTGGGTATGGAGGTATTGCTGGCATAGTCGTCATAAGAAAATAAGGTTAAGACACTTCTTGCCAGGGTGTTCATCATATCTTTGCTGGGTGCTTTTAAAATGATATCCCGTACAAAAGACGTCGGTAAATTTCTATAAACGGACAACAGGTTTTCAAATTCCTTTAATTGATCCTTCGTAGGCAATTTTCCGAACAACAACAAATACACCGTTTCTTCAAACCCGAAGCGATGGTCGTCGATAGCCCCTTGTACAATATCCTTTACGTTGATGCCCCGGTAATAAAGTTGCCCGTCACAGCGAATTTTTTGATCTCCGTCTTGAATATAGGATACAATTTCGGATATTTCCGTTAAACCTGTCACCACCCCGTTGCCTTGCATATCTCTTAAGCCGATATTCACGTGGTTGGATTCATACAACTCTTTATCAATCACAAAATCTTTTTCGATTTGCTTGGCGTAATTAAATATTAATGGTGCCGTTTCAGAAAAAATACTCGTCATGTCTATCTCTCCCTTCAGTCTGTAATTATTTGAAAATGAAATTTTTATTTTTAATTCTTCATATTTTATTATTATATATCATTTAATTAAATTAAATCTTAGAATTTTGAAAAAGTTTAATTATTTTTTTAGAACAATCCTTAAGTACTATCGGATAGCTTCGGCTCGGTCAAGGTTTACGAAACCCTGCCGATTTGATATAATTTTTTTCATCACCCTAAAGGATACCACTATGAATGTATTAAAAAATAAAACTGCGGTATTGGGCGTTACCGGTTCCATCGCCGCTTATAAAATGGCCAATATCGCCAGCGATTTGGCAAAAAAAGGTGTGGATACCCACGTTATCATGACGCTCAATGCGACGGAAATTATCAGCCCTTTAACTTTTTCAACTCTAACCGGCAATAATTGTATTGTTGACACTTTCGACAAACATATTAATTACAATGTTGCCCATGTTTCTCTTGCTAAACGTGCCGATGTGTTTTTAATTGCACCGGCAACTGCCAACGTTATCGGCAAATTGGCCAACGGTATTGCCGATGATATGTTAACCACCACGGCGATGGCCATGCATTGTACAAAATTAATCGCTCCGGCTATGAATACCCACATGTACGAAAACCCGGCACTTCAACGTAATTTAAAAACATTGGAAGCCGACGGCTACACTCTCATCGAACCGGATTCCGGCGTGTTGGCCTGTAAAGATATCGGTCGAGGCAAATTGGTAAAAGAAAGTGTTCTATTAGACTATTTATACCGTGAACTGACTTATGATCACGACTATACAGGAAAAAAAGTGTTAATTACCGCCGGCCCTACCGAAGAAGCCATCGACCCTGTTCGGTTTATAAGTAACCGTTCTTCCGGGAAAATGGGTTACGCTTTGGCGAAAATTGCCATGTTAAGAGGTGCCGATGTTACATTGGTATCGGGTCCGACAGCTTTGCCCCAACCTGCTTTTGTCCGACATATCCCCGTTCGTTCCGCCAGGGAAATGTTTGATACCGTTACTGAAGTGTTTCCCGAACAGGACATCGTCATTAAAGCGGCGGCGGTTGCCGACTATACCCCCAAAACTTATCGGAACAATAAAATGAAAAAAGATAACCGTAACACCGATTTGTTTTTAGAACTTCAACGAACCGACGATATATTATCTTACTTAACGGCTCACAAAAAACCCGAACAAATTATCTGCGGTTTTTCGATGGAAACAGAAAATCTGGAAGAAAATTCCCGAAAAAAACTAATTCAAAAGAACTTGGATATGATTGTTGCGAACAATTTATTTGTTGAAGGTGCGGGTTTTCAAACCGATACCAACGTTGTAACAATAATGACACGGCAAAACACCTCGGCTTTACCGAGAATGACTAAAGAAGAGGTTGCAAAAATAATTTTAGATACCGCTCTTGCATTGAAGGAAGCATAAATGAAAATCATTAAAATATTGGATTTAGGGATGGCCATCGGCTATCTTCTTTTGGAAAACGGAGCCGAAGTATACCGGGTGGAAGAGTCCGTTCAGCGGGTCTGTCAGGCCTACGGTTACGAAGATGCGGTTTTATTTGTAGTACCCACCAGTATAACCATTACCCTTACCTGCCACGACGGCATACCTTACTCTAAAACAAAAAGAGTCTATTACCGCAGAACCGATTTAAACAAAGTTAAACTGGTTAATACCCTTTGTCGCAATATTACCGACAAGGGGTTCTCTTATGAAGATGCCGTAACGGAAATTAGCCGAATACAAACCAGTGCCCACTATTCCTTTTTTTTCCAAACAGTGAGCTTAGGCGTCGGTGCTTTTTTCTTTTCTTTATTTTTTGATGCCACACCGGGCGATGCGATCTTCTCCTTTTTTATCGGCTGTTTGCTGAAATGGGTCATTTCATTAACGGGGTTAACTAAAACCAACGTATTTTTTGAAAGTATTATCGGCGGAATGACCATTTCCCTTATTGTGGCACTACTCTCCCAAGTCGGTCTGGTTATCCACTCCGACCGTATTTTGATGGGCTCTATTATGACTTTAACCCCGGGGCTCGCGTTAACAAATGCCATGCGGGATATTATGGCGGGCGATCTGCTGGCGGGGCTTACCAAGTCAACAGAAACCATATTAATTGCGGCGGGCATTGCCTTAGGTGTAGCCTTACCCATTATTTTCTTTAACCCCTTAGGAGGCATTCTATGACAACCTATTTACTCCCTATTTTTTATGCCTTCGCCTCTACCGTTGCTTTTGCCTTTGTTTTTAACATTCACGGTTATAAATTAATTTTAGCCTGTGGCATTGGCGGTGCTTTGGGTTGGGGTGTTTTTTTGTCTTTAAACGGTATTTTTGCCGTTAAAGTCTCCCAATATTTTTTAGCGGCAATTGTCGTTTCGATTTACTGCGAAATCATGTCCAGGTATTACAAAGTACCTGCCACACTTTTTTTCAGTTCTTCCATGATACCGCTTTTTCCCGGTAGGGCTTTGTATGAAATGATGGATTATTTTGTAAACGGACAAACGGATATGGGTTTATCCACGGGGCTTTACGGCTTAGCGGTGGCAGGTGCACTGGCGATGGGCATCGTTATTGTTTCTTCGACTTTCAGGTTCGGACAAAATGTTTCTTCCGCTTATCGGAAAATTTTAATTAGGAACAAGCTGATAAACAAAAGGAATTCATCTCGCCGAACAAATAAAAATTAATACTTATAAAAATAACAAAAGCCTTTATTAGCATGTCTTGTACTTTGAGAATGCATAAAAAAGGCTTTATTACTTTTATAAAGGGTTTGTTTTACTTTTTAAAAGTCGCTTATCGTCAATTTCCTTGATATCCCGACGAATTCTCGCAAACAAATCTTCGATATTGTCGAACTTCATTTCTCCTCTGGTTTTATCTTTAAAAAGCAGTTTTACTTTTTTGCCGTAAATATTGCGGTTAAAATCGTAAATATAGGTTTCAATGCTGTAAGGGTGATTTTTAAACGTCGGGTTGATGCCCAGGTTGGTAGCACCATCATACCACTTTCCGTCTATTTCAATTTGTGTGTAATAAACACCGGAACTGGGTAATACCAGGTTGGGGCTCATTTTTAAGTTGGCCGTGGGCAATTTAAAACGACTTCCCAATTGTTTGCCTATCACCACAACACCACGAATAAAATGATCCGCCCCCAAGTATTTTGAAGCGGCACGTACTTTACCGACCCCGATTAGTTGGCGTATCAGAGAGGAGCTGACGGGAACACCGTCTATTTTTAGCTCGTCGATCACCGTAACGCCGAACCCGTAATACTGACCCAATTGTTTGAGAACCGCCGTATTACCTGCGGCTTTATAGCCGAAAGTATAATCGAAACCGACAACCAAATGTGCCAAATCAAATTTTTTTAAAAGATAGTCGACCACAAATTCCTTTGGAGACAGAGTCATCACTTTCTGATCAAAATTTTCCATATACACCTCATCGATGCCTAAGCTTTTACACTTTGCAATTTTATCTTCATTGGACATGATCAGTGTCGGTGCATAGGTCGGAAAGATATGGGTCAGCGGGTGATCGGTAAAAGTTAGAACACCGCTGCTGCATTGTTCCAATTGGGCTTGATGGATGGCTTTTTTGATTAATTCCTGATGGCCGAGGTGCACGCCGTCAAAAAAACCCAAAGCCAGTACGATTTTTTTTGTTCCCATAGTTTATAAAATCCTTTTTGGTTGTACGTAGATTTTGCCCGACTTCTCTTTAACTTCTCCGATTCCGACCAACCGCTCGGAGCTATATAACAAAACTGTTTGGCCGATCGATTGTTCCTTCGGCGACTCAAGCAGGTTATGCGGTCGCAAAGGGTTACCGGACAACAAGTAGCGGTCCGCTTCCGGCTTTGTGGTTACGGCCGGATAACCGTGCATCGCCTCCTCCATAGAGGTGACACATTTTTCGGTAAAATCCGAGGTCATGTATAAGTTTTCGAGTTCTTCCGGAGTAAGGGCCTCGGACAAATTAAAACGCCCGACTTTTGTACGTTTTAAATCGCCCATGGCTGCATAAGTGTTTAAATAATGTCCGATGTCTCGGCATAGGGCACGCACATACGTACCTTTGGAGCATTCAACCAGAAAACGTGCCTGTCGAGGCAAATGTTTTGTTTCCAGGGCTTCGATACGGTAAATGTGAACGGGTCTTGCGGGCAAGGTATGGACAATACCCTTTCTGGCTTCCGCATACATTTTTTTACCGTTAATTTTCAAAGCGGAATATACCGGCGGTACCTGCTCCCCGACACCGTAAAAACTTTCTAAGGCTTGTAAAAAACTGTCGGCATTTACCGCCGTATCGGGATCGGTTCTCAGAACTTTTCCCGTTGTATCGTCGGTATCCCGTTCTTCTCCGAAATGAATATCCGCCTCGTAAGTTTTATCATCCGCCATTAGATAATTGGCCAGTTTAGTTGCTTTGCCGACACAAAGTACCAAAACGCCCGTTGCGTTGGGGTCCAACGTACCGGTGTGTCCTATTTTTTTTGTCTTTAAAATACGACGGGCACGGTAAACCACATCGTGAGAGGTCATACCCTTTTGTTTATGAATATTAATAAAGCCGTGTATCTCTTTATGCATGCATAGTCCTCTCTTCAAAGAAGGTGTTGACCGCTTTTTTTAAGTCCTCAATCGAACCGCTATAATCAAACCCTGCCGCTTGAACATGTCCGCCGCCACCGTAACGATCGGCAAATGTCGCCACATTTAAACCACTGCCGCTCGGTGTTCTTAATGAAACTTTATACCGACCGGGTTCTTTTTCTTTTAAGGTAACGGCAAGAAGTGAACCCCGAACATTGGAACCCACATTGGCAATATCGTCGGTGATATTTACATGCCCCCCATAGGTTTCTATCGTTTGTGCGTCAAGGATCACGTAGGCGATACGTCCCGCCGCTTCCAGTTCCAAACTACGGATGGCTTCACCCAACAATTTCATCTGATTGTAGCTTTTCTCCATATGGAGCCGTTTGGCCAAGGGCGAAAAATCCGATTTATATTCATAAAGACGCCCCAGTGTATAATGGGTTTGGGCATCGACATTGCTATATTGAAAACTACCCGTATCCGTTGATATTGCGGTATAAAGCGCGTTTAATATCTCTTCATCGGGTTGAACACGAAAGGCGGATATATAACTTTCAACAAGTTCTCCGGTCGCGGAGAGGTGTGCAATGTCATTGACGGTGCCATACCCTCGGTTTGAGATATGGTGATCAATAACAATAGAAGGTAACTTTTTATCAAAATTTGGCGGTTTATGTGCATAGTCCGAGGTTGAACAATCTAAAAAAACATACACCTCGGGTGCAGCTTCGGAAGATTGGTTAAAATAGTCCGACTCTTCAAAAAAATCAAGACGCTCTTCCAGGGGTAAATCCAAATAGTAAGTAACCTGTTTACCGAGCTTTTTTAAAATTTTACCGAAAGCAACGGTAGAGCCCACCGCATCGCCATCGGGTTTGCGGTGGGTCAATAACAAAAACCGTCGATTTTTATCGATCATTTCCAAGACATTTTCAGGAATTGCTCTCTTCATCTGTTTTCGGTTTTTCCTTCTTTAACTCGTCCAAAATTTTTTCAATATGCATACTGTATTCAACCGAATCGTCCAACACAAAACTTAAAGCGGGAACGGAATGATAAGTTAAACTTTTTCCCAAAGCGGAGCGAAGAAAACCCTTTGCTTGTTCAAGAATTTCTACGGCTTGTGTTCCTTCTTCCCCGGTGCCGATTTGGCTGATATACACCGTTGCCATTTTTAAGTCCGGTGTAGTCTTTACACCGGTTACGGATAAGCCTTCCTTTTTGAGACGACTGTCCTTCATTTTATTTTGGATAATAATGCTGAGTTCTCTTTGAATTTGTTCGTTAATTCTTTCAATACGATAGGATGCCATTTAAAACACCCCTTTCTCTATATTTTAAAGTGAACGGTTAATTGCCTCCATTTTAAAGGATTCAATCACGTCGCCAACTTTAATATCGTTGTATTTTTCGATACCGATACCACACTCGTAACCCGATGCCACTTCTCGGACGTCGTCTTTAAAGCGGCGTAAAGAGGCAATTTGCCCTTCGTGGACCACAATGCCGTCCCGCACAATCCGCACTTCTTCGGATCTTCCGATTTTTCCGTCGGTAACATAGCAACCGGCAACAATGGAGCCGTTGGGTAATTTAAAGGTGTTACGTACCTCGGCATTACCGGTGACAACCTCTTTGTATTCCGGTTCCAGAAGACCTTCCATCGCCTTGGTGACATCGTTAATGGCATCGTAAATAACACGGTATAAGCGAATGTCAACATCTTCGTTTTCCGCTGCGGTCACGGCGTTTTTATCCGGTCGCACATTAAAGCCGATGATAACGGCGTTGGAAGTAGATGCCAACATAACGTCGGTTTCATTAACTGCCCCGACAGCTGTGTGAATAATGTTGACCCGAACTTCATCGGTGCTCAGTTGCTGTAAAGATTGACTGATGGCTTCAATAGAACCTTGAACGTCCGCTTTGATGATAATGTTGACATCGGCCACTTCGCCTTCCTGGATTTGGCTGAACAAATCATCCAAAGAGACTTTGGTTTTTGTTTGACGGGCGTCCTTTTCCATTTCTCGACGTTGCATTGCCAATTGACGGGCTTCTTTTTCGTCTGCAATGACAATAAAGTCGTCCCCGGCAACGGGTATTTCCGATAAGCCCGATACTTCGACCGGAGTGGAGGGACCGGCTTTGCGAATGCGTTTACCTTTATCGTCGATCATGGAGCGAATTTTACCGTAGGTGGTTCCGGTTAATATGGTATCCCCCATATGGATGGTTCCCTGCTGTACCAAAAGGGATGCCGTTGCCCCTTTACCTTTTTTTACTTCCGCTTCGATAACCGTACCTCTGGCTTCCCGATTAGGGTCGGCTTTTAATTCCTGCATTTCCGCAACCAGAAGAATCATCTCCAACAAGGTATCGATGTTGGAGCCTTTTTTAGCGGAGACGGGCACGGCAATGACATCACCGCCCCATTCTTCCACTACCAATCCGTGTTCCGTCAGTTCCTGTTTGACTCTTTCCGGATTGGCTGTTTCTTTGTCAATTTTATTAATCGCTACAATAATCGGCACTTCGGCCGCTTTGGCGTGGTTAATGGCTTCAACGGTTTGCGGCATGACGCCGTCGTCGGCGGCAACCACTAATATCGCAACGTCGGTAATTTGTGCCCCTCTGGAACGCATCGCCGTAAATGCTTCGTGACCGGGTGTATCGATAAAGGTAATGGTGTTGTCCTTAACTTTTACAGTGTAAGCACCGATGTGTTGGGTAATCCCTCCCGCTTCTCCCGCTGTGACATGAGCGGAGCGAATTTTATCCAACAGAGAGGTTTTTCCGTGGTCGACATGACCCATTACGGTAACCACCGGGGGTCTTGTAATTTCTTCTCCGGTTTGTTGATCGTCGTACTCTTCGAAAATTTGGCTGACCAGATCTTCCACTTCTATTTTTTGGACTTCGTAGCCCAATTCGTCGGCGACAATTTCCGCCGTTTCGTAATCGATGCTTTGGTTAATGGTTGCCATGGTACCGGCCATCATCAATATTTTAATGATTTCCGTTGCACCGACGTCTAAAATTTCCGCCAACTCGCCGACCGTTAAGTTTTCCGGTATTTCGTAAACCTGTTTTTTTAATTTTTCGGATCTTATTTCCGCTTTTTGTTTTTTATAAACCGAACGGGATACTTTTTCCTTTTTAGAATAATCCCGAACTTTTAAGTTTTGCGGTCGTTGTTGCTGGGTTTGGTTATCCTTTTTACGGCGTGAACGTTTATTATTATTTTGTTCCTGGCGGTTTTGTCCCGTTGTTTCCCGTGTTTTTTTAGTTTTTATTCTTTCTTTTTTAGCAACATCTTCTTCGTCACGTATGGGTTTGGGACGTCTGGGTTTTTTCGGCTTGTTTCGGGTGCTGTCTTCGCTTTTCGTTTTGTTTACCTCTTCATTTTGTTTTTGAACGGATTTTTGCGATTGTTGTGCTGTCCGTCGGGGTGGACGATTTTGCTTATTATTATCGGTTTTTTGGCGTGTTTTATCCTCCGCCGGCTTATCGGTTGCTTTACCGGATGTGTAGAGTTCTTTAAATTGGTTGACCTGTTCTTCGGTTAGGGCACTCATATGGTTTTTAACGGGGATATTATATCTATTTAAGATTTGTACAAAATCTTTACTTGCTATCTTGTATTCTTTCGCTAATTGATAGACTCTTTGTTTTGCCATAGGATTCCTCCTTTATTTTTTTATTGATTCATAGTACTCTCCAAAACATCATTCGTTGTTATTGTTTCCGCAATGCTTTGTTTTACAGCTTGAGATTTTTCGGGATCGATTGATTTTTTAAAAGTTCTCTCTAAAAGATTCTTTTCTAAAAAAGTATCGATGCAGCTTTGTTTTTTACAAATATAGGCACCGCGTCCGTTCTTTTTACCCGTCGGGTCGTAAAACAGGTCGCCTTCTTTGGTGCTGACTATTCTGAGTAAATCGCGTTTGTCAAATTTTTCGCGACAAACGACACAGGTTCTTAAAGGTTGTTTTTTCATTCTTCTGTCGAGTCGGCGTTTGCCACCAAAAGGTCATCCAACACTTCGTCCAAAAGATCGTCTTCTTTAATGAAGTTTTCTTCGGATTCGTCTTCGATGTCAATATTAAGAACATCGTCCAAACTCATACCGCCGGAGGAAAGCTCCGAATCGAAGTTTTCATCCAATCCTTGGTATTCTTCATCGAAATTCGGATTTTCTTCCACCATACGATCGTAATCGCTTTTGCTTTTAATATCGATCTTCCAACCGGTAAGTTTAGCGGCAAGACGTACATTTTGCCCTTCTTTGCCGATCGCCAGGGATAATTGCATATCGTCCACGACGGCGATGGCGGTTTTTTCTTTTTTATTGGGAATAATTTTTATTACTTTTGCAGGACTTAAGGCATTGGACAAGTAAGTTTCGATGTCATCGGAGTATTTGATGATATCGATCTTTTCTCCGTTTAATTCGGTTATAACATTTTGTACACGAGTGCCCTTGGGTCCGACACAGGCACCGACCGCATCGATGTTTGCATCGTTTTCCT
Source organism: uncultured Lachnospiraceae bacterium (assembly GCA_964346185.1). Classification (GTDB taxonomy): domain Bacteria; phylum Bacillota; class Clostridia; order Eubacteriales; family Eubacteriaceae; genus JAAYJS01. The sequence goes on along the minus strand of CAYFTR010000006.1, from coordinate 11,886 downwards.
TAACGGACATTTTAGTTCTGGAGCCTGCTTCTCTGGCAATGGATACAATATCCGCAAGACCTTCATAAATTTCCGGTACTTCCGATTCAAAAAGTCGTTTAACCATTCCGGGATGGGTTCTCGATACGTTAATGTGAGGCCCTTTGGTGGTTTTCTTAACCATTGTCAAGTAAACCTTAAGACGTTGCCCCGGTTGGTAGACCTCTCCCGGCGCTTGTTCCGAAGGCATTAAAACGGCTTCGCTGTTACCTAAATCGATATGAACGAGGCCTTTATCCACCCGAGTGACAACACCGTTTAGGATTTCATCCTGATTCTCTAAAAACTCTTTGTAGATGATGTTTCTTTCGGCTTCTTTGATGCGTTGTACAATTAATTGTTTTGCATTTTGTGCCGCAATGCGACCGAAGTCCTTCGGCGTTACTTTTTCCTGTAAGTAGTCACCGACGTTAACGGTCGGGTTGACTTCTCGGGCTTTATCCAACAAAATTTCTTCTTTAGGGTTTTCAACCGCTTCAACGACCAATCGCGATGAGTAAACCGATATTTCTCCGTCTTCTCTATCTATTTCTACCAGTAAGTTTTGCTGATTGCCGTAATTTTTTTTATATGCCGATTCGATCGAAATTTCTATAGCTTCAATGAGCTCTTCCTTATTTATGTTTTTTTCTTTTTCCAACACATTTAAGGCAGTAATAAACTCATTCATGACTCATACCTCCTTAAAATTCTACTTCAGGGATAACAGATGCAATTTCTTCAAGAGGTAAGTACATCTCCTCTCCCGCCTCCGATGTTATAAGGACAATGCCTTCTTGATAACCGCTTAAGGTACCCGTAAATTCTTTCTTATTTTCCTTTGCTGCATAAAGCTTTACGACGACTTTTCTGTTAATATTTCTGATAAAATCCGTTTCCGTTTTAAAGGGTCTGTCCAACCCCGGAGAGGATACTTCTAAAAAATAACTCTGTTCGATGGGATCTTTCTCATCTAAATAATCCGATAAGATTCGACTGACTTTTTCGCAATCTGTCAGATTTACGCCGCCTTTTTTGTCGATATAAGCTGTTAAGATCCAGTCTTTACCTTTTTTTTCGAAAGTTACATCGACACATTGGTAACCGGCTTTAGAAATTTCAGGTTCCAGCATCGTTTCGTAGGGCGACTTTTTTGTTTTGAGTTTCATCTTATCCTTTCTTATAAATACACAAGAGTGGGTTGCCCCACTCTTGTGAAAAAATAACTATTCACATTCTAGACTTCTAAGATTTCCGCTTCCTTTTCTTTTAATAAAAGATCGACCTTTTCTGTACCTTCGTCGGTCAGCTTTTGGACATCTTTTTCGTAAGCGTGTAAGTCGTCCTCGGAGATTTCCGATTTCTTTTCCAATTCCTTAAGATCCGACACGGCTTTTCGTCGAATGTTACGGATAGCAACTTTGCCTTCTTCTCCGTACTTTTTGGTTATTTTTACCAATTCTTTTCTTCGTTCTTCCGTTAATTGCGGAACTTGTAATCGAATAATTTTTCCGTCGTTGGAGGGATTAAAGCCCAAATCCGATGCAATAATCGCCTTTTCGATCGTTTTGATGGTTGACGGGTCGAAGGGTTGAATCGTAATTAAGCGGGCTTCCGGTACGTTGACGGTTGCCATTTGGTTAAGAGGGGTTTCGACACCGTAGTATTCTACCACAATTTTGTCCAGTAAATGAGGATTGGCACGTCCCGCTCTCATTCCCTGCAAGGTATCTTTTAAGTTATTCAGAGATTTTTCGATTCTCTCTTCCGTGTCTTTTATAATTGCTTCACTCATAAAATCCTTCCACTCCTTAATCGATAATCGTTCCGATTTTTTCGCCTTTTACGACTCTTAAAATGTTTTTGGGGTCGTTTAACCCGAACACTAAAATCGGAATTTTGTTGTCCATACACAATGTAATGGCCGTCGTATCCATCACCTTTAAACCTTGATTAATAACGTCAATATAGCTTAGGCTTGAGTAGGAGATTGCATTCGGATTTATTTTGGGATCCGAATCGTAGACGGCATCGATGTTTTTCGCCAGTAAAATGACTTCCGCTTCTATTTCGGCAGCTCTTAAAGCGGCGGTCGTATCGGTTGTGAAAAACGGATTGCCGGTACCGGCCGCAAAAATAACAACACGACCTTTTTCCAAGTGACGAATCGCCTTACGACGAATATAGGGTTCGGCAACTTCTTTCATTTCAATTGCTGTTTGTACCCTGACCGGTACATCCATGTCTTCAAGCATGTCTTGTAAGGCCAAGGCGTTTAATACGGTAGACAGCATGCCCATATAATCGGCGGAAGCTTTGTCCATACCTTCGCCGTAGCGACCCCTCCAGAAGTTACCGCCACCGACAACGATAGCTATTTCCGTTTTTGTTTGGTAAACACTTTTTACGGCCTCGCATATACGGCGTACCGTTGGCGGATCAATCCCGAAACCGACGGAACCGGCCATGGCTTCTCCACTTAGCTTGATGACAACGCGCTTGAATTTAGTATCCATTTTCACCTCCCATATCCATAAAATTATACCGCAATACGATTTTTTTTTCAAGTCTTGCCCTGTTGTACGCAATAAGCGGTCCGAAAGGCTGTCCTTCAATCATATAAAAAACCGATCTAAGAAATATCTTATCGTAGATCGGTCCATTTCTTTTTTCTATTAATCGAACTAGTTACCCATTTGTTTTGCAACTTCAGCTGCAAAGTCTTCGGTTCTTTTTTCCAGACCTTCTCCGACTTCGTAACGGACAAAAGTTTCGAGTGCAATGTCTTTACCCAGTTCTTTTGCGACATTGGCAATAACCTGAGCTACGGTAAAGTCGCCGTCCTTAACAAAGGGTTGTTCCAACAAACAAACTTCTTTTAACTCTTTTTGCAGACGACCTTCCACCATTTTTTCAATGATGTGTTCCGGTTTACCTTTTTTACCCGCTTTAATTTCTTCTTCGTTTTCGTTTTTGGCTTGAGTTAAAAGGATTTCCTTTTCGTGTTCAATATAGCTTTGCTCAACATCGTCTTTGGAAATGTATTTCGGATTCATCGAAGCGATTTGCATAGCAACATCTTTCCCCAAGGTTGCCAGTTCCTCGACGCTTGCTTCGGATTTTAAGCTGACCACCGTGGCAATTTTACCGCCACCGTGAACATAGCCGACCAACGCACCTTGCGGTTGTTCCAGGTAAGCCGCTCTTCTGAAAGAAATGTTTTCCCCGATGGTGCTTACTTTTTCTTTAACGGCGTCTTCTACCGTCATGTCGCCTAACGTCGCGGCGTTAACGGCAGCCATGTCATCAGTTTTTTGTTCAAGTACCACATTTGCAATTTCTTGAACAAAGTCTTGAAAATCTTTATTTTTTGCAACAAAGTCGGTTTCGGAGTTAACTTCTATAACGGAAGCACTTTTACCGTCTTCTGCGATAACCAAATTGACAAGACCTTCCGCCGTAATGCGATCCGCTTTTTTAACGGCTTTCGCTTCGCCTTTTTCTCTTAAAATATCAATGGCTTTATCGATGTCACCGTCGGCTTCTACAAGTGCTTTTTTGCAATCCATCATGCCGGCACCGGTCATATCTCTTAGTTTTTTTACTAATTTTGCATCCATATTATGCTCTCCTCTAGGAATTATTCTTCAGTATCTTCCGAATTTTCTTCTGCAGGGATCATTTCTTCCTCCGCATCATCCGCTATGGCAACATTGCCTTGCTTGCCTTCGATGATAGCGTCGGACAATAGGTTTAAAATCAACGCAACCGCTCTGATTGCATCGTCGTTTCCGGGAATCACGTAATCAATTTCGTCGGGATCACAGTTGGTGTCCACGATAGAAATAATCGGAATACCGAGCTTATGGGCTTCCGCTAAGGCAATACGTTCTTTCTTGGAGTCGATAATAACCATAGCCGCAGGCATTTCGTGCATATCTTCGATACCGCCTAAAAATTTCTGCAGTTTTTCTCTTTCTCTTTGTAAGTTGATGATTTCTTTTTTCGGCAATAAATCGAAAGTGCCGTCGGTTTCCATTGCTTTTAATTCTTTTAAGCGTTGAATTCTTTTGGAAATGGTAACAAAGTTTGTTAAAGTACCGCCCAGCCAACGTTGGTTGACGTAATAGCTGCCGCTTTTCTTTGCTTCTTTTTCGATGCTTGCCTGAGCTTGTTTTTTAGTACCGACAAACAAAATTTCGCGACCTTCCGCTGCTAAATCTCTAACAAATTCACAGGCAACATCAATCTTTTTTACCGTTTGTTGCAAGTCGATGATGTAAATGCCGTTTCTTTCGGTAAAGATATAAGGTGCCATTTTGGGGTTCCATCTTCTGGTTTGATGACCGAAGTGTACACCCGCTTCCAATAATTGCTTCATTGTTACACGTGCCATGTTTTCCTCCTTGGTTTTTCCTCCACTCTTATCATCGGTTTTCCCTAGCCGTAGCCACCGGGAACCCCCTCAAAGAATGTGTGTAATAATTTGCATACTTTAAGAGCATATCATAATTTTGTTTTCTAATCAAGTACTCTGTTATTTTTTATTTTATTAAACCTTCTTTATAGCTATTTTGCGACGTTACCCGCAACCTGAACAATGTCCCAGACCAAGGTGTGAGAGGGTAAATAAGCCATATCCAGAAAACCGAGTTCTTCCGTAGTCATTTTTCTATCAATAGCACAGGCAAAAATGTTGATACGCATGGCAGCTTCCCGTTCACCCATAATTTGTGCACCTAACAGCACCTTTGTTTTTTTGTCGTAAACAATTTTTACTGTCAACTCGTAGGGTGCGGGGTCTTTGTAATAACCGGCGTGGCTCATGGCTTTTACCGTCACCGTGCCGTAGTCTAGGTTAAGTCTTTGTGCCTGTTTTTCAGACAGACCCGTCTTACCCATCTCCAAATTCAGAACACGTATCATACTGGTGCCGAGGGTTCTGTCTAATTGAACATTTTTTCCTAAAATAGCGTCGGCGATCAAACGCCCTTGTCTGTTGGCTACGGTAGCCAGGGCAATGTACTCGGTCTCTCCGGTGATGGCGTTGATGACGGTTGCGCAATCGCCCCCCGCATAAATATCGGGTACACCGGTTTGCATGGATGTGTCAACCACCAAGGCGCCGTTTTTTAATTTCTTAAAAACATATTCAGAAAAGATGTCGGTATTGGGGCGTACACCGATAGCAAAAATAACCATGTCCACCGGGTAATTGCCTTTATCGGTCACAATGTGAGACACTTGACCTGATTCTCCTTTAATTTTGGAAACCTGTTCGCCTAGGTGCAAGTCGACCTGATTGTCGCGAAGCGTTTCTTCCAACGCCAACTGAAAGGGTTCATCGTAAACGTTCATGACATGGGGCATTGCTTCAAACAACAAAACCTTTTTGCCTTGTCGCACGACCGCATCGGCCATTTCCATTCCGATGAAGCCACCGCCAATAATCGCGACACGCCCCGTTGTTTCTTTAATCAGAGTATTTTTTATCGCTTCGGCGTCTTTTAATATTTTTAGCGCGTAGACATTTTTTAAGTCCGCCCCGGGAATCGGCGGCACGATGGCTCGGCTGCCGCATGCAATAACCAATTTGTCATAGACTTGTTCGTAACATTGATCGGTCTGTATGTCGTATACGAAAACTTTTTTCTTTTTGACGTCGACATCCCGTACTTCGTGCTTTAACCTTAAGTCGATGCCACTTTTTCTGAATTGTTCCGGCGAACGTACTTTAAGAAGTTGTAAATCGTCGTTATTGCCGCTGATATAAAAAGGCATGCCGCAAGCGCCGTAGGATACGGTATCGGTTTTTTCCAGTACAACGACTTCCACATTTTTGTTTTTTCTGGCCAATCTGGCGGCAGTGCTCATGCCTGTGGCATTACCGCCAATCACTACTACTTTCATAGGTTTCTCCTTTGTTGATTGGTATTACGTTTTTATACTATACCATAGTAGTCTTATAAAACGCCTTGCCGTCATTTTAAATTTAAACGAAAGCAAGGCGTTGATTAAAAATTTTATAATAAATATTTTAAATAACTTTTTTCTTTTTCTTCCCGATTAAAAACCGAGTCCACATAAGCTTTGTTAATATGAAATTCTCCGGCGTTATAATCCGAAGCGTAAAAGGAAATTTCTTCCAAAAGTTCTTCCAATACCGTGTGCAGCCGTCTGGCTCCAATGTTTTCGTCTTCTTCATTTAAAGAAAAAGCAATGCTTGCCAGTTCTTCGATGGCTTCATCTTCAAAGACCAGCTCGACACCTTCCGTTTTCAGCAATGCCGTATACTGACGGATGGCGGAGTTTTCCGAGGTTTTTAAAATTTGTTTAAAGTTTTCCTCCGTCAGGCTTTCCAATTGCACGTGAATGGGAAAACGCCCCTGTAATTCGGGGATCATGTCTTCTATCTTGGAGATGTGAAAGGCCCCTGCGCCGATAAATAAAATAAAATCGGTTTTGACGGGTCCGTACTTGGTATTAACGGTGGATCCTTCAACGATGGGCAAGATATCTCTTTGTACGCCTTCTCTGGATACGTCGGGACCGGAACCGCCGCCACCGCCGATAATCTTGTCGATTTCATCAATGAAAATGATGCCGTTTTGCTCCGCTTCTTTTCGACCCAGTTCTTCGACTTCGTCCATATCGATGAGTTTTTGGGCTTCCTGGTTGGCCAAAATTCTTCTGGCATCCTTTACCGTAACCCGTTTGCTTTTGGTTTTTTTAGGTAGTAAATCGCCGAAAATATCCTGCATGTTGATGTTCATGTCATCGCCCATAGCACCCATAAAGCCGATGGGCTTTTTGTTTTCTTCGATAACTTCTATTTCTACTTCTCTGTCTTCGAGTTTACCTTCGGCTAATTGTTTTTCAATCGCCGCTTTGTTTGCCTGAATGCGGCTTTGTTCTTCCGCCGAGGGTGTCGGTGTTTGAGATGCACTTTGACCGGTAACGTTCATCAACATATCAAAAGGGTTTTGCACCGCATTTTTTACTTTAGCTTTAATACCGGGCACCAAGGCTTCCACAATTAATTCATTGGCTCTTTTTTCGGCTTCTACGGAAACTTCCTCAAGTTTTTGTTGTTGTACCATGCGAATGGAAGTAGTCACCAAATCACGTATCATGGATTCCACATCTCGCCCTACATAACCCACTTCCGTAAATTTGGTCGCCTCTACCTTAATAAAAGGTGCGGTTACCAACTTTGCAATACGCCGGGCAATTTCGGTTTTTCCGACACCGGTCGGTCCCATCATAATAATATTTTTAGGCGTAAACTCTTCTCTTTCCTTTTCGCTGAGCAGAGTTCTGCGATAACGGTTACGCAAAGCAACGGCAACGGCACGTTTGGCTTTCTCTTGACCGATGATGTAGCGATTAAGCTCTTCAACAATTTTTTTGGGTGTATATTTTTTTGCATCCATTTTAATCCAATTCCTCTATAACAATATTGTCGTTGGTATATACGCAAATTTCCGAAGCGATTTTTAAACCGTGATAGGCTATATCCTTCGCCGTCAGGTTATCGTCACCGTGGCGTTTTAAAGCACGCGCTGCGGATAAGGCATAATTGCCGCCGGAGCCTACCGCCAGTAACGCATCGTCGGGTTCGATCACTTCGCCGTTACCGGAAATTAGCAGCATATCCTCCCGATCTATGGCAATTAACAATGCTTCGAGCTTTCTTAAAATTTTATCCGATCGCCAGTCCTTAGCCAGTTCGACGGCGGCTCTTTTTAAATTGCCGTTATATTGTTCGATTTTATGTTCAAAGCGTTCGCACAGGGTAAAGGCGTCGGCAACGGAGCCGGCAAACCCCACTAATACCTGATCGTTGTAAATTTTTCTGATTTTTTTGGCGGTGCCTTTCATAATGACACTCTCGCCCATAGTTACCTGACCGTCACCGGCAATGGCAACTTTACCTTTGTGGCGTACGCCCAGTATGGTTGTCGCATGAAACATCTTTCACCTCTTTATTCCGTATAATCGCAGTTGGCACAATATTTTTTCTTTCTTTTGCCCAAACCTTTTTGAAATAAGGTATGTTCGCATTGGGGACATTTATCCGCTAAGGGTAAATCCCAGGTTGTAAACTCGCACTTCGGATAATTTTCACATCCGTAAAAAGTTCGACCCCGTTTTGTTTTTTTAACTACAAGGTTACCGCCGCACTCGGGGCAAATACCGCCGGTTTTTTCTACAATAGCTTTGGTGTTTTTACATTCCGGAAAACCGGGGCAAGCCAAAAACTTGCCGTAACGGCCATTTTTTATGACCATTTGTCTGCCGCAAAGTTCACAAAACTCGTCGGATAACGGGTCTTCGACGGTTACTTTTTCGGCATCTTCCTGGGCATGATCCAATTGGTGTTTAAAATTTTTATAAAACTCCGCGATGAGGGTTTTCCAACGGGTATCGCCTTCGGAAATCCTATCCAGCTTTTCTTCCATATCCGCCGTAAATTGAATGTTTACGATGTCGGAAAAATAATTTTTCATCAATTCGTTAACCGTCATGCCCAATTCCGTCGGATGGAAGCGTTTTTCTTTTATTTCCACATAATTTCTGGTTTTTATGGTGGAAATGGTCGGTGCATAGGTGGATGGCCGTCCGATGCCGTTTTCTTCCAACACTTTTACCAAGGTACCCTCGGTGTAACGTGCTGGCGGCGTGGTGAACTTTTGTTCTTTATTAATTTTTTTCGGAAAAACTTCTTCGTCCTGTTCCAGTTCGGGCAGAGGGTTGTCCATAGCTTTTTTTGCGCCGCCGGTCGCTTTTAAAAACCCTTCAAATTTTATCATTTCGCCCTTTGCTTTAAAGAGCAGGTCTTCACAGCGAATATCCACATCCGTTACATAATAGGCGGCACGCGCCATTTGACTGGCAATTAAGCGTTCCCAAATAAGTTTATACAGCTTAAATTGTTCGGCGGACAAGGATTCTCTCACCGCTACGGGCAACAGGTTGATATCCGTCGGCCGAATAGCCTCGTGGGCATCCTGTACGTTTTTACCCGACGTTGCTTTTTTTGCCGTTCCGAGATATGCCTCACCGTAGTTTTTTTCGATATACCGACGGGCTTCGGTTTTTGCTTCGTCGGCGATTCTTGTGGAGTCGGTACGAATATAGGTAACCAAACCTGTCAATCCCCTGCCACTGATTGAAACCCCTTCGTACAATTGCTGAGCGATACGCATGGTGCGTTGGGTTGTAAACCCGTAGGTTCGGTAAGCATCTTGTTGCAATGTCGATGTTGTATAGGGTAAAGGCGGTTTTTGATAGCGTATTCTTTTTTTGACATCTTTAATAAAAAGCGGGTTGCTTTTAACAATGTTGTACAATCGCAGGGCTTCTTCCTCGTTGGGAATGGTTAGTTTTTTACCCTTTTCACCGTGAAACTTGGCAAGAAAAGTCAGTTTATCGTCTTTTTTGTGAAGGTGCAAATCTAAGTTCCAATACTCCTGGGGAATAAAGCTATTAATTTCGTCTTCCCGGTCGGCAATAATACGCATTACGACGGATTGCACACGACCGCCGGATAAACCGGTTTTAACTTTTTTCCATAAAAAAGGACTCAAGGAATAACCGACTAAACGGTCTAGCACCCGTCTGGCCTGTTGAGAGTTAACCAAATTCATATCCACCGCTCGCTTATGGTCGATAGCGGTGGACACCGCTTTTTTTGTTATCTCATGGAATTCGATACGACATTTATCCTCGGGGTCCATTCCTAAAAAATTGGCAACATGCCAGGAAATGGCTTCGCCCTCTCTGTCGGGGTCGGTTGCCAGCAAAACATCGTCGGCTTTATTCGCTTTCTTTTTGATTTCGTTTAATAACTTACCTTTTCCCCGAATTTTAATGTATTCAGGTTCAAAGTTGTTGTCTATCTCAATACCGAGTCGACTTTTCGGCAAGTCAATGACATGACCCATGGTCGCGATGACGGAATAGCCTTTCGGTAAATATTTTGTGATTGTTTTTGCCTTGGCAGGCGACTCTACAATGACCAAAGTTTCTGACAAGTGGCTCCTCCTTAAAGTTGATGATCAAATGTTACGCTTAAGGGTTTTACGGGGTTTCGTTTTTAAGGATGTTCCTCCCACCCCTTAAACCGCTGGATATTTAATAAACTACTATTTTTACAAATCATCAACAAGATTAACTTGAATGTCGGTTTTTGTCAATTTTATTTGTTTAAAATCAAGGTTCCGTTATGGTTTGTAAGGATACCTTTAATCTCCAACAAGGACAAGGTGGTGTTGATGTCTCGAATGGAGTCCCCCGTCATAAACACCAAATCGTCGGCGGTTTGGTAGCCTTCTAAAATAAATTGAAGGCATTTCGCCTCTAATTCCGATTCCGCCATGTCCAACAAGACGGTATTGGACGCTTCCTTCGATTTATGTTTCTCCTCCTGCGTATAGACGTAATCTTCCAAAATATCCTGTGTTGAGGTCACCAGCTTTGCCCCGTCTTTAATAAGTTGATTACTGCCTTCGCTTTGAAAGCGTCGAACATCCCCGGGGAGGGCATACACATTTTTACCCTGCTCCAACGCTAAACCCGCAGTAATCAGCGCGCCGCTTTTTTGACGGGCTTCCACCACCATCAATCCGTCGGACAGACCGCTGATAATGCGGTTTCTTTGAGGAAAGTGGTAAGGCAGAGGTTTTTCACCTAAAAAAAATTCTGAAACCACCAAACCCTTTTCAAACATTTCGTAAAAGAGTTTTTTATTTTTAGCGGGATAACAACGGTCAATGCCGGTACCGATAACCCCGATGGTCGAGCCGAGACCCTCCAGGCTGCCCCAATGGCTTTGCGCGTCGATACCGTCGGCCAATCCGGACACAACGGTAATACCCTGATCGGATAACGCCTGTGCAAAACGATAAGCGGACGCCATGCCTTGAGGCGAAGCTTTTCTCGAGCCTACCATACCTATTTTTAAAGGACGTTGCAATAGCTCGCTGTCACCTCTTAAAAACAAGCCGACAGGCGGGTCGAAAATATCCAACAACATACCAGGAAAGGCTTTATCCTCTCTGTGAATAAAGCCGATATTTTTATCTTCCATATATGTCATGGCCCGCTCTGTCAAATCCAAACTTTTATTTTGAGCCAGAGTTTGGATATGTTTGTCGCTCAGCAAATTTAAGCCACGATAGTCCGCCTCCGTGGCATCGTAAATCGCCTTAGGTGAGTGAAAGTATTGTAATAATAAATTTTTATATTTAATGGATATGCCCGTTAAGGACATCAACCAAATCCAATACGACATTAACTTCCTCTTTTATTATTAATTGATTTCTGTTCTGTATTGAACCGCTTCCAGCAGGTGTTGCGCCTGAACGCTTTCGCGACCGTCCAAATCCGCGATGGTTCGAGATAGTTTTAAAATGCGATGATAACCCCTGGCGGAAAGTTTCATTCTATTGTAATAGGTTTCCATGAGGGCTTTTTCCGATTTTCCCAGCACGCAATATTTTTTTAGGTGTTTCGGCGTTAATTGGGCGTTAAAATATACGCCTTTTTCCTTTGCGAAACGTTCGTTTTGAATTTGTCTGGCGAGATTTACCCGTTTTTTTACACTCTCGGAGTTTTCGCCCTCTCCACAATGTTCCAGCTCGTGATAAGTGGTCGCCGGCACTCCAACCCGTATATCGATCCGGTCCATCAATGGACCGGATATCCTGGATTGATAGCGCTCGATGTCTTTGGCACTGCAGGTACATTCGTGATTCGGGTCTTTGTAATAGCCGCAGGGACAAGGATTCATACTGGCGATTAAGGAAAAGGATGCGGGAAAAGTCACCGTTGCGTGAACTCTGGAAATAGTAACGCTGCCGTCCT
>CAYFTR010000005.1:64961-65754 GCA_964346185.1 uncultured Lachnospiraceae bacterium | reverse complement strand
GCATTTAATCGGGCGGATGACCATGCCCATCATGTGCTTTTTTATTGCCGAAGGCTATTACCACACCCGTAATCTAAAAAAATATGCCCTTCGGTTGTTGTTTTTTGCTTTATTGCCCTATGTTCCCTTTATTTTTTATCGTACCGGTGCCTTGCCGAATGCGGAGAGTTTTTTAATGCTCAACGTTATTTTTGTATTGCTGTTGGGTCTGGTCGCATTGCATATCCACAATACCGTCGAACAGCCGGCTCTGCGATGGCTTTTAACCCTGCCCGTTTTGTACCTGGCAAACTTTTGTGATTGGCGTTACTTCGGTGTATTGTTTATTTTGGCCTTCGGCTTGAATCGGGGTAATTTTAAAAAGCAGGTTTTTTGGTTTTGCATGGTGGTATTGCTTTATTATGCACAATTGTATCTGCCCTACGGAGAGGTCGTTGTTCGTACCCTTACGGGAGAGGTGAGTATCACCCGAGCAAAAGAACTCTTGACACACTTTTCTCATCGTTATTATTTAGGTCATGCCCTGATGCGTTTAGGTTTGTTTTTGTCCTTATTGTTGCTGGCAAAGTACAACGGTCAAAAAGGGCGGGATTTGCCCGGAGGTAAATGGTTTTTTTATATTTACTATCCCCTTCACCTTTTGGTAATCGGATTTTTTCTGTTTTACGTATTTGTCTAAGATAACAAAAATGGAAAACCAAGGGCACGGGGCATTAAAACAGACTGTTTATGTGAGTATTGTCATCTTCAGATGTACACGCCTCGATACTTTTCTTTAAACGGGAAAGCAGGT
>CAYFTR010000005.1:62249-64951 GCA_964346185.1 uncultured Lachnospiraceae bacterium | reverse complement strand
ATCGGATTTTTTCTGTTTTACGTATTTGTCTAAGATTTTATATGTCAGAAAAACTCGATGGCATAGGGTATTAAAACAGATTGCTTAAGGGAGTGGTGTCATCTTCAGATGTACACGCCTCGATACTTTTCTTTAAACGGGAAAGCAGGTATGGGCGAAAGAGGGTTAACCCGATATGGGGCAGGTGAATGAGGGGTGTCGCGATAAAAAATGCCTCCTTGGCCTCTTCTATCATCAAAAGATCGGTTTCTTCCCGCCAGGTTAGCAATACCGGCGGCTTGTTCGGAGTGACGGTGTACTTGTGACCGGTTTGTTTGTCGATCAATAAAATTTTTTTATGATTGATCAAACAAAGTCCGTGGGTCATTTCTTCCGTTTGTGACGGAAAAAAGTCGCGAGTAAATAATATTGTACAGGTAAAAACCATGTGTAACCTCTTTTATAAAATAAAATGGAAGACAAAAACGGTAGGGACCGATACTTGTCAGTATAGCATGTCTATACGGTCGTTCTTTCATTATTTCCAAGTTTTTTGTTACGGCAACTCGGTTTACCAATGGTAACATAAGAAAAGCATGGTATCATAATAAAAACATCTGTTTACAAAATGTTTTCAAATTTGACAATAAAATAAGAAGGTTACGGAGGAGATTATCATGGAAAAAAATGTAAGACTGGACACTTCCAAGGCAAAGGTATTTGTAAGAGATCACGAATTGACCTATATCAAAAGGCAATTGGAGGATGTGCGTAAGGAATTACTTGCCGGTACCGGAGCGGGGAACGACTTTTTAGGTTGGATAGACTTGCCCGTCGCTATGGATCAAGAGGAGTACGCTCGGGTCAAAGCGGCGGCACAACGCATTAGGGAAGACTCCGAAGTGTTTGTGGTAATCGGCATCGGCGGTTCTTATTTAGGCGCTCGTGCAGCCATCGACTTCTTACAACACAATTTTTACAATATCGCCTCCCGGGAGCAACGGGGTGGCCCGGAAATTTACTTTGTCGGCAACAATATCTCTTCGACCTATGTCAGAGATTTAATGGATATTATTGGAGATAGAGATTTTTCGGTTAATGTTATCTCCAAATCCGGGACAACAACGGAACCGGCCATCGCCTTTAGAATTTTCAAAAAAATGTTGGAAGATAAGTACGGCAAAGAGGGTGCGGCAAAAAGAATATACGCCACCACCGATAAAGCCAGAGGGGCTTTGCGCACCGTTGCGGATCAGGAAGGTTACGAAACCTTTATTATTCCCGACAATGTCGGTGGACGCTTTACCGTTTTAACACCGGTCGGCTTATTGCCCATCGCCGTTAACGGCACCGATGTCGATGCACTGGTACAAGGTGCGGCGGATATGCGTAAGACGGTTATCGATGAAAAATTTGAAAACAATCCCGCCATGCTTTATGCGGCTTATCGCAATATCTTTTTAAGAAAAGGTAAGAGCATGGAGGTACTTGCCAACTACGAACCGAGCCTGCACTATGTTGCCGAGTGGTGGAAACAATTATACGGCGAAAGCGAAGGTAAGGACGGCAAAGGGCTGTACCCGGCTTCCTATGATTTAACCACCGACTTACACTCCTTAGGGCAATTTATTCAAGACGGTGCCCGTATCATGTTTGAAACGGTTTTAAACGTCGAACAATGCGAAGCCGAAATTTTAATGGAAGCGGCAGATGAGGACTTGGACGGCTTAAACTATTTGGCAGGCAAAAATTTGGACTTTGTCAATAAAAATGCCATGAACGGTACCATTTTGGCCCATACCGACGGACAAACCCCCAACCTGGTGGTACATATTCCGGAACAAACCCCCTATTACCTGGGACAATTGTTTTATTTCTTTGAATTTGCCTGCGGTTTAAGCGGTTATCTGTTAGGGGTTAACCCCTTCGATCAACCCGGTGTTGAAGACTATAAACGCAATATGTTTGCTCTGTTGGGGAAACCCGGCTACGAAGAAGAGAGAGAAAAGCTGTTAAAGCGTCTATAAAATAATTTAAAAATTAATCAAACAAAAAAACGCTCGGTTCGAGCGTTTTTTTATATTAGGGGTAACAGGGATTAATTCGCGGGGACATCAAGGACGTCGTCCGTTGCAGATCGTGGAGACACTCGACGGTAAAGGGCGTCGGAGTCCGCTGCACAATGTTCAGTGAAGGAGTCGACGCACCGTCCTCTATAGAGAGAAAAGCCGTGCATATGTAGGGGCGGGTGCCCCGATTATATATTATTTTAGGCGTTGATTAAATGTAATACAAAACATCCTCATAAATCGGGAAGGGCCAGTAGCGCGCACCCACATAGGTTTCCAAACGATCGGCAACCTGACGCAGTTCCCGCATGGCGGGGATAACGGTGTCGCGGCAATGGTCGGCACGGTTCTGGGAGTTTGCCAAGGTTTTGTTTTCCAGAAGGGTTAATTCCAATCGGTCAATGGCGGCAACCAGTTCGTCACAATCCGCGGAAAGTTTTCGGATGATACGATTTTCGGTTTTTGCCAAGTCTTCCAAACCGACGGTTTTTTTCTGTGCGTAGGTTGTGGCAATCGCCTGACTATAAGCTAAAGCGGCGGGCAAAATCTCTCTTTTCGCGATAGTAACCATGGTGCGTGCTTCGATGGTAAGGGTTTTGGAATAATCCGCCAGGTGAATTTCCTGACGGGCCATTAATTCCGACCCGGTGTAGA
>CAYFTR010000005.1:8409-62149 GCA_964346185.1 uncultured Lachnospiraceae bacterium | reverse complement strand
GAATAATCCGCCAGGTGAATTTCCTGACGGGCCATTAATTCCGACCCGGTGTAGATATTGTGGCTTTCAAATAATTCGATATTTTTATCCAAACAATAGTTGGCAAAGGCTTCGGGAGTGCTGGCTAAATTGGGCAAGCCTCTTTTTTTAGCTTCCTGTACCCAATGATCGGTGTAGTTGTTACCGTTAAAAATAACCCGTTTGTGGTTACGGATGGAGTTTTTAAGAACACGCCGCAAAGCTTTTTCGAAATTGTCGGCGGTTTCCAATTGGTCGGCAAATTCCCGTAACACCTGTGCTACCATGGTGTTCAGTGCAATATTGGGGCCTGCAATGCTTTGATTGGAACCCAACATTCTGAATTCGAACTTGTTGCCCGTAAAAGCCATGGGAGAGGTTCGGTTACGGTCGCTGTTATCGACCTTAAAGCTGGGTACCGCCTCAATCCCCAAGTCCATCACCAGTTCGGTTACCGTATGCATCGGGGCACCGGTTTCCAAGGATTCCAGAGCGGCGGTTAACTGCTCACCTAAAAAGATGGATATAATTGCCGGCGGGGCTTCGCTGCCGCCCAGACGCAAATCGTTACCTGCGGTTGCAACGGTACAGCGGAGCATTTCGGGGTAGCGATCCACCGCTTCTATAAAGGCGGTGATAAAGGTTAAAAATTGCAGGTTGTCCTGGGGGGTATTACCCGGGTTTAGGAGATTTTCGCCGGTGTTGGTGGTCATGGACCAATTGTTGTGTTTACCGGAGCCGTTGACCCCTTGAAAGGGCTTTTCATGGAGGAGGCAGGCAAAATTGTGGCGAGCGGCTACCTTTTGCAAGTACTCCATGATGAGTTGGTTGTTGTCCGTTGCTAAGTTGGTGTTGGTAAAAACCGGTGCCAACTCGTGTTGGGCGGGGGCGGCTTCGTTGTGGCGTGTTTTGGAGGGAATACCCAATTGCCACAGCTCTCTGTCCAAATCGCACATAAAGGCGTGGACCCTGTTGCGGATACGTCCGTAGTAGTGGTCGTCCTTTTCTTGTCCTTTGGGCGGATGGTTGCCGAAAAGGGTACGTCCGGCCAATATCAAGTCTTTACGTTTTTTAAAGTCATGGCGATCGATTAAAAAATATTCCTGTTCCGCACCGACATTGGTCGTTACTTTTTTGACATCGGTTTTGCCGAAGAGTTGTAAAATGCGTACCGCCTCTCGGGACAGGCTTTTGTCCGAACGCAACAAAGGTGTTTTTTTATCCAGGACTTCTCCGGAAAAGGAAACAAAGGTAGTGGGAATACACAGGGTGGTGCCTTTAATAAAGGCAAAAGAGGTAGGGTCCCAGGCGGTATAGCCCCGGGCTTCAAAGGTTGCCCGTAAGCCGCCACTGGGAAAGGAGGAGGCGTCGGATTCTCCTTTAATAAGTTCTTTCCCCGAAAACTCCATAATCACCTTGCCTTCGGTAGTAGGGCTGATAAAGGCCTCGTGCTTTTCCGCGGTAATACCCGTCATGGGCTGAAACCAATGGGAAAAATGGGTAACGCCGTATTCCATAGCCCAGTCTTTCATGGCGCTTGCCACAACTTCCGCAACGTTTTCGTCCAGGGGCAGGTCGTTTAAAACGGTGTCTACCATCGCTTTATAAATGTGTTTGGGCAGACGCTTACGCATAACGGTATAATTAAAAACCTTCGATCCGAAGAGGTTAATGACATCCTCTTTGGTGTCGTATACATTTTGAGGTTCGTTTTGATGTTGAAACATGGGTTCTCCTTTACGCTGTATCTCAAGGATTGAATGAAGTTATTATAATCAAAGCGACATAAAATGTAAAGAAAAACCCGCTTTAAAGCCGAGAAGTACCACTTGCTCAGCCATAAAGCGGGGTGTTATTTATTTAAGCCGTAAGGCTCTGGTTGCATTGAGAACAGCCAATACGGATACACCGACGTCGGAAAATATTGCCTGCCACATGTTGGCCATACCCAGGGCGCCCAGTGCCAATACAAAAAATTTAACACCTAAAGCAAACAAGATATTTTGTTTGACGATGGCCATGGTTTTTTTTGAAATTTTAATGGCGGTGGCAATTTTGGCGGGGTTGTCGTCCATAAGCACCACATCTGCCGCTTCGATGGCGGCATCGCTGCCCAAGGAGCCCATCGCAATGCCGATATCCGCCCGGGTCAGTACCGGGGCATCGTTAATACCGTCACCCACAAAGACCAGGGTTTTATTTCGGGGTTTGTCTTTGATCAGCTTCTCGACGACGGTAACTTTGTCTGCGGGTAGGAGTTCGGCGTGAACATCATCGATGTTTAAGGTTTCGGCGACGCTGCGAGCGACGTCTTGCTGATCGCCGGTTAAGAGAACCGTACGGTGCACACCTTGACGTTTTAAGGCGACAAGGGCACTCGGAGCTTCCGCTTTAATGGTGTCCTCGAGGGTCAGGGTACCCGCATAGCGGTTATCGACGGCGATATGCACCGGGGTCGCCGACTTGAATCGGGGTGTGTTTTTCGGGAAGGGTACAAAGTGTTTTTCTAAAAAAGCACGGTTACCCGCCAACACCTGCTTGCCGTCAATGACAGCATGTACACCGTGACCGGAAATTTCCGTTGCGGCAATGTTTTCTTTTATAGGCTTGCCGTAGGCTTCAACGATGGACAGGGCAACGGGGTGGTTGGATCGGCTCTCCGCCAAAGCCGCATAACGGAGTAAATCTTTTTCGGGGAGGGTTGTTGCCTCAATTGCTTTTACTTTAAACCTACCTTCGGTTAGGGTACCGGTTTTATCCAACACAACAATTTCTGTTTTTGCCAAAGCCTCCAAATAGTTGCCCCCTTTAATGAGAATACCTTGTTTGGAGGCACCGCCGATACCGCCGAAAAAGCTTAAGGGAACGGAGATAACCAGTGCGCAGGGGCAGGAAATCACCAGAAAAATCAATGAACGTTTGAGCCAGTCATTAAAAGGCTGGGCAAAAAACACCGGTGGTATAACTGCCATCAACACGGCAACCGCTACAACGACGGGTGTGTAGTAGCGGGCAAAGCGGGTAATAAAGTTTTCCGTTTCCGCTTTGTTTTCCGAGGCTTCCTCGACCAATTCCAAAATTTTGGAAACCGTGGAGTCTTCAAAAGCTTTGGTGACCCGCAATTTAAGGGTTCCTGCTAAATTAATGCAGCCGCTCAGGACTTCGTCGCCGGTTTCAACGTAACGAGGGATCGATTCTCCGGTTAAGGCGGCGGTATCCACCGTGGTGTTGCCTTCGATGACAATGCCGTCTAAGGGAACGCGTTCGCCGGCTTTTACTAAAATGGTATCGCCGACGGCAACCTCATCGGGGTCGACAACCGTTAATATTTCATTCACCAGTAGGTTTGCCGTTTCCGGGGCAATGTCCATCAGCTCGGCAATAGATGCTCTGGAGCGATTAACCGCCATATCCTGAAACAAGGTGCCGATCTGATAAAATAACATAACGGCAACCCCTTCCAGGTACTCGCCGATATAAAAGGCACCTAGGGTTGCAATCGTCATTAAAAAGTATTCATCTAAAAAACGACGGTTTTTTAAATTGCCGATGGCTTTTACAACAATATCGCCACCGACGACAAGGTAAGCGACAAAATAAGGGAGGATGTGCCATGGCTCACGGATTGGTACAATGAGTGCCGCTACCAACAACACCGCACCGAGGGCACAACGCAAAAATCTTTTTTTTATAGCGGACGTCATAGCTAAACCAGGGTGCAATCCGGCTCTATTTTTGAGATTGCTTCTTGTGCTTGTGCGACAATTTCTTCAAAGCGGTTGTCTTCCGCCGTTAAGGTCATTTTTTGTAATACAAAATTAATGGAGACATCCTCAACACCATCTATTTTGCCGATGGCATCTACCATTTTTTCCGCGCAATGGGCACAGCCTAAATTTTTCATTTTAAATTTTTTTTTCATTTATTTCTCCTATTCTTGAATATGATCGAACCCTTGCTTAAAAATGGTTCGGATATGGTCGTCGGCCAGGGAATAATAAACGGATTTACCCTCCCGTCGGTTTTTAACCAATTGACCTTGTTTGAGTACCCGTAGTTGATGGGATATGGCCGACTGGCTCATACCCAGCACTTCGGCAATATCGCAAACACACAACTCCGCTTCAAACAGGGTAACTAAAATACGCACTCTGGTGGAGTCTCCGAAAACTTTAAATAATTCCGCTAAATCGTATAGCAGGGCTTCCTCCGGGAGTTTGGACCGTACATGGTTAACAATGTCTTCGTGAACTTCCGTCACCTCGCAACATTCAATTTGCTTATTCTTAGTCATTTCAACAACCTTTCATATGAACATATATTCATATGATTAGTATAATACATTTAAAAATAATGTCAAGACTAAAATGCAAAACAAAGCTAAAGTAATATAATTAAAAATTTCAAAGGAGTTTCTCCGAAACGCCGGTCTGACAACTTATATAAGAATAACGAAGCGGCGACAAGTGTACGAGTTGGCGCGGACTTTGTTTGAGCCCTTATGTTATTAAAAGCGGTTTGTGGTAAAATAAATAAAAACAAAAAAGATATCAACGGAAGCGGTAAGGAGAAAAAATGTTAACAGGAGTTTTGGTGAATACCTTGGCCATTATTGTCGGTAGCGGTATCGGCTTACTATTCAGTAAGGGCATACCGCGAAGGTTGTCCGATACCTTGGTGCAGGGTATGATGTTGGGTGTTTTGTATATCGGTATATCCGGTCTGTCAAAAACACAAAATGTGATGGTGTTGATGCTGTCGTTGGCGGTGGGTGCCCTTGTGGGCGAAGGCTTAATGTTGGAACAACGTTTTGAAGCTTTCGCGCATCGTATGGAGGGCAAAATCGGTCGGGAGCAAAGTTTGGCAAAGGGTTTTATAACGGCCACCCTGCTTTTTTGTGTTGGTGCCATGGCGGTGGTCGGCGCGATTGAAAGCGGACTGCAGGGCAACCATGCCACATTGTTTGCCAAAGCCGCCATCGACGGTGTTGTAGCGATAACTCTGACGGCGTCTCTGGGGGTGGGGGTTGTGTTTTCCGCAATTATTGTTTTATTGTATCAGGGGGCAATTGTATTATTCGCGTCCTTAGTGGCACCCTTCATGACGGCAACCGTCATCGGCGATATGACCGGTGTCGGCTCTTTACTGATTATTGCCATCGGGCTGAATACCCTCGGCGTTACAAAAATAAAAACACTCAACATTTTGCCCGGCATTTTAGTTCCTGTATTTTATTATCTTTTAATGGGGTAAGTCATGATAACAATTAAAAATATTGAAACAATATTAAAAGAAAACAACTTGTGGGTACAAACCCTTTTAAAAACAGAGGTACAGGTAACAACCGTGATTTCCGACTCGAGAAAAGTTACCCCCGGCGCGGTATTTGTTGCCGTCGCGGGCTTTGAAAGTGACGGCAACGCTTATATACCCATGGCTGTTGAAAGGGGGGCGGTAGCAGTCGTCAGTGCTGCACCGCTGCCCGAGGACAGTCCCGTTACCGTTATACAGGTTACGGATGACCGTCGGGCATTAGCGGTACTGGCAAACGCCATTTACGGACGTCTGTCGGAAAAAATGTGTATTATCGGCGTGACGGGTACCAACGGCAAAACATCGACCGTTACATTTTTGCAAGACTTGTTGTACCGATCGGGCATAAAAAGCGGACTGATGGGAACCGTCGCCAACCGAATCGACCGGGAGGCATTGCCCCATGCCGGTCGCACCACCGAAGAAGCACCGGACATTCAGGCAATGTTGCGGCAAATGGACCGAAAGGGAGCGACCCATGTAGCGATGGAGGTATCTTCCCACGCCCTGGAGCTTAATAGGGTTTACGGTATGCACTTCAGCTACGGGATTTTCACCAACCTAACTCAAGATCATTTGGATTTTCACCACAATTTTGAAGCTTACTATCGGGCAAAGAAAAAATTATTTGATCAAACAGGGGGTGCCAATATCATTAATATCGATGACGCCTACGGGAAAAGGCTTTATGAAGAACTTTGCCGGGAAAAGCCGACAAAGGCACGCACGCTTTCCTACGGTTTTCACGCCGATGCCGACTACCAAATCAGCATAAGGGAGCAAGCCCTCGACCATACGGTATTTCATTTAAGCACAAAAGGCAAGGATCTCGGAATGTTTACCCTTCCGGTATTGGGTAAGGTGATGGTGGCCAACGCCACAGCGGCCATTATTGTCGCGTTAATGGAAAACCTGCCCTTAGATACCGTCCGAAAGGCTTTAAAACAAAGCGAGGGCGTCACGGGTCGCATGGAAAGTATCGGAAAGGGGAGCGACCTTCAAGTCATGGTGGATTATGCCCACACCCCCGACGCCTTGGAGAAACTGCTGTTGGCGGTTCGGCAATTTCACACGGGAGTTATACGTCTTGTGTTCGGTTGCCCCGGTGATAGAGATAAGGAAAAACGCCCCCTTATGGGAGAAATCGGGGCACGGTTGGCAAATTATCTGTACCTGACCGATGACAATCCCGCGTCGGAAACCTCTCTGTCTATTTTAAGGGCGATTGAAACGGGGGTACAAAAGCATGCAACACCCTATACAGTTATCCCCGACAGGAAAGAAGCCATCCGTAAAGCCGTGTTGGAAGCCAACCCCGGCGATTTGGTAATACTGGCGGGAAAAGGCCACGAGACATATCAAATCGTGGGTAAGAAGCACATATCCCATTCGGACAAAAAAGAAGCGGAGAAAGCACTCGCCCTCAGAAAAAACAATCTATAGTATCTGAAGCTCGTTTAAAAATAAATAAGGTAATGTGGAGAGCGGCAGTAAACATAAGGGAGGAGACTTATGAAAAAAGCGATAAAAAAAATTGTCGATGATTTTGTAAAAGAGAAGGACAGTGAAGGGCTTATAAAGGATATTTGGAGAAAACCCTTAGTAGGTTTCGGCAATGCTGAGCATCCGCGGATAAAAGAATTAAAAACTTGGGTACAAACCGAGCATGTCTTGCCTTCCGATGTATTGCCCGGGGCTAAAACCATTGTATCTTACTTTATTCCCATAAGTAAAACGATCGGAGATAGCAACATAACGGGACGCTTGAGTTCAAAAGAATGGGCGATGGCTTACGAAAAAACCAATGCCGCCTTGGGAGAGTTGGGAAATATCCTATCAGGTTTTTTAAACGCGCAAGGTTACAAGAGCCTTGTCCCCGCCGAGGCAACCCGATATGACGAACGTATTTTAATGAGCAAGTGGTCTCAGCGTCATTTGGCTTGGCTATGCGGTTTGGGTACTTTCGGTATCAATAATATGTTTATTACGGAATCGGGTACTTGTGGTCGATTGGGTTCGATCCTAACGACTTTACCCATGGAAACGGACGCCCCCTTAAAGCAAGAATACTGCCTATATAAAGCGGACGGTTCCTGCGGGATGTGTCTTGAGCGTTGTCCTGTCGGAGCTTTAACAACTACCGCTTATGACCGCTTTAAGTGCAACGCTTTGTGTGATGAAAATGCGAAAGTACATATCGGTTACGGATCGTCCTACTCGTTGGACAACACGGAGACGGAGCTTATCGGCACGAACACATGTGGTAAATGTGTGGTAGGGGTACCCTGTACGTATAAACGCCCCAAAATAAAGATTAAAAAAGACTAAAAAAGTATAAGAAAAGCAAAAGCCCGCTGCGCGTGCGCAGCGGGCTTTTAGAATTCCGAGCTTATCCCGAACTCGGAACCAATTGCTGGTTTGGGGGTTTATTTTTGCTTTCTGAGAATGGCAATACCTGCTCCCGACAGGGTTAATCCTAATAAACTGAACAGAGATGTGGGGTCACCGGTTCTCGGTATGGTGGTTTCCGCACCGTAGCTGTAACCGTAGTAGTTGTATCTTTCTACAAAGATAGGCGCCGGGTTAATGGTTTGGATGAGAATGTTCATTTCCTGATTAATAACGACATCCTTACTGTTTTTGACTGTTACATCTTGTTTCGGAGCAATTCTAAAACCGTAAAAGGTAATGTTCATATCGGCTTTTGCAAGGCCGGTTACTTTGGTTAAGTCGTCTTGCGGTTCGGGTGCATCTTCCGGTACCGGAGGATTATTCTCGGTAACATTTTCCAAAACAGTTACCTTTTCGCCCGTGGTGTCTATTCCGTTTAGGGTCGCGACGGCAAAGGTGGTTTTATTGCCGTCGGCATCGGTTTCAATCGCGCCGCCGCTCAACGCGTAACCCGCAGCTTCCAATGCTTCCGCGTTGTTGAAAAGTAATCTGGGGTCAATCGAAGTCGCGCCCTCCTCAACGGTAACGGCTTCGGTTTTAAAATCCGGTACCGGTGCCGGATCTTCTACCGTAACAGCAATAAGACCGCTGTTTATCGGTTCGGAATCTCCAAAGCTAACGGCACCTTGTGTGGTTTTGCTGCCGTCTTCCGCGGTTGTAATGGTTCCGCCGGTAACGTTACCGCCCGCGGCTATAATGGCATCCAAGTTGGTGACAAGGTTAGCGGGGTCTACTTTCGTTGCGTCGGCTGTTGCCGCTACGGACGCAACCCATTCCGGTGTAACACTCGGTGTTGGTCCTGCCGGAGGTGCTGCATATAATGTCTGCTCATCTTGCTGCTCAGCGCCCGGCGTTGCTGCCGTTTCTTGGCCATTGGCTTCGGGTTCCAGTGCGAACACGCTGCCAACTACATTGATGCTCAAAAACACCATGATCACCAATGCAATGACCAATAATTTTTTGTTCATATCATTCCTCCTAATTTATCACTAGCAAATCTATAAAAATATTATAGCAGGTACTTAAGTATTAATCAAGGCTTAAGGGAAAAAGGTTTCGTTTTTTTGTGTAAGAGACCTAGGGGAACTCGAACGCGGACAATATTTAAAAGAGGTAATCATTTTTAAAATAAACCGTTTTTTAAACTCTCAATATTTTTTTCCATTAAATAAAGGACAGATACATCTGCCGGTGTGTAAAGGTAATCGTAAAATTGCACGGCTTTGGCACCGTGTTCGGCCGCTATTGTCTCCGCCCGAGCCTTGTTGGCGTCGGAGATATAAAAGATGGTGGTGGGCTGTACCCGCTTTATTTCTTTTTCAAAATCTTGCGCTGAGGCATTTCCCTCCAAGGCATATACGTTTAGTTTGTAGGCATTTGCCAAATAGCGCAGTGTATGGGTGTCGGCAAGAAACAGACGTTTGTTGTCCGATGTTTCGGTGACCGCTCTAAACTCGGCGTCTATACGGTCCAGCTCGCCACGTAAGGTATCGGCATTTTTTTTGAAAACTTCCGCATTGGCACTATCCATTTGTATGAGGCCTTCTTCGATTGCCGTAAGCATTTTTTTCGCGTTGAGGGGATCGGTATAAATATAAGGGTCTTTTTGTCCGCCGCCTTTAACGGAAACAGTTTGAGAGCTTTTAACGCTGACGTTAACGGAGCCGTCCTCGCTGCGATACGAGTTGTCCGTCACTTCGGAGTGGTAAAAATCCTTATCGGTAAGACGTTTGATATCCGCACCGATTTCTACGTATTTACTTTCCGGTAAATCCGCTATAATTTTTGTCATCCAAGGTTCCAAATCCTCTCCGGTGTAAAGGATAAGGTCCGCCGCCTGAATGGCTTTGATGTCGTCGTCGGAGGGTTGGTAGTTTTGGATGTTTTGTCCCGATGTCGGTATGGTTTGAACATCGATTCGGTCGTTGCCGACGGTTTTTGCAAAATCCGCAATAATAAAGGTCGTAGCAACCACTTTTTTAGCCTGGTTTTTCGGCGTGTTGTCGGTACTGGTTTCGGCGTTGCCTCCGGAGCCTTGTCCGCAGGCGGCAAGCAGCGTTACCGCCACTAGTAACAGGCTTAAATGTTTGAGTATTCTTTTCATTTTCTTCTCCTTATGAGGTTAAAATAAACGCCCTACCGCGGTTGTTGATCATCCGGATGTAGGGCGTCGGTTCTATTGAGTTGTATTTTAGAAAATTAATCTTAAATTCCCCGTAAAATTGGAGAAATTATAAGGTTAAGCCGTCGTTTTTATTTGAGTCGGAACCGCCGATATCGGTAAAATCGTATTCGACCGGAGTGTTTTTTCGAATAATCATCATAATTATGGGTGATGCGATCGGAATAATGACGGACAGTACCGTATATAAGACCGCTTTTTCCGGTGCATACAATTTGTATAATCTTAACCATGCCAATATGGTGACAACAATGGTAACGATGGATACGATAATCATCAGTATGTCGTTTTTGGAAGTCATCGTACTTAATGTGGTCAAACCGATTAATACCCATTGTGCGTAGGGGATGGTAAGGGTGGAGGTGACAGTAATTTTTTCCTTAAGGACCATACCGTAAACATACTCCTGTCCGATGGGCACCCATGCCAACCAGGCGTTGGCAATGTTTTGTCGCTTGGCCATGGTGTACAAAGCGATGGCACGCAAGACGTACACAAAAATAATTACTGCAAGAATAATAACTAAAAATACGCCGAGCGCCGCTAAGCTGTTAAAAGCTGCTTGCTCACTTGCTGTGTTCATGTAAAAATCTCCTTTTTATGTTTTGACCTATTATAACATTCATTTAACAAAATAAAAGTTAAATTGATATTGTTAAAGGGTAAAATGATAAAAAAAATCGATATACCGTTTTGCAGGCGCTGGATGTAAAATTTTTATTATATCGCTCCCATCGTACCGTCGGTGCGTTATCGTAAGACACGTTTTTTAAACAGATGACGGTTAGTGATGATAAATGGCGTGTTCAATCATTGGGTTGATATGAAAAGATGGGGTTGATACGAAAAAGTAACCCCGCATTGACGGCGGGGTTACTTTTGTGATTTTAAAAAGTCGGTTGGATTAAATTAACAGATTCATATAAGAGACAAAAATTTCGTGATTGATACTTTCGTATTTATCTTTTGCAAAGCTCGGTGTGTGTGGATATTCGGCGAGATGTTCCTCCCAATTAAAAAGGTGTTTTGATTTGACTTCAGGAACAACGGACAAATCTCGTTTAAAGCCTTCCGCATTCAGAGGAGTGCCGAAGCTGTCGCCGGCATTGTCACAGACGCTGTAATCTCTGACAAAGCTTGCCAATGCCGCCCAGGCATCGAGGTCGGCATCTTTTGAGGAAAGCGGGTTTTTGTCAAAGCCGAAGTAATAGCAACCGCCGGGCAACATAATATCCAAAAATTCTTTCGCACGGTCTACAATTTTTTCAGGGGTATCCATTTTCAGGGAACTGACCGGGAAAAGTCCGGTAAGGATAAATTTATCTTTCATTTTTTCTTTTACGAGCTTCGGATCGCCGTACTCAAATTGAAGTTTACAACCTGCCGGGAATTCGTCGTAAATAATGTCTAAATAACGCATCCAGTCGTCCTCGCAGAAAATGGAGGGGCGTATTCCGAGAGCGGCATATTGTTCGATTTGTTTGCGGAATGTAGGCATATAGATCTCGACAAAATCCTTTTCTCTCATAAATGTAGGCATATGGAGGGGCAAGAACACGGAACCCTCCGGATGGGGGTTAGGGGTAAGTCCCCATTTAAAGACCGACGGCAGTACGGCCTCACAAGCCTCTTTTACCATGTCGGGGTTTCTGCGGATATCCTTGGAAATTCCGGAAAAGCTGCGTAATTGGTCGGCAACAAAGTCCAAAGGTGCTTCGGAGATGGCAAAGGATCCTAATGGAGCTCCGGGGTAATAGTCGTATTTTTCAACTAATTGCCCGTAAACAGGCAGAAAACTTACAGTGTCTTTATTAAGAGCGTTCTTTGCCATATCAAAGTAGAAGGCACGCTTAACGGGATCGTCCGTGGACATTCTGGGGTGTTGTTTGGGCACAACGTCTTCCAGCAAAAAGTCGAAACCTCTTTCAATTAAATCCGGATAGGCACAAGCTTCCATTCCCACTACTTCCGGATGTTGCATTTGACCGCTTTGGCTCATTACAAAATTATTGGAACGGAGCAATTCGTAAAAGGAGGGCGGTCTGGTTCCGACAATATTGGGTGGTACAACAAGGCAGGTATCCGAATATATTTTTTGGCAAAGTGCATCGGCGGGTTCTGCCAATAAATTAAAGTTGTACTGGTGGGAAACGAGATCCACTTTACCGTAGTTCGCTACAATTCCGAAGGGAACGGACATGGATACTGGCAAACGCTCGGGGACAATGTTGTTATAAAAGTCGCTGAATATCTTTTTTCTTTTTTCTTATAAATCAGATTGAGACATAAAATTTCCTCCTGCGGTAAAATATTTTAAAACCAAATGCTTATGACAACAGGTTCATCACTTGTTTAAAGATATTTAAATCGTAGCTTTCAAATCTGGCTCTTGCGGATTCGGGTACTAAGGGGCATTTTTCCTTAAAGTCTTCCCAATTAAAACGGTATTTCGATTTAAAGGGTCCGATAATGCTTTCGTCACGGATAAAGCCTTCGCTGTTTAAGGGTGTGCCGTAGGCTTCACCGGGGTTGTCGTAGCGTGCGTATTCGTGGACAAACTCAGCGACCGCCGCATAGTTATCGACGTTAATATCCTCGATGGTTAAGGGGTTTTTATCAAATCCGAAAATGTAACCGCCGCCGGGCATCATAATATCCAGAAGTTCTTTGGCTTTGTCGATGCACTCCTGCTTGGTGCCGGTTTTCATAAGTGTTACGGGGTACAAGCCGCGAATAATCATTTTGTCCCCCAATTTTTCTTTAATGGTTTTCGGATCGCCGTATTCAAACCATAAGACGGTACCGGCGGGCAGATCTAAGAGATAATCCAGGTAGCGGGTCCAATCGTCCTCGCAGAAGGCGGTGGTACGTGCACCGGTTGCCGCCCATTGCTCGAGCATGGTTTTATAAGTCGGATACCATAATTCCGCAAAGTCTTTTTCTCTCATAAAGGTAGGCATGTGCAAAGGGGTAAAAACGGAGCCTTCCGGATGGGGCTGAGCGGGCAATCCCCAATAGAAGCATAGCGGTAATAATTGTTCGCAGGCTTCTTTAATTTTGGATCTTTGACGGCGTACGTCCTTGGAAATGCCGCTGAAACTTCTTAACTGATCGGCAATAAAGTCGAAAGGTGCTTCGGAAAAACCCGCCGAGGTTACCGGACCGCCGGGGTAGTAACCTTTTTGATCGATTAAATCCAAGAACATGGGCATTGAGGCGTTGGCGTCTTCCGCCATGGCAAGCTTGGACATTTCAAAAGAAATAACCATATTAACAGGGTTGGATAAATCCAGATTTTTGTATTGTCTCGGCAATACCACTTCCCATAAAAAAGCATAGGGATCTTCAATGAGTCGGTCGTATTCGTCCGCCATCATGCCGACAACTTCGGGGTGTTGCACAAAGCCATTATTACCCATCACAAAAGATTGAGACCCTAAACTTTGATAAAATGCCGGCGGGCGAGACAAGTTTTGGTGTACCGGCGAGGTAATCGGTTTGTCACTGTAAATTTTATCCGCTAATGTCATTGCGGGTTCGTACAGCTTGGTATAATCGTATTGAAAATCAAATAAATTTGAGTTGCCGTAACCGCCGACGACTTGGGTACCGAAACCCAACTCCATGGGAACCCATTCCGGCAGTTTATTGTTAAAAAAATCCGAATACAACTTAAACCGTTTTTCTTGCAGTTTTTTGACATCATCTTTCATAAAAAAACTCCACTTTCTTAAAAATAAAATACGCTCTAAAAAACAGGAACCATTAAAAAATTAATATTTACAAAATAAGAACACGTTCTTTTTAAAAAGTAGCAAAAAAAAAGATTGATGTCAACCGTTTTCATAAACTTTAAACCTAAGGTTTTGTTTTTCAGTATTGTAAGGTGACATCAAATAAATTGTTTGACAGAACTTGAATTTCTTTGCAAATGGGGATAGCCACATTTAAAATAGCTTTTATTTCCTCGGGTGAAAATTTTAATTGATGTAAGTGGTGGATGTTAAAAAGTTCAATCGCTTTGTCGGCATCCTTAATCCACTGTCTGCTGACACCTTCTATTAATTGTTGATACATACCGATATAAAAAATATTATAGAGGGTAATCTCTTCGTTGCTCCATCCCAAATTAAGGTAATGCACCTTTCTGGTAAATTGCATAAAAACATTTTCACTGATTAAGTCGGTCAATTTACCTTCCCGGTAAAGGTCATAGAGAAAAGCACAGCGTTTATGATCTTTAATACTGGTAATGTTGATGGTATAAAGGTATACGGTATCCGCCTCGATCGTGGATAAATTGAGGCGAGAATAGATTTTATGAATTTGGTTATAGAAATTTTTTTGATAGAGCTGTTCCAATGATTTGGCGATATTAAATTTCTTTGGAAAATAGTAGGTAATTCCGCCCAATGAACTGTCGCATTGGGCGGCAATGTCTCTCATTGTCGTTTTTGCATAACCCTTTCGGTCAAACAAAAAAGCGGCAATTTCTAAGATTTCTTGTCTGTTTTTACGGAATTGTTTGGATTTCAAATCATCACCACCATATAAAATTAAATTGATTATAACATATGTCGGACAAAGAGAAGTTAAAGGACTTAAAATTAGTAAAAAAAACTAAAAAACATTTCACGTTGACAAAAAGCGAAAAATAGCGTAAATTTAGAGACAGAACACGTTCTTTTATCGTAATTAAAAAATATTACACAAAACAAAAAATGCATTGTTTTAGGGAAAGATAAAATAGGGAGTCGTTGAATGGAAGAGAATCGCACCAAATTGAAAACGTCTACAATATATGGTTATGCACTTGCCGTGTTCGGTTTTTCGTTGCTCATGTCAATGAATACGTATTACATGAATTATTATATGACGGATATCGTTCGCATACCGATGGTATCCATCGCTTCGGTATTAGCCATCGGCAGGGTAGGGGATATGATCTCCGTGCCCTTAGTAGGCGGTTTTGTTGAAAAAACCAATTTAAAATGGGGAGATATCGCTCGTGGTTGCTGATCGGGGCACCTTTATACGGATTATTTTTTATATTGATTTTTACCAACTATCATTTCAGCCTTCCGGTACAAATTGCTGTTTTCAGTGTGGTTTATATCCTCGGGCATGTGTGCGTAAATCTGGTATACGGTGCCTTATATGCATTGATTCCTTTAATGACAAAAACCAATCATGAGAGGAGCAGCATCTCCGCAGCAAGGTTTCAATTACAGTCGTTATCCAATATTATTTTCGGTTATACAGCAATGCCTTTGTTACTTTCATTTACAGGAGGCGGAGCGGAAGTTCCAGGAGAACGTGGATTTTTCCTAACGACCGTAACCTTTGCGGTGATTATGACCCTTACTTTTTTTATTGCTTTTAAGGTTACAAAACCCTACGACATTTACCGTGCACCTCAACTGAGCGGAGAGCAGTCGAGGAAAAAGTCTACTATCAGCTTTAAGCAGATGGCAACGATCTTTTTTAAAAACCAGCATATTTTAGCAATGATTATGGCGGATACTTTTCGTTTGTTGGGATTTTTCGGATTGGCCGGTTTGCTGACCTATTACTTTATTTATGTGTTGAATGATTTGCCCATGCTCGCCGTTTTCTTAGGTTCTACAGGATTTATCAATTTTGCCGTTGCAATGATCTTTCCGATGATTGCAAAAAAATAGATAAAAGGACAATATTTATCTGGGGATATATTATTGTTATTATCAGCCATTTAGTGACATGGGTGTTTGCAAAGACCACTACTTCTTTTATTCTTTTTATCGCCTTTCAATACGTCGGATTGACTTTGTCCAATTGTGCCAGCCCCGCCATGTACGCCGACGCAACGGACTATTCCGAACTTCACTACGGTAAAGAAGGCAAAGGTTTTTTAATGAGTATGGCCAATATGCCGCCTAAAATTGCCTTGATCATAACCGGATCGCTCACGGCACTTATGCTTTCCGTTATCGGTTATCGGGCAGGGATTGAGTCATCTCCGGCTATTGTTTCGGGTATTAAAAATTTGACGCATTTTATGCCTATCGCCTCTTCCGCTTTAGCGGCCGTTGTGACCTTGGTCTTTAATAAACTGACCATGGCAAGAGTACAGGAAATACAAGATCAAATCAGGCGAAAATCGGAGAGTTGAAAGTTTTAAGCAGAAAGTTAAAAATTATAATTTTAAAAAACGGCATGGTACAAATTATAAGGCATAACTGTCATGAGACTACCTTGTCGTTTTTAATTTTAAAGCCTGATATATTCAAGGGAATTGTAACGACACAAACGGCAAACACCTTGACAAGAAACCCAATCATGCTATAATTAAGAATATCTTCCTCAGTAGCTCAACGGTGGAGCACTCGGCTGTTAACCGATAGGTTGTTGGTTCGAATCCAACCTGGGGAGCCATTTCGATTATTTTAGAAATCATCTGCAGAGTGCGAATTAAGGCAATTATGCCGTTAAATTTCGTGTAGTTGTAGGCGATATTTATAAAGAACCGAGACATATGTTTCGGTTCTTTTTTACGAGTTAGCCACAATAATGAAACCACCGGTTTAACGGTGGTTTTTATCTTTAAAGGCGGGGCAAATCAATCCTGTTGATCGTCTTTGTTTTTATGAGATTTTGCCCATTTAAAGAGTCCGTTTTTCGGTAGCGACAGGTCTTTCTTATGTCTTTTTCTAATATACAGGATAACAAGTGCAAGAATGATTATAAGCGGCAACAGGTGGATGAGAAGAATGACCGTGTTTTCCACAAAAAGTAGAGAATTGGTCAACATATTTTGAAAAGCTTTAGCAACACGTG
Organism: uncultured Lachnospiraceae bacterium; assembly: GCA_964346185.1. Classification (GTDB taxonomy): domain Bacteria; phylum Bacillota; class Clostridia; order Eubacteriales; family Eubacteriaceae; genus JAAYJS01. The sequence continues at coordinate 45,369 of CAYFTR010000005.1, read as the reverse complement.
TGCCAAAACTGTCCCGCAGCGGGGCGGACGTTACAGCATTTGAACTTAAGCTGACATATAGGGTTGCGTAACGAACGGAATGGTCCAAGCGGTTCAATTCGTTTTGCATGGATTCTTTCCGGGAGATGGACTCCGCAATGGCTTCCTCCAAAGTAATCATATCCTTCATATCGGTTGCCTGTGCCATTAAGGCGTTGAGCCGTGTCAACTTGGCATCTTCGGTTTTAATTCGCATTTCCAAATCGGTGTAAGTGCCGGTAACATTTTCGGTCTGCTTATTGAGGTGGGTCGGATTTCCGAATTTTTCGTTTAAATCATCGACAAATGCGTCGACACTTTCCTGGGGAATACGCAGGGTGTAGTTGTAGGTTTGACGATTCGAAAAAATCTCTTCGGTATCGACGTAGCCTTTGTAGTGGGTGATACGCTCTTTTACGGTTCGGTTGCCTTCGATGATATCGTCGATCCGGTAGTCAATTTGATAGGTAATAATGCGTTTTCCGTTTTGCTCTACATTTGAAGTATCGGCGGACTCCGACGTTGTGTTCATATTTTTACTGTCAACAGCCGCTTCGATACCGGTGTCGGAGGCCTGATTGGAGTAGGGAGCACCACAACCGCTTAACACAAGACAGATAATAACCATAATGACCACGAAAGGGTAGAGTTTTCTTTTCATTTTTTCTCCTAAGGGTTTGAAGACCTTTAATAATTTAATAAAGAGTTGATTTCCAACGCATAGGTGATACAAATTCAGAATACAACAGGAGTCTTAAAATTGCGCAAAGCAGGTGGTGTCAGGAGGACAAAGACAAACACCCGCAGAGGCGGGTATCCTCGACGGGTGTTGTAAAAGTATTAAAAGTCGTTGGCCTTTTACCGTTGCAACAGAGCTTTTTTGTTTTGACGCAAAGATTTCAACAAGGTGTAAATGACAGCACCGACAATGATAAGCGACAGGATCAATGCACCGCTCAGGTTCGTGCCGTAAAATAGGGCGGAACCGATTTGATAAATAACCAAAGCCACTACATAGGCTAAACCGGTTTGAAAACCGATGGTAATCAGTGTCCATTTCCATGAACCCATTTCTCTTTTAGTGGCTCCGATAGCGGCAAAGCAGGGTGCGGCCAGCAGGTTAAAGGCCATAAAAGCATAGGCGGCAACGGGTGTAAACAAAGTCCCAACATGGGGGTACAAACCGACCGTTTCCTCGGTGGCTTCCGCAATACCGAACAACACGCCGAAGGTTGCAACGACGGTTTCTTTTGCTAAAAATCCCGTAAAGACGGATACCGCCGCCTGCCACGAACCGAAGCCCAAAGGTGCAAACAAAGGTGCGACGGCACGGCCGATATCGGCTAAAATACTTTGCTCGGTCTCAACTGTTTGGAAAGACCAGTTAAAGGTTTGAAAAAACCATATGACCATGACACCGGCTAAAATAACGGTACCGGCTTTCATAATAAAGGATTTCCCCTTTTCCCACATATGAATCAACACACCTTTTAATCTCGGCATGTGGTAAGGTGGTAACTCCATTACAAAGGGAGCGGGGTCACCTTTAAACAGGGCGCTTCGTTTCAGAAGAATGCCCGCCAAAATAACCATGGCAATACCTAAAAAGTACATGGAAGGGGCAACAAAACTGTTATCGGGGAAAAAGGTGGCTGCCATCAAGGTAAAAATCGGCAACTTGGCACTACAGGGCACAAAAGGGGTTAACATAACGGTCATTTTACGGTCTCTGTCCTGTTCGATGGTACGGCTTGCCATAATGGCGGGTACCGAACACCCCGTTCCGATTAACATCGGTATAAAGGATTTGCCCGAAAGGCCGAAACGTCTGAAAATTCGGTCCATAATAAAAGCGACCCGTGCCATGTAACCGCAATCCTCCAAGATGGATATAAAGAAAAACAAGAGCATAATCTGCGGTACAAATCCCAAAACGGCACCGACACCGGCAATAATACCGTCAACCACCAAACTGAAAAGCCACGGCGATGCACCGGCGTTTTCTAAAAAAGAGGTAGCGGCATCGGTGACAATGCCGGCAAAAAACGTTTCGTTGACCCAGTCGGTGATGATACCGCCCAGGGTAGATACGGAAATAAAATACATCAACCACATCACAAAAATAAAAATGGGTAAACCGAACCATTTGTTGGTAACGATGCGGTCAATTTTATCGGAGGTTGACAAACCCGTTTGTTTTTTCTGAAGCACTTCGGCACAAATATCTTCGATAAGGTCGTAACGTTCGCCGGTTATAATGCTTTCCGAATCGTCATCCATAAGAGTTTCCGTATGATGAATGACTTCTTCGACAGCTTTGAATGTTGCCCGACTCAAATTAAGCTTTTTCAGGGTTTTGTCATCCCTTTCGAAGACTTTAATACTGTACCAACGCCCTTTGGGTGTGTCGAGAGGGTGTTGTGCAAGTTCCTGTTTAATTTTTTGCAAAGCGGTTTCCACGGTAGGGCCGTATTTTAAAATCGGCTCTCCGACAGAGGATGTTTCCGCCGCATTTAAGGCAACGGTCATCAAGTCTTCGATGCCGTTGTTTTTCAAAGCTGAAATCGGAACGACGGGGCAACCCAAACGTTTTGAAAGCTTTTTTACATTGAGTGTATCACCGTTTTTTTCCAAGATGTCCATCATATTCAATGCAATGACAACGGGTATTCCCGTTTCCAAAAATTGTGTTGTCAAATACAAATTTCGTTCCAGATTTGTCCCGTCGACAATGTTGATAATTGCATCCGGTGCTTCTTCGAGAATGAAATCCCGTGCAATCACCTCTTCCAAGGTGTATGGGGACAGGGAATAAATCCCCGGCAAATCGACAACGGAAATCTCCTTTCGGGCTTTATATTTTCCTTCCTTTTTTTCGACGGTTACACCGGGCCAATTGCCCACATGTTGGGTGCTGCCGGTTAAGGCGTTAAAGAGCGTTGTTTTTCCTGAGTTCGGATTCCCGGCAAGGGCTATCCTTTTTTTCATTTTATCCTCCTGATTTATCAATTATTAGCTGAAGCTAACATCGAACGCAAAAAAAAGAGCGTTATTGTACGACAAGACACTTTGCTTCCGCTTTCCGCAGGGAGAGGGAATAGCCGCGAACAATAATCTCCAAAGGATCGCCGAGGGGTGCCACTTTACGGACGGTAATTTCCGTACCCTTTGTCAGTCCCATGTCCATCATACGGCGTTTGAGGGAACCGCTACCTTCGATTTTTTTTAATTGTACGGTAGTGCCGATGGGAATTTCATTTAAACATTTCATATAAAACCTCCTTCGCTTTGCGGATCGATTAAAATACATTTGGCCATATCACGACTGATGGCAATTCTGGATTCTTTTACCTTGCAGATGATATTCCCGTTTTGTTTGGAAATTAACACCACTTCACAACCCGGTAAAAAGCCCAGGTTCTCTAAAAAAGCTTTAACCGAACCTTTGTTTTTGATTTTTTTAATCAACATGGGTTGATTCATTTCAGCCAGGGATAAGGGCATATCATTTCTCCTTACTGTAACACCATTTCTTATTCATTAGGGATAGATTAAAATTTTAATGCCTTGAAAGTTAGGTTTAACTGATTTGAATTATATACGAATGATAATATAATGTCAAGCATATCTAACAAGAAATCTCTCCTCAATTTTAAAGCTCGAACCGGCCAATGTGTTTGTCTTTCGGGATTGTCAAAAATAACGTTCATAAGAATGTCGGATTTAACAGTAAATATAAAGCAAAAAACCAAATGGAGGTTATTACAAAAAATTAGTTAAAATATACAGTTTTAATATTAAAGAAAGATAAGATAACGGTTTACACAGCAAATTGATAGTAAAATTAGAAAGATATACTAATAAATAAGTTGACAGCCCTTAAAATTACATGTTACAATAACTTAAAATATATTAGTTTTACGAAGGAGGGTTACATGAAAGGTTTAACTTCTAAAGTAAAGAGCGTATGGGGAATAGGAGATATGGGCTTTAGCTTTATGGTTAACGTAGAGCTGATGTTTTTCCTTAAATTTCTGACAGACGTTGCACAATTTCCCTTGGGTGTCGCCGCAATGATCTCATCGGTTACCGGTATTGCGGATATGGTGTCGGCATTATTGGCCGGTGTTTTTATCGACAAGATGAATTTAAAAGGTGGTAAATATAGACCTTGGCTGATTTATTTTCCTGTAATTATTGTGGTTCTTTATGCCTTACAATTTTCAGCTATCGGTTCGACAACCACTGCAGCCATTATTGTTTGTGCCGCATTTATCGTCTCCCATGCTTTGTGGAACGTTACCTGGACAGCTAATCGTGCCTTGGTCGGCGTTTTAAGTGAAAATCCATCGGACAGAGCCTTTTTATCGGGAAGAATATCCGCCGGAGCTACCCTGGGTAAGATGACGGCTTCTAAAATTATTCCTATGGTGGTTATCTTTTTCTCGGCTAAATTCGCCGCATCCGGCAGTGCACCTTATCTACCTTATTTGGTAACGGCTCTCTTGGCCGGGATTTTAATGGTTGTCGGTTATTTTACAACTTACTTTATTACCGACGGTTACGACAAACCAGCTCCGAAAAGTGCGGAAAATCAAAATGTTCAAGCCGCACAAGCGGACAAAGTATCTTTCGGTGATATGATTCGCTCCTTAATCCAAAACCCGCCGTTAATTACCTATGCTTTAATGGACTTATTACGATTAACCGGTTACTACGGTACCATGGCGGTTGCAGCTTACTATTGCGAATTTGTGTTGGAAGACCCCGCGATGACCGGTAACATGCTGTTGGTGTTTAACCTGGGTGCTTTTTTCGGGTCTTTATTATCCAAACCTATTGTCAGCAAAGTCGGATCGAAAATGGCTACAATTATCGGTTTGATCGGCTGGGGCGCCAGTACCTTGGTGGCTTACTTTATGTCACCCAACGCCATTATGGTCGTTTTGTTTATCGGTATCGGTCAGGTATTCTTCGGTGCGGCCTACGGTTTAACAACCGGTATGTACTCCAACGGAGCAACCTACAGCGAATACCACACCGGCAAAAACACCAAAGGTTTTGTAATGAGTGTTATGTCTGCGGCAATTAAAGTTTCGATTATCTTTAGAGGATTGATTATTACCATGGGCTTGGGTGCTATCGGTTATGTAGCGGGAGCCGCCATGACGGACAGCATTAAAAACGGTTTATCGGCACTGTTCTTCCTGGTGCCTGTTGTGTTTATCGCCTTAAGTTTAATTCCGATGTTCTTCTACCGTTTGAAAGACGACGAGATCGAACGGATGGCAAGAGAAATCTCTGCAAGAAACCAATAAAATCTTTTATAAAACTTCCTGAAATTTTATCTTATTGAATCTTGTCGAAAGCTGTGATAACATTAGTTATCTTTAAGATGGAGGTTCAGTCATGAGAGAATGTATGGAAGACCTGCCGAACCTGAGACTCAGACTTAAAAAAGTCGAAGGTCAAGTGCGGGGGATCTCCGATATGTTGGAAAAGGACATTCCCTGTAACGATGTGTTGATACAAATCAATGCGGCTAAGTCGGCTTTACATAAGGTAGGTCAGTTGGTTCTCGAAGGACACCTGCATCATTGTGTGAAACATGGTATTGAAAGCGGAGATGCCGACGGCACCCTGGATGATTTATCCAAGGTTATCGAGTATTTTTCCAGAATTTAAACTATGTGCCGATGTTAGGTGTTAAAAAAAGTATCGTTACAAAATAATAAGACTGCGGTTTAAAACCGCGGTCTTATTATTTTATCGTCAAAGGATAAATACTTTGTCAATTATGTTTGAAAGGGGTCGTCTTTATCCTTCTGGTTTTTTGTATTTTTTGAACGAAGAAGAACAATCACGGCAAATCCAACTGCCAACAGTGCGACAATAACGGCGACAACGGTTATTAATGAGCGTACCTCGATAGTTGCCGCTTCTTTTTTTGTGTTTTTAGATTCGGTTGTTTCAGGCTTAACCTTATTTTCGGCTGCTGTTTCGGTATCGGTTTGTTGGACATCGGTCGGCGGGTCGGTGGCAATTGTTTGAGGCGGCGGTGCGGGTTGGGGTTGTTTATAGTCGTCGTACAACAGGAGTAAAGCGGAGAGGGCCGTATCCTGCTCGTCGTCCAATGTACCGACATACACATCGGTAATTACTAATCGGATTTCGTCCTGAGGGGTTAAATTAAAACCGACGGGGTGTACGTAATACTGCCAATAGGAGGTATTCGACAGGTAAATAGTGTCGATAAACTGATTGTTGATGTAAAAATCGAAGGAATAAATCGAACCGTTTTCGTTTCTGGATTTACTGCTTTTATTGTAGCCGTTGCTGAAAGCAAATCCGTGCAGGTATAGCGGCCGGTTGGGGTAAATGGTCAAGCCCTGACCGTAGCCATAACCCGGCGCGCCCTCAACCCATGCGGATGAGGTGTCGTAGCCTTTTAAATTATCGGGACCGTAGGTAATACCCGCCATGGAAGCACGTACCGAGTCGGCGTAGATGGTGTAATCCGCCGTTTCCCAAAGGTTGGGTGACGCCAGGTCGGTGTTGGCGATAACACTTCCTGTAAGGGAAAAAAACAAGATAAAAACTAAAACGAAGAGTGACAGCTTTTTTTTCACAACTACCTCCAAAGTAAACACAGAAGTCAGAGGATGAATGGATAAAGGTCGACCGTATCTATGTTTTTAATAATAATCATTGTAGTGAAAACGTTTATGGATTAAATTTATTATAACACCTAAACCGGGTTATTCCCAGGTTTATTGGAGATAAAGACGGGTGAAATCCCTGAAAAGTATCACTTAAAATTATGAAAGCCTATTTAAAGGGAAAAGGGTGTGTTGAAAAAATTCCCAATAAAATAAGGGCGGAGGTTTGATTAAAAACCCCGCCCTTTAAATGTAAAGTCTTATAAAATTTCTTAAACGCTTTTTTTGGCTTCTTCCAGGGAATGAATGAGTTTCGGCAACATTTTTTCGAATTTCGCGCCGTACCAATGGTCCGGATCTTTTTTCGTATACTCGATACTCGCCAAGGTAAAATCGGCGGCAATTCTTGCCGCGTCGTAGGTGGACAGACCGTTCATCAAAGCACCGACAAAAGCGGAGGCGTAGACATCGCCCGTGCCGTGGCAACCTTCGGGGTAACGTTTATGTTCGTAATGTTTTTTTGTGCCCTTTTCAACCACTACCACGCCGGTTTTATCCGGACTGTAACTGACACCGGTTAAAATAACGGTTTCGACGCCGATGGCGACAAGTTTATTTAAAAGATCGTCGACATACGCTTCGTCGTATTTCGTTTTATATTCGGTATCGGTGATAAAGCAGGCTTCGGTGATGTTGGGTATAATGATATCCGCCTTTGCGCAAAGGCCCGCAATGGCTTTGACGTAGGCATCGTCGAACCCGACATAGAGTTGACCGTTGTCCGCCATGGCGGGGTCTACAATTTTTAAGCCCTCGGGTTTGTTGACTCTGTTCATCACGTCGATAACGTAGTCGATTTGCTTGGTGCTGCCCAGGTAGCCGGTATAAATACCGTCGAAGTCAATGTTTTCCTTTTCCCAGTGGTTGACGATAGAGGGAATATCTTCTGTTAAATCCCTAAAAGTAAAGCCCGTAAAACCGCCGGTATGGGTAGACAGTACCGCCGACGGAAGCACGGATGCCTCGACACCGCAAGCGGAAATAATGGGCAATGCAACGGTTAGGGAGCATTGGCCCACGCAGGAAATATCTTGTATTGTTAAAATTCTTTTATCTTTCACTTTACACCATTTTACATGTTCCGCAATCTTCGCAGTTGGGGAATAATTTTTTATCGTAGGCAATGTTGTTTCGGTCGTAATAATCTTGGATGGCCGCTTTAAGGGCTTCTTCCGCGAGTACGGAACAATGGATTTTAGGGCCGGGCAGTCCGCCTAAAGCTTCGACAACTTGGCTGTTGGTTAGAGCCATGGCTTCATCCAGGCTTTTGCCCTTGACCATTTCCGTTGCCTTGGAAGAGGTGGCAATCGCCGCGCCGCAACCGAAAGTTTGAAATTTAATATCTTCGATACGATTTTCCCTGATTTTCAGGAAAAACTTCATGATATCCCCACATTTAACATTTCCGACTTCTCCGACTCCGTCGGCATCGGCGATTTCGCCGACATTTCGCGGATTGGTAAAATGATCCATTACTTCTTTACTGTATAAAGACATGGTTGACTCCTCTCAAAGTATAAAATCTTTTTCGCCTCTTACTTTTGCCGACCACACGGGGGACATGTTGCGTAAGAGTTCGACAACTTTCGGTATTTCATCGACCATATAGTCGATTTCTTCTTCGGTATTGGCTTCGGACAAACTTAAACGAAGTGACCCGTGGGCGATTTCGTGGGGATGTCCGATGGCCAAGAGAACGTGGCTCGGGTCCAAAGACCCGGAGGTACAGGCCGATCCGGAGGAGGCGTAAATACCTTTGGCGTTAAGCAATAATAGCAATGCTTCGCCCTCGATGCCTTCAAAACAAAAACTGACATTGCCCGGTAAGCGTTTGTGTGGGTCGCCGTTTAAGGTGGCGTGTTTTACGGCGCAAAGACCTTTAATTAACCGATCCCGTAAAGCGGAGACCTTTTGGTTGTTGGCCGATAGTTGTTCGATGTTTTCTTTTAATGCCGCCGCCATGCCGACAATTGCGGGCATGTTTTCGGTACCGGCGCGCTTTCCTCGTTCCTGGGCACCGCCTTCAATTAAATTCGCGATAGGAACACCCTTTCGGACATACAAAGCACCGATGCCCTTGGGACCGTGAAACTTATGTCCAGATAGGGATAGCATATCGATGTTTTCCCGAAGGACATTAATGGGCAGATGGCCGACGGCTTGTACCGCGTCGGTATGAAATAAAACGTTTTTTTCACGGCAAATCGCTCCGATTTGCGCAATCGGTTGGATGGTTCCGATTTCGTTGTTGGCATACATGACGGTTACCAGGCAGGTGTCTTCGCCAATGACCTCGGCAACCTGCTCGGGACGGATAATTCCGTCTTCATTGACATCTAAATAAGTAACGTTAAAACCGTCTTCCTTCTCCAGTTTTTGAAGGGTATGCAGCACGGCGTGATGTTCAAAGGCGGTGGATATGATGTGCTTTCTGCCTTTTTTTTGACCGAGTTTCGCGGCCGATAAAATCGCCTGATTATCGGATTCGCTCCCGCCGGAAGTAAATAAGATTTCCCGCGGGGCAGCTCCGATGGCTTCGGCGACGGTTTCCCTTGCTTTTTGAAGTGCTTCGGCAGCCTGTTGACCCGGGGTGTGCAGGCTGGAAGGGTTGCCGTAGTGCTCTTTTAAAAAGGGCAACATGGCATCGAAAGCCGTAGCACTCATCTTGGTTGTAGCGGCATTATCCGCGTATATTTCCATGATTGTACTCCTGAAGTTAAATATTTGTCATTAAAGTATTCTAAGACTTTAAGGCAACACTGTCAAGTTCGGGATTTCTGAAAAGGCAGTTAAATGAACGGGCGAGTTGTAACGTTAGGAGGAAGCGCCCGCTCAGTGCTTCCGAGACGTTTTACGATAAAAACATGGGGGAGGACAGGTAGCGCTCGCCCGTGTCCGGTAAGAGCACGACAATTTTTTTGCCGGAATACTCGGGGTTCTGTGCCAGTTGAAGTGCGGCATACATGGCCGCCCCGGAGGATATGCCCACTAAAAGTCCCTCCAATCGCGCGATTTGCCGTCCGGTTTCAAAGGCGTTTTCGTCGGACACCGTCATCAAAGTATCATAAATATCGGTATCCAATACATCAGGCGCAAACCCGGCGCCGATACCCTGAATTTTGTGGGCGCCGGCAGTTCCGGTTGATAAATAGGGCGAGCCCGTGGGTTCCACACCGATAATGCGAATATCTTTATTTTTGGATTTTAAATACCGACCGACACCGGTAACGGTTCCGCCCGTGCCGATACCGGCAACAAAAACATCGACCTCGCCGTCGGTATCTTCCCAAATTTCCGGTCCGGTTGTTGTGTAGTGGATGCGCGGGTTGGCGGGATTTTCAAATTGACCGGCTATAAAAGCGTCGGGTAATTCTTTCGCCATGGCTTTCGCGCGGTCGATGGCACCTTGCATACCCTTTGAGCCTTCCGTTAAGACCAATTGCGCGCCATAGGCTTTCATCAGCTGGCGGCGTTCGACACTCATAGTATCCGGCATCACAATAATCAGGCGATAGCCTCTAATTGCGGCTACCGATGCCAAACCAATACCGGTATTGCCGGAAGTCGGCTCGATAATAACGGTATTTGGGGTTAACAGCCCTTTTGCTTCGGCATCGTCCAACATCGATCGCGCAACACGATCTTTAACGGAGCCGGCAGGATTAAAGAACTCTACCTTTGCCAATATCTCGGCGTGTAAGTTAAACTTCTTTTTAAAACCGTTAAAGGCGATCAGGGGGGTTTTACCGATTAACTCTTCGGCGGATGTAAATATTTTAGACATGAATAAACTCCTTTATATATAAAATAGAAAAGCGACCGCTGTCATCTTTGAGTCGTTTATGCTCAAGTTTACATAATTGAGTATAAAAAAGACTTAAAAAGCTGATCATATGACAGGGTTAAGTTTTAAAATCGGCGAATTGAGTATTTTTATCCTCTAAACAAGCGATGTTTACCGACAGTTAAAGGATTTCGAGTTATAGAAAAAAACTTACCTTAAATATTTTGCCCTGTTCTAAGAACGCTTTTATGATTTGGTTTGATAATTTGTTAAAATAATAACTTGATTAACCATCTTGTATAGACTATAATATACAAGTAGATATTAGAGATTAAGGAGATTTGCTGTGAAGAAAAAACTGAAGGTCGTTAATCAAGATGATTGCTTAAATTGTTTAGCATGCCAAGCTGCATGTTCGATGGCATTTTATAAAGTGTTTGATCCGTCTTTGGCGACCATTCATATTACTGAAAAAGATAAGAAGCCTAAAACGGTTGTATGTGTGCAATGTGGTAAATGTGCCCGTGCCTGTGAGTACGAAGCCATTTCACAAAATAAAAAAGGTGTATACGTCATCGACAAGAAAAAATGTACCGGCTGTGGCGAATGTGCAAAAGCATGTCCCTTCGGTGTCATTGTCCATGAAAAAGAAAAACCGAGTAAATGTATTGCGTGCGGTATTTGTGCAAAAGAATGCCCCATGGACGTATTGGCTGTCGTAGAGTAAAAATTAAAGATATTAAACCACTCTCTCCGAGTAGCGGCGGGAGTGGTTTTTTTATAGGTTTATTTTTGATACAAATTCAATAATTTTTTAAATGCGGTGGGTAAGGTGTAATCGGACAAAAGTTGCTCGTTGCCGACATATAATGCCGTATCTTGAAGGGGAACGGCACTTTTTGCGGCGTATAAATCAATCTCCCAGGTGATATGGGTAAAAACATGTTTGGTTTGACCGACAAAATAAAGAGGACGGTCAAGTCGATAAGTTTTACTTAAATAATCTGCAATACCTTTGCTTTTTTCGATAATCGGAAAACCCCACAAGCCGGACAGTAAACCCGTATCGGGGCGTTTTTCAATGAGCAATCGTCCTTGTGTGTCTTTAATAATACAGGCTTCCATGGCAAGGGTTTGACGTTTGATTTTTTTCTTTTTAACAGGCAACAGATGGACATGACCGTTTTTTAAAGCCGTACAATGTAACCGTATCGGGCATAATAAACAATAGGGGCCGGTCGGTAAACACACCAAGGCACCCAGTTCCATCATGGCTTCATTAAAATCTCCGGCCCGGTTCGGCATATGCAAGGACAAAGTGTCTTGAACCTTATTTTTGGTTGTCTGTTGTGCAATATCGTCGAAGGTATCGGTCAGTCGACTATAAACCCTTAAAACATTACCGTCAACCGCGGCTATTTTTTCGTTAAAGCAAATGCTGGCAACAGCAGCGGCGGTATAGGGACCGATGCCCGGCAGCTTCAGTAAATCGGCGTAAGTCTTCGGAATGACGCCGTCTAAATCGGATACAATTATTTTTGCGGCACGGTGCAAATGCTTGGCACGATTGTAGTAACCCAAGCCTTCCCAATGTTTGAGCAAAAGTGCTTCATCTGCCGCCGCTAAGGCCTGTACATGGGGAAAGCTTTTTATAAACCGCTCGTAGTAGGGGAGCAAGGTATCTATTTGCGTTTGCTGCGCCATAATTTCAGATATCCATACGCGATAAGGATCTTTGTTTAATCGAAAAGGCAAGGAACGCTTATTTTCATCAAACCATCGGAGTAAATCTTCCGTCCAAGAAAAATGTAAAGTGTTCATAAAAAAAGTATACCATACAGGAGCTCAAGGAAGTACAAAACAGCGGCTCAGAAAAAGAATAAAAATATTAAGATAAATTATTGCCTTTCCCTTGACATAATTTTACATCATTGTTACAATTCATTATAAATTATTACGAAATTATGAAGATAGGAAGGTCGCGATGAAAAATACAGGAAAAAGATTACACCGTACAAATCGACAATTGCTGATAGCTGCCGGTTTGTGTCTCATTTTTTTAGTGGTCGGCGTTACCACGGCCTTTAATGCCAAAAAAGATATTAACGTTTATGTCAACGGCAACACCGTTGCGGAACTCTCTTCCAAAGGGAGTGTAAAAATGATCAATGCACGTTTAAACGACAGAATTTTCGATGTACTGACCGAACAGGGGCTACCCACCGACGACAATTACGACATAAACGTCGACTTAAACAAACGGATTAAAGATGTCGACGAAATCATCATTAAGAGAAAAGCTGAGGGTGTTATCTCCGTTGACGGCATCAGCACACGTTTTAAATCCTCCGTCGGTACGGTCGAAGATGTCATCAAAGAAAGCGAACTGGAAGTAAAAGCTGACGACATTGTCGAGCCGGCTTTAGACACACCCTTAACTACGGAAATTCAAGAAGTTAAAATTATTCGTGTTACCTACGGCGAAGAAAAAGGTGAAGCCGAGATTCCCTTTGAAACCGAAAATAAAGAAACCGACTCTATGGCTAAAGGCGTCGAAAAAGTTGTCACCGAAGGTGCCAACGGTAAAGAAGCCTATACCGACAAAATTACCTACCACGACGGCGTCGAATTTTCAAGAGAACGCATTGCAACCGAAGTGCTCCAAGAGCCGGTAACAAAAGTTGTGGAAATCGGAACCAATGTCGGAAATACCGGCGGGAGCCCTTACGGCAACGAAGAAGGCGGAGCCCCGACGGGACGTTCCTTTATTGCCAATTGTACGGCCTACACCCATACCGGAAACCCGACGGCATCCGGCGTTATGCCCGTGGCAGGCGTTACGATTGCGGCGGATCCCTCCGTATTCCCCTTGGGCACAAAAATTTATATTCCGTATTTCAACAACACCTTTATTGTACAGGACACCGGCGGAGCCGTTCAAGGTAACGTCATCGATATTTTTATGGACACCTACGATGAATGCGTACAATTCGGCAGAAGAAATCTGGAAGCCTATGTTGTAGAATAAATAACAATATTAAATCCGATTGGAACTAAAAACCCGATCGGATTTTTTTATATGCTGTAACGTTATACAAATAGGTAATAAGACATTTTCAAATTGACCGATGACCGCAAGGCTGCTCAATCAATCGGCAATTCTCTGAAAAACGAGTTTTATATCGTTTGTACTGAATACAATACTTTACAAAAGGAAAGGCAATTGATATATTGTATACAATAAAGTCCAGGAGTAAAGGAAAATGAAGATTAAAATTGAAAAAAGACAGGAGCTAAAGCCGAAACTCGACGAAAACAACTTGCAATTCGGGAAAGAATTTACCGATCACATGTTCTTAATGAACTACACAAAAGATAAAGGGTGGCACGATGCACGTATTGTACCTTACGGTCCTATCGAGCTGTGGCCGGCGGCCATGGTATTGCATTACGCTCAAGAAACTTTTGAAGGTTTAAAAGCCTATAAGCGTCCCGACGGCAAAGTCCAATTATTTCGTCCTGAAGAAAACTTCGAACGCTTAAACCGTTCCAACGACAGAATGTGTATCCCCCGTTTTGATACGGACTTTGCTATAAAAGCATTAAAAACCCTTATTGAAATCGATAAGGACTGGGTTCCCCACGCACCGGGTACATCTCTTTACATTCGCCCCTTTATTTTTGCCACCAGTCCCTTTATCGGCGTTCGGGAAAGTCATACCTACTTATTCTGTATTATTTTAAGCCCGGTGGGCTCTTACTACTCGGGCGGATTGGCACCGACTAAAATGTACATCGAAGATGTATATGCAAGAACGGTTATGGGTGGCACCGGAGAGGCAAAATGCGGCGGCAACTATGCCGGCGGTTTGGCGGCTCAAAAGAAAGCCAAAGAGAAAGGCTACGAGCAAATTTTATGGTTGGACGGTGCGGAAAGAAAATACATCGAAGAAGTCGGCACCAGCAATGTCTTCTTTAAAATAGACGGCAAATTTTATACGCCGGCACTCAGCGGGACTATTTTGCCCGGTATTACCCGAAAGAGTATTATCGAATTATTAAAAAGCCGGGGAGAAACCGTCATTGAATGTAAAATGAGTATCGATGAATTGGTCGACTACTATCGTCAAGGCAAAGTCGAAGAAGTTTTTGCAACGGGAACCGCAGCGGTTATTTCGCCAATCGGAAGTTTGGACTATAAAGGCGAAACCCTTGTGTTTCACGATAACCGAATCGGTGAGTATTCACAGAAAATTTACGATGAATTATTCGGCATCCAAACCGGACAATTACCGGATCCTTTCGGCTGGACCGTGTTAATCGACGAATAAAACAGGCTTAGGCAACCGTATAATCGCTTCTTGTAAGCCTAAAAAAACAAATGACCGGTTAATTTGACAATTGTTTAAAAATACATTAAGATAAGTTATCGCTAGGGGTGCAAAATGCTGAGACTTTACCCTTTGAACCTGAACTGATTAATATCAGCGTAGGGAAGTGACTTGTTTTGCGCCTGCTTTTGTGGGCGTTTTTTATTTCAGCAAATCATTATTCAAGGAGAAAACATGGAATTTACGGATCTGCTTTATCGGGAAACAAAAGATATTTGGGAAAAATACGACCGACATCCCTTTATTCGGGGATTGGAGAATGGAGATCTGGATATCGAAAAATTTAAATTTTACATGATTCAAGATTATCTCTACCTGTGGGATTACAGTAAATTATTTGCGATCGGGGCATTAAAAAGCGAAGATAAAGAGATGATTGCCACCTTTGCAAAAACGATGGATCTTGTCATAAACGGAGAGATGGACATCCATAGAGGTTATATGCAAAGGCTCGGTATTTCAGAAGACGAAATAGAAAATGCCGAAGTTTCTCTGATCAATCGCAGCTATACCAACTATATGTTATCCGTTTCTCAAAAAGGCGGTTACGAAGAAGTCGTCGCGGCCTTATTGTCCTGTGCCTGGACCTATGCCGATATTGCAAAAGCAATTGACCGAAGAAACCCGAAAGCTAAGGAAGATCCGTTTTACGGAGAGTGGGTGCAGGGTTATTTAGACAATGCTTTTCAGGAAACGGCGGAATTTTATAAAAGTAAAATGAACCAATTGGGGAAATATCTGGACGAAAAGAGAAAGGCTTTTCTATTGGAAGTGTTTCGCTCCTGCTGTCTGTACGAATTAAAATTTTGGGACATGGCTTATGATTGTGCGATGGATTTTAAAGCGGATGAAGCCTTGGTTTAAAGAGAGATATAAGCCGTTTAAAGTAATCGGAAAACCGGTTGCTGAAAGCTAAATATTTTCGGTTTGAATGAGGGTTGGTTATCCCCTCAGCCCGATACCGTCGGTTAAGAGGAACGTGTCATTGAACGTACGGTGTGTCTGAACGCTTTGGGAACGGAAACATAAATTATCAGCAACATTGCTTGACAAATTGTTAAGAACTTGTTATAATGAATCTCGCATTTGTATCGTGACGAGAGGTATCGAAGTGGTCATAACGAGGCGGTCTTGAAAACCGTTAGGGTGCAAGCCCACGTGGGTTCGAATCCCACCCTCTCGGCCAGACACTCTTAAAAACATACAAAGAGATTTATTATAGTGGAGAAGTACTCAAGTGGCTGTAAGAGGTGCCCCTGCTAAGGGTATAGGCCGTTTACGCGGTGCGAGGGTTCAAATCCCTCCTTCTCCGCCATCTGTTTTTTTATGACATATTGTCAACGTATAGCAGTATATAAAACACCATGCACATTATGTTGTGTGGTGTTTTTTTAATACTGATGAATAATGGGCAAACAAATGGACCATGTTTTTCTCTTTGTTTCGGAAAAGTCCGGGCTTGGAATGGTCAGTAACGATGAGATAAAATTAAAATCCGATAAACCGTTATCAGTAAGGGAAGAAAAGTTGTCAAAAGACGGCTTCGCTTTAGGATGACGAGTTTACGTGCATGTTATCACTTGACCTTACGGCAACTTAGTGACATAATAATTTTAATTGAATAGCAGGGGAGCGTATAAATTGTAAATACAAGGGCAAGCTTTGATGTAAAAGCCTGCCGATGCTGAGAGGAAGGTGAGACTTCGACCCTTAAACCTGATATGGGTAATGCCATCGTAGGAAGAAATTATAGTACTGATAAGTTATATGATTCGGATTGCCTTGGGCAATCTTTTTTTATGGAGAAAAAATGTTTGTTGAAATACTAAAAAATGTAAAAGAGAAAACACCTTTGGTGCACAACATCACCAATTATGTCACCGTAAACGATGTGGCCAATGGTTTAATCGCCTATGGGGCCGCCCCGATTATGGCCGACGATCCCTCGGAGGTGGAGGACATTACCGCTCTGTGCCAAGGCACCAATATAAATATCGGAACGCTGAATGAGAGAACGGTTCAAGCCATGTTGTTGGCGGGACAAAAGGCCAACGCCCTCGGACATCCCGTATTGTTGGACCCCGTGGGTATCGGTGCGTCAACGATGCGTACGGAAACGGCAATCAAACTGATAAAAGCCGTACACTTTGATGTGATTAGAGGCAATATGTCCGAAATTAAGGCCATTGCCTCGGGTGCCGGCGGTGCTCGAGGGGTTGATGTGGATACGGTGGATGTCGTTTCCGATCAAAACCTGTCCGCCGCAATAAAATTGGCGGCAACCTTATCCCGTGATGTAAAAGGTGTCGTAGCCGTCTCGGGAGCAATTGATATTATTGCTTCGGATAAGCGTGTTGCAATCATCCGAAACGGTTCCTCGATGTTATCAAAGATTACCGGCAGCGGTTGTATGCTTTCCGCCTTAACTGCGGCTACCCTTGCCGCCAACCCGAGCCATCCTTTCGAAGCGGTTGTCACCGCTTTTTGTGCCATGGGTGTTGCAGGGGAAATAGCCGCCGAAAGACTGAAAGAGACAGACGGCAATGCGACCTACCGCAACTATCTGATTGACGCAATTTATCACTTAAAGGCTGATACCTTGGAAAGGCGGGCAAATTTTGAACTCAGAGAAGCTTAAAGGAGACGCTCTTAAAAAAGCGCTAAGCCTCTATGCTGTCACCGATTCGATGTGGTTAAAAGGACATACCTTAGCACAAGATGTCGAATCGGCCTTAAAAGGCGGTGTGACCATGTTACAACTCAGAGAAAAAACATTGGATGACGGGGCTTTTATAACACTGGGTAAAGAAATCGGCACTTTATGTAAAAAATATCGGGTACCCTTTATTGTGAATGACAATGTGTCGGTTGCCCGAGCTTGCGGTGCCGACGGGGTGCATATCGGTCAGCAGGACATGCCCGTTTCAAAAGCCCGTGCATTGGTAGGAGAAGGGTGTTTGGTCGGTGTCTCCGCCGGTAATTTAAAAGAAGCCTTGCAAGCGGAGCAAGACGGTGCGGACTATTTGGGTGTCGGTGCCATGTATGCGACGGATACAAAGAAAGACGCGGAAGTTACATCGCTGGCCACCCTTAAAGAAATATGCAACAGGGTACAAATACCTGTTGTGGCAATCGGCGGCATTAACAACCGAACCCTCTTAAATTTTAAAGGAACCGGTGTCGACGGTGTTGCCGTCGTATCCGCTATTTTTGCACAACAAGATATCGAAGAAGCGACACGTGTATTAAAGAAAAAGGTTATGGAGGTTTTAAATGGATCCTGTTAAAGGCGTTATTTTTGATTTGGACGGCACTTTAATCGACTCTTTGGGGGTGTGGGACAATGTCGCCTCCGATTATTTAAGGGCACAAGGCATTCACCCGGCGGCGGACTTGGACGAATATCTGAAAAGCAAGTCCATGCAGCAGGCGGTGGTACACTTTCAGGAAGAATACGGTCTGCAACAAACCGCTCGGGAAATTGTAGCGGGGATCGACGAAATCGTCACGAAAGCTTACCGGGAAAAGGTTCTTCCGAAAACCGGGGCGGTTGCCTTTTTGGATGAATTAAAAGCAAAGGAAATACCCATGGTGTTGGCATCGGCAACCAGCCGGACGCCTATCGAAGCCTGCCTTAAAACCAACGATATGCTTCACTACTTTAAAGATATCCTGACCTGTGCCGAAATAGGTGCGGGTAAAGACAGGGCGGATATATTTGAAGCGTGTTTGCAAGCGTTGGGTACAAATAAGGAAAACACCCTGGTGTTTGAAGATGCACCCTATGCCATCGCTACGGCAAAAGAGGCGGGTTTTCGCGTGATCGGCGTTTATGATCCTTCATGGGAAGGGGAGTGGCAGGCGGCAAAGCCTCTAACGGAAAAATTTATTTGCAGTTGGGAGGAATTATGAAAACCGTATTAACGATAGCCGGCTCCGATTGCAGCGGCGGTGCCGGTATTCAGGCGGACTTAAAAACCTTTGCTGCCCACGGTTTATACGGCATGAGTACCATTACCGCCTTAACCGCCCAAAACACCACCGGCGTTCGCTCTATTCACGATGTGCCGGCGGACTTTTTAGCCGACCAGCTGGATATGATTTTTGAAGATATTGTACCCGATGCGGTTAAAATCGGTATGGTCAGCTCTTCGGCACTCATCAACACCATTGCGGAAAAACTGACCCACTATCAGGCAAAAAACATCGTAGTAGACCCGGTAATGGTTGCCACCTCGGGCAGTAAGCTTTTGGGAGACGAGGCGATAACGGCTTTAAAAACACAATTGTTGCCGATGGGGCGTGTGATTACGCCCAACATACCGGAGGCGGAAGTGTTGTGCGGCTATCAAATACATAATCGCCGAGATATGGAAAAAGCGGCACAGGATATTGCCAAAGAGTTGCCCGGTGTCGCCGTTTTGGTAAAAGGCGGGCACTTGGTTTCCGACGCGGTGGACTATTTGTATACCGGGCAGGAGAGTCGGTGGTTTTATGCCGAGCGGGTTAATACTCCCAACACCCACGGTACCGGCTGTACCTTATCTTCGGCAATTGCCTGTTATTTAGCGACCGGTTCGGACTTGTTTACAGCGGTACAACAAGCCAAAGACTATTTGGTAGGGGCATTATCCGACGGTCTTAATTTGGGTAAAGGCAGCGGCCCCTTAAACCATGCCTGGGCAATAACGGCAAGTCGTCAAAATAAATAAAGGACTGATTTTAAAAATAAAAAAGCCGACGGAGTGTTTTACACTGCCGTCGGCTTTTTTATTTAAATTAAAGTGCACCTTTTTCCTGCAAAATATTTAAAAAATAAACAATTTGTTTGCGCCACCAGGGCCAGTCGTGGTTGACATCGTAGCCCCAATAATCGATAAAGGCCGGTATTTGCTTTGCAATAAAAGCGGCCTCCAATTTTCGGGTATCTTCAATGCTTGGTTCCTCCCAAGCCCCCTGTCCGGTACAGACAATAATGTTGCCCGTGCGGTATTTATCTAAAAACCAGGGGTCGTACAGGTTCCACAAGTAATCCGTCGGGGAGTTTTCATAAACGGCCTTGTTGTCGCCGTACTCACCGACAAAGTAGCGTGCATCGTAAATGCCGCTTAAGGCGATGGCGGTATCAAATACATCCGGATGTCTCAGATAAAAGTTCATGGCATGGTAGCCGCCCATGCTGCAACCGGTGGCAATCATGGCACCCGAACAGCCGCTTAAATGTTTGACGGCGGGAATAAATTCTTCAATGATATAACGGTCGTAGCGATTGTGCATTTGTGCCTTGTCTTTGGGTGAGGCATGTTCATTTAACCAGGATTCGTAGTCGACGGAATCCGGTGTAAATAGTTGAATAACCCCCGCGTCGATAAAATTGCGGCATGCTTCAACCATGCCGAAGTCTTCGTACTCGTAAAAACGTCCGCCGGAAGATGGGAAAACCACCACGGGTTTGCCGGCGTGTCCGTAGGTTTTAAATTGCATGGTGCGATTTAAAGCGGTGCTGTCGTGCTGATGCTGCTCAATTTTCAATGATTGTCCTCCTGAAGTAAGCTGATATAGTTGATAATTTCCATCATTTTTTCTTCCGTTTCACAACGGAACAGGTAACCGTAATTACCCATGACCGCAGAAAAAATGTCCGGCATGTCTACTGTGGATAACAGGTAGCCGCCATAGTTACGTTGAATGTCTTCCTTTGTGTGGATATAATTTTTTCGGTATTTCCGAGCGATATAACAACAAAAATAAGGTCGGGTAACCGGTGCTGAAAAGTTTTCTCCCAATACGATGTTGGCGTACTCACTGTACATATCGATATCGTTGGCGTAGTTAAACATATCCATGGTTAAGCCGCCCGGCGGTCGACAATTTACCTCTAAACCGATCAGTTTTCCGGAATCCCGCAATCTGAAAAACTCAAAATGAAAGAAGCGTTCCTTTACGTTAAAAGCCGCAACACATTTTTTGCCGGCTTCTTCCAAATCCTTCGGGATTTCTCTCGGAATAAAATAGTACATGTCGGTATCGTCATCGATAATATCCAAAACCGGCTTATCGTAGACCAGAGTGGACATAAAGACCACGTTGCCCTCTCGGTCCGTTAAACCGTCGAAGGTAACAATATCGCCGTCCACAAAGGCTTCCATAATATAAGGGATATGATTGCTCGTGGTCAATTGGTCGTCCTTATCTCTAAAAAAGTGGGCGAGATCTTCTCCCGATTGTATGCTGTGGGTATCGGAAGCGCCGACTCCGATATCCGGCTTAATACAAACGGGGTAACCCAATTCTTTCGCAAGCAGTTTGGCATCGTCCTGGTTAGTAAAAATACGACCCGGTGCCACGGGTATACCGATTTGTCGGTACACGTCTTTCATGGCGGATTTGGATTTGATTCGGGCCATGTCCTTGTTTTTAAAACCTGGTACGTTAAAATCCGTTCTTAAAGCGGCGTCCAGGTTGAGCCAGTGCTCGTTTTGGGATTCAATACGGTCTATTTTTCCGTATTTGTGGGTAAAAAAACCGCAAGCTCTCAGGACTTCGTCATAATTCTCCAAAGAATCTACACGGTAGTATTCGTTTAGGGCTCCCCTTAATTCCGGTGTCAGGCTGTCGTAATGAGCATCACCGATACCCAATACGCGCACACCCTTTTCTTTGAGGCGAAAAACAAAATTTTGAAAATTATCCGGGAAGTGCGGTGAGATAAATATATAGTTCATTTTGCATTCTCCTTTTACTTGTTAAAGTATTTTATCATTTAATA
The DNA here is from genome assembly GCA_964346185.1 of uncultured Lachnospiraceae bacterium. Classification (GTDB taxonomy): domain Bacteria; phylum Bacillota; class Clostridia; order Eubacteriales; family Eubacteriaceae; genus JAAYJS01. Next base: position 23,688 of record CAYFTR010000005.1, on the reverse strand, counting down.
GGAGCGGTAACAATGTTGAATTCAGAATAATTTTAAAAAATTATTCGGCAACGTCGAGCACTTTATAAAAGTTTCGATTATTAAAATAAAGGCTCGTCGGAAACGTAATGCCAATCCAAGTCGTGAATATGAATGATACCGTCCCCTTCGCTTCCGGTTTCGATGTTAAAGGTCGTGTAACCCGGTGCCATACCGTAGGTGTTTACCTCATATATTTCTATGGACAGTCCGGCAGGACCTGCCTGCAATACCCGGTAATGTGCAGTGTAGGAATCGGTATCCGTACGGTATTGAAGAATGTTTTTATCGGACCCCTCTTTATAGTTTTCAAAATAATAGTAATGTCCCAGGTTGTCGGTCCATTGACCGGCAATAGTGGTGATCAGATCGGTTTGGGCTTGACGGTCAACAAATTTGTAATTAGCGGATACAATGGCACTTTGTCTGCCGTCGGCATCAACGGCAATACTGTTGACCTGTACATCCTCTTCCAACCATATCGGCTCCCGGTAGAGAGCACTCTCGGTATCGGGGTCACTCCCGTCGAGGGTATAGTATATTTTAATGTTATCACCTTCAGGTGCACGGATGGTCAAAGTTTGGGGTGATTCGTATTTTGTTTCTATTAAAGAGTATTCCGGCGGTTGCAAAAAGTCCGCATCCGTTGCGGCGGTCTGTTGACACCCTGACAGAGTAAGGGTCAACAGGAGGATAACCAGGGCTAAAAAAAATTTTTTCATCTAAGCTCCCTTCTTGTTTTTCTTTTATTTTATCACAAATGCCTCCGCTTGCAGCAACGTAAATCCGAACGACGGTATTTTAAGGCAATTCTTTAAGCCGAAAACGTTATAATAATTTTAACCGAAAGGAGGTTGACCATGAAAAAAACATCGGGATTTATTTTTATGGGTCCTTACAATACCGACGCGCATCGAGCAACATTTGAAACAAAGGTATTTACGGAAAAAATTCGTACGGCTCGTAATATAGAGGAAGCAAAAACAATCGCGCGGGAAATGATGGCGTCAGGTGTCGGCGTCATCGAATTGTGCGGCGCCTTCGGAGCGGAGGGTGCCAAAGCAATCATTGAAGCAACCGAGGGCAAGGTGGCAATCGGCTATGTCACCCACGATAAGGAACAGGATCCGCTGTTTGACGCCTTTTTTAAAAAGAAAAAAGAAGATTAAAACAATTAATACGGTAAATTGGCTGAAGATCGAGATGAAAGTCTCGATCTTTTTTTGTTTAAAATTTTACAGAAAAAAGTGACGAACACAATCGAAAATATCAATTTTTGTTTGCACAGTTTATTAATCCGTTTTTTGGTTAAGAAATTGTTTACAAAGGATAAAAAAAGTGATAACCTTAGATTATTGATAATCGATTATAGATTAAGTTGTTTTAGTGTGTGTTATTTATGTGTTGTAAAAAGAAAGGAAATCAATATGATTGAAAAAAGCAATCTCTTATGGATGTATAACAAAATGCACGAAATTCGTAAGTTTGAAGAAAAAGCGCTGGATTTATTTAAGCAAGATAAGCTCAGAGGTTCCGTTCACCTGTATATCGGAGAAGAAGCGGTTGCAACCGGTGTTTGTGCACATTTAACGGACAACGACTATATCACCAGTACCCACAGAGGGCATGGTCACTGCATTGCAAAGGGTGCAAAACTGGGAGAAGCCTTAGCTGAATTGATGGGTAAAGAAACCGGTTATTGCGGCGGGCGTGGCGGCTCTATGCACATTGCGGATGTCACAAAAGGCAATTTGGGGGCCAACGCCATTGTTGGAGGCGGTATACCGATTGCCGTCGGCGGTGCACTCACATCTAAAATGACGGGTGCCAAGGACATTGCGGTATCCTTTTTCGGTGACGGGGCATCCAATGAAGGTACTTTCCACGAATCCTTAAACTTGGCATCCGTCTGGAAACTGCCGATTGTTTTTGTCTGCGAAAACAATTTGTACGGTATTTCCGTGCCGACATGGCAAAGTACATCGGTTAAGGACATTGCCGTGCGTGCGGCGGCTTATGATATTCCGGGAGAAGTTGTAGACGGTAACGACATTATTGCCGTTTACGAGGCTTTCGAAAAAGCGGCACAAAGAGCCAGAAATGGGGAAGGGCCTTCTTTAATTGAATGTAAAACCTATCGTTGGGAAGGACATTGGACGGGTGACCCCCAAAACTACAGAACCAGAGACGAAGTGGAAGAATGGAAAGAAAAAGACCCCATTGCCCGCTTTGAAAAATACCTGCTCGACAACAAAGTAGCAACAGAAGAAGAGCTCCGTGAAATTGAAAACAAAGTAGCTGAAGCGGTTGAAGCGGCGGAAGATTTTGCAATGAACAGCTCCGTACCGGATATTGCAACCGTTATGGACAATGTTTTCAACGAACAGTAAGGGAGAGGAGTTAAAGATGAGTAAATTAAGTTATGCCAATGCACTTAAAAAAGTTATTGCCGAAGAAATGAGACGGGACGAAAAAGTTTTTTTAATGGGGGAAGACGTTGCCGAATTGGGTGGTGTATTCGGTGTTACCAGAGATTTAATTAAAGAGTTCGGCCCGGACAGAATTCGCAACACACCTATTTCCGAAGCCGGCTTTATCGGTGCCGGTGTCGGTGCCGCACTCACCGGCATGAGACCGATTGTTGAATTAATGTACATGGACTTTACCTATGTAGCTATGGACCAAATCCTGAACCAAGCGGCTAAAATTCGTTACATGTACAACGGCAAGGCAACCATGCCTCTGGTCATACGCGGTCAGCAGGGGATCGGTCGCGGTAACGCCGCAACCCACTCTCAAAGCGTAGAAACCATTTTTATGCATATTCCGGGACTTAAAGTAGCTATGCCGTCCTCACCTGCGGATGCCGCCGGCTTATTGAGAACGGCCATTCGCGACGATAATCCGATTATGTTTTTCGAACACAAGGCGTTGTATGCCACAAAAGGCGAAGTACCGGACGATCCGGAATTTATGATTCCCTTCGGGAAAGCCAATGTGGTTAAAGAAGGTAGCGATGTGACCCTAATAGCTTCCTTATTGTATGTCGGCAGAGCCTTAAAAGTAGCGGAAAAACTGCAAAAAGAAGGCATTAGCGTAGAAGTCATCGACCCGCGCACCTTAGTACCCTTGGATACGGCAACCATGGTAGCGTCCGTAAAGAAGACCGGACGTTGTGTGATCGTTCACGAAGCCCACAGAACGGCCGGTTTCGGAGCCGAAATTTCGGCAACCGTTACGGAAGAAGCCTTTAAATACCTGGATGCCCCAATCGCAAGATTAGGTGCGAAAGCTTGCCCCCTACCCTTTGCGTTAAACTTGGAAAACGCGGTTGTCCCCCAGGAAGAAGACATCGAAAAAGCAATTAAGACTGTTTTGTATCGATAGGTGGTGAAGTCATGGCTACAAAAATAATTATGCCGAAACAAGGCTTGCAAATGACGGAGGGAACCATTTTAAGATGGTTTTACGAAGAAGGAGACAAAGTTCGGGAAGGGGAACCGCTCTTTGAAATAGAAACGGATAAGTTGACCATAGAAATTGAATCCGTTGCAAGCGGAACCTTATTAAAAATTGTAAAAGATGTCGATGAAGTGGTCCCCATTACGGAAACCGTGGCAATTGTAGGAGAACCCGGTGAAGATTACAGTGATTTATTAAAAGAAACAGATAACGCCTCAAAACAACAGGTAACAGCAGTAGAGCCGTCACAGGCAACAACGTCCGCCAACATGGCGGCAGCACCTACGGTGCAAAGAACCCCCGGAGAGAGAATTTTCATTACGCCTCGTGCAAAAATGAGAGCGGAAGAAAAAGAAATCGATTATGCCCTCGTAGGCGGCAGCGGTCCGGAAGGCTTAATCATTGAAAGAGATATTCTGCAAGCGGAAGCGACAATACCCAAAGTTAAAGCAACCCCGGTCGCAACACGTATTGCTCAAGCCGCAGGTATCGATTTAGAGACGATACAAGGCAGCGGTGTGTCCGGTCGCATTCTTAAAGATGACCTTTTGCAACTGGAGACGGCTACAACAGCACAGGAATCGGCAGTCAATCGTGGCGAAACCTTTGTTGAATTAAAAGGAATGCGCAAAATTATATCCAAACGTATGATGGAAAGCCTACAAACCATGGCACAGGCAAACCACACCGTTACCGTGGATATGACCGAAGCCATTCATTTAAGAACGCAATTAAAAGAAGAAAATATTAAAGTATCTTATAACGATATTTTGGTGTTGGCGGTATCCAAGGCTTTGGGTGAACACCCTTACATGAACGCCTCTATGGCGGAAGACGGCATTATTTTGAAAAACTACGTCAATATGGGACTTGCCGTTGCAGTCGGCGACGGACTCATTGTACCCAACATTAAGAATGCCGACTTAATGACCTTACAGGAAATCGCACAAGCATCGGCAACAATTATCGATAAAGCATTAAGTAACAAATTGCTCCCCGACGACTACAACGGCGGTACCTTTACCATTACCAACCTGGGTATGTATGATATCGACGAGTTTACGGCCATCATCAATGCACCTGAATCAGGGATATTGGCGGTCGGAAAAATAGAAGAAACGCCGGTGGTGCGTAACGGCGACATTGTCGTACGTCCTTTAATGAAACTCAGACTAACCTATGATCACAGAATAATAGACGGGGCACCGGCTGCGGATTTCTTAAGACGCATTAAAACATTGCTTCAAAAACCGTATCTGCTGTTATAGAAAACGTAAGCAAAAGCAACCAAATATGTATGTAGCGAGTGAAAAATCAGGAGAATTAATATGGCGGAAAAAGTAATCATGCCCAAGCAAGGACTGCAGATGACGGAGGGAACCATTCTTCAATGGTTTTATACCGAGGGCGATGAAGTCAAAGAAGGAGAACCTTTATTTGAAATAGAAACCGATAAGTTGACGATCGAAATCGAATCGCCCGCATCGGGTACGCTGCTTAAAATTATTAAAGATGTCGATGAGGTGGTGCCGATAACGGAAACTGTCGGCATAATCGGCGAAAAAGGCGAAGATATATCGGCATTAACAGAAACGGCAACCGGTGACAACGGGGCAAGTCAAGTGCAAATACATGAAAAACAAAAAGATGCCAACAACACCGACTATCAATACGATGTTGTTGTAATCGGCGGGGGACCGGGAGGCTACACGGCGGCCATAGCTGGAGCCAAAGAAGGCCTGAAAGTCGCCTTGGTAGAAAACGACTCTGTCGGCGGTACCTGCTTAAACCGCGGCTGTATACCGACAAAAACCCTCATTCACAGTGCCGCTTTACTCAACCAATCCAAAAATGCCGCACAATTCGGTATCAACTACGAAAATATATCGGTGGATTGGTCAAAAGTCATTAAAAATAAAGACAAAGTTGTTAAAAAACTGCGGAGCGGTGTCGAGAGCCTTTTAAAAGCAAATAAAGTCACCCTGTATCACGGTCTCGGAAAAATTGAAACGCCCAACAGGGTTATTGTAGGAGGCGACAGCCCTGTTACCGTCAGCACTAAAAATATTATTGTCGCTACCGGCTCCGAGCCGATTGTAATGAACATTCCGGGTGTCGACTTGCCTGGAGTAATCACCAGCGAAGAAGCCCTCGAATTAAACGACATTCCGAAATCCATGGTTATTATCGGCGGCGGTGTTATCGGTATCGAGTTGGCCCATGTTTACAGCTCTTTCGGAACGGAGGTAACCGTCATCGAAATGATGCCGGATATTTTGCCGAGAGAAGACAGCGAAGTTGTTGAAACCTTAAAACGCACACTTAAAAAGAGCAAGGTAAAAGTATTGACCGAAACCAAGGTGCTGCAAGTGGAAGCGTCAGACAAGCAACTTAAAGTTACCTATGTGTCGGATAAAGGTAAGGGCACCGTAAAAGCTGAAAAAGTTTTGCTTTCCGTCGGCAGAAAAGCGGTTACACCGGCTACGGGTCGAGTGGCTATAACGACGGAACGGGGCAATATTGTCGTTGATGAATATTTGCGAACCGACATCCCCAATATTTATGCTGTGGGCGATGTAACCGGAAAAGTGATGTTGGCACATGTTGCCAGTGCACAAGCGGAATGTGCAATTCGCAACATTTGCGGTGAAAATACGAAGATGGATTATACCGTTATCCCCTCCTGTATTTACGGTGCACCGGAAATTGCATCGGTGGGTTTAACCGAAAAAGCGGCGAAAGAAAAATACAACAAGGTAAAAACAGGAAAATTCCCCTTTTCCGCCTGTGGGCGAGCCATGACATCCGGAGATACCGAAGGTTTTATAAAGGTTGTCGTCAACGAAAAGTGGAATGAAATTGTAGGGGTTCACATCATCGGTCCTACCGCAACGGAATTAATTGCGGAAGCCGCTCTTGCACTAAAACTGGAATGTACTGTAGAGGAAGTCTCCGACACGATACATGCACATCCGACATTGGCCGAAAGCTTTATGGAAGCGGCAATGAATGCAAAGGGTAAAGCAATTCATATTCCATAAACGGATTGCTGCAGGAATTAAATTATCTGTTGCAATAAAATAGATAATCGATTATAATTTAGATATTAAACATAATCGATTTCAATGGACAAAAAAGAGGGACTAAACGATTATGATTTGGTTATGTTTTACAAGTTGTAAAAGGTAAACGATAAGGAGGAAGTTTATGGCTAGATTTATTGGTAAATATGTTGGCCGGGCGGAAAAAAGAATTGATGCTTACGAAAAAGTAACAGGTAAGGCGGAATATTCTACCGATGTCGCCACGCGTTTGAAAGGTAAAGCGGTTCAAATGCGTGCGTTGACAAGCCCTTATGCCCATGCAAAAATCAAAAAACTGGATTTAAGTAAAGCACTGGCTGCACCCGGTGTTGTGGGGATTATTACCGGCAAGGACGATTACGCCTGGGAAAATTTCCCGAAAACCGCTATTCTTGCACAGGAAGATGAAGTTATATGGGCAGGGCAAATTGTTGCTTTGGTTGCAGCGGAAACCGAAGAACAAGTGTGGAATGCCATCGACCTAATTGATGTCGAATACGAACAATTGCCCCATGTGCTGTATCATGACGAAGCGATGGAAACAGAACCGGTTTCGGTTGTAGACCCAAAATTCGGCAAATACGGCGGTGTCGGTGATAGACCGATGGACGAAATCAAAGACAAACAGTCGCCTAATGTTGTCGGTGCTTATAATTTGGATACCGGCAATGTCGACGAGGCAATGGCAGCAGCCGATATTATCGTAGAAAGAGAAATCAGCACCGGTAAAAAAACCGCCAGCCCCGTAGAAACCCCGATTTGTACCTGTATTTATGAACCCAACGGCAAAATTGTGTTGCGTTCCAACGGTATGGGTGTACACGGTGTTGTAAAAATGAGCCTCAGTGCCATGTTGGGTGTTAAAGAAAACAAATTGCGTGTATTATCACCCCATAGCGGCGGTAGCTTCGGTAGCCGTTTGAGCCCTCACGTTGAAGTGTTATGTATTATGATGGCACAAAAAATTAAGAGAACCGTCACCTTCCGATTAACACGTCGACAACAATTTACGACCGCGCCGTCCAACTGGCCGGGTATTTCAAAAATTAAGATGGGCGCTAAAAAAGATGGCACCATCGTTGCGTTGGATTGGTATATTGCCGAAGAAATTGGCGCGGGAATCAACAACAGCTACTTTACCGGCAGAATGTGTGCCTCCGGCGCGAACATGTGCTACGATTTCGGTGAAGCCAGAATTAAATCCTTAGCCTGCACCACCAATACCGTTCCGGCTGCGGAATACCGTGGGCTCGGTGTTCCGGAATCCGAGTTTGCGATTGAAAACTGTATCAGTGAAATTGCCGACATCATCGGAATGGACCAATTGGAAATCAGACAGAAAAATCTTCTTAACCGGGATGACGTCAACTGCGTCGGTGAAGTTATTACAAGTACCGGTCTTTCCGCGTGCTTAAATGCTGTTGACGAAAAAATAAAAACAGCCGAAGCGCCGGCACAGGAAGAAGGCTCCGTATGGGTTCGCGGCAAAGGTATTGCCTCCGCCGGTAAACAAAATACCCCCTTGGGACGCGCGGAAGCGAAAGTTCACTGGAATTCCGACGGTACCGTTACCTTATTACTGTCCAATGACGAAAACGGCATGGGTGCTGCCACCGCTATGAAGCAAATTTGTGCCGAAATTATTAAAATGCCGATCGAAAATATCGAAGTTGTTCGAGCGGATACCGACGCTACCCCCTACGACAACTACGGCGCGTCCAGTAGAACCGCTTACACCACCGGTAATGCCGTCAGAATTGCATCTTTGGATTGTATCCAAAAATTAAAAGATGCCGTCGGAAGGGAAATCGGCGATCATCCGATTAATATTGAAATCGAAGGCACCAACGCACTGGTGGCGGGTTACCAAATTCCCGTTGTGGACATTCCGTCCTTATTTAAACCGATCAACTTCTTTGAACAGGGTAACTTCGGCCTAATGAAAGGAACACCGGTAGAAGGCTACGGCGTTTATTGTCCGGCGCCTGTATTGCAATGGGGCGACGACGGTCGTTGCGCAAGACAATGGAACTGGTACCAATACTCGGCATGCGCGGTAGAAGTTGCCGTTAACACCGAAACCGGTCAGATAAAAGTCGAAAAATTCGCCAGCGCCGCGGATACGGGTAACCCCATCAACCCGAAATTAGTTGAAGGTCAAATTGAGGGCGGTGTTCACATGGCCATCGGATTCACTACATTAGCTGTTCGTGCGTTGTTTGAAAAAGGAATGCCTTACGATTTGTATATCGGTATTCCTGAAAACAAAAGTCTGTTTGACGAAGCCGGCATTCCGGTTAGTGGAACAACGGAAGAGTTGATTCAAAAATCAGACGTTATTCTCGATGCAACCGGTGCGGGTATCGGCGCTCAAAACAAAAAGTTATATGAAAAATACAACAAAAAAGCTGTTTTCCAAGGCGGGGAAGACAACAGCATTGCCGACGTCTTTTTTCACGGTTGCGTTAACTACGAAAAAGGTATCGGCCAACAATTTTTAAAACTGACATCCTGTAATACGACCGGTCTTATCAGAGCGGTAGATTGTCTGGATAAAGCCGCGGGTATCGAAAAGGTAGCCATTACCATTGTTCGTCGTTTTGCGGATCCCGGCGACTACCACAGAGGTTTAACCAACGCATTAAAAATCGATAAAGCACCGAATCATCAGGCGGTGGATTTAATGAACATTCTTCCCCACATCGACGCAACCGGTATTTTAATTCACACACCGGTGACACACGGTCATATGATTACCTGTGTCGCAACGCCTAAAACTAAAATGACAAAGGAAGATGTGGTGGCGGCATTCAAAAAACACCCAAGAATTCGTGTTGTTAGAATTGAAGACGGCTTTGTGGGCAACGCCGCCATGTTTAAATACGCCAGGGACCTGGGTAATACCCGTGGCGATATGTATGAAATTGCCGTGTTTGAAGAATCGATCGTCAACTCCGGTGACGACATTATGTTTGCCATCAACATTCCTCAAGAAGCGGTTACAATTCCGGAAACCATCGATGCGGTTCGAGCATGCGCGGGTATGCAAAAAACAATGGAAGAAGGAACCGCGGCAACCAACGAATACTTGGAGATCGGTAAATGGCTGAAATAAGCTTAAAAATGTTCCCCATAAGTCATTATGACTATCGAGGGAAAACAGTCCTGTTGCGACTTGACATCAACTCTCCGATTGATCGTCAAACCAAAAAAATTGTTAACACCAATCGTCTTCAAAAAAGTTTGCCGACATTAAATTACTTACTGGAACGTGGCGCGAAAGTGGCCATTATTGCCCACCAGGGCGACACCTTAGATTATCACAATCTGATAGCGATGGAAGAACATGCGCAAATCTTATCCGACTTAATCGGTGATAAGGTCGACTATATCGACGATGTTTGCGGACCGGCGGCAATTGAAAAGGTAAAAAACCTAAAGGAAGGTAAAGCGATCCTTTTAGGAAACTTGCGCTACCTCAGCGAGGAAATATCGACCTTTGAAACAGTTGTTGCCTTAAAACCGGAAGAAATGTTGGACACCTATCTGGTGCGTTCCTTAAAAGACCACGTTGATATTTATGTCAACGATGCCTTTGCCGCGGCACATAGAAAAGCCCCTTCCATGGTTGCGTTTCAGGAAATCAAATCGACAGCGGCAGGTATCCTGTTGGAAGATGAAGTCAAAGAGTTAACAAAAATTATGGAACAACCGAAACAACCGAGCGTTTTTGTTCTCGGCGGCTTAAAAATATCCGATGCCTTCGGAATGATGGAACAAGTGCTCAAAAACGGATCAGCCGATCAAATTTTAGTGTGTGGTGTTACCGGAAACATCATGCTTATGGCTCAAGGCTACGATTTGGGACAAAAAAACATGACCTTTATCCGAGAGCACAATTTGGAGCAATTTATCGCTCAGGCAAAAGAATACTTAGACACCTATTCGGGCAAAATTATCACCCCAGAAGACATTGCGTACGAAGAAAACGGAAAAAGAGCTGAGATCGAAGTAAAAGACTTGCCGGTCGAAGCGAACTTTCTGGATATCGGTACAAAAACGGTACAAAGGTACGAAGGAGTTTTGGCAAACGCCGGAACAATTTTCTACAACGGACCGGCAGGTGTCTATGAAAATCCCTTATTTGAATACGGTACAAAAAAATTGTGGGAAGCGGTTGCCGTTTCCGACGGTTATAGCGTCATCGGTGGGGGCGATACGGTAACGGCCGCTTCCAAATTTATCGATCTGGCAGACATCAACTACGTTTGTACGGCCGGAGGCGCCATGGTACGTTTTTTATCCGGTGTTTCAATGCCGCTTCTCTCGGCGATGAAAAAAAATTATCTGAAAGCCTTAAATAATTAAAACAACTAACGCGCACAAAGAGAAAGGAATGTATTCTTACATTCCTTTTTCACAATACAACGGTGAGAATAGGAGCGAAGATGGAAATTAAATTGGGATACGGCAAAAAAAATGTGTCCGTATCGATAAAAGATGAAAATTTGTTAGATATTTTACACGCTAACGAATTACAGAAAACCGTTGATGAAAACAAAGAACTCGAAAAGGCGATGAAAAATCCGATCGGATTGCCCCGAATGAAAGAAGTTTTCACGGAAAAGGACACCGTCGCCATTATCACCAGCGATATTACCAGACCCATGCCGAGCAAAAAAGTATTGCCCTATGTCTTACGAGAGCTGGAAGAGGCAAACGTAAAAAAGGAAAATATTACCATTGTCTTCGCGCTGGGAAGTCATAGAAAACACACAAAAGACGAAATGATTTCTTTAGTTGGCGAAGAGATTTATAAAGCGTATACTTGTATAGATAGTGAGATGGGTGATTATTGTCATTTGGGCGAAACGAGTAGGGGAACCCCGGTGGATATCTTTACACCGGTCGCGAAAGCCGATAAAAGAATTTGCCTGGGAAATATAGAGTATCATTATTTTGCCGGGTACAGCGGCGGTGCCAAGGCCGTTATGCCGGGCGTTTCCACCCGTGCGGCCATTCAGGCAAATCACAGTAAAATGGTTGATGCCAATGCCTGTGCCGGAAATTTGGATACGAACCCCGTACGTATGGATATTGAAGAAGTCGCAGACTATATATCGATAGATTATATTGTCAACGTTGTTCTCGATGAAAACAAAAATATCGTTAAAGCGGTGGCCGGTCATCATGTCAAAGCTCACCGTGAAGGGTGTCGTTTCTTAGACAGTCTTTATAAAATTCCGATCGAAAAGAAAGCGAACATTGTTGTGGTCTCTGCCGGGGGCTTCCCGAAAGATATTAATATTTATCAGGCGCAAAAGGCGTTGGATAACGCAAAGTACGCCGTAAAGCCGGGTGGTACAATTATTTTAATCGCCTCCTGCGCGGAGGGCTATGGAGAGGGTGTCTTTGAGGCGTGGCTTCAGGAAGCGAAAGAGCCGAAAGATTTAATTGAACGGGTAAAAAGCAACTTTCAATTAGGGGGTCACAAGGCGGCGGCCATTGCGATGGTCAAAGAAAAAAACGATATATATTTAGTATCGGATTTAGATGACGCCATGGTTGAGCAGGCGTTTATGCAACCTTTTAAAACGGTTCAGCAGCCTTATGATGCCGCTTTGTCAAAAGCAGGTACAAAAGCGGAGGTGTCGGTCATTGCGCATGGAGGGTCAATTATAGCGGATTATAGAGGTTAATAGAAAGGGTGATAGCGTGCATTTATTACCGGAGTTGGATATTTTTCAATGGATAGCCGTCGGTGTGGTGGCGTTGATTATCGGGATTTCAAAAACCGGTTTAACGGGTTTAATCACCTTAGTCATTCCGATTATAGCTGGTATTTTGGAGGAAAGGCTTCGACGGGAATTTTATTGCCGATGCTGATTGTCGGTGATACGATGGGCTTAGTGTATTATAGAGAAGCCGCCGAAAAAAAAGATATTCTAGTTGTGTTGCCTTGGGCATTTATCGGTCTTATTTTGGGTTTGCTGTTAGGTAACGTTATTGACGACCGTCAATTTAAAATGATGATTGCAATATCCGTGCTTATCGGGCTTGGGGTACTCATTTATTTTGAAGTTAAAGGTAACGACATTTATTTGCCTAAAGGTCGCTGGTTTTACGGGCTAACCGGAATTCTTTGCGGATTTACATCGATGATCGGCAACGCGGCAGGGTCTATTTTCAGTGTCTACTTACTGGCCAATCGTGTTGACAAGAAAAAATATCTGGGTATCACCGCATGGTTCTTTTTTATCGTTAATGTTGCTAAAGTTCCCCTTCAAATGATTGTGTGGAATAATATCGATTCGGGTACATTGCTTATAGCGGCGATGATGACACCGGTTATTGTTGTCGGCGGTGCGATCGGGGCACGGGTAGTCAAACATATGAACGAAACGTTTTTTAGAAGGTTAATGGTTGTACTGACAATTGTCGCTTCCATTAAATTGTTTGTATAGAAGCGTTGATTGCATCTCGGAAACTTTAAAAAACAGTTTTCAGATAAATTGGTATCAAAACAAAAGATTCAAGGAGGATCTATGGACATTTATCAAAAGGCATTGGCATTGCATGAAAAAATGCAAGGTAAAATTTCGACGGAATTAAAAGGCGAACTGGAAACAAAGGAAGATCTGTCCTTGCTGTATTCGCCGGGTGTTGCACAACCCTGTAGAGAAATACATAAAAATGTGGACGATATATATAAATACACATGGAAAGGCAACACCATTGCCGTTGTATCCAACGGAACGGCAGTACTGGGACTCGGAGATATCGGAGCGGAGGCGGCACTTCCAGTTATGGAAGGAAAATGTTGCCTGTTTAAACGCTTTGGCGGTGTTAATGCCGTGCCGTTGGTTGTTGACACCAAAGATCCTCAAGAAATCATAGATATTGTAAAAAAACTCTCGCCGACTTTCGGCGGTATTAACTTGGAGGATATCTCCGCACCGGCTTGTATCGAAATTGAGCGTACATTAATTGAAGAGTTGAACATACCCGTGTTTCACGACGATCAACACGGAACCGCCATCGTTACCATTGCCGGCCTCATCAACGCGCTTAAGCTGGTTCGTAAAAAACCGGAGGAATGCACGGCGGTGGTATCCGGTGTCGGATCGGCAGGTTCTTCCATTATTCGTATGATGCTGGACTTAGGCATTGCCAATATATACGGGTTTAACAGAAAGGGTGTATTAAATCGCAAAGAAAAAGACAGTTATTCCAACCCGCTTTACAGAGAGTTGTCCGAGATAACCAACAACGACGCCGAAGACATCAGCTTTGAAGACGCTATGAAAAAAGCGGATATTTTTATCGGCGTCAGCGTTAAAGACAAAGTGAACAAAGCGATGATCCAAAGCATGAAACGCGACCCTATTGTTTTTGCCATGGCCAACCCGGATCCGGAAATCCCCTACGATGATGCCAGAGAAGCCGGTGCCCGCGTTGTGGGAACAGGGCGCTCCGACTATCCCAATCAGGTTAACAATGTTTTAGCATTCCCGGGACTTTTTAAAGGTGCACTTTCCGTGAATGCAACAAAAATTACGGAAGAAATGAAATTGGCGGCGGCACAAGCCTTGGCAAATCTGATTACCGAAGAAGAACTCAACGAAGAGTATGTGATCCCCTCACCTTTCGACGAGCGTGTGGCGGATGCGGTTGCCGAAGGTGTTGCTAAAAAAGCAATAGAATTGGGTGTTGTTCGCTAAGAACAGTAAAAGAGGATAAAATGAATACAAAAAAAGCAAAACATATCGGTATCATCGGTAAAGGGATGATCGGCATGAGCTTAGCCGTATTATTTACGGGTAATCAATACAAGGTAACAATCTTGGATAGGGATACCACCACAGGCGTTGAAAAATACGACGACTTTTACAACGATCTGATTAAACAAGATCTGGTGAGTGTCGAACAGGCAAAAAAATGTAAGGAGCTGTTAAATATAACAACGGATTATACCGACTTGGCGGAAGTCGATATGGTTTTCGAGTCGGTTCCCGAAGTAATAGAAATTAAGTTTGATGTTTACAAACAAATCGAAGCGAATTGCAAAAATTGCAAGGCAATTGTATCGACAACATCGGCCTTACCTTTGGCACGTTTAATTGAAGGCGTACAGGATAAATCCAGGTTAATGGTCGCCCACCCCTTTAATCCGCCGCACTTGGTACCCTTTGTGGAAATGGTTCGCGGTGAATTGACTTCCGACGAAAGTGTGGCATTGGCAAAAAACACCTTGGAAGACACGGGAAGAAAGGTTGTCGTATTAAATAAAGATGAACTGGGTTTCATAGCAAATCGACTGCAACATGCCCTTATTCGTGAAGCCCTTTATATTGTTGAGCAGGGAATCGCTTCTCCGGAAGATGTCGACAAAACTTTGCAATACAGTTTTATGCCCCGCTACACATCCATCGGCATCTTCGAACACCAGGACCATGCGGGACTGGATTTGATTGATAACGTGTCAAAAGACCTGTATCCGGATTTATGTGACGCCAAGACAACGCTCAACTATGTCAAAGAGCGGGTAGAGGCAGGTAATTTGGGTAGAAAAACCGGTAAAGGTGTTTACGATTGGTCACAAAAGGATTTAGCCGACTTTTTACACCGTTCACAAGCACCCTACTACCAATTTTTTAATTGGAACTTACCTGAGGTTTAAGAGATTTATCAGAAAATGGTTTCCCGTCTTAAACAC
>CAYFTR010000005.1:0-8309 GCA_964346185.1 uncultured Lachnospiraceae bacterium | reverse complement strand
AAACATGTCTTGACATTCATACAAAGGCGTACGATACTAAAGCTAGTATTTGAAATACGAATAAAAAAGAAAATGAAAGGAGCAACAATGAGAGGTTTTGGTGTATATAGTAAAGGTAAAGTCGGTTGGATTGAAAAACCGGAATATGTTTGCGGGCCGGATGATGCCATCGCAAGACCGATCGCTTTGGCACCCTGTTCTTCCGACGTACACTCCGCCTACGAGATGGAAGGACCCTTGCTGAAGAATAGAATTTTAGGACATGAGTCCATCGGAGAAATACTGGAAGTCGGTGCAAATGTTACAGACTTTAAAGTGGGCGACAGAGTCGTGATACCCTGTACCACCCCGACCTGGAAACACCCCGACATTCAAGACGGCACCCACCAGGATGCCGGCGGCTTGTTTGCAGGAATCAACTTTTCGAGTTATGAAGACGGAACCTTTGCAGAACAAATAAAAATACGCTCCGCCAACATGAACCTGGCCCATCTTCCGGAGGATGTTTCGCCGGCTGCGGCCTGTATGGCAACCGATATGATGACCACCGGTTTTTACGGGGTGGAACTCAGCGAAGTAAAATTCGGTGATACGGTTGTTGTGTTCGGTATCGGCCCGGTGGGGTTAATGGCTGTCGCCGGTTCAAAGTTAAGAGGTGCGGGACGGTTATTTGCCATCGGAACCAGACCGAATTGCGTGGCATTGGCAAAAGAATACGGTGCGACAGATATCATCAGCTACAAAGAAGGTGATGTTGTAGAACAAATTATGGAAAAAACAGGCGGAAAAGGTGTCGATGCGGCTATTGTTGCCGGCGGCGGTACAGAAGCCCTCAATAATGCCATTACAGTTGTAAAAAGCGGCGGCGGTAAGGTTGCCATGCTTGACGTCATCACAGAAACGGAAAACCTGGTCATTCCCAATGCCATCATCGCCGGATTTTTGTCTCACAAGGAAATTCGTGGCGGCTTATGCCCCGGGGGACGTAAACGGATGGAACGATTGATTTCGCTCATTCAAACCGGTCGCGTCGATCCCGAGAAAATGATTACGCACAGATTTTACGGCTTGGATGCAATACCGGAAGCCTTTGAACTTATGGTTAACAAACCGAGAGATCTGATTAAGCCTATTGTTTTGTTTGATTGAAAAAATAAAAAACAATAAACCGCCTTATCGGTTTGTGGTTGGCAGCCGGTAAGGGGGTTATCCCGAAAACAGGGTGAGAAAAACCGATTGTCTCATCCTGTTTTTATTTGTAAAATGGTAGGGTAACAGGCTTCGGCTGACTTTGAAAAACAAATTGTACCAACCCGGACTTGACAAGTCAGGTGCATTAACTTAAGATTATATTAATTTAGATAAGAAAATAGAAGAAAATAATACCAAGTTTTCTGTATGGGTGGTGTATCGTCAAGTGCAAAAAAAATATGAAAATTTAAATTGGGGATTTTAATAGAAGTCCTGTTTGAGAGCCCTTGAAATCTGAAGAGGGTTTTTTTATTGATTTTTCAGCATTCGCACATTGAAAGCATTGCCGTTAAAGCATAAAAAGTAGAAATAAAAAAGAAAAATCGAGAGTTGTGCCATGCCTGTTATTAAATCAATCGATCCGATAATTAAACGGGTTCATGGCGGAGGTAAAAGTGGATAGGAATTGAAGGTAAGGTGAGAAAGTCAGTGAATAAAATAAAAAAGCCGTTATTGCAGGAAAGAACCCTTTATAGAGATGAGATTTTTCAGTACTTGCAAGATTTAATTATTAATAAGGTCTTAAAACCTGGAGACCGTATTGTTGAGACGCGAATTGCAAAAGAATTGGGTGTGTCGCAATCTCCGGTACGCGAAGCTATTCGTGAGTTGGAGATCATCGGACTGGCTCAAACAAAACCCTATTCCGGAACCTATGTTCGAAAAATATCAAAAAAAGAAATTATCGATAACTATGTTGTCAGAAGAGTTCTTGAAGAATGCGGAGCGGCGGAAGCATTAAAAGTCATGACGGTGGAAGACTTAAAGCAGCTTGAAGCACTGATGCAGGAAGTTATGGCGGCTGCCAATAAAAATAATATCCAAAACTTTATTATTAAAAATGCGGCTTTTCACGAATACTTTATGAAGCTGGCAGGTAACGAAATTCTTTTAAAGTTTTGGCAGCAATGTCATATTTTGGAATGGACGCATTTCAGTACCGTAACCTCCGCAAAGGATATGCCGGCATTGGCGGAGCGGCATCTGGAATTGTATGAAGCGTTTTATGCGGCGTTTAAAGAAAAAAATGCCGATAAGGTGTTGCCGGAGATAAGTAACCATATAGACGAGTTGATAAAAGAAATCAGGGAATCCTGGTCGGATGACGACAATAACGACAACTAAAAACATGAGCGTTCATTGAGGCGGTATCAGCTGCCTCTTTTATATTAAAAAAACGGCGGTCGTTTTAAACAGTCGTTGCTCCGCAGTGTCTTATCAAATAGACAAAGTGTTTAGCCGAGACACAGTAAAAAGACATATATAAAGAAGGGTGCACAAACCTTCTTTTAAATTAAAAGGATATAACAGAATCGCTATGGAAATATATCCGTATTAGTGGTACACTTACTATATCGATCAACTAAAAAGTACAATGAGGAGCGAAGTATGAAAGAATTTAATTTTACAATTACAGACCCGATCGGAATTCATGCAAGACCGGCCGGTTTATTGGTTAAATTTTTACACGGATTTGCATCTAAAATAACCATTATTAAGGGTGACAAAAAAGCGGATCCTAAAAGTATGTTGTCTTTAATGGGCTTGGCTGCAAAATGTGGCGAAACCTTAACCGTACAACTGGAAGGCGACCAGGCGGAAGCCGAAGCCGAAAAGCTGGAAGCTTATATGAAAGAAAACTTTTAAGGATCATATGTAAACAAAGAGCCGTTGGCAGACAAGAGTATCTGTTAACGGCTCTTATTATTTGCATTAAAAATGTTTTTCGAATAGAGGAATAAATAAGGTTAACGATATTCGGTGATAGTTTCGGACAGCGGGTTATTACCAGCTGCCGCCGCCACCGCCGCCGGCTCCGCCACCGGAAAAGCCGCCACCGCCACCACTACCACCGCCACCGGAGAAAAAGTCTCCAAGGTTTGAGGGTTCGGCGGTCTGAATATCCGATGCGACCTGTTGCATTTGACTTTCAAATTGCTTCATAAAGGTGCCGCTGTCAAAGCGGTCGGCAACATAAGCGGCGGTGTACAAATTGCCTGCCGTAACGGTGTTCGGATCGCGTTCGAGCAACCATTTCGGAGGGTCTATTTGAATTGTTTCGAAGCGTTTCGCCCACTTGTCGGTGATATTTAAAATATAGGCATAGGGCAGAATGTCATAAAAATAGTGGGGGTTTTCTTCGACCAACATCTCCAGTCGATCCTTTTCCGCTGTTTCAATAAAGTGTTTAAATCCCAATACCTCTCCGTATATGCGATTACCTTCCTCCGAACGTTTGGGATAGAGGGAAAAGGTGGCACCGATTAAAATATTCAGAATATAGGACAAATCCAACCAAATCGGATAATGGATGAGTCCACTGAAATAAAAGCGATAAATACCGAAGAATAAAGCCGCACCTAATAAATAGAGCATTAGAGATTTTATTTTATTTTTTCGCTTTATACCCATAATGAGTAGCGGCAAAGAGAATAAGCTGACTGCCAAAACGGACAGAACTGTACCTGAGATGGGTAAATATTGTTGAAAAGCCGCAAACAGTCCGACCGTCAAACAATTTGCGAACATAACAACGCCTGCTAAAAAACCGTACAGTCCTTTGTTCTTAAAGATGTGTTCCTCTAAAAAGTCGTCGATGATTTGAGCCGCCGCACCGACATCCTTATAAAAATTGGACGACAGGTTGGCGGTGTTGGTGTAGAACAGATTATCCGCTTCTGTTTTGCCGTTTTTTAAGTATTTTCTTCTCCCTTTGGATAAACCCTTGTAGATATGAGCGTCGACGGTATATTCGTTGAAGTTTTGCAAGAATACCAGATCCATGGTGGGTTTCTTTTTTAAAACACCGTATGTATCACCCTCTTCCAAGGCAAGGTAGCCCTTATTGGCCAAGTGGATGATGTTGGCGGCTACCGTTTTTTTCTTGTCGACTTCTCCCTTATAAACAGCACCGACAGTGGCGGGGTTCATACCGTCGGGCGGATTGTAGGCGACGGGTTGCACCGGCTTGCGGTTGTACTTGTGTGCAATCAATAAAATTAAACCGATAAGACCCGTTAGCCCGAGACCGATGATAAGGGGGGGATCCCACCGCTCAATGGCGGGCATTCGGGTATAATAGCCTTGGGGCAGCGGAATGTAGACCGTAACGCCTTCATCGACATCAAAAGGCTCGATGATTTCGGCGTAGATAGTGTTGCCGTCAACATGATAGTCGATATGACTCGAGGTGTAGCTGCCGTATTGACCGCTGTGAAAAACAACCTTTGAGGCATCGAAGGCTTTGGGCATGTGAATGGTAATCTTGCCGCCTTCAATGGGGGACTTCCAAAAATGCGGCAGAATGTTAAAATACAACCAGTCCATGTCCTCGTTTAAATCGTCGGAAGATTGCCACCGATATCGGATTTGGTATGGTTGCTCGCCGATGACGGTGGTATTTTTATTTCCGAGACGAATGGTATAAATACCGTTTTTTGTACTGATGTCTTTGTCGACGTTGGTTTGAACGTTGCTGATTTTGCCGTAAAAAGGGGTTGCTTGGACTTCTTCTTGTGCATCGTAAAAATAGTAATTGCCCTTTAAAGGAACGGATCTGAAAATACCGTGGCGAGGTTCGGAAAAATTAACGGTAATATCTTCAGTGATATCAAAGCTGAAATCTTCGTGAACATCCATGGTAACGGAGTAATCTTTCGTTGTAAAATCGTAACCCTGTGCCTGTGCGGGATCTGCAAAAAAAGGCATGATGAGGGCAATGCAAAGGCATACCCCGACAAAAAATTTTCTCATCATATCACCTCGCAAAAGTTAATTAAAAAATAAAGTGTTAAAAGTGGACTTCCGGTGCCTGTCTTTCCGTTTCGCTGTCCAGGGTAAAATAGGGTTGTTTGGAGAAACCTAAAATACCGGCGATAAGATTGCTGGGAAAGACGGCAACGGCATTGTTAAATTGCTTCACGCTGCCGTTGTAATAGAGGCGGCTTTTCGCAATGTCGTTTTCAATCTTTTGCAAGCTGTTTTGTAAATCCATAAAATTGGCGTTGGCTTTTAAGTTCGGGTAACTTTCCGCAACGGCAAAGAGAGATCGCAGGGCGTGGGTTAATTGATTTTCCGCAACAATGGCTTCTTCGACGTTTTGGGTGCTAGATGCCATGTTTCTTGCCGCTATGACCGACTCCAGGGTTTCGGATTCGTGGGCGGCATAGCCTTTTACCGTATTCACCAAATTAGGGATAATATCGTAGCGCATTTTCATTTGCACATCCATTCCGGAAAAGGCTTCATCCACTTGATTTTTTAAACGGATCAAGCGGTTATAGAGGGCAACAACACCGATTGCCGACAAAGCCACGATACCGATGACAATTAATAATAAACTTGGCATATTTTTTTCTCCCTTTCTTTTTATTATAGCATAAAAGCGGGTTGCTCAATCCGACAAAGGGTACTTTTAACAAAAATATAAAAAGGACTTCTCTTATGAATATGTTATAATACCCTACAAGACTGAAAAGGATATGTGGAATGAAGCTAGACCGAACAACCGGAGAAATTTTAAAATATTTTGAGCGTAAAGGGTTTGAAGCCTTTATTGTCGGCGGTTGCGTCCGCGACCGTATAATGGGCATACAACCCGCCGATTACGATATTGCCACCAACGCCACCCCCGACCAGGTGATGTCTATTTTCGATAAGACGGTTGCCACCGGGCTTAAACACGGCACGGTGACGGTGTTTTATAAAGAAACCTCCTACGAAGTTACCACCTATCGTAAGGAAGCGGGCTACAGCGATTCACGCAGGCCTGACAGGGTGACCTTTGTAGCCACCGTTGAGGAAGATTTGAGCCGACGGGACTTTACCGCCAACGCCATGGCTTACAACGGGCAAAGGGGATTGGTGGATCCTTTTATGGGGCGTCAGGCGATTGCCGACAAAAAAATAGTATGTGTGGGTGATCCGATACAGCGGTTTTCCGAAGATGCTCTGCGTATTTTAAGGGCTTTACGCTTTGCCGCCGTTTTGGATTTTACAATAGAAAAACGCACGGAACAGGCTCTCGATACGCTTAAAAAAAATTTAAAAGCCGTCGCCCGAGAACGCTGCCTTACGGAACTTACAAAATTACTTTGCGGTGTCGGTGCGGGCAAGGTTTTGTTAAAGTACATGGCGATCATTGCGGAAGTCATACCGGAGCTGTGGCCCATGTACGGCTTCTCTCAAAATAACCCCCATCATTGTTATGATGTTTTGGAGCATACGGCGGTTGCTTTGGATGCCGCTCCGTCGGATCCGATTATCCGTTGGGCGCTGTTGCTCCACGATATCGGCAAGCCCCACACCTATACGGAAGATGAATCCGGTATCGGGCATTTCAGAGGGCATCAACAGGTGAGTACCCAAATAGCCGGTCGCGTGTTACGACGCCTAAGAATGGACAAAAACAGCATCGGGCGTATTGAAACCTTAATTGCCTATCACGACCATTATTTACAGCCGACGGTACGAAATGTTAAAAAGAACTTGGCACGACTGGGAGAAGAAAACTTTGCCGCCATGGTTGCCCTTCAGCAGGCGGATAATATGGGGCAGCACCCCGACTACCGCTTGCCCGAAAGTCATTTTCAAACCATCAAAGCAATCGCCGATCGGGTAATCGAAGAAGGTGCGGCATTTAAAATCGCTCAATTGGCGGTTGACGGCTACGATATGTTGGAGTTGGGACTAAAAGGTGCCGAAATAGGTAAAATGTTGGACAGTTTACTGGAATCGGTTGTAATGGATGAATGCCCCAATTGCAAAGAGACATTGATAGCGACGACAAAAAAACGTTTGGAAGATCAAGAACATGAATAATATTGATGAAAAAGATAAAAAATTAATAGAAGCGGCGAAAAAAGTCATACAAAGAAATTACGATTCACAACATTTGCGACATACGGTTGGCGCGGCAATTCGCACGGCGGACGGTCAGGTGTATACGGGTATTAATGTATACTCCATTCACGGTGCCTGCGCGGAAATAATCGCCATGGGAAAAGCATTGACCGACGGACACCGTGTGTTTGATACCGTTGTGTCCGTTCGTTTGTTGGAAGACAAATGGCAAGTGGTGTCACCCTGCGGTAATTGCAGACAACTCTTTGCGGATTATTTGGCCGAAGGTTCTGTTATTGTTCAAGGGGACTCGGGTTTAATGAAGGTGGCGGTGAGAGACCTTATCCCCTATGCCTACAGTAATCGCAATTCAAAAAACAAAAAGGATATGGGGTTGGAGGAAGCTTAAACAAAGCTTGCCCGATCATTTAAAGTGGAGGGATACTAATATGTCCGTTAAAAAAGTAAAAGCGTTTTTAGAACAACATGGTTTGGCGGACCGCTTGCAAGAGTACGCCGAAAGTGCCGCTACGGTGGAACTGGCGGCTAAGGCTGTCGGATGTGAACCTGCTATGATTGCCAAAACGATGGCGTTTACGGTTAATGAAAAACCCGTACTCATCGTATTGGCAGGTGATGTAAAAATCGACAATCAAAAATTTAAAGCATATTTTAAAACAAAAGCAAAAATGATGACCCCGCAGCAAATTACGGCACATACCGGTTTTGTTGTCGGCGGGGTATCGCCCTTCGGAGTGAAAGACGGTGTGGATATTTATTTGGACGAATCCATCAAACGCTTCAATACGGTGTACCCTGCGGGCGGTTCGCCCAATTCTTCTGTAAGGGTGACGGTTGAAGAACTTATTCGCATATTAGGCAACCCTCCTTGGGTGGATGTCTCCAAAGCGATGTCCGCTTAATTTTAGAGGTTCATACTAAAACCGATAAGGATATCGCGAATTGTCCTATGGTTTACAACGCAACATACCGCCTGCCAACAGGGTTTTCTTTACTACGTTCGGAGGCGGTGCATAGGGTTGTTGGCTTGTATCTTTAAAAGAAAATGTTTGTCAAACCGCATTGGCACATTCAAAACAAGGCATGTCGGACAATAAAAAAGGTGTCGGAGAAAGTTTTCTCCACACCTTCTTTTATATGCGATTGGACTTAAAATGAATTAGCGGTTTGCCGGACCGGATCCGTCGCAAACGCCG
>CAYFTR010000004.1:0-80044 GCA_964346185.1 uncultured Lachnospiraceae bacterium | reverse complement strand
TGGACCATACCGATGAACTAATCTTTTATGATAATGAGCTAGATTTATACATCTTAGGTGTGACACATTTCGGAACATCTTGGGATTGTGTCCCAGCTCCAAACTTTCATTAACAAAATAAGGCAAGATAGACTATCACAGTCCGTCTTGCCTTTATTTTCTATATAAGCCCATATTTGCTCTTCTAAGTCGTTTTAAGCCCTTAGACAATAAATGAGTAGTCTAAATCCTAAAACACCCTTTAAAATTGATACTGTGGCTTCCTACTTCTTTTTTCTCCACTCATCAATCATCTTAAAATGGATAAAAGCTTCTTTTATGGCTTCCATTTTCTCTTCAGGACACTTAGGAACAACTTGGTCTTCTTTTTTGCTCAAATTATAGTTTTTCCTCTTTGCCAGTCCAAACTTTTCCTTAGCTTGACCAATGTATAAGTTCGTCACATTGAACCCATACGTCTTCTTTATCCACGCTTTGATTTCCTCATAAGTAGCATCTTTATAAGGTATTATCTCATTATCTTTAGGTTCATACTCAATGTAAATAGTCTTCTCGACCTCTTGGTGGGATAAAAGGGCAACCGTCTCCACATGGCTTGTCATCGAAAACAAATCCACACCTTGTACTTTTTCTATCCGATAACCATTTTCGGTTAATACACCCAAATCTCTCGCAAGGGTTGCCGGGTTGCAGGAGATATATAAAATGGCGGGGCAACCGGTTTTAATTAACGTATCCAATAAAGCTCGATCGCATCCTTTTCTGGGTGGATCTAAAACAACCAGATCGTTTTTAAGTTTTTTGTTTTGAGTTATTTTCGAGAAAATTTCTTCAGCTTTTCCTAAAGCATATGTTGCATTGCTAATACCGTTACGTTTTGCATTGTTTACGGCTTTTTCTACAGCTTCCGGAACAATTTCTATACCGACAACTTTATGAACTCTATCGGATAAAAAAATACCGATACTGCCGACACCGCAATACAAATCGTAGAGTGTGTCGATGTGCAGCTCGCTAATCATATTCTTGGCAATAATGTAAAGTTTTTCCGTTTGTTTTCTGTTAACTTGAAAAAAGGAGGTTGGACCTAAATTAAAAGTAAATGACCCGATTTGGTCATAAAAATCCTTTTGACCCCAAATATGTTCGGAGACAGACCCCAATAAAACATTGGAGGACAACGTGTTGTAGTTATAATAGGCCGATACTACTTCAGGGACATCCTTTAAATAAGCGTCGACCATTTTTTTAAAGTCCGGATCTTTTGGACCGTTAACCACAAAAATAGCCATCAATTGGCCGAAGCAGTTGCTTCTGAAATGAAGTCCGCGAAAATAGCCCAGTCCTGTTGTTTCATTATAAAAACTGATATTCTCCTTTAAAAAATGTTTTCGATAAGCTTCGATTAAATGTATTGTATTAAACTCCTGTAAAGGACATTGCTCAACGGTCACTAAATCGTGTGAGTTTTTTGCATAAAAGCCGATTCCTTGCTTGCTGACTTTAAATTGTGCCTTGTTACGGTAACCTGTCGGATTTGCCATACCCTGTATCGGTAAAAACTCAATTAAATCGGTATCAAGCGTTTTGTGTAATTCCCAACGAATGCGTTTTTCCTTAAGTTGTAATTGAGCCGTATATTTAATGTGTTGCAATTGACAACCGCCGCAGGTTTCAAAATACGGACAAAACGGTTTACTGCGATCGGGTGACGGCTCTATCAACTCTTTTACGGTTCCCACCATGTATTTCTTTTTATTTTGAATGATAATAATCTCTGCCAAATCGCCGGGAGCGGTATGGTCAACAAAAGCAACTTTATTGTCGAGCCGTCCGACACCTTGACCTTTTGCGTTGATATCTGTGATGTTGATGATTGAATGGTTCATAGTATGCTCATAAGAAAAAAGCAGCTGATACAGCTGCTCAGTTTTTTTGAAAATCCTTCATATATTTTTTCATATTCTCGAAAGTTTCTTCGCTGATGACATGCTCGATACAGCAGGCGTCGTTTTCCGCGATATCTGTTGGAACTTCTAAAACCGTCTCCAAAAATTCCTTAATTTTACAATGTTTATCGTAAATTTCTTCCGCTTTCGCAAGACCCAACTCCGTCAAATAAATTTGACCATACTTTTCGTGGTCGACATAACCCATGGCTCTGAGTTTTTTTACGGCATCGTTGGCACTGGCTTTACTGACATCCATCGCCAAGGCCAAGTCCGTAATTCGTACCCCTCTTTTATCTTTCATATAGTCCAAATAAATTCGTTCGATATAGTCTTCAATGGATTCTGTGAGTTTTCTCTTCATTTCTTTTTCCTTTCGCGTTTAATTTTTCGCGGTTTCCTTCCGATGTCAGGCGGTATTAAAGCACGAGGGCCTGTACCGATTAAATCTTCCCGACCCGCTTTTTTTAGTGCTTGCAGAATCATAGCGTGATTTTTCGGCGTATTAAATTGAATACAGGCACGTTGCCATTGTTTTTCTTTACCTTTTGCAACATATACCGGTGCTAATGTTTCAGGATCTAGCCCTGTGTAGTACATCGCGGTTGCTATGGTGCCGGGTGTGGGATAAAAATCCTGTGCTTGTTTCGGAATCCCGCGATTTTTTTTCAAATATTCTGCCAGAGCAATGGCGTCTTCCAACCTTGATCCCGGATGACCGGAAATAAAATAAGGGATGATGTATTGTTTAAGACCCGTACGTCGGTTGATTTGTTCAAACTTATGTTTGAAGCGGTTATAACTGTCGATCGGCGGTTTTCCCATCAAACACAATACATGATCCGAAACGTGCTCCGGTGCGACATGCAGTTGCCCGCTGATATATTTTTTAACTAATTGTTTTAAAAAAGTTTGTTTTTTATCTAATAACACATAATCGTACCGGATTCCCGAACGAATAAATACCTTTTTAACCTTAGGCAGTTTTTCTAAGGCCGAGAGTATATTCATATAACGGGTATGGTCTACTTTTAGCTTCGGACATGGTTTCGGAAATAAGCACTCCCTGTTTCTGCACACACCCTGCGTTTGTTGTTTTTTGCAGGACGGTTCCAAAAAGTTGGCCGTCGGTCCGCCGACATCGTGGATATAACCTTTAAAATCTTCTTCAGCACATAGCAATTTCGCTTCTTCTATAACGGATTCGATACTCCTGGATTGAATATAGCGTCCCTGATGTAAGGCAATGGCACAAAACGAACAATTGCCGAAACACCCTCGGTTAACGGTTAGACTGAATTTAAGTTCCGGATAAGAGGGTATATCCTCCCGGTAAGCGGGTGAAGTCTTCAAACTATAGGGCAAGGCATACACTTTGTCTAACTCCGCCGTTGATAACGGCGGTTGGGGCGGGTTTTGCACCATCCACCGATGTTGACATTTTTGGCTATAAGGTTTTTCATAATATGGATCGTTGGCACCTTTTAACATTGATGCCATCTGTGCATACTTGAGTTTATTTTTAGATACCTCTTCAAAGGAAGGCAAAACTTCAGTATCAACGGGCAATTCTGCGCTAAGATATCCTGTTCCTTTAATATAAGTCAGATCCTTTACGGAGATACCCGCTTTTAACGCTTCCGCTATATCCACAATCGCCTTTTCGCCCATTCCGAACACCAAAAGATCTGCACGAGAGTCATACAAAATCGGTCGCCTGACTGTGTCGTCCCAATAATCGTAGTGGGCAAAGCGTCTTAAGCTCGCTTCGATACCGCCGATAATTATCGGACTGTCGGGATAGTTTTCCTTTACTAAACCACAGTACACAAGAACCGCCCTGTCCGGGCGTTTACCTATTTGTCCGCCGGGTGTGTAATAGTCTTTACGTCGTTTACGTTTATTAACCGTGTAGTTTGAGACCATAGAATCCATATTACCCGATGTGATTAAAAAGCCCAACTTGGGTTTACCGAATAGGCCAACCGATTTTCTGTCCTTCCAATTGGGCTGAGCAATCATTGCAACGGAAAACCCGTCATTTTCCAACACGCGGGATATGATCGCGGCACCGTAAGACGGATGGTCGATATAGCCGTCTCCTGTAATCAGTACAAAATCCGGCGGAGTATTTGATTGTTTTGCCCATTCCGATTTTGTCGAAGGCAAAGGTTTTTTTGAACGCTGATACATCATGTCATATTATAGCCTAACTTTATAAAATGTCTATAAGCAGGCTGCCGATAATAAAAAAACAGCTTGCATAAATTCGATCGTAAAACCGATGACATCACCGGTCATACCGCCTATTTTTCTCTTAATATACCAAGTCGACAGCAAACCGATTGCAACGGATAATACGGTCGGTAGCAAAATGTTGATCTGTAAAAACAGCTGTATGAGGACTGCTATAACTATAAGCCCGACCAAGTACAGGAGAACGTGTTTGAGCTGTGTAATTTCCGTAATGCGTTTGCCCAGTCCCCCGCCACCTTGAGCGTAAGGCAGTAAATAGCAATTTTGAATGGCACAATAACGCCCGACGATAGGTGCAACAAATAAAAATTCCGGGGCTATACCGCTCGCCACACATGTCCAAACGGTCATAAATAACAAAATTAAACCTATTGCTCCAAAGGCGCCAAGACGTGAATCTTTCATGATGATCATCATTTTTTCTCGATCCCTTGATGATAAAATGCCGTCAAGGGTATCACAAAAGCCGTCGAGATGTAGCCCGCCTGAGAGCCACACATATAAAATTAAGATGAGAATTGCCTGAATACCTGAAGAATTAATGTATCGGTACGCCACCTTTGCAAATAGAAACAAAAAAGTGCCAATCATAAGTCCGACGATTGGCATCAATAACATCGATTCGTAGAACTCGTCATCGCTGACGTCATTCACTATAATCGGAATTCTGGTATAGAAAGATATTGCAATGAGTAATTTTCGCATAACTGTACATAAAAGAAATGAAACTTCATTCCTTCAGGCTTCGCCCCCCAAGCCGAAATCGGAAGCCAATAATGCAACAATCGACTGCATTGCCAACTCTTCGTCCTTACCGGATATTTCCAGTAATATTTCATCCCCTTGTTCGACCGACAATATAATAACACCCATAATGCTTTTGGCATTGACACGGGTACGGCCTTTCGTAATAAATATTTCCGATTGAAAACGATTAGCTTCATTGACAAATAAAGAGGCCGGTTTTGAATGTAAGCCTAAGGGATTGCCTATATTTATTTTTTTAGATATCAATCATAGTACCTCTCTTCATACTAATTGATATTAATTATACAATTCTAACAGAAAAATATCAAGCTTGCCGCCGTGCTTTCGTCAATGTTGAGGTTAAAAATAGTTGTTCTTCTTGTTTTTTATGTTAAGATAGCTTAGTAGTGTTGCTTGACGACCACTTTAAAAAAATCAAGGTTATCGCTATAACGGTGATAGCAAAAGGAGTTGGAAAAATGTTCCCAAAACAGTTTACGCCGAAATTATTGGCACGGTACGGTTTAATTACCGCTCTATACGTCACATTAACTTTGGCATTGCCCGAGTTCAGTTACGGTATCATTCAATTCAGAATATCTGAAATTTTAAATTTGTTGGCTTTTTATAACCCCCTTTACGTTGTTCCGATTACTTTAGGGTGTGCCTTTGCCAATGTTTTCAGCCCCTTCGGACTGATAGATGTGGTAGTGGGCTCTTTACATACCTTTGTGTCCCTCTATTGTATGACTAAAGTTAAAAAAGATACTATCGCTGCTCTCTTTCCCTCACTTTTCAGTTTTATAATCGGTTTGGAAATTATGCTTTTAAGTGAAACGCAGGTTAACTTTTTCACGGTGACCGGTCAAATTATGCTCTCCGAGTTAGTGATCGTCGGCATAATTTCCGTACCGTTTTATCGCATTTTATCCCGTAACCGAGATGTACTGCGTATCTTAACCGAAAAATAAGCCGAAAACCCCCGATTTTGTCAACTATTATCGATAAAATCGGGGGTTTTTATTTACGCTCTTATAATTTGTATGCCGAGGTTATTCGGGTCTTTTACAAAAAAACATTCCAAATAACCACCTAAAATTTGGGGGCCAACAGTTACAATATTCATCTCTTCAGCTGTTTTAAGCAATTTATCGTATCTGTCGGTTGCAATACCGACGGATACACCGGCAGCATCGGTAACCTCAGTTGGAGTGTTTTGGTAAACCAGCTCAATTTGCATGCCGTTTTGTGCTTCATAAAAGACAATTGATGTTATTTCGTCAGGTGAAAAAGCTTTTTTTAGTGTTAAGCCCAGAAATTCACCGTAAAAGGATTTTGATTTTTCTAAATCCGCTACCTTTATGGTTATCCACTGTATATTCATTCTTAATTTCCTTTCAATAAAGGATTATCTTTGCTGATTATTACAATTTAGTTTCGCTTTCATCAGTAAACACATTGCATTGACGGCGGTTTATGTCTTTGGCTTTTAATTGTTTTTATTATTTTGAGCGTCGTCGGTTTTTAAAACTGAATGTTCTTTTTTGATCAGTGGTAAATATTTTCTTTCCCCGGAATTTAAAACATCGGTCAATTTTTTAAATAATTCTTTAATATCCGACACTGCATTATTAAAAATACCTGTTTTTGCAATATTCAGTGCCAGCATGGTCAGCATTGCTCCGAATACGGCACCCCAAACGCCGGAAAATTGTAAACCCACATATGTGGAAATTAGAGCCAACAAGGGGTGCAAACCGGTTTGGCTCCCCATGACCTTCGGTTCAAAAACTCTTCGAACCAACATAAAGATGACCCCCAAAGCAATTAAAAAAACACCTTTTTTAAGATCGCCTCCAAGAAACTCAATAATCCCCCAGGGTAGCAACACCGCGATGCAACCCAAAATAGGTAACAGATCAACAAAGGCCAGCAAAAATGCAATTAACAGTGCATAGGGTTGGCCGTAAACGGTAAGTGCCAAAAACATAAAAATGAATGCAATAAAGGACAAAATAAATTGTGCTTTAAAGTACCCGCCTAGGGCTGTCGAAACCGTATAGTACAATAAACCGAGCATTTGATTGATACTTTTAGGCAAATATTTTTCTCTCATACGGGAGATAGACTCATAATCTGCGATAATAAAGTACAACGCCAAAAAAAATGTAATGACACCTATCATAAAGTTACCGGCTTTAGCTGTCATATCTGCGGTGAGACCGACGCTGACACTTAATAAATATCTGCCGAAATTTTGTAATGCCAACAGGGTTTTATCCACCGTATCTTTAAGTATACCGGTAAATTGAGGCGGTGCTACATCCATAAGCCAAGTCAGGTTTTCTCGAAAATTATTAATTTCAGCTACAATACCGGACCAATTTTCCTGTAAGTAAATCCCCAATGTGATGGCTTCCTGTACAATCCTAAAAACAATAAAATAAATCAACAGAACCATTAGCAAAATAATTACAATATTAATAAACAGTGCGATGAAACGACGAGAATTTGTGAATTTTGCATTTATTTTTTTGACAAAGGGATTTGCTATATTCGCGACTAACAATGCCAATATAAATGGCAAAAAAACTTCTAACGCTTTTGGTAAAACATAAATAAAAAACGCAATACCGATAATAGCGATGAGTAAACGCAACGCCAAGCGTTTATACAATAAAGTGTCTTCCGTATTTAAGTTTTGAAAACCGAAATTTTTATTTATTTCCATGTTTTCTACCTTTAAAAAATTTAGCAGTTTGCTAATTTTTTTATACTCCCCATTTTCTCTTTTTGTGTTTGTTCTTATCTTTTATAAGATTGACAGATCTTTGCCGCTTCGTCAATATTTAGAGCTCAATCCATCACATAATGCCACGGTTTTTATTCGCCTATAAGCATATCACAAATATCCGCATTCATCCATAACAATGTTCTGCATTTATTATAAACCAAAATACCTCTTGTTGCAGTCTATCTGTCGATAAGAGGCATCAAGAGGCATTTTAATATGAATGATACTTATTTTTGAACTTTTGGGGCAGGTGCTTTTACAACAATCAGCTCTAAGGTATCATCATTTAAGTTTTTAACATTCATTTTCGTTTGATAGGGAATTTTCAATAAGGTTCCTCTGTAATACGTATGAGTATCTTGTTCATTTAACGTGATGGATAAAGTGCCGCGCACCACAGTCATATATACGGTCGCATTGGAAAAGTGTTCCGGCAATCCTTCATTTTTATTAAAGACCATGTGTATATAGTGGACATTTTCATCAAAAATAACTTTTTCAACCGCTTTGTCATCACCAGTATACAATTTAAAGA
This sequence comes from uncultured Lachnospiraceae bacterium, assembly GCA_964346185.1. Lineage (GTDB taxonomy): Bacteria > Bacillota > Clostridia > Eubacteriales > Eubacteriaceae > JAAYJS01. The sequence goes on along the minus strand of CAYFTR010000004.1, from coordinate 71,763 downwards.
CTTGTTCTACCATTTTATCGCCTCCGATTCATCATTGACAGGTTATGTAACTACTGTTTTCTCATATTTATGATAACCTTTCGGCAAAAAAATAAGCGTAACATCAGTTACGCTTATTAAAACAATTCTTTAATTTTTCAGAATAATTATAAGAGGTAAGGATCCTTTTCCCAACTATATAAATCAGCCGGATTATCGACATTGGTATCTCTACCTGTTGGCGGTAAATCTTTCGCTGATTCCGGATTTGCAGGTACGGTCGGTCGATTTAAGTCTGCACCTCTGGCATTGTCCTGTTTCCAGGTATCGTGGCTATCGGATTTCATCGGTGTTAAATCGACATCATCGATGTTGATGCCTAAAGCTTGTGCGACACCTTTACCATATTCCGGATCGGCCATGTAGCAACGGGTGATATGTCTGTGTTTAATTTGCAGAGTCGAATCACCCATGTTACGAGCCGTGTTTTCAAACAATACCAGTTTTTGTTGGTCACTCATGTTTCTAAAAAGCATACCCGGTTGCGTGTAATAATCGTGGTCGTCTTCTCGGAAATCGTAATGGTAAATATCACCGCCCGCTTGAACCGGTTCGGCCAGATCCCTGTGATCGGTCCAATTGCCGTAGCTGTTAGGTTCGTAGTGTAATTCGCTACCCATGTTGCCGTCGACACGCATCTGTCCGTCGCGGTGAAAACTATGGGGGTTTTTAACCCCTCTGGGACTGTTTACCGGAACTTGATGATGATTAACACCTAAACGATATCTCTGCGCATCTCCGTAGGAGAATAACCGCGTTTGAAGCATACGGTCGGGGGAATAGCCGATACCCGGTACGTTGTTGGCAGGGTTAAAAGCTGCCTGTTCCACATCGGCAAAATAATTTTCGGGATTTCTATTTAAGACAAGTTCACCGACTTCAATAAGCGGAAAGTCTTCTTTAAACCACATTTTAGTTAGATCGAAAGGGTTGTAAGGCAGTTTGTTTGCTTCTTCCTCCGTCATAACCTGAATAAACATGGTCCATTTCGGGAACTCACCCTTTTCGATAGCGGTGTACAAATCTCTTTGGCTGCTTTCTCTATCTTTGGCGACAACCATTTCCGCTTCCTGATCCGTAAAATTTTGAACCCCTTGCTGGCTTCTGAAGTGAAATTTTACCCAAACCCGTTTATTTTCAGCGTTAATTAAGCTGTAAGCGTGGCTGGAAAAACCGTGCATATAACGGTAAGATGAAGGAATCCCTCTGTCACTCATAGTTATGGTAACCTGTAGCAGAGATTCCGGCAATGATGTCCAAAAATCCCAGTTGGTATTGGGGCTTCGCATATTGGTTCTGGGGTCTCTTTTAACCGCATGATTTAAGTCGATAAATTTTTTAGGATCTCTAAAAAAGAATACGGGCGTATTGTTTCCTACTAAATCCCAGTTACCTTCTTCTGTATAAAATTTTACTGCAAACCCTCGAATATCTCGTTCCGCATCAGCTGCTCCTCTTTCTCCGGCTACTGTTGAGAAACGCATGAATATTTCTGTTTTCTTGCCGATTTCGGAGAATAATTTTGCTTTGGAGTATTTTGTGATATCGTGGGTTACGGTAAATTCACCAAATGCACCGGAGCCTTTTGCGTGCATACGACGCTCGGGAATCACCTCTCTGTTAAAGTGAGCATGTTTTTCCATTAACCATGCATCTTGTACGACTTGCGGACCTCTTGGTCCCGCACTCATGGTGTCCTGGTTGTTGATAACGGGCGCGCCGGTTTCTCTTGTAATACCGGTATGTTTACCTACCATATCGTTTCTACTGGGCAAAGGACTCCCTAATTTGTTTTTGTCCATAGGATTTTTCATCATTTACCTCTCTTTAAAAAACATTCAAGCATTTCTTCAGAATGATTTCATTCTTCGAATCTTTTAAAGTATCTTGTTGCATGACGGACGTCTTTTCCCGCAACTATGTTTGTCACATTTTCAGTTAATTGTTATAACTATGGTATCACATCGTCTAGATGTTGCAAATTAAAATTATTCCATTTAAAGAATTGCTAAGTTTTAATCAGATCAGTTTTTTGAGAATTTCAGGTATCTCTCCGAAAGATTGGGATCATTCAAGGTTTCAAGTAAATAGTTCACATAAGCGTCTCCGGTTGCGCCGGTATCGCGTCCGGTCAGTACCACTTTCTTTTCGTAGGTATTGCAGATATCCAGAGCCATTTGCAATTTTTTAGATTCTTCGACATAGCCGATGTGTTCCAAAAGCATTCCTGCCGCTCTGATGACCGAGCCGGGGTCGGCATAAATGGCTCTTCCTTCTTCCACCATTCTGGGAGCGGAGCCGTGGATGGCCTCAAACATGGCGTAGCGTGAACCGATGTTCGCAGAGCCTGCCGTTCCCACACCGCCTTGAAATTCAGCCGCTTCATCCGTTAAAATATCACCATATAGATTGGGTAGAACCATCACCTCAAATTGTGTTCTTCTTTTTTCGTCGATTAATTTTGCAGTCATAATGTCGATGTACCAATCGTCCATTTCTATTTCCGGATAGTCTTTATGGATCTCTTTTGCCATTTCTAAAAAATGACCGTCGGTTGTTTTGATAACATTGGCTTTCGTTACTACGGTCACTCTTTTTTTGCCCATCTTACGTGCGTATTCGAAGGCTTCTTTGATGATGCGGTAAGAGCCCTGCTTGGTAGCAATTGTAAAGTCAATAAATAAATCCTCATTAAATTGCAAACCCTTAGATCCGACTGCGTAGCTGCCTTCGGTATTTTCTCTAAAGAAAGTCCAATCGATCCCTAATTCCTGAACTTTTACCGGACGTACATTGGCAAAAAGATCCAACTCCTTACGCATGGCAACGTTGGCACTCTCAATATTCGGCCACGGATCCCCTTCTCTCGGAGTGGTGGTCGGTCCTTTTAACAGAACGTCACATTGCTTTAATTCCGCCAAGACATCGTCAGGAATCGCTTTGTTGTGTTTTGCTCTGTTTTCAATCGTTAAGCCTTCGATGGTACGCAGTTCGATGCGTCCCTTTTCGATATCGTCTTTTAATAATATACTTATAACGTGTTTGGCATGTTCGGTAATGGTCGGGCCGATACCGTCGCCACCGACGACACCGATGACGATATGGGGCTTTTTACTATAGTCAACTCTTTCCCCTTCTTTTTTCATACCTTCAATTCGTTCCAATTGTTCGGTAATAATGGCTTCAAAATGTTTTGTTGCAAGTTCCAATTTCTGATTCAATGATTGTAACCTCCTAATTTTATGCAATATAATCAGTTTGGTGATTACACCCATTATAATACATATTTATTTGTTTATTATTATTATCCCTTTTAATCGCATTTTTCTTAAATCTTTTAAAGGAAATTGTTCATTAAATTTGTCTTTCTCCTAGGGCATCTTCAAATTCCCTTGTTAAAAATGCTAAAGCGGTCACCAAAAGCGTTAAGAATAACCAGGGATATAAAAGCCACCATGTCCAGAAAGGAGTAAAATAAATACCCGAAAAGTTTGTCGCATGGTTGATGATTAACCCCCAGGAACCGGTTGTGGGATCACCCAAGCCTAAAAAAGCTAATGAAGCTTCGGCAACAATTGCCCGGCCGGTTAAACGGATCATGGAAACCGCTATTAACGGAAATAATTCTGGCAAAAAGTGTTTTCTGATCAAGTAAATAGTGCCGGCTCCGTAATGTGCCGCCGCCTGTATGTAAGGGCGTTGCTTTAATGACAGGGTAGCCGCCCGAACCGTTCTGGCAGGTGCTGCCAGGAAAACATTACCAACACTAAAATAATATTAAATAATGAAGGTCCGAAAAAAGCGGCCAATACAATCATCAAAGGCAAATTCGGCAAGGCAACGGTCATGTCGATTATTCGCATGACAATGGTATCTGAAAGTCCTCCTTTATAACCGACAATCATACCGATGAGTGAACCGCCTAATCCGGCCAATAAGGCGGTACCTAATCCGATTGTTAGAGATACCCTTGCACCGTAACAAATCATTGACCAAAGGTCGACACCCAAGTCGTTCGTTCCCAGAAAGTGGGTTGTTGACGGCGGTGCCAGTGCCGGACCCGACGAACGGTTGTGCGGAAAAGTTGTAAGGACCGGTGCCAATAATGCCATTACTATCAGAACGAACAACACCGCCAAAGCAACTCGACCTAAAACGGATATATGAGATAACCTATCTGTTAATCTTTTCATCAGCCGATCTCCCCTATTCAACCACTCGAGGATCCAACTTTTTATAAAAGCGATCCGCCATAAAATTGGCTGTCATAACTGTTAAAGCCAAGATAAGAAAAATCCCTTGAATTAAAGGATAGTCTCTAACCTGCACGGCCGATCGCATTAACAGACCAACACCGGGGTAAGCAAAAACATTTTCAACTAAAATCGTACCGCCCATCATGGTACCTAATTGCATGGCAAACCTTGTAAAGAGAGGTAAGAGAGCATTTTTTAATGCGTGAACATATTGAATACGTTTTTGCTTTAAACCTTTCGCTTTAGCTGTTCGGATGTAGTCTTGCTTCAAGACGCCGACCAGAGCGTTGCGTACCAACATATAAATGCCACCTACCCGCACAAAGGTGAGTGTCATGACCGGTAGTACGGCATGGTGTAAAATATCCAAAGCCTTTTCTCCCGGCGATACGTCTCCGGCAAAATGTTGCATGGAACCCGATAGAGGAAAAAGTTTTAAGCTTACCGAAAAGACTAATAGCAGCACAATCCCCACTAAAAATGGCGGTATTTCCGAAATGACGGTCATCAATAAATAAAGCACACGATCCTGTCGGGCACCACGATGCCAAGCCGAGTAAGATCCTAATAATATACCGAAGATAAATGACAGGATCATTGCGGAAAATGCCAATAAAAAAGTCCATAACACCCTTCTTAGAACAATATCCAATACCTCGGTTTTATAATAATAGGAAAAACCGAGATCTCCTTTTGTGAGATCTTTCAGATAATCGGCGTATTGCGTTAAAATGGGTCGATCCAATCCGTAATAAGCGTTATAGTATTCAATTTGCTCAGACGAAACACTTTCAAAAACTTCCCCGTCTGTTCCGGATAGATGTAAAAAAGGGTTGCCGGGCATCATCCTGGGCAGTACAAAATTTAAAGTGATGATAATAAATAAAGTCAGTAAATAGCCTGCCAATTTTTTCTCAAATATTTTCATGCCAATTGTAACCCTGATTCCAACAACTCTTTGGTCACACAACATTCGGTGTTTTCCAAGATACGACTTGTCGCACCGGACTCCACAATCACACCATCTTCCAATACAATAATTCGTTCGGATATTTTTCTGGCCAGGTGCATATTGTGGGTGATGTACAACATCGCAAAACCCTCGTTATTTTGTAGCCCCTTTAACAACCGCATAATATTAGCTTGAGTTGAAACGTCCAACATCGATGTAATTTCATCGGCTATTAATAACTTGGGTGCCATTACCAACGCTCTGGCAATGGCGATCCGCTGCCTTTGCCCGCCGCTTAATGTGGCACACAGTCGTTTTAAAAAAGTATCTTCTGTGGGTAATTGCACGGCTGCCAAAACTTTCTTTATACGTGCGTATCTTTCTTTTGCACTGCCGATTGCATTAATACATAAAGGTTCCTCGACAACTTCCGCAACGGTTAAGCGTCGGCTGATGGATGAAAAAGGGTCTTGCAGGACTAATTGTATGCCACCCTCTTTTTGTACCGCCTCGGAACCTTTTACAGGTAATTTTTCGAAACACACACTACCCTTGTCAATCGATGTAAAACCCGACACCATATGAGCAAGAGTCGACTTTCCCGACCCCGATTGTCCAACTAAGGCAACGGTTTCGCCGTGACGTACATAAAAAGCGGCATCTTTAACGGCTTTTATCTTTTTTTTACCCACTGTATAGGTTTTGGATACCCCCCGTACCTCCAGTATATGGACAATACCGCCGCGATGGCAGGCAACTTTTCTATTAAAACCGATATTTTTAAGCACCGGTTTAAAAACAAAACAACTTTCTCTTTTCTGAGTACAACGGGGTGCAAACACACACCCCTCCTTAGTCGCGTCGGCGGCTTCTCCGGCAATCCCCCATAAGTCCTTATAAGGAAATACCTGAACGGAGGAAGATATAAGCCCCCTCGTATAAGGGTGATTAGCTTCATGGATAACCTCCTTTGTTTTTCCGGTTTCTACAACGGCTCCCGCATACATCACCGCTAAATCTTCCGACAATTCGGTCATAACCGATAAATCGTGAGATATAACAATCATCGAAAAACCCAATTCGGCCTGTAATGCTTTAATCAGTTCGACCGTATCTTGCCTTAAAATAGCATCTAAAGCACTGGTAGGTTCATCAAAGATAATTAATTTCGGTTGACATGAAATAGCCATAGCAATCAATACTCGTTGACGCATTCCGCCGGATAATTGATGGGGGTAGGCGTCTTTCCATCGGGGGTCCAAAGCAACCGTTTCTAAAAGTTTTTCCTGCTCCGCTGCGGCTTTTTCCTTTGAATATCCCATCAGCTCCACCAATCGTTCGGTAATCTGATCGCCAACGGTCATAACGGGATTTAAGACGTCCAGTGAATTTTGAAAGACCATGGCAATTTCTTTCCAACGCAGATCTTTTAATTCCTTTTTAGAGAGTTTGAGTAAATCTCTATCTTTATAAAGTATTTTACCGCCGACTTGATGGGGCGGTTCAATTAATCCCATTAATGCCATTGCCAATGTGGTTTTACCCGATCCGGATTCTCCGATAATTCCGATGTTTTGACCAGGAAATTGCCTCAGATCCAGTCGATGAATGCCCGTTACTCGACGTGAATCGCTCCGATAACTCACCTGCAAGCCTTCGATTTCTAAAATTGGTTTTGTCATGGTTTCCTGCTTTCTGTTTGTCATTATTCATCATTATAAAATTAATGGAGATGTGCCCTTGGGCATATCTCCATTTTGTTTATTCCAAATAAGAAAGCTTGTTATGAGTACTTTCATGATGATCAAATTCGTATTTCCATCCGTCGTAGGTGGTGTTTCGATAAACAGTTTTAGCTTTTCTCATATAGAGGGGAATTTCCGGTACATCCTCCGCAAGGATTTCCTGTAATTTCATTATTTTTTCTTTACGTTTTGTTTCGTCCAATTCAACACGTTGTTCTTCCGCCAGTTTGGAAAAAGCTTCGTTTACATAACCCGGTGTTCCCGATGACCAACCGTCCGCTTTTCCTACAAAACGTGTTCGCAAATAATCGGCGTCGCGACCCCAGCCGCCGTGACCGGTTACAACCAATTGGTAATTACCTTCGGCCATACGAGCATCTCTCGTTTTTTGATCCGCTGTAACCACATTTACTTGAATACCGACCGCTTCCAATTGCTCTTTAATGAGTTCACCCAAACGTACTTCCTGACTTTCGCCGACTAAAAGTTCGTACGTAGTGGGAGTAATGCCGGAATTTTTGATAAGTTGTTTTGCTTTATCGATATTTTTATCGTATTTGGGTAATTTGTCATTATACATAATATGTGCAGGCGGTAAGATACCCAAACTGCCCGATTCTCCTGCACCCCTGGCTATCTTATCCACAATTTCCTGACGGTCGATGGCATAAGCAAAGGCCTGTCTGAATTCCTTAGACTTAAAATCCTCTACGTTTTCCATATTAAATCGCAACCTGGTTCCGAATAAACCGGGGTTGTCCATCATGGTAAATTCTTCTTTGTCTTCGAAGCGGGAAAGGGCGTCCACAGGAATGCTCGCAATGTCGATGTCTCCGTTTTCCAGTGCCATTACAGCGTCGCTGACCGGCACAAATTCAATCACATCGACGGCGGGTTTCGGTCCCCAAAAGTCATCTCTTGCTTCGAAACGATAAGTTCCATGTTCCTTATTATAGTCCGTTAATTTATAGGGTCCTGTTGCTACTAAAGATTGTTCTTCGGTAAATTCGTCGGGGCGTTCAACACTTTCCCAAATATGCTTGGGTATGATATTTATAGAAAAACACCTTCAATAAAGTTCGGATTGGGTTCGCTGAGATTAAAAGTTACTTCGTCCTCCGATGTTTTCACCACATCTTCCAGCAGTCCTTTCTTAGAGAACATACGATCGGAGCCGACCGGCGGGTGCTGTTGGGCGTATTTAAAAGTAAAAACCACGTCTTCCGCTGTAAAAGGTGTGCCGTCCGCCCATTTTACGTCATCTCTTAATGTAAAGACGTATTGTTTTCCTTCCTCTTTTGCTTCCCATTTTTCCGCCAACCACGGTATATAACCCTTGTCGTCCTTGGCGACCAAAGTGTCAAACACCAGTTTTACTTTATAGGTGCCGGGTCCTCTGGAATAAGTGGTGTAGGGTTGAGACAAGCCATAGTCGCCACCGGCCAGCCTGACAACAACCGGCTCCGTATTTTCCGCTTTACTTACCTGCCCCTCACCGGCATTTTGGTTGTTTTCCTTGGAACAACCGACCGACAACGCCATCACTAAAATTAATATCCAACAGACTATTAATTTCTTATATTTTTTCATTTAATCCCCCTCTGTAATTTTTACATTTGCTCTTTTAATATTCTTAATTGTTGCTGCTCCAACATTCAGGATTTATCTCTATTTATTATTTTTTTAATCGACCGGATTTGGCATCGGTAATTGCGTCCAGTTTAGAGTTATAAGGTTTAATATCAATCACACTGCTTTGATCTAAAGCATCCAACCCCTTTACAATTAACACATTATCTTCTCTTTTTACCAAATCGACAATACCGAGGTTAATCGGGTTCGGACGATTGGGCGATCTGGTTGAAAATGTGCCGTGCAATACCGTTTGATCGATATCATGGGGGGTATTGGTTTGCAGTTTTTCTCTGTCCGCTTTATCCGCCCAGTACAAAATAAACAAATGGCTGAAATCCTCAATATCCTTTAGTGCAGGAGCAAATTCTTCAAATATCTCCACTTTCGATTCTAAATTTTCCAATCTTCCCTGCGAAGGAGCATCACCTCTTTTCGCATAGGGCGAATGTACAATACCGATTGCTTTTAACTCCATAATTCCTCCTTTAATACCGTTGTGTAACAACGGGTTACATTAATTTATACCGACAATGGCAAGAGTACTTCTTCTTACAAACTAAAGCAATAAAAAAGAGCTTCTTATCGATTATAAGAAGCTCCCCATTTTGAGTCTTTAATCGCTATGTCCCCTTGTCGCGACGTTAATTATTAGGCAGGTCTCCTGGCTTACGGCTTAAAACCTCATCTCCGCCTTCCCGGATAACCCGGTGGCTTTTGGAAACTTGTATCCGCTTACAGTGGTGGGTCCGCGCTGCATTTCAAACAGCTTTCCTATTATCCCTCTTCAGAGGGCACCTAATAATTTTATATTTTGATGCTCATAGTATACCATTACATCTATCGAAATTCAAGTGTTTCAGGTAATGTCCGAGCTTGTCTTTAAGCACACTCGATGCCTATAATCAGTTTTTTGTCTTTCGAGTTTTTAGACGGTTCCATTTTTTCCATTACAGGTTTTGCACCCATGACCATAACACCGATTCCGCTGATCAACAAGCCGAAATATAAGTGAAGTGCCCTTGTTAAAAACATCAAAGCAAAGGCTTGAGGCAACGGAAGGATTAATCCATACACCGCTGTTAACGACACTTCGCCCAAACCGACACTTCCGGGCAACGGAATACTTTCCAAAGCAATAACCGCTACCGATTGTAATGCAACCATTTGCCACAATCCCAATGTGTTATAACCTAAACCTCGATACAGACAATAGGGTATAGCATAAAGGAAAAACAGCATCGGCAGTATGTAACCAAAAGCTTTTATAAAAATAACGGGATTCTTTTTAATCAAAGCACCGCTCGCCCGGTATTCATTACATTGACGGTGTAGTTTTTCTTCATAACTGCCCAAGCGTTTAATAAAGGGGATATGCCGAACCCCGCCAAAGATAAAGCACAAGGCTTTAGGCAGCAAATTTTTTGATAATAACAAAGCCGATAATACAACAACAAATAGAACTTGTGCTCCGATACCGTAGGCGATCAACCACTTCATAGTGGGGATTTCAGCAACCTTAAGTGTTGCACCCACGACCATTGCCCATAATGCAATAAGAAGCATGGCGGTATGGTAAACAGCATTAAAGGTAAACAAGGTTGTTAAACAATGGGCGTGAGGGATTTTGTCGCGTTGCATAGCATAAAATTGTCCAGGCTGACCGCCGCTTCCTCCCGGTGTTATTGAAGAAAAAAAGAAATCGTGTAAGGTGTATCCAAAAATACGACCGAAGGGTACGCGATATCCTTGACTTTTTAACAAATACCGAAAAGCTAAAGTTTCAAATACCAGATAAAAAATAAAAGAAACCACTGCGAATACTAAGTAGAGCCAATTAAAGCCTGTTAAAACCGATTGTAGATTAATATTCGGTGAGCTTCTGTAAAAAACAATAAGGGTCAAAATGCTTAAAAGAAAGAGCATGACCGGCTTAATGATGTTTTTAAAAACTTTCATAATCACTCCATGGACTGATCAAACCGCCCTTTTCTCGCCATTCTTTTAAATAGGTGTTTAATGCTACGGGCATCTTATAAAGAGCGGCGGGATCCGCTTTACCTTCACTACCGTCGTGTAAGACCAATACACGACCCGGTGCGGATAAGTTAAGCAAACGTTCGGTTAAATCTTTTGTGTTTCCGTCTTTCCAATCCTCCGTCAAGGACGTCCAATGCACGATCTGTAAGCCCTTGCTGATACAAAACAACCAAATGGACAAAGTGTAAAAACCGTGGGGTGCCCGATAGTAACAGGGGCTTAACCCCAAATCCGAAAGGGTATTATAGGCCTCTTCCAACTCCTGCCATTGCCTGGCAGGTGTCAAGGACAACGGATGACGGTGCGTATACCCGTGAAGACCGATGCCGTGCCCTTCCCGAACTATACGTGTCACCAGTTCCTTGGAAAATTTAGCCTTATGACCTAACACGAAAAAGCAGGCATTGATACCGTTTTTGGCCAGAATATCCAAAACCTCTTCGGTAGCGGCGGGATCCGGTCCGTCGTCAAAGGTTAGTATCACACCCTGCGCATTGGGAACATTCCGTTTTCTTCTCAATACAATGTTGGGTATGAGGTAATACACAACTGCAAGTATTGATGTAAATTGTGCCATATAAATCATCATATTAAGCATATTGATTTTCCTCAATGGTTGCAATGGTTGCAATGCGATGTAAGAATGTTTCCGGTTACAATGCTTTTTTCATGGTACGCATATTATCCCGAAGCTGACTGAAAATTAATTCATCAAATTGGGAAAAAGCCCTTAGATCATTATCCACCGGTAAACCGATTTTGCTGTTATCGATGAAACGGGCATTGCGTTTTTCTTGAGGTAAAAAAGGTGGCAGATATAAAATCGGCGTTTCCCATTGAATGGCTTCAAAGGTAGAAAGTCCGCCCGCTTTTCCTACAAATACATCTGCCCAGGCCAGTTGTTCTTCCATATTATTCACAAAACCGAAGGTGCATACGTTTTTTAAGTGGGCGTGATCCAGCTTCGCTTTTATTTTTTTGTTTTTTCCGCATATCACTCTTAGTTCTGCATGGTAACGGTCACGCAAATCTTTATAAAATTGAATTTTTTTAGGCAGTAATCCCAACCCGCCACCGGTCACCAAAATTTTTAGCGGACCTTGCTGTGTCTTTTGAATGTGCCCTTTGCTTTGGTCGCCCAAACCGTACACCAAAATTTGATCCTCGGGTACCTCACCTTGCAGTAAATGTACTTTTGTAAAAGGTGATGCAACTAAATATAAATCCGTATAATCGTTCATCCAAAATTCGTGGGCCATAAAATCCGTCACACAGGTTACCAGAGGGGTTTTCAGCTTTCTTTCCTTTTTATACAATCCTAAAAAATAAGCGGATAAGGAATAAGTTGCAACAAAAACATCCGGAATCGGACGACTGTCCAAATAGTCAAAAAATCTTTTTTTAACAAAAGTCAATTGTGGAATGACTTTGCTTTTGGCATCGTCCACTTTTAAAAACAAGTGAAACCATAAGTTTTGTTTTTGCATCAAATCGCTGTAAAAATGGTACAACCAATTGTGCATATGGGGAAAAATTTCTTCGTATAAATCAATCACTTTGGTATCGTGGCAAATGCTAAGTTGTTCGTTGATAAACTTTGCAGCCTTATAATGGCCATTACCGAAATGGCATGTGTAAATATCAATTTTCATCGGGTTACCTCCGTAGATTTATCATATCAAAATAAATCTACAGACTATTAACACCAAACGAAACAATGATGATAGAATTTATGAAAACTTTATGAAGATATAACCGTTTTGTAACATGCTATAATCGTACAATCATTCAATAAATTTGTGCAACGGTTTTAATTTGCTATATATGATGTTTTGGGCATTCATTCCCTTGTCTTATAGAATCTTCTTTTTAGTTATACAAAAAATGCAAAGAAGGCTTCATCTAATTATTTGAAGCCTTCATTACTTTGTCATTATGGACAATTGTTAACAAAATTTTAACACAGCATGAATTATAGTGCAAGTTAATCTGTTAAATATTCTTATCAAACCTATTATTGAAGGTAAAAACGATTATTGTCGAAATCAACGGTAATGGTTTGTCCCTCAGAAACATTACCGGCGATAATTTCTTTACCCACCATGGTTTCAATATGTTTTTGAATAAATCTTTTCAGCGGTCTGGCACCGTAGGTCGGGTTGTAGCCTTTTTCGATAATCGCCTCTTTAGCTCTTTCGGTTAGATGCAAGGTAAGTTGTTGCTCATCCAAACGTTTTTGTACTTCTGCTATCATTAAGTCGATAATCTTTCCGGTGACATCTCTCGTTAAGGGTTTGTATAAAACAATTTCGTCGATACGATTTAAAAACTCCGGTCGGAAATAGCTGTTCAAAGACGCTAATACCGTTTCTTCCACTTCGGGTTTAATATTACCTTCCGCATCGATACCTTCCAACAGGTATTCGGAACCGAGGTTACTGGTCATAATAATAATGGTGTTTTTGAAATCCACCGTTCTGCCTTGAGCGTCCGTAACCCTTCCGTCATCTAAAATTTGCAACAACACGTTAAAAACATCGCGGTGGGCTTTTTCGACTTCATCTAGCAAAATAACGGAATAGGGTTTTCGTCTGACGGCTTCCGTCAGTTGTCCCCCTTCTTCGTAGCCAATGTATCCCGGAGGAGCACCAATCAATCGACTGACGGTGTGTTTTTCCATGTATTCGCTCATGTCAATACGAACCATGTTATCTTCGGAATCAAAGAGCGTGGCGGCAACCGTTTTTGCAAGCTCGGTTTTACCGACTCCGGTCGGTCCTAAAAAGAGAAAGGAGCCGATAGGGCTGTTAGGATCTTTAATCCCCGCTCTGGAACGAATGATGGCATCCACTACTTTTTGTATGGGTTCGTCCTGTCCGATGACCCGTTGTTTTAAAATGTTTTCTAAATTTAAAAGTTTCTCTCTTTCACCGGAAACCAATCTGCTGACGGGGATACCGGTCCAGTTGGAAACCACATCTGCAATTTCGTCTTCCGTTACCTTTTCTCGAATAAGGGCATTGTCGCTGCTTTTGCCTTCTGTTTTTTCTTCCAACATCTGCATTTCTTTTTGTAATGCCGGCAACTTACCGTATTTTAATTCTGCCGCTTTGTTCAAATCGTATTCTCTCTCCGCTTTGTCTATAGCATTACGTACACCGTCTATTTGAGTTTTTATTGATTTTAAATCTTCAACGGCATTTTTTTCCGTATCCCATTGTACCTTCATTTCGGCAAATCGTTCTCTGTAGTCGGCCAGTTCTTTTTGAAGCCGTTCCAGGCGTTCCTGAGATAATTTATCTTCTTCTTTTTTAAGTGCCGCTTCCTCGATTTCCAATTGAATAATTTTACGGTTCACTTCGTCCATTTCTTCGGGCATAGAGTCTATTTCCGTACGGATCATGGCACAGGCTTCATCGATCAGATCGATGGCTTTGTCCGGTAAAAAACGATCCGAAATATACCGATGGGATAAAACCGCAGCGGATACCAGGGCGTTATCCATAATTTTAACACCGTGAAAAATTTCGTAACGTTCCTTAAGTCCTCTTAATATGGAAATGGTATCTTCGACGTTGGGTTCGTCCACTAAAATAGGTTGGAATCGTCTTTCCAAGGCGGCATCTTTTTCGATGTATTGGCGATATTCGTCCAAGGTTGTAGCCCCGATACAATACAATTCGCCTCTTGCCAACATTGGCTTAAGCATATTACCGGCATCCATGGCCCCTTCGGTTTTTCCGGCACCGACAATGTTGTGTATCTCATCGATAAAAAGAATGATTTCACCTTGAGAATCTTTAACTTCTTTTAGAACCGCCTTAAATCGCTCTTCAAATTCACCGCGATATTTGGCGCCGGCCACCAAAGCGGCTAAATCCAACGAGATAATCCGTTTGTTTTTAAGCCCTTCCGGTACGTCTCCTTTTACGATTCGTCCGGCTAAACCTTCTACAATTGCCGTTTTACCGACACCCGGTTCACCGATTAATACCGGGTTGTTTTTTGTTTTTCTGGATAAAATACGAACGGCATTTCTTATTTCCTGATCTCTTCCGATAACAGGATCCAACTTATTATCAATATAATCTTGGACCAAATCATGTCCATATTGTTTTAATGCTTCGTAGGTGCTTTCGGGGTTATCTGTCATAACTTTATGCCCTCCTCTTAATTCTTTGAGTACTTCTAATAAATGTTCTTTGGTTATATGATTGCGTAATAAGAGTTGGATGATTTTTTCTTCATCACCCAGAATATAAAAGCCTAAAAAAATGTGTTCGACCGAAACGTAGGCATCCTCCATCTGTTCCGCCAATCGGTAGGCTTCATTAAAAACCGATTCCGCATGACGACTGATATAAACCTTTCCCGGTTCTCGCCCCGGTCCGCTTACCGACGGCATTTTTTCAATAATTGCTTTTAATTCTTGTAAAAATGTATCCGTATCAATGCCCAGTCGCTCATACAGTCGACCGACAATACCGTTTTCCTGAATGACTAAGGCATACATCAGGTGTTCCGGTTGTATTTCCATATGATTATAATCACCGGCAATATTTTCGGCCGTTTTAAATGCTTCGACCGATTTTTGTGTTAATTTATTAATATCCATCATTCACCTATTGATTTCTTGTAAAAAATTGATTATAAATTTCTTCTATTAATCGATCGGCTTCAGATTGTTCTTCACTTTCAAAAAAAACATTCATCGCATGGTCGATTGTTTTTAAATAATCCGTTAAAAAGTTGCCGAGTTGGTGTGTGTCGGATCCGACGACTCCGGCATTTTTAAAATTTCTGACAAATTTGTGATTGGTATTGTGGGCGATGTCCTCTTCCGCCAAAAAATCGGCCTTCTTTTCAATTCGACATATTTTTTCAAAAAAATCGTCAAATTGCTGATTCAGTGCTTCCGATTTTGTTCGAGAACTTACCTTAAGTACGGCATACTTGTTGCCGCTTTCGGTAACAAATTCATAGCTGTACAAAACCTTCGGACGATACTTATACTTTAAACTTTTACCGAATTGAATACTGGAATTTTTCGTCATTTGGGAAACAGGCAATAAGTCATTTAAATTGCTGTCCAATTGATCAATCACCTCCTGAACCTGCTGTTCCGGAGTCGAAAGCCCCAAATAGTCCGCTAACAAATCGTTAATTAGTTGTGATCTGTTTGTGTTTTGGTGATAGGCCAAACGATCTATTTTTTCAACAATTTCGTCAAATAACATTAAACTGTATACACTTTTTTTCATCTGATTACCTCTTAATTTATCATACCGTCAACCTCATAAATTGTCAATCGATTTATATAAATGAATCAACTTTTATATTTTATTAATATGTTTTTAAGTTTTATCGATAGTATTTTATTAAATTCGACTGTAAAATTATTTTAAACTATCTTGTCCTTACCAATCCGATACCATTCGATTGGACGATCATATTTTATTCATTGAAGCACATTTTATTTAAAAGGCTTTTATGCTATCATGGATTTATATTAGAATCAGGAGTGTGTTATGGAACAAAAAGACAGACCGAATTTTATCACCAATATTATAGATGAAGATATCCAAAAAAATGTATATACCGACAATCGTGTACATACACGTTTTCCGCCGGAACCCAACGGTTATTTGCATATCGGTCATGCAAAATCCTCATTATTAAATTATCGCCTGGCAAAAAAATATAACGGCTTATTTAACCTGCGCTTTGATGACACCAACCCTATTAAAGAGGAAGTGGAGTTTGTCGACGCAATCCAAAACGATTTAAATTGGCTGGGTATACAATGGGAAGATCGCATGTTTTTTGCTTCATCGTATTTTTCCAAAATGATCGACTATGCAAAGGAACTGATTGAAAAAGGGCTGGCATATGTTGATAGTTTGTCCGGAGAAGAAATCAGAGAATACCGGGGAACTTTAACGCAACTGGGCAAAGACAGCCCGTATCGAAACAGAACCCCGGAAGAAAACCTTAAACTTTTTGAAGAAATGATTGCCGGTGATCATCCGGAGGAATCGATGGTATTAAGGGCAAAAATAGATATGGCAAGTCCCAACATGAATATGAGAGACCCTGTCATATACAGAATTTTGAACGTCGAACATCCCAACACCCACGAACAATGGCATGTTTACCCTATGTACGACTTTGCCCACCCCGTCGAAGATGCCATCGAAGGCATTACCCACTCCATTTGCACCTTGGAATTTGAAGATCACAGACCTTTTTATGACTGGGTGTTGGACAACTTAAATGATTATCAAAAAGAAAGACCGAAGCAAATTGAATTCGCCAAACTGAACCTGACCCAAACCATTATGGGTAAACGCTACTTAAAGCAATTGGTAGACAGCGGCGTCGCAGACGGATGGGACGACCCCCGACTGCCGACCATTTCCGGATTACGACGCAGAGGCTATACACCGGAATCCATTCAAAACTTTTGTGAAGAAATCGGCGTTGCCAAAGCAAATTCGACGGTTGATTTGGGTATGTTGGAGCATTTTATCCGTGACGATTTAAAACTTAAAACCCCTCGTTATAATGCCGTATTAAATCCCCTCAAGGTAACCATTACCAATTTCCCGGAAGATGAAGTCGAGTGGTTGAATATTCAAACCAATCAAGATGTGCCAGAAATGGGAAAACATCAACTGCCCTTTACCAGAGAGTTGTACGTAGAAAGAGAAGATTTTATGGAAGTACCGATTAAAAAATACTTCCGCCTTTTCCCGGGTAATGAGGTGCGTTTAAGAGGTGCCTATTTTATAACCTGCAACGAAATCCTCAAAGACGAAAACGGCGAAGTCGTTGAATTAAAATGTACCTATGACCCTGAAACCAAGTCCGGATCCGGTTTTACGGGACGCAAGGTTAAGGGAACCATTCACTGGGTTTCCGCAAAATATAATGTTCCGATCGAAGTACATCTGTTAAACCCTTTATTGGAAAAAGATACGGAGTTTGATGCCGAAAATTTTTTAGAAAAAATTAATCCCGATTCCCGTATCGTTGTACAAGGCTACGGCGAACCGGAAATCGGTAACATGCACCCCTTGGAAAAGGTACAATTTGTCCGTAACGGTTATTTTTCTGTCGATCCCAAATATACAAAGGATGATCACCTCGTTTTTAATCGTGTTGTGGAACTTAAAAGTTCGTGGCGACCAGGCAAATAGACAATTAAGACTGCATAGGATATGCTTTCCTTGCAGTCTTTTTATTTATCTCCAGTTACGCTCTTCCTTAAGTTTTGAATACCCTGTTTTTCCGGCGTAAATAAACTGCCGCCATAGCGGTGAGGTTGGTACCTCAATGACGATAGCGGCAATATGATTTTTACTTGGTGCTTTGGCGATGTTTTTTTACTTTTTTAATACGGAAATTTTCTTCACGCTCTTTCTCTTCAATACTGTCTTCTATCCATTGGATGTCGGCCTTTGTTTCGGGAATTTTAAGTTTTTCCAAAGCGTTCGCCGACTTTTGAGTTTTTTTAATCTCTTGGGATAATTTAAAAGCGGTGGTTTCAATTTCCGCTAATTGATAAGCTAAAAATTTAACTTCATGAAATTTTTCAATGGCATGATCCAATACCGGTACCGAGTCGTTAAAGCCATAGGGTAGCGAAAAATTGATATTATCTTCTTTCGGTGTTATCAACTGGGGAATATCAACCCCCATAACGGATCTTGTTAGACCCTGATAGGGTGTTTCTTTCGGAACGGACAAAATATAATGCTCTAAATGATCGAGCCCCATCGAAATAATTGCTTCCTGTAAAGCTTCATAGGCTTCCTGAAGGGTACGGTTAAATTTTTCTTCCAATGACCGAGAGGCCTCTACCAGTTTTAAAATTTCCTGAATAAGTACCGTTCTTTTTTTATCTAATAAGTTGTAACCTTTTTCCGAAAAAATTAACCGGTTTTTTGCTTTAAATAAATTTGCTTTGGTGGGTGTCGGTTTCGTTGCCATATGCATTTACCCTTTCGGCAAATATTTATTGATCAGCTTCGGGCTTAGTCGTGTTAATTCGCTTTTCGGCAAAATTGTCAGTAAAGACCAACCCAAATCCAAACTTTCAATGATACTTCGGTTCTCTCCGAATCCCTGACCTAAAAATTGTTTTTCAAACTGTCTGCCGAATGCCATATAAGCTTTATCCAATTCGCTTAAATCATCTTCTCCCATAATTTGAGCTAAATCTCTTACTTCCATTACTTTAGAATAAGAAGCAAATAATTGATTTGCCAAATCCTGATGGTCTTCCCGCGTGTACCCTTCGCCGATACCATCTTTCATCAATCTAGATAAAGACGGCAACACATCAACAGGCGGGTACACCCCTCTTTGATACAATTGTCGTCCCAATACAACTTGACCTTCGGTAATAAAGCCTGTTAAGTCGGGTATGGGGTGGGTGATATCATCATTGGGCATGGTTAAAATCGGTAAAAAAGTAATCGATCCTTTTGAATTTTGAATCATACCGGCACGTTCATAAAGAGTTGCCAAGTCCGAATACATATAGCCCGGGTAGCCTCTACGTCCCGGGACCTCTTCTCTTGCGGAGGATATCTCTCTGAGCCCTTCACAATAGGCGGTCACATCACTCATAACCACCAAAACCTGCATATCTTCTTCAAAAGCAAGGTATTCGGCTGCCGCCAAGGCACATCTGGGTGTCGTCGTTCGCTCCGCTACGGGGTCGTCCGCATAATTGACAAACATCACAACCTGATTCATAACATCCGCTTCTTTAAAAACTTTTTTAAAATATTGTTCGTCATCGTGCTTAACACCGATAGCGGCAAACACAACACAAAATTTTTCATCGCTGTTGTCGCCAGGTTTTGCTTGACTGATTATTTGTGCCGTCAATTGATTGTGTGGTAATCCGTTACCGGAAAAAATCGGTAATTTTTGTCCGTGTATCAGTGTCGTCAAAACATCGATGGAAGAGATACCGGTTTGAATAAAATTCCGGGGATATTTTCGACTCATCGGATTTATCGGTGCTCCGTTAATATTCTCCGCTCTGTCCGAGTAAACTTCGGGACCGTTGTCCATCGGTTTTCCGATGCCGTTAAATTGACGCCCCAGCAGTTTTTTGGACATGGGCAGTTTAAAAGATTCTCCTGTAAAGCCTGTGATACAATTTTCGGCCGCCAACCCGTCAGTCTGTTGAAAAACTTGAACCAGAGCTTTGTCGCCTTCCAATTTAATTACTTTACCAATGCGAACTTCACCGGTGTCACGAGATCTTATCTCTGTTACTTCACCGTAAAAAACATCTCGCACGTCGGATATTTCTATGAGAGGACCGTTAATTCGATCAATTTGTAAATATTCTCTTCTCATACGTCCTCCTTTTGCCTGTATTGAAGCATCAATTCTTCGTAATATTTTTCGATTTGATTTTCAAGATTTGCAAGCCCGCTTAAATCGTTGTTCGGTACCGTATATTTCATTTTAACGATTGCATCAAAGAGTTCCACATTTTTTAATACCGTTGTCGGTATACTTTCTTTCAAACATTCAATCCCTTGATCGTATAAAATTTCAATCACTTTAAGCATTCGATACTGCTTTTCCATGGGGACAAAGGTATCCACGCTGTCAAAAGCATTTTGCTGCAGGAAACCCAAACGTATTAATCGACAAATTTCCAAAACCCAACGTTGTCCATCGGGTAATGCTTCTTCACCGACTAACATGACCATTTCCTGCAGTTTGTTTTCTTCAAATAGCAGGTTGAGCATTTTATTGCGTAAGGTTAGTGCGTCTTCGGCAACATTTTCGCTATACCAGTCTTGTAAAATATCCAGATAGCCGGAATAAGAGTCCATCCAATGAATTGCCGGGTAATGTCTGGCATAAGCCAAATTTTTATCCAAGGCTAAAAAGGTGTTGACATAGCGCTTGGTGTTTTCCGTTACAGGCTCCGAAAAATCGCCCCCTGCGGGGGAAACGGCTCCAATAATACTGATAGAGCCGAAAGCACCGCTTAAGGTTTGTACCATTCCGGCACGCTCGTAAAACTCGGCAATACGAGATGACAAATAGGCGGGATACCCTTCCTCCGCCGGCATTTCTTCCAAGCGTCCGGATATTTCCCTTAAAGCTTCCGCCCACCTGGATGTTGAATCCGCCATCATTGCCACGTCGTAACCCATATCTCGATAATATTCGGCTATGGTAATTCCGGTGTAGATACTGGCTTCTCTGGCAGCAACCGGCATATTGGACGTATTGGCAATGAGCGTCGTCCGTTCCATAAGGGGCTTTCCGGATTTCGGATCGATTAATCGGGGAAAATCTTCAATGACCTCCGTCATTTCGTTTCCCCTTTCGCCACAACCGATATAAACAACAATTTGTGCATCGGACCATTTTGCCAGTTGGTGTTGTGTCATTGTTTTGCCTGTTCCGAAGCTGCCGGGTATGGCGGCGGTGCCGCCCTTCGCTATGGGAAAAAACAAATCGATAATCCTTTGCCCCGTAATCAGCGGTTTATTCGGCTCACCTCTTAGTTTGACCGGTCTGGCTTTTCGCACCGGCCATTTTTGATAAAGCTTTAATTCGTGACAACGTCGGTTACCATCTTCCAAAACAACAATTGTTTCCTCAATAGAGTACGACCCGTCAGGCTTTATTGCCACTACCGTCCCTTCGAGATTTGGCGGCACCATTAAGCGATGTTCAATCAACTCTGTTTCCGGAATAGTCGCATAAATGCTACCACCCGACAAAT
Organism: uncultured Lachnospiraceae bacterium; assembly: GCA_964346185.1. Classification (GTDB taxonomy): domain Bacteria; phylum Bacillota; class Clostridia; order Eubacteriales; family Eubacteriaceae; genus JAAYJS01. The sequence goes on along the minus strand of CAYFTR010000004.1, from coordinate 50,328 downwards.
AATCGCCCTTTTTTACGACTAAATGAACCTCCCACAGTTTCTCATCATCAAGGCACAATAAACCGATACCTTCGGGGATAAATACCGGAGAAATACCTTGCATGGCTTCCAAGGGTCTTTGTATGCCGTCAAACATGTTGGTTAGAATACCCGGTCCCAACTTTACACTTAAAGGAGAACCGGTCGGCAGGATCGGTTCTCCCGGTGTTAAGCCTTCGGTTTCTTCGTAAACTTGAATCATCGCCTTGTCACCTTCCAACACGATGATCTCGCCGATGAGCCTTTTATTGCCCACCATAACCATTTCCCTCATTTTAAAGGGTCTCATCGCTTTTCCCGTCACAACGGATCCGTTAATGCCGTAAATAACGCCGCCGGAATTATTCTTCCCCATGATTGACCTCCCGGTTGTCCATTAATTCCTGGAGACGCTGACCGATGTGTTTTTTATTTGAACGCACTAAATGCTCGAGGGTGCAATCGTAATAGATCCGTTCCTCGCAGTCTTGTACAATAAAACCACCCTTGTACGTTTCCGCTAAAGGATAAATATCAACATGAATATCGTCACTGAGTGTTTTTAATTCGGTTTGAATCGCAGTTGCATCCTCTTCTTTAATGTAAATACTTAAATGCTTCTCATCAAATATGTCCGGCAATTTCTGAATACAGGCTTTAAGATACGCCCGATAGGCGGACTCCCCGATAAGTGTACGGCACTCATTTAAAATTAATGCGATAAAGTCATCACTTAAATCTTTATATAGGCGTAAACGTGTATCATTTGCCCGTTGATAGCCTTCTCCGATAATCCTTGCCCGATCTCGTTCTCGAGATTTTGTGCTTTTTTTAACAAGTTCTTTTTTTTCCGCTTCCATTTTGGTCAAAAATGTCGTTTCAAGTGCTGCACATTTATCACGGGCGTTTTGTAACATCAACTGGCGGTATGCCTGCTGCTCCCGTTCCAGATAAGATGTAAAAACTTTTAATTTTTCATTTATTTCTATCATATTGCCACCTTTTATAATCCTACGGACGCTTCAATATATTTGGAAATAATGCCGGATGCCTGCCGGTAACCATGTCGATCCGGTATGACCAGAATTAAAGGATATAAGTTGCGTCGTTTGGTTTCGATTACCAAAGTTTCAATCATTTGATAGGCGTTTTCTGTTAAAAATATAATGCCGATATCTTTTTCTTTTATTGTTTTTTTAAATACTCTTTCAATTTCTACCTTATCCTTCGAGTACACCCCGCTAACGCCGGCCAATTGAAAGCCTAAATAGGAATCGATATTCTCACTAATAACAAAAGACAACATTTTATAATCTACCGATAATCATAATGGCAATAATTAAGCCGTAAATAGCAACACCCTCCGCCAAGCCGACATAAATTAAAGTTTTACCGAGAATTTTTTCGTTTTCAGATACGGCACCCAATGCGGCGGATCCGACCACACCAACTGCATAACCGGCACCGATACAGGCCAACCCGGTGGACAATGCCGCTCCCAAATAAGCTAATCCGGTGTCGGTTAACCCTTGGGGAGCGGTTGCGGCACTTACAAAAGTCGGGGCAAAAAGAATGAGTGCAACAACCATAGCCGGTATAAACCCCGCATAATTGATACGTAAACATTTTTTTAAGCGCTGTCGGTCGGTTTCCGCATTTTTATTGAGAAAATATATCCCGGCAGAAATAGTCGCCAAAACCAACAACCCTGTAAAAATAGTAATTAAAGTTAATACATTCATCATACACTCCTCCTAATGATCCATATTTTTAATTTCGTTATCTATCGTCACAAATTCGTAACCGTTACCGTTGTAGTATTTGCTGAAAAGTTCATAAAACTGTAATCTTAAACTTTGAATAAAGTTAATTAAGCCCTCCAGTGTAAAAATTAAAATGTTTCCGAGAATAAAAACAACAATACCGCCAAATCCACCCCCGATCATATGTGCTAGTGTTTCAAAGGCCATAAAAAGTCCTGCGTGTGTTAATGCGAACGCCCCGATTCGAATAAAAGAAACCGTATTGGAAAACATCGATAAGAAGGTTTCCAACACTTCAAAAACATTTTCGACATAGTAATCACCGGCACTGCCTTCATACAATTTTCTTCTACGAATAGCATTGTATAAGGGTTCTCGTACCAGAATGATAATTGCCAGAGCAATCGTTAAAATTTTAGCTGTCAGCAGAAAAGGCATCAAACTATTTACCAATCCGGTAGAACCCAACAATAATGCGAGTAAAGACAAATACAACAGCAATCCCGCAATACCGTTTTTACCGAAAAAGGCTTCCGCATACGCCTTTGCTTTTAATTTGTTGATTATAGAATAAGCATAAGCGGTAAGCAGCATGGCAATGCCCGTTACCACGGCGGTCATCAACAATTTCGTAATATCGTCGAAGGGTTTCATCCAAACAGCGGGTAATAAGGTTTCAATACCGAATACACTACCATATAAAAAACCGAAAATTGTGGAAGATATGCCCATTCTCATTAAAACGGGTCCTAAATCTATACTTTTTTTTGCTAGAAAAAAACCGATTAATACCAGCAAAATTCCTTGGCCCACATCGCCAAACATATAACCGAAACAAAACAAATAGGTAAAAGCCAAAAAGGGTGTCGGATCCAATTCGTTATGGGATGGGGTTCCGTACATGTTGACCAAATATTCAAAGGGACGTAAAAACCAATTGTTTTTAAATTTTGTCGGCGGTTGCCTTTCTTCTCCCATATTCGATTCGATTAACCGCATGTCTTTGTGAGCATCAGCAATTTTTTGCAACTCCTGGAGACTGTTTATCGGCACCCAAGCGGAAAAATAAAAGTTATCCTCACTAAAAGCGATGTTCTTTTTTATGACATTAAGCTTTGAATGTAAACACAATAAGTTATAAATGTCTCTTGCTTCATCCAATTGTGCCTGTCGTTTTTCTGCCAGTTGTTCTTCCAGTACCGATTTTTCCTGTGTTAATTTTTCTGTCTCCGATGCTAATGCCGTTGTTATTTCTGAAGGCGTACGAACATAGGAAAGATCCAAACCTTTGAGCGGTCTGAAGTTTAATGCTTTTAAAATTCTGTCGGTTTCAATCGCCAAACCGACGGGCGTAAAAATCATATAAATTTCTTCGTGGTGGTCGGTCCCCACATGGAAGACCAATGAAGTGACATCTGCATAAATACTTTTTAGCCTTTGTGCATTATCTTTCGTGACAGAACCTATTTTACATTTAAAATACCGCAAGTTTTTAAGGGCATCCATTCTGACATTTATCCCCTTTAAGTAGGAAAATGAATGTCGACTTGTTTCATTTTTATTAATTTGTTCTTCTATTTCGCTGATACGTTTAAGTTCTTCCTCAAAATTTTCACAAAAAACCTGCGTTCTTTTTATTAAATCGTCAAATTTTTCAATTTCTTCGTTTTTAAAAAGAAACTCTCGGTTTAAAATTGAAGAATCTCCGTAAATTTGAGGAATTTTCTCTTTAAGTTTATCGATCTTTTCTTGAAATTCTACTCCCGGGGTCAGGCTTGATATACCGATCAATTCATCGATATTATCTTTATAAATCGGTACGAGAAAGTGTCCCGTTTCAATTTCTTCTATTGCATTGACCATTTGTAAATCGTTGAGACGGTAAATCTGATACGCAAAGGAATTGATATCCTCTATCCGACCTACAATATTCATCATTACAACTTTATCAATTGCCATATTTTAGTCCTTTCCTGTTTATACTACGGGTCTGATGAGGTGTTTTTTTGTTTCCGCCTCCGTTAATTGATATCTTTTACATTCAATGATGAATGTAATATCTTTCGCTTCTAAATAAAGCAACTCAATATAAGCAATTAATTTATCAAAACCGTTTTGACTTCTATAAAACAGTCTCTCATAATGATTGTATAAATAACGTTCATGTCGTTTAATTATATTCGTTTCGAGGTCACCGTCATCACAAAACAGAAATTCATAATCCGGATATTTTTTTACTTCTTCCAGAAACTCCTTTAAAGTCCGTGTATTGCTTAATTTTTCCACATTTGATGTACGAAGTTTCGCCCCACCTTTAAAGGAATAGGCGATTAATTCCTCTCTGGGTAAATGATAATAACGTTTACCTCTGTAAAACCAAATTAAATTTAATAAATCATACTCTTTTTTAAAAACATCAATTAAATATTTATGTTCCCCTTGGGGAAGTTTTTTTATTTCTTTCATTAATCGATCGTAGTAAAATCGTTCGATGGATTTTTCAATCGAAAAGATGTTTTCTTCGCGATCGGTGTCTTCATAATTAAAAAATATACGATTTAATTCCGATTGCGAAACTATTCTTTTAAAACTCTGCCAATCCGTAATTTCATTTAATTTATTTTGAGGTAAAATGAAAGTCTGAATGTGATCGTACCGTTGTGCAAGTTCCTTTTGGGGGTTGATACCTCGGGACAAGAATCGAATGACTAATTTTATTTTTATTAATTCTTCTTTTAGTTGATAGGTACGCAAAAAATACTTTTCTTTACCTTGTGTATAATAAGCAAACCTTTTTATTTCGCTGGGGACAAATCGTCGTAAACCCCTTTCCGCCGCAATACGGCGACTTTTATATCCCTCAATGGTTTGCAAGACAATTCCATAAACCGTATAATGACGCAAATAAGTCCATATCTCGTCGATTGTGGACAATTGAATGAGTCGGCTATAATCACCGTCATTTAATCTTTTTGCATTTGCCGCCATGACTTTTGTATTTAAACAATCATGATTTTTAGTAACCATTCCCTGCCCGATCTTTCATATTTATTATTTCCGTCATGACCTGTTCGGCAAAGCTTTTTTTTAAGTGATGGTACTTTTCCTTTATCGCTGCAATTTCATTTTCTTGCTGTTCAAATATATTGCGGTTTATATCTTTTGCCTCATCAATAGTGCGAAGATATTCTATTCTGTCCTTTTCTTTCAACGCTTGAATGTTATCCTTTTTTCTTTGTTTCAGTTCTTCCGTTTTATCAAAGACCATTTTTTTTGCTTCATCTTCCACAATTTTATTTTTTTCTGCGATGACCTGATCAACACGAATAATTTCTTGGATAACATCACTGATATTTTTCATATTTCCCTCCAATACATTTATTAAAAAGTCTTTACGACCAATGAATAGCTTGACACAAATTCAAATTTTGCTAAAATAAAACCATACCCCTCCCCATAGGGGGTGTAGAAAGGAGTTTTCATGAAAGCTCAATTCAATGTAGAAGGTATGACATGTACCGCTTGTGCAGCAGCCATTGAACGTACGTTATCTAAACAAAATGGTATTCATTCAGCAGTGGTAAATTATGCTACCGAAGAGTTAAATGTAACCTATCAGGAAGATTCTATCCGCCCGTCTGATATTGAAAAGATTGTCGAAAAACTGGGCTATGGTGCAAGGTTTAAATATGAAGATACGCTTCATTCCTTAAAGAAAACCAAAGAGAAAAATATTGTTTTGGAAACGGCACAACAACATATCGATGACTATAAAAAGAGATTAATATTATCCGTTTTGTTTACCTTGCCGCTTTTCTATCTGTCTATGGGGGGGATGATAGGTTTACCCGTCCCGAGTTTTTTAGCCAGTGAAAAACATTATTTGATTATGACAATCACCCAAATGCTTTTAACCATACCGGTTATGATTGTCGGTCGAGACTATTTTACCCAAGGTTTTAAAACATTGTACAAAAAAATTCCTACGATGGATTCTCTGGTTGCTATCGGTACAACCGCTTCCTTTGTTTACGGTATTTTTGTTCTTTACCAATTGGCATGGGGCTATACCTATGGCGATGTTCAACGCATACACCACTACGGTCACCAACTTTATTTTGAAGGTGTCGCCGTTATTTTAACTTTAGTAACTTTAGGTAAATACTTCGAAGCAAAAGCAAAAGGGCGAACCGGCAGTGCCATCGAAAAATTACTGGCCTTGGAACCGGATACCGCTCAAGTTATTCGCAATAATGTCGAAACGACCATCGCAACGGAAGATGTCATCATCGATGATATTGTGGTCATTCGTCCGGGGGAACGCATTCCCGTCGACGGCGTTATTTTAACAGGAACCACCAGTATCGATGAATCTTTAATCACCGGCGAAAGCCTTCCGGTTGAAAAACAAAGTAAAGATCGTGTTATAGCGGGTTCGGTCAACAAAACGGGGTATATTACTTTTCGGGCAACCGCCGTCGGAGAAAATACCACCTTGAATAAAATTGTTACCCTGGTAGAAGAGGCCCAATCCTCCAAAGCACCGATCGCACGGATTGCCGATCAAATCAGTCGATATTTTGTACCGGTTGTTATTTTAATAGCGGTTTTAACCTTTACACTATGGTTTTTAGTAAAAAAGGATTTCCCCTTTGCGTTGACCATGGGTATTTCCGTTTTAGTCATATCCTGTCCCTGTGCCCTCGGTTTGGCTACGCCGACCGCCATTATGGTCGGTACGGGAAAGGGTGCAAATCTCGGAATATTATTTAAAGACGGCGGTGCCTTGGAACGATTAGGCACAATAGACATGGTTGTTTTCGACAAAACGGGAACCTTAACCCGAGGTAAACCCCAAGTAACCGATATTTGGTGTAACGACTCTGTACATGAAGACGACTTACTCAGGCTGGCCGCATCTATCGAAGACCGTTCGGAACACCCTTTGAGTAGTGCCGTCATGGAAAGATACCGTTCACTGCCGAACCCGCCGGCACTTTACGAAGTCCAGAGTTTTAAAGCAATTTCCGGAAAAGGCATTGAAGGTGTCATCGACAAAACGCGTTACAGCATCGGTAACCCCGCTTTTTTAAGCTCAAAAAATATTCCTTTGAGCCACATTCAGGAATTGTACGGAACTTATGCAGAACAAGGCAAAACACCTTTAGTGATTGCCGATGAAAGCCAAGTACTCGGTATCCTTGCAGTTGCGGATACAATTAAAGACGGTGCGGCTGAAACGGTACACGCATTAAGACAAAAGGGTATAACCGTGGCCATGGTAACCGGTGATAATGCAACAACGGCACATGCCATCGCAAAATCTATCGGTATTACCGATGTTGTCGCGGATGTCTTGCCGGAAAATAAAGCCGAAATCGTCTCCGATTTTCAAAATGAAGGGCTTTCCGTTGCCATGGTCGGTGACGGCATTAACGACGCGCCCGCCTTGGCACAAAGTGATATCGGCATAGCCATGGGGCAAGGTACGGATATCGCCATCGAGTCCGCCGACGTTATTTTAATGCAGGATCATATTCTGAAGCTCAACGACGCAATTAATTTAAGTCGCAGCACCAAGAAAAATATTTTGCAAAATCTTTTTTGGGCATTAATTTACAATACCGTATGTATTCCCGTTGCGGCAGGAGTTTTATATCCGTCCTTCGGAATCACATTAAATCCGATGATTGCCGCTACGGCTATGAGTCTGAGTTCGGTTTCCGTTGTTTTAAATGCTTTATCACTAAAGCGGTTTAAATCCGAAGCTGTCCGATTAGACCATTCCCCGGCCGAAGCGATAACAATTCAAAAAATAAAGCAAGTTCCAACAGAGAGGAGAAAAACAATGGTTCATTTAAATGTGGAAGGTATGAGTTGCATGCACTGTGTCGGTCGCGTTGAAAAATACTTAAAGAGTGTAGAAGGGCTTACCGACATTTCGGTTGATCTTAACAACAAAGAGGCTCATTTTAATGCGACGGAAAATGTTTCTATCGAAAAAATTTGCAACGACTTAACCGAAGACGGCTACCCGACAACAGTAAAATGACAATTCAACGTAAAAAAGAATTAACTTTGCTTAAAACTGCCTACGGACAAATCGCAGGTATTATCGAAATGATGGAAAGCGACCGCTATTGCATTGATATTTCCAAACAAATTTTAGCGGTTCAGGGCTTATTGAAAAAAGCAAACCTTGAAGTACTCGGAAAACACTTAAATCACTGCGTAGCAGATGCCTTCGAGCATGGTACGGAACAGGCTAAACAGGAAAAAATAGACGAGATTTTGACGATTTTAGATCGTTATTATCGATAGATCACAGCTCAAAAGAAACCTCTTCACCTTATATTGGTAAAGAGGTTTCTTTATAAACAAAAAATAATTTCTTAATGTTCCTAGCAGAGTTTGCTGCGTTTATTTTTCAAGTTATCGATAAGTTCCGTGACTTCGGGCATCAATTCTGTGGACATTACTTTTAAAATTCTTGCCAAGGTGTCGATATCTTCCTGCGGAAAACGTTTTTTTACCCTTTCCATGACGATGTGAATATACAGTTTTTTTAATTCGTCGTACTTGTCATATTTTTCTGTCAGTTCCAAGAAGCACTCTCTTTTATCCTGTGTTGAACGAACTTTTTTAATGTACCCTTTGCGTGCCAAGCTGGATACTTTGTAAGCGGTATTCGGCTGAGATATATCTAAAAATTCCGTTACCTCTTTAATTGTCGGACGGTTTAAAGCGGCTATCACTTCAACGCAAAAGGTTTCGATAGCGGTTAAGGCCTTTTCGCCTTCTTCCAGTCCTTGAAACATGCGTCGATAGAAACTGAGTTTAAATTTATCGTAGACTTCAGTAAACAATTTTTCTACTTCTATAATGTTACCTCCTCCCTCGATGGACATCGTCGATTTGTATGCGTCAGTTGTTCGTTCCGACTTAGCTATTGTATCACAAAAGTTAATTCCGCTTCACATGTAATTTCATCACCGACTTTTGCAACCCCTTTGCCGACTCCGATATGACCGTGCCTTTTGATGATTTCGCAGTTCAATGTCAGAACATCTCCGGGACGTACCTGTCTTCTGAATTTTGCCTGTTTAATACCGCCGAACAAAGCCGTTTTACCGGAAAAGGTCTCCAAACTCAGAAGGGCAATCGCTCCGACTTGTGCCAAAGCCTCCACAATAAGAACGCCCGGCATTACATGATAGTCCGGAAAATGTCCTGTAAAAAAAGGTTCACCGACAGTGACACATTTTTTGCCCTTTGCCCATACCCCCGCTTCGCCGTCTTCGATGGTATCCACTAATAAGAAAGGATGGCGATGAGGGATAATTTTTTGAATTTCATTGCTGTTCAGTTGCATCACTCACTCCACTTTTTAAAACACACGGAGGTATTGTGACCACCGAAACCCAAGGAATTACTTAATGCATATTGAATATCGCAGTCCCGTCCTCGGTTCGGCACGATATCCAAATCACAGTTCGGGTCTTTCTCTCGATAATTTACAGTCGGTGGAATATAGCCTTTATGCAATGCCAAGGCGGTGACTATCCCTTCTACAGCACCTGCCGCCCCCAGCAAATGGCCGATCATGGATTTGGTACTGCTGATCGCCAAACGATGTGCATGTTCGCCAAAAACTGTATGTACGGCTGCCGTTTCGCAGCAGTCATTTAAAGGGGTGGATGTTCCGTGGGCGTTAATATAGTTTACCTGTTCCGCCGTCACCTTTCCGTCTGCCAGCGCTTTTTTCATAGCCAAGGCGGCCCACTTGCCGTCTTCGGCGGGAGCGGTGATATGTCCGGCATCGCAGGTAGAACCGTAACCGACCACTTCCGCATATATTTTTGCCTGTCGTTTTACGGCACTGTCCAAGGATTCCAATACCAGAATACCGGCACCCTCTCCCATAACAAAACCGGACCGTTCCCGGTCAAAAGGAATAGACGCCCGTTCGGGGTTCGTCTCCAACGTTAACGCCTTCATGGCGGTAAAGCCGCCCATACCCAAGGGTGTTATACTCGCCTCGGATCCGCCGACAAACATTATGTCCGAGTAACCGTCTCTTATCATACGAAAGCTTTCGCCGATGGCGGCGGTACCGCCGGCACATGCGGCAACCGGTGTGGTGCAATGTCCGTGCAGACCCAGCTCTATGGCAATTTGTGCCGCTGTCATATTTACTATAACCATGGGAATAAAGAAAGGTGATATGCGATCATAGCCTCTTTTTAACCCCCGACTATGCTCCGTTTCGATGGTTATTAAACCGCCGATTCCCGACGAAACAACGGTGCCCGCATTTATGCGTTTTTCCAAAATGTTTTTATTTAAACCGGCATCTTCGGCCGCTTTTAAACCGGCGACAACCCCCAATTGATTGACGCGATCCATTCTTTTAACGGTTTTTTTATCGAGATATTTTTCCGGATAAAAGTCTTTGACTTCCGCAGCTACCTTTGCTTTCATTTGAGCGGTATCATAAGCCGTTATCGGACCGACGGCACAATGCCCTCGCCTTAAGTTGTTGTAAATGGTTTCTAGGGTATCGCCGATCGGGGTGACGGCACCCATTCCCGTTACAACAACTCTCTGCTTACCGTTATTCATATATTTAATCCTCCATCTACGGAGATCACCTGTCCCGTTATGTAATCGCCGCCATCGGAACATAAAAAGACAACGGTTTTGGCGATATCTTCCGGTGAACCGAAGCGACCTAACGGAATCTGTGCTTTAATTTTTTCCTGAATGTCCGCCCGAAGTGCCGCCGTCATATCCGTGGTGATAAATCCCGGAGCAATTGCATTGGCGGTAATATTGCGACCGGCCAATTCTTTGGCAACGGTTTTAGTCAGGCCGATTAATCCCGCTTTGGCCGCAGCGTAATTGGCTTGACCGACATTACCTCTGATACCCGAAACGCTGGATATGTTAATAATCCGACCGTAGCGTTTTTTTACCATTAAAGAGGAACACAATTTAGTGAGGTAAAAAGCGGAGCCGAGGTTGGTTTGAACAACGGTGTCAAAGTCCTTCGGTTGCATACGCAACATTAAATTATCCTTTGTGATCCCTGCGTTGTTTACCAATACATCCACTTGTCCCCAATGGTCTTTGAGTTTTAAAACCATCGCTTCGCAGGCATTGTAATCGCTAAGATCCGCTTTTAATAGTAATACTTCCGATCCGAAACTTTCACATGCCTTTTGTGTATCCAGTGCCGCATCTTCGCTAGAACGGTAATGCAGGGCAATCCGATAGCCGTTCTCGGCCAACGCAATGGCAACGGCACGACCGATACCCTTACCCGCACCGGTTACAAGTGCAACTTTTCCGCTGTTTTTCATGAGCAATTCTCCTTTATATAAGTTTCAATACTTTCTACCGTGTTGACTTCATATACCGGTATGTTTTTATTAATTTTTTTGACAAATCCCTTCAAAACACCGCCAAATCCGATTTCAATAAAGGTATTGATACCGTTGCTGATCATAAATTCAAGACTATCTTGAAAATAAATCGGCGACTGTACTTGGCGTACCATTAAATCCGCAATATTATGCCGTCCGCGTGTTCGTCCAAGGGTGTTATAGACGACGGGTACTTGTTCTTCTTTAAACGTTATCTTTTTAAAATACACTTCCAGAGCCTCTCCGACCGGTTTCATATAAGAGGTATGAAAAGGTCCCGAAACATTTAAAGGTATCAAACGACGGGCTCCCGCATTTTTTATAGCTGTACAAGCCGCCGCAACTCGGCTTTTTTCTCCGGATATAACCACCTGTCCCGGACAATTAATGTTTGCAATTTCCGCTTTATGTTCCGATGAAGGTAATTGTGCCAAGACATCCCTTATTTTTTGCGGTGTCATCCCCAATACTGCAACCATAGCGGTATCGATACCTTCGGACGCTTTTTGCATTTGTGCCCCTCGCAAGGCCGCTGTGGCGACGGCCGTTTTATCTTCCAAAACACCGGCAGTTGCCAATGCGGCGTATTCGCCCAGGCTTAACCCTGCCGTCATGGTCGGTTTTATACCCTTTGCCATTAAAATATTTTTGACGGCTATTTGAAAGGCGACCATTACCGGTTGGGTATTGGCTGTTTGAGAAATTACTTCTAAGCTGCCTTTAAAGCTAAGCTCTTTGATATTTTTTGCATCATCCAAATTATCGTAGAAAGCCCGTACTTCAGGATAGGTTTCGTACAAATCCGCTCCCATTCCCTTATGTTGGCTACCTTGACCGGAAAATAAAAACGCTGTTGTCATGCTTCTCTCCATTCTTCCATAATCGATGTCATGATTTCTTTAACACTTGTTATTTTCTCAATACGTTTCACATTGGAACCAGAAAAAAACAAGCCTTCTTTTACATTGCCCCGCACTGCATTCGACAATGCTTGGGAAATACAATAGGGGGTGGTTTTCGGATTACAGGCGGACAAACACTTAACGCAATGTTTCGGTGGTATTCTTCCAAATTTTTCTACGTTTTGCACCAATGGGGTGCGAACCGCTCTTGCCAACATACCGACGGGACTTTTAATGACAACTAAGTCCTCTTCTGTTGCATTAACAATAACATCTTTAAAACCTTTATGGGCATCACATTCTTTAGTTGCAATGAACCGTGTGCCGATTTGAACACCGCTTGCACCCAAATTCATATATTTTTTCAGGTCAAATCCGTCAAAGGCGGAACCGGCCGCAAAAACAGGAATAAACTCTCCCGCATTTTTTAAAAAATCTGCAACTTCTTTAACAATTGCAAAGGTATTACGGGAGGGGTCTGCCATTTCTTCTTCGGAAAAACCCAGATGCCCGCCGGCATCGCGACCTTCCGCAATTACAAAATCAGGCTTGCGGTTAAATTTTCTGCTCCAGACTTTCATTATTAAAGCCAATGCCCGTCGCCCGGATACAATCGGTGCCAGGGCAATATCCGCATTACCGACCAATTTCGGCAAATCCAGAGGCAAACCTGCCCCCATAATAATTGCATCCGCTTTTGCTTCCACGGCTGTCTGAATATGTGCCTTATAATCGCAAATTGCCGTCATAATATTGATACCGATCATCCCTTTACCTCGGCTTAATTCTCTTGCCTTTTTAACTTCTTTTAACAATGCCCTGCGATTGACTTTGCCGGGATCTAATGAACTGTCTTCTTCACGGTAACCAATATTAACGGAAGATATCACGCCCATGCCGCCTTGTGCCGCAACGGCACCGGCCAGCCCTCCTAGGGATATACCCACACCCATACCGCCTTGGATAATCGGTACGGAAATTCCTTTGCTTTTGATTTTTATGAACATAACAAGGCCTCTCGTTCGGTTATATACGCCCGGTGCAGGTTTTCCAGAAGGGTTTTAACTGTCCCCTTTCGGTTAATTTGACCGACAACCAACCCCGCCATTAAGGAGCCTTTATCCAAATCGCCCTCCAATACCGCTTTTTTAAGGGAACCCAAGGTAAAAACTTCTAATTGCTCCGCTGTCCAGCCTTCCTTTTCTTTGGCAATGTATTCTTTTGCCATGGGATTTTTAATTAAACGTACCGGTGTGCCCCCGTTGCGACCCGTTACCGTAATTTGAGCACTTTTGGCTTTGAGAATACGATTTTTATAATTTTCATGAATCGGGCATTCATCGGCAACCAATAAGAGCGTTCCGATCTGAACGCCCGATGCACCCAATGCCTCGGCCGCCAACATTTGCCTGCCCTCCGCAATACCGCCTGCCGCTATAACGGGAATATCGATTTCCGAACAAACCTGTGGAACTAAAGTCATGGTGGTCATCTCACCGATATGTCCGCCGCCTTCGGTACCTTCGGCTATAATACCGTCGACACCCGAGGAGGCCATTCGAATTGCCAAACTTACATTCGATACAACGGGAAATACCTTGATACCGTATTCTTTCCATTTTTTTATGTATTGTCCGGGATTGCCTGCACCGGTCGTTACAAGAAACACCTTCTCTTCACAGACAACCTCTGCCATTTTTTCCGATTCCGGATTTAAAAGCATAATATTGACCCCGAAGGGTTGATCGGTCAGAGCGGCACACAAACGGATTTCCTTTCGCAGACTTTCGGCGTTCATACCGCCCGCGCCGATAATACCTAAACCGCCGGCATTGGATACGGCGGCCGCAAAGCGACCCGTTGCAATATTTGCCATGCCGCCCTGTAAAATAGGATACTTGATCCCTAACATTTTATTGATTTTCATATTGATTACCATTTAAATAATGCGGTGACCCACGAAAAACCGGCACCGAATCCCATCAACATTACCCATTCGCCGCGTTTGATAAGGTTGTTGTCGCTCATATCGTCCAGAGCTATCGGAATACTGGCCGAAGACGTATTACCTGTTTTATCGATATTTATAAAGAACCGAGATGTCGGTAAGCCAACTTTTTTAGCAACATGGTCAATAATACGACTATTGGCCTGATGACATACAACGTGTGTGACATCTTCTGCAGAAATACCGGCTTGCTTCAACGTTCTTTTCATAGATTCCGGTAAGGTTTTAGAAGCAAATCTGAAAACATTTTTACCCTGCATTGTCAATTTTCCCAAGGATGTACCGACTTGAATGCCCGGTGTATAAATATCCTCGAGATTACTTCGCGTTCCCTCATCAAAATAAATCGATTCTTTCGTTTTTTTAACCAATGTGACACCGGCACCGTCCGCGAAAATAACGGCTGTGGTTCGATCCGTCATATCAATAACCTTGGATATAACCTCCGCTCCTACCACTAATGCCATACGACCGTTTTCTAAAAAGCGCTCCGCCAAATGTACGCCGGCAACGTACCCGCTGCACCCCATATTAAAATCGATGGCAAACAAATTTTCCTTTAAACCTAAAGGACCTTGTAAGGATGCGGCAATAGAGGGTGCCAATAAATCTGGTGTAAACGTTGCAACAAAAACGGCATCTATTTTTTCTTTTTCCGTTTCACTTAAGTGCAGAGCTTCACAAGCTTTTAAAGCAATGGCGGAGGTGTCTTCCTTTTCGGACGCAAAATGTCTTTTATGAATACCGGTTCTCTCAGCGATCCATTGGTCGGAAGTGTCTAAAAAAGTTTCAAATTCAGAATTAGGTACAATTCTTTCCGGTAAGTACTTTGCTGTTTTTTCTATGCTAATTCCCATGAAAAGTTCTCCCTATTTTTCGAAATTTTTGCATACGCATATGCTTTAAACGATCTCCGGAAAAACGTTTTAATCGTTGCAATTCCTCGCCGATTGCCAATTTTACACGTTTAAAATTGTTTTGAAATTCTTTTTTCTCGAAGGCGATCTCTTCTTCTATTATGCGATCACACACGCCGAAGTCTTTTAAATCCCGTGCCGTCAGTTTCATCACTTGTGCTGCTTCCTGCGAACGGGTACTGTCTTTCCATAAAATGGAAGCAAAGCCTTCCGGTGATAAGATGGAATATACGGCATTTTCCAACATTATTACCTGATTGGCAACAGCCAAAGCCAAGGCACCGCCACTGCCGCCCTCCCCTGTTATTAGTGCAATAACGGGTACTTTTAAACCCGTCATACAGTGAATACAGGCGGCAATCGCCTCGCCTTGTCCCCGTTCTTCCGCTTCACTGCCGGGATAAGCCCCGGGTGTATCCACAAAGGTTAAAACGGGTCTTTTAAATTTATTTGCCTGTTCCATTAAGCGAATGGCTTTGCGATAACCTTCGGGATTGGGCATTCCGAAGTTGTATTTTAAATTTTCTTCCAACGTTTCGCCTTTAGCGGTTGCTAAAAAAGTAACGGGTTCTCCTTGAAACGTCGCAATACCGCCGATGATGCTTTTGTCATCGCCGTAATTGCGATCTCCATGAAAATAAATCGGATCTTCCAAAAGGTTTGCTATAAATGCTGTGGTTTTCGGACGCTTGGGATGACGTGCCAAATACACCCTGTCGGATGCACTTAAATTTTCAGAAGCATTTTTTCTGATTTCCGTTTTTGCAGCATTCAAATCTTTCAGCAATTGGTAACGCACATTTTCATCGACAAAGTTTTTGATTTTTTCTTCTTGTTTTACTAACGCATTGTACTTTTTTTCGTAGTTTTCTATCATTTCTTTTTTACCCCGCCGTGAAGCGACATTATACGAGCTATGGTTTTCCTTAAATTCTGTCGATGGACGACCTTGTTAATAAAACCGTGTTTCTGCATAAATTCCGATTTTTGAAACTGTTCGGGCAATTTTTCTCCGATGGTTTGTTCGATGACCCGCCTGCCGGCAAAGCCGATTAATGCACCGGGTTCCGCAAGTATAATATCTCCTAAAGATGCAAAGCTTGCGGTAACTCCGCCCGTTGTCGGATGAGTGATACAGGAAATATACAACAAACCTTTTTCGCCGTGTTCCCGCACGGCACCGGCCGTTTTTGCCATTTGCATCAAGGAAAAAATACCCTCTTGCATCCGTGCACCACCGCTGGCGGAAAAAATAATGACCGGCCATTTTTTATCGCCGGCCAATTCAAACCCCCGCGTTATCTGTTCTCCTACAAAAGATCCCATGCTGCCCATCATATAAGCGGCATCCATTGACATGGCGATGAGAGGATACCCGTCAATCGTACCCTTTGCAACCATAACGGCCTCTTCAACACCCGTATTTTTGACCAGTTCTTTCATCTTTTCTTTATATCCGGGAAAATTTAAGGGGTTTTTGTAACGGGGTTTATTTTGGATAAGTTGATAGTTTGGATCCAAAATCAAGTTTAGCCGCTCCCTTGCCCCCATGGCAAAATGATAATCGCACTCGGGGCAAACCTTATCGGCTTCCGCAAGACGATCGGTTAATATATTGTTACCGCAATTCGGACATTGGCTGAAAAGATGCTCCGGTATGGTACCCGGTTTCTTTACCTTGAATTGAACGTCGTCTTCCTTTTTTCGTCTATTTTTTATTAAATGGATTAAATTTCTGCGTTTTAAAAAATTATTCATTCTTCACCCTGCCGTCCAACTCCATTAAAGAAAGTAGTGATTTTTTCTTTTTTTCAATATATCCGGTGTCAAAACGCCCCCGAATAAAATCGGCATCGTGTAAAATAGTGTATTGAAACGCCGCATTGGTGTGCACACCTTCAATAATGGTCTCTTCAATTGCTCGACGCATTTTACGTATTGCTTCCAAGCGATTACTTCCCAATACAATAATTTTACCGATCATAGAATCGTAAAAAGGACTGATCTCTCCCCCTGTGTATAAGAGCGAGTCAAATCGCGTGTTCATACCGCCGGGTTCATGAAAAAAGTTAATTTTACCCGACGACGGTTTAAAGTCTTCCCAAGGCATTTCCGCGTTGATACGACATTCCATTGCCCAACCGTGTAGCCGTACCTCTTCTTGCCGAACAGATAGCGGTAAACCGCTCGCAATACGCAATTGCTCTTTAATCAGATCGATACCGGTTACCATTTCCGTGACAGGATGTTCCACCTGTATACGAGTGTTCATCTCTATAAAATAAAAATTCTTATTTTCATCAACAACAAATTCCACAGTGCCTGCATTGGTATAACCACATGCCTGTGCGGCACGCTTGGCGGTGGCTCCCATTCTTTCACGAAGCTTTTCATCCAGAAACAATGAGGGTGACTCCTCCAATATTTTTTGGTTTTTTCTTTGAATGGAACAGTCTCTCTCGCCCAAATGGATACAGTTTCCGAATTGATCCGCCAAAATTTGAAATTCTATATGACGGGGGTTCAAAATTAATTTTTCGATATAAACGCGATCATCGCCAAAACAGGCTTTTGCTTCGGAGCGTGCCTGTTCATATGCAGCTAATATGTCCTCTTCTTTGTCGACACGTCGCATACCGCGTCCGCCACCGCCCGAAACGGCTTTTATTAAAACGGGCATTCCGATTTTCCGACATAGATTTGCTGCATCTTCCGGGCTGTTAACGGGACCGTCGGATCCGGGAACCGTCGGAACATCATTGGCTATCATACATGTTTTTGCAGCAATTTTGTCTCCCATCTGTTCGATGACATCTCCCGTCGGTCCGATAAAAGTTATACCGCAGGCTTCTACGGCACGAACAAAGTCGGGGTTTTCAGATAAAAACCCGTATCCCGGATGAACGGCATCGCAATTGGTAAGAATGGCGGCACTTAATATTGAGGCGACATTTAAATAAGAATAAGCGGCTTGTGCCGGACCGACACAAATCGATTGATCCGCCATTTGAACATGCAATTGTTGTTTATCCGACACCGAATGGATGGATACGGTTTCTATTCCCATTTCTCGGCAAGCTCGGATAATGCGAATTGCAATTTCTCCCCTGTTTGCAATTAATATCCGTTTAAACACCGGCAACCTCTATTTCTATTAACGGCGTGTCGTATTCTACCATTTCTCCGTTTGCAATCAATATATTGCTGATAACACCGGAAACCGGTGAGACCACTTCATTAATCATTTTCATCGCCTCGATGATACATAAAACCTGTCCTTTTTCTATTCGCTCTCCTTTTTTAACAAAGGGCTCTGATTTTGGAGACGGTGCCTCATAAAAAACACCGACCATCGGTGCTTTGACAATGTGCCCGGAGGTTTGATTGCCTTGTGCAGACGGTTCGGCGATATTCAGTGAAGGTTCGCAGCTTATCGTCGACAGCATTTCGATATCTGCGACCTTTTGATTTTGTTTTTTAAATCCAGTTCAAAATCCCCTTGCTTCAGAGCCAATTCGGACAGTTTGAGGGAATCAAAAAGACGAATCAGGCTTTCAAGCTCTTTGAAGTTCATGATTGACGACTTTCGATGTAGGTGCAAATATCACCCACGGTTTTTAATGCTGCGAAATCTTCGTCTTCGATTTCAATTTCAAATTCATCTTCCAAAGCCATGCTCAATTCAACGGCATCTAAAGAATCCGCACCTAAATCGTCAATCAGAGTGGCGTCTTTAACGACAGCATTCGCTTCGCAACCTAAATTTTCTACAATAATGTTTTTAACGGTATCAAATATCATCATTTTCTCCTTATTATTTACCCTTCGAAAAAAGATAAATATTTTTATATAATTTATTTTATGTATATTCTAGACATTAATACTCTGCCTGTCAAGAGATTTATAGTTTCATCTCTTTTGTTTTTATGATTAAAGATTTTTTATAAATCATTTTTTAAACAAAAAATAAAAAAGGTCGGTTTAATACCGACCTGACGTTCCATAAAAGCTTTTGCACCATACCGAGGATCACTGAGGCAAGTTTACCTGTAAAGCAAACTCACTCCTGTGTATGCGTGCAATTTTTATTGTTTTCCTCATCTGTTACTCTTTTACAATCCGTATGTTCGCTTAAAAACGTCTCTATTACCTTTTACCAACTAAATGTAGTCTACCGATTTTTAACTTCTTGCCAAATATCATCGTAAACTTTTACCATGTCTCCCGGATCTCTAAAAACTTCCAGGTTTTCTAGAGTTTTCTTGGCGGGATAAGCCACTTCGCTGCTCCGAAGCTCTTCATCCAATAATTCTTTTGCCGCCGTACTGGGAATAGAATACCAAACATACTCGGCATTTTGAGCCGCATTTTCCGGTTCCAACATAAAATTTATAAATTTTTCCGCATTTTCCGGGTGTTTGGCATTTGCAGGTATAACCATAGCGTCAAACCAGAGGTTGGAGCCTTCCTTGGGAACGGCGTAAGCCAAATCCTCATTTTCCGAAAGGGCATCAAAGGCGTCGCCCGAATACATCACAGCCAGAGCCGCTTCTCCGTTAATCATAATGTCCTTTGTTTGATCGACCAGATAAGCATAAACCAGAGGGTATTGTTCAATCAACAAGGCTTCCGCTTCTTTTAATTGGCTTTCTTCCGTAGTATTCATGGAGTAACCCGATAAAGCAAGTGCAATACCGATGGAATCTCTGGAAGAGTCCAACATAATAATCTGACGATGATATTTTTCATCCCAGAGTATTTGCCATGAATCCACCGGTTCCTCTACCATGGTTGTATTGTAGACAATGCCCAGTGTCCCCCAGAAAAAAGGTGCGGCATATTGTTGCTTCGGATCGTAGGAATGGTGGAGGTATTCCTTGTCGACATATTTTATATTCGGCACATTCTCCCATGTAATGGGGCGAAGCATTTTCTCCTTGATCATTTTTTCTATCATATAGTCTGACGGAACAACCACGTCGTAGTTCGAACCGCCGTTTTTTAATTTTACATACATATCTTCGTTGGTGTTAAAATTGGAGTAAATGACTTTAATACCGGTTTCTTCTTCAAATTTTGTGAGCAAATCTTTATCGATATACTCACCCCAGTTATAAACGTTAACGATATTTTCTTCATTTTGAGCTTGCCCCGAGCAGGCACTTACCATGGAGAGTATAATAATAAACCCGACAATTATCAATACTTTATACTTGTTTTTTATCATCGCAGATACCTATTCAACAGCTTTTGTTTTTAAATTCATAATGAGCATCAACAAGAGCATCGTTCCGAATATTAAGGCGGACAAGGCGTTAATTTCTGGGTTGATCCCTCTTCGTGCCATCGAAAACACCAGGGTCGATATGGTTTCTACGCCGTTACCCGTCGTAAAGAAGGATATCACAAAATCATCGACAGAAAGTGTAAAGGCCATTAATGCACCGGAAAAAATCCCCGGCTTAATATAAGGTATAATCACTTTCAGCAAGGTTTCTGTCGGTGTCGCACCCAGGTCCATTGCCGCTTCAGGTAAGGTTTTGGGCATTTGCTTTAGTTTCGGTAGTACCGATAACACTACATAGGGTACCGTAAAGGCAATATGAGACAAAATTAAACTGAGCAAACCGAAATCCAAACCTAAGGTTCGGTAAAGAACCATCAGCCCTACGGCAATAACAATGTCGGGGTTCATGACAGGTACCTGGTTGACTGCAAGCAATGTACTCTTTAAATTTTTTCGATATTGCGAAATGCCGATCGCACCCAGAGAACCGATGACCGTCGATACCAGCGTCGAAACGGTCGCCACAAAAAATGTGTTTTTGACCGCCGACAAAATCTCTACATCTTCTATTAACAGACGGTACCATATTAAAGAAAAGCCGTCCCAGCTACCTCTGGTTTTACCTTCGTTAAATGAAAAAACAATCAAAACAACAATGGGTGCATATAAAAAAGCGTAAATCAACACGAGATACACCCGTTTCCAAAACTTAGCCATGGTGCACCTCCGACTCCGAAAACTCCGGATTTTGATGGGTTTCCGCCATATCGTTCGCGGCGGTCATGACATGGTCTCTTTCTTCCCGGCTTGTAAAAAATAATGACACCAACAAAAATAACATGAGTACCACGGAAATAGCGGAACCGTAATGCCAATCGCCGGTTACGGTAAATTGCTGTTCGATAACATTGCCGATTAAGTTTGTTTTATTGCCGCCCAACAATGCGGTTATTTCAAAAGTGGAAATAGCCGGTATAAAAACCATGGCAACCCCGGAAATAACACCCGGCAAAGATAAAGGAAAGATGACTTTTATAAAGGTACGTACTTTATTACAACCTAAATCTGCCGCCGCTTCAATTAATCCTTGATCCATTTTTTCTAAAACCGTATAAATCGGCAAGATCATAAAAGGTAAAAAGTTATAGACCATACCCAAAATTACAGCCCAATCGGTATATAAAATATCCAGAGGTGTTAACCCCGCAACGCCCAGTATCGAATTTAAAATTCCGTTCTTTGATAATATGGTCACCCATGCATAGGTTCTTAATAGAAAATTCATCCACATAGGGATAACAACCAACATAATGGCGGTTGTTCGGTACTTTCCGGCGGTATTAAGTGCAATAATATAGGCCAGCGGATATCCGACAACCAAACATAAAAGGGTGGCTATCAATGCTATTTTTAAAGATTGAAGTAAAGTACCCAAGGTGCTGCTCGAAAAAAAACGAACAAAATGCTCGAAGCTCACCTGCCCCGCAGCTCCTGTAAACCCATAGTAAATGACCATAAATAGCGATACGACAACAAAAATTGTCGCCCAAATCACATAAGGTGCGGAAAGGTTTTTATAGCGTTCCACGGCCTGCCACCTTGCCTTTTCTCATAATGTGAATGTTGTCCGGAATAATGCGAATACCTAATGTTTCGCCGACATCTCTGCCAACGGTAGAATGTGCCAGATAAATTTCGCTTCCCGTGTCAATTCGCATTTCGTAGTGTACACCTAAAAACAAGCAAGACAATACGGTGCCTGTGAGCATTCCGTCTTCAGGTGAAACAATTTCGACATCTTCCGGTCGAATCACCACATCAACTTTTTCGTCGATATTAAAACCGATATCCACACATACAAATCGATGATTTGAAAAAGTAACATCATAGTCGCCGTGCATCACACCGTCTATGATGTTGGATTCTCCGATAAAATCCGCTACATAAGCATTGGCGGGTTCGTTATAAATATCTATCGGGGTTCCGATTTGCTGGATGACACCTTCATTTAAAACAACTATACGATCGGATAAGGTGAGTGCCTCTTCCTGGTCGTGGGTTACAAAAATAAATGTGATACCCAGTTCCTGTTGCAGCCGCTTTAATTCGACTTGCATATCTTTTCGAAGTTTTAAATCCAATGCACCGAGGGGTTCATCCAACAAAAGTACCTCGGGACGATTTACCAAAGCCCTTGCCATGGCAATACGCTGTTGTTGCCCGCCGGAAAGGGATTCGATTTTTCGTTTATCGAATCCTTTTAAGTTTACCAATGCCAACATTTCGGCCACTCTTCTTTTTATTTCGGACTCGCGAATTTTTTTTATCCGTAAACCGAAAGCTATGTTTTCGTAAACATTTAAATGGGGAAATAATGCATATTGTTGGAATAAGGTATTTACCGGTCTTAAATATGGCGGCAAATTTGTGATATCTTTACCTTCAAAGATGACGGTACCGCTATCCGGTGTTTCAAAGCCGCCGATAAGTCTGAGAATGGTGGTTTTTCCGCAGCCCGAAGGTCCTAATAGCGTTAAGAATTCGTCTTCTTTGATGCTTAAGTTTAAGTTTACCAAGACCGGTTGGTCATCAAAGGCTTTGTGAATGTTCTTCAATTCAATTTGTTGTGTCAATAAAGGTTACCTCCTAATAATTATGTAAATGCGTAATTTCTTAATATGACGGGTTGAATACTTCTTTTTATCGGATAAAACATAAATCCTCCTATCTCCGTGTTTTGTAAACCGTGCATAAAAAAACACCGCTTACAGCTCTCTGATTATTTATTTAATCAAGCTATCAACAATGTTGTCTTATTATACAACGATTAAGGTATGGAAGCTATCCTATTTTTATAAAATTTTATAACTATCCTTAAAAATAAAACCCCGCAGCTCTTCGGCTGCAGGGTTTCGTTTAGTTATTTGTTTTTTACCGCATGGTAAGCACCGATAATTTCGGCGACCAAGGCAGTGTCCTCTAAACCGGTAATATCTTTTAAAACCGCATCTAAAGGCTCCTTTGCTTTTCTATTTTTTAATTCCATACTTTGGGCGTCGCCCTCATCTTCATAGCATAATATTTTACCGACGACGGATAACAGGGTTTTATAACTTAAGCCCCGTTCTTTGAGTTCGCGAATCGGGCGAATAAACCGTTCATTATAACCCAATTTTCGTATAGGTGTCCGACCCACTCTTGTCAATTCATCGGAAATGTAGGGATTGGTAAAACGCCCTACTATTTTTTTCTTATACGCATTGTGCTGCTCTTCATCAAATTGCCATTTGTCGATGAGTAACGAGCCCGTTTCGCTTAGAACATCTTTTAAGGTTTGAAGAATGTTTTCATCTCTAAGGGCCTCATCCACCGTTGTGTAGCCGGCATAGGCACCGGTATATGCCACGGTTGCATGACCCGTGTTAACGGAAAACAACTTTCTTTCAATGTAAGGTGTTAAGTCTTCTACATAAAGAACCGACTCCAATTCGATATGGGTTGCTTTTCGGTTTTTATTTTCGACAATCCACTCTTTAAAAGGTTCAACAGAAACAAATAAGGGATCTTTATGAGATTGAATCGGAACGATTCGATCGACCGCCGCATTTGGGAAGCCCACATAGGTTTCAATATAAGCCTTGTCTTCTTCGTTTAAGTAGGTTTCCATTTTCGAATATAGGAACTCGCTGCCACCGATCATGTTTTCGCAAGCGATAATATCAACAGGCGTTGTATTACCCATTTCACGACGCTTACGTAAACCCTTTGCTATCAATTCCACAATAAAAGGAATAACGTTGGGACCGATAGCCGTGGTAACAAGGTCGGACGTAGCAACCGAGAGAATGGCTGCTTGGGGGTTTGTCGCATTGTTGATTCCGGTCACATCGGTGATATGAATGGTATCTCTCCCCGCATGAGCGAGCCCGATACGGTACTCCCCTCGGTCAATCAAAGCATTGATGACTTTTTCGTTAATATCAACAAATTCAATCGTAAAATTATTGTCGGCAAGAACCTCTCCGATAAAACCTCTGCCGATATTACCGGCTCCGAAGTGTGTGGCTTTCATTTATTGCGCTCCTTTAAAAAACCGATCAGTTCTTCTTCAGTTAGTGCATCGGCAAGCTTTGCGACATTCTCCAATTGCGAGCAAAAAATGGCAATTTCCTGTAGTATATCCATGTGTTCATCACCGATACCCGCAATGCCGAACAAAACGGTCACACATTGTTCGTCACCATCTTCGGTTGTCCCGAAGGATACACCTTGGGGCACTTGAATCACGGAAATACCGCTTTTATGAATGTTTTCTTTTGCCTCGTCCGTACCGTGAGGAATGGCGACAAAGTTGCCCGCATAAGTGCTGACAATTTTTTCTCTCTCCTGCATGGCGTCTAAATAGCCGGCATCTACACAACCTGCTTTTAGCAGTAATTCGCCGGCTGCATAAATGGCTTCTTCTTTTGTATTGTAACTTTGGTTCATTAGAACCATATTCGGTGTTAATTCCATCGATAACCTCCTGCTTTAAGTGCCTGGTTTACAGCTGCTCTTTTAATTTTGTGTACGCCGATTCGTCAACAAAATGATCTACCGTTATATGCATTGCATCCGGTGCCTGTGCCTTTGCCGCTTTTTCCGTTATTGCCAAGGATAACACGACGGTATTCATTTGATTTTTTAACTCTGCAATGGGCAAGTTTTTAATTGTTATGGGTCTGTCCATATTTTTTAATAAATTACGGAGCATGCTCGCACCCATAGTGGAGGAGCCTTGATTTTTATCGTAGACCAGATAAATTGTATCTACATTTTTAAGAGAAAAACTATCGGAAACGGCCGTTTCGACATTCACATCTTCAGCAGCAGTGGCTGTATCATTTTCGATTTTTGCAAAACGATTGACAATCTCATCGTACTTAGGCGAATTCATAAAATTACCGACCGTTACAAAGGTGGATTGCGGGGCTTGTTTTTTCGCACGAACCGCCAATTCTTCCTGGGTAACAACCAAAGTATTCGGATCATCCGACAAATTATTAATTGCGGAGTTGGTAACGGGAATATCTAGCCCCGCTTCTTTCATTTTGTTGCGAAGTACGGAGGCACCCAT
The DNA here is from genome assembly GCA_964346185.1 of uncultured Lachnospiraceae bacterium. Taxonomy (GTDB): domain Bacteria; phylum Bacillota; class Clostridia; order Eubacteriales; family Eubacteriaceae; genus JAAYJS01. The sequence continues at coordinate 24,892 of CAYFTR010000004.1, read as the reverse complement.
AGCGGAGGAGCCCATACCGGCATCACACGCAAAGATAACCTTGGTAAGAGTTCCGAAGTTGGTCTTCTTGCTTACGGGCTCTTCAATGCCTTTGCTTTCGGATTTTGCGCTTTGTACCGCCGCCTGTGCTTCTTCCAAATCAATTTCAGCCGATTTGTCGGCTTTTAAAATGACAGACGCAACCAGAAAGGATACAATTGTCGCACCGATAACTCCCGCCAACACCTGAAGATGGCCGCCTCTCGGACTCATTGCCATAATAGCCAAAATTGACCCCGGGGAGGATGCGGCAACTAGGCCTGCGCCGAATAGTTGAAAAATAAAAGTACCGGTAATTCCGCCTGCCATTACCGCTAAAATAAGCAGGGGTTTCATCATGACATAGGGGAAGTAAATTTCGTGGATACCGCCCAAAAAGTGAATAATGATAGCACCGGGTGCCGATGATTTCGACGAGCCTTTACCGAAAAGTGTAAATGCTAAAAGCACGCCTAAACCCGGACCGGGGTTGGCTTCCAATAAAAAGAAAACGGATTTTCCCAGCTCGGCGCTTTGTTCTAACCCCAAGGGTGTTAAAATACCGTGATTGATGGCATTGTTTAAAAATAAAATTTTAGCAGGTTCAATTAAAATATTTGCAATCGGCAACATACCGATACTTACAATTGCCTGAACGCCGCTCGCCAATGCGTTGGTAAAGAAGACAACAATCGGTCCGACGCCGTAATAAGCGATAATTGCCAAAATCATACCGATGATTCCGGCGGAAAAGTTGTTGACCAACATTTCAAACCCGGCTTTTACTTTATCTTTAAAAACCGTATCAAATTGTTTGGTGCAATACCCGCCGAGGGGGCCCATAATCATCGCTCCGATAAACATAGGAATATCGGCACCGATAATCACGCCGCAGGTTGCAATGGCACCGACCACGGCACCCCGTTGCTCATAAACCATTTTACCGCCGGTATAACCGATGAGCAATGGCAACAGATACTTAAGCATCGGGTCAACCATAGATGCCAATTGTTCGTTCGGTAAATAACCGTCCGCTATAAACAAAGCGGTAATTAACCCCCAGGCAATAAAGGCACCGATATTAGGCATTACCATTGAGCTTAAAAAGCTGCCTAATTTTTGAACACTGGCTTTTAAGCCTTTTTGTTTTGTTCCTTCCATAATAACTCCTTTCAATGAAAGCATAATACCGATTAAAAATATTAATAAAACATGTATTAATTATAAGTATTTTAATGCATTTGACCAATTATTTCAATGAGATAAAGTCGTTACCGGGATATTAACGAAAGAAATGCAAAAACTGCAACCGAAGCTTATCTTCTTCGGTTGCAGTTTTAATACTTTAACAACAAATGGTAACATCTCATTTATTTTTTTCGAATGACTTCTATTTTATAGCCGTCAGGATCGGTCATAAAGTAATAACTTTTAACACCTTTATCCAAACCGCTGAGATTTGCAACATCCAACCCCAAGCTTTTGTGATATTCGTGGGAAGCTTCCAGGTCTTCGACTTCTATTGCCAGGTGGCCATAGCCCGTTCCCAATTCGTAGGGTTTTTCGGGATCGTAGTTGTAAGTCAGTTCCAGGGTAAAATTAATGGTATCGTTACCTAAATAAACCAAGGTAAATTTGCCTTCGGGTTTGTCTTTTCGACGTACCTCTTTTAAGCCAAAAGCTTTTTCATAAAATTCAATGGATCTTTCCAGATCGTAAACCCGTATCATCATGTGGGCCATTCTATAAGTTTGCATATGTTTTCTCCTTAAATAATTCTAAATACATTTCATAAGACCGTATGGTTTTGTTAAGATAATCCGAAAAATAGGTGTTCATTACAGCAAATGCTTCTTCGAGAGTTTCGGTATCTGTCGCTTCCCTCACTTTTGTACTGTCCAGAGGTTCGCGTAAATACCTGCCGAGCAGTTTCAGAGCACGAGGTGACATCTTTTGGCTATATCCTTTTTTATTTCGGCAATTTTTACAAAGCACGCCACCAAATTCGTTGGAAAAATAAACAATGTCTTCTTTACTTCCGCAAGCGGTACATGCGTCGAAAGTCGGATGAATACCGTTTATAATACTGAGTTTTAATTGAAATGACACCAAAATAGCTAAGGGATCGCCTGTTTTACATTCATCCAAATAGTATAAAGCATGCAGAATAAGTCTCAGCGTTTGCGGATCTCCTTGGTACCATTCGTGCAACAAGTCCACCAGTTCCAAAATATAGGAACCCAATGTCATTTTTTTTATATCGTCTCTGAGTTTATAAAAAGAATGAATGCCGTCGGTGCTATTAATGTTGGCGAAGTTTTTTCCTTTATAGTAATTAAAGCGACTATAGGCAAAAAGTTGGGTAGATTCCGCCAATTGGCTACGAACGCCCTTGGCATTATGGGCAATGGCTTGAACTTTGCCTTCTTTTTCAGTAAATAGGGTTAATATTTTCCCCTGTTCCTGATAGGGTCTTTCCCTGATAACCAGTCCCTTTGTTTTAATGAGTGCCATCGTTAATCATGGTATCCCAAATCTTTTAAATCGAAAGCTTTATCACGCCAGTCCGGACGCACCTTTACCCAAATTTGCAAATTGACGGGTTGCTTTAAGAAAAACTCTAAATCTTTTCGGGCTTCAGTTCCTATTTTTTTAAGCATGGTTCCGTTTTTACCGATAATAATGCCCTTGTGACTTTTCTTTTCGCAAAAAACGGTTGCTTCGATATCATAGAGATCGCTGTTGTTTCTCTCTTTCATCGATGTCACCTCAACGGCAATGCCGTGGGGTATTTCATCCCTAAGAGTGTGCAACAGTTTTTCTCGAATCAACTCCTGTACGATAAAACGTTCCGATTGGTCGATGACCATATCTTCCGGGAAGTATTTCGGCCCCGGAGGCATTTTTGCCTTGAGCCTTTCCATAAGCAAATCGACCCCGTCGCCCGTCGCCGCGGACAGCGGCACGATTTCATCAAACAACGTATCGGCATTGTAGCTTTCGATGACGGATAGCAATTGTTCCTTTGGTACCGTGTCAATTTTATTGATGACCAACAGTTTCGGTGTTTTGACGTTTTTTAATTTTTTAAGAATATAACGGTCGCCGGGTCCTATGTTTTCTTCCGGCTCAACCATGTACACAATTGCATCTACTTCTTGCAGGGTGTTTTCCGCCGAACCGGACATATATGTTCCCAGCTTTGTTTTCGGTTTGTGAATGCCCGGTGTATCCAAAAAGATGAGTTGCATTTCATCGTCCGTATATATTAGACGAATGGTGTTGCGTGTGGTTTGCGGTTTCGGCGAGGTGATTAAAAGTTTTTCTTTTAAGATATTGTTGAGCAGGGTAGATTTGCCGACGTTCGGCCTTCCGATAATGGTCACAAAACCGGATTTAAAGTTTTGATCTATGTTCATTTTATCCTTCTTCGTCGTAATCATTGGCATAAGCCGATGTGGACATAATTGTCTTTTCCATATGCCGCATGCGTAATCTGTCTTCATCATCGATATGATCATAACCCAGGAGATGTAACATCGAATGTACGGTTAAATAGTAAATTTCCCTATTTAAAGAGTGCCCGTAAGTATCCGCTTGTTGTTTAGCCGCTTCCAAAGATAAAACGATGTCCCCCAGAATAACGGCTTGTTCCTTAGATGTCTCCTGTAGTGTTTTAAAGTCCGGGTACATCGGAAAGGACAGTACATCGGTTGCTTCGGGAATGTTGCGGTAGTTGCCGTTTAGAATTTTAATTTCTTCCGGTTCTACAAAGGAGACGGATACTTCCATCACACCGGTCAAAGAAAATTCCTTTAAAGTGTGGGAAACGGCACTTTTAACTGTATCGCAGAAGTCATCGTTGATTGGAGTCTCCGTGCGGTTATCGATATCTATTTGCAAATTGTCAATCATCTTTAGGACCGTCGGATTTTTCCGCTTCTTTTTCTTTATTTTTTTGAGCATCGTCAAACTTGTCGTAGGCTTCTATGATTTGTTGTACCAACCGATGACGTACTACATCGCTTTTATCGAAGATGTTAAAAGCAATGCCCTCGATATTCCCCAAAATACCCATGACTTGTTTAAGCCCGGATTGCTTGCCGTAAGGCAAATCGATTTGGGTGATATCTCCGGTGATAATGACTTTAGAGCCTGTTCCGAAACGGGTTAAAAACATTTTCATCTGCTCGGGTGTGGTATTTTGTGCTTCATCTAAGATGATATAAGCTCTTTCCAATGTACGCCCCCGCATATAAGCCAAAGGGGCTACTTCAATAAAGCCTTTGTCCAGATTTCGTTGAAATGTATCCACACCCATAATTTCAAACAGGGCATCATAAAGTGGCCTTAAGTACGGATCCACCTTGTCCTGCAGGTCACCGGGTAAAAAACCCAGTTTTTCACCGGCCTCCACGGCGGGTCGGGTTAAAATTAAGCGATCCACCTCGCCGTTTTTAAAGGCGGTAATGGCCATGGCCATGGCCAAGTAGGTTTTACCGGTCCCCGCAGGGCCTATACCGAAAATTACATCGTTCTTTTTTATCGCTTCGATGTATTTTTGCTGTCCGATAGTCTTAGGTTTAATCGGCTTGCCTTTAACCGTATAGCAGATAACCGTCGCATCGAGAGCTTGATAGCTTTGCTCTTTCCCCTCCCGACTCAGCGATATGATGTATTCGGTTTTTTCCTTAGTGACCACACCTTTTTTCTTGATGATTTTTATGATTTCTTTAAGAACATTGATACTTTTTTCGACGGCATCTTCTTCGCCTTTTACGGAAAGGTAGCCGTCTTTGCTGTCGATCTCTACACCCAGCTTTTTTTCGATGGTTGTTATATTCTCGTCGTATTTTCCGTATATTTTTGCAATGTCTTCCGAATGTGTAATTTGAAATTCTTTAGAAATGATTGACAATGATTACCTCTTTATGACTCCGGATAATCCGGTGAATACAGACGTCTTAAAATACCGTATCCGTCGATGAGATCCACCTCCGCTATGGAACCCAAGGCAACATTAATATGCCATTTTTTATCCGGATCGATATCCAGCATATTGGTTAACAGGCTGTGGATCGCCCCGGCATGGGATACAATGAGGACGGTCGCCTTTTCTTCGGAATGTTTGTGTTGCAACTCTTTTAGAAATTCAGCTTGTCGCCGGTGGTATTGCATATAATTGTCCCCTTGCGGCAAGGTGATGTTGTTGGGGTCATGCATCCAGGATTCCCACAAGGGTTCATCGATTTGCCTCGCCTCTTTTTCGTTGAGACCGTCAAAAATTCCGAAATTGTATTCTCTTAGCACCTCTTTTATTTGAAAGGGTAAACCGACGGAAGCGGAAAAATCTTCCGCAATTTTTGCGGCTCGGCGTGTGGGACTGGTGTAAATGTGGGTAAAAGGATGTCGTTTGTGGATGTCCACCAGCTCATCGATGAGTAGCGTTTTCATTTTTTCGCCCCTAGGCGTATATTCGGACTCCGTATGCCCGTTTAATCGCCTTTCAACATTACCGTATGTCTCGACATGTCTGACTAATAGTATTTTCATTTTCTATTGAATAAGACCTCCTCGTTGATTAAGAAGGTCTTTATCTCTATGCTTCTGTTATTTCTTCGATGGATTCCATTCGCTCATCGACGATCGGTTTGTCCAAGGCGTTTCTTTGAACGGACACAATCCGTTCTACCTCTTCCATACCGGAGATGACACGACCGAAGGCGGCATATTGCCCGTCCAGATGAGGAGCATCTTCTACCATAATAAAAAATTGGCTGCCTGCCGAATCGGGATCCATGGCACGTGCCATAGATAAAACGCCTTTGGTGTGTTTTAAGTTGTTTTCGAACCCGTTTGCCGAAAATTCACCTTTAATGCAATAACCCGGGCCGCCGCGTCCGGTGCATTTCGGACAACCGCCCTGTATCATAAACCCGGGAATGACACGGTGAAAAATTAAGCCGTCATAAAATTTTTTATTGACCAGTTTTAAAAAGTTCTCTACTGTAACGGGAGCGATTTCCGGATATAATTCTAAGATTATTTCCGCATCATTCTCCATAGTTATTTTTACTTTTGGATGATTGGACATAGGTAACTCCTTTTTATTTGTTTTATTATATCATAAGGTCTTTTATTCTTCCATTGAAAAAATGCCGCGATAATTGTTAAAAACTACCAGTAAATTTCCTTTATTCAGCCTGTCATTTAAAGCACAAACCAGTGCCATGGCTTCGGAACTAAGCGACAATACTTTTATTTTTTTTACAATGTCTTTGGGCTTGTCGCCCTCAAACGGCGACGGCAGTGCACCCTTGTCGTCGATTATTTTATGTAACCGAGCAAAAATACGCTGTGTCGATTCCAATTTTACATTCAAATAGTCGGGTAGTTTATTTTCGCCGCTTAACAATAAATCGACCGCCAGCATTTCCTGCAATACTTTTTCGCTGTCCGATGACATCGGATAGCGGCTCTTTAAATAAGTATAAAAAAGCAAAAACAATTCCCGTTTGCCGATACCCCTGGTGTCATAGGCGTTATCCGCCCACCAATCCCCCAATTGTCGATAAAAACCGTAGTTGTCCTCAAGCAGATTTTTTGTCTTTAAAAAATAAAGGGTGTTGGCAAATAAACCGGAATTATAAATACGTTCCAATACCGTTTCCACCCGTCGCAATTCATTAAGTTCCTCGGCACTCATGGTGGCGGTCGATAGGATTTCGTAGGGTACAAAGGAATTGTAAACCAATTGATAGGTTTGTTTATCTCGATGTAAGGGTGTTCCGCTTAATACTTTTAAAAAGCCTAATTGCAGCATATGGGGTTGTAAAGCCATCGTCCAATTAAAGCCGTCAATAAAAGATGCCATGGTTTCTTCAGGAAGACCGGCAATTAAATCAAGATGAATATGACAATGCCCCATCGCTGTTAACCGACGGATGTGTACCTCTATTTTTTTTAAATCGTTTCGCCGGCAGATGGCTTTTAAAGTAGGCGGATGAATACTTTGAAGACCGATTTCAAATTGAAAGGTTCCCTTAGGTGCGGAGGCGATCATCTCAAAAAGTTCCTCATCAAAATTATCCGGGGTCATTTCAAAATGAAAGTTGGTTTGACCGTTACACTTTAAAATCATACTGAAAATTTGTTTTGCCCGATTTATGTCGGCGTTAAAGGTTCTGTCGATAAATTTAACTTGAGGAACACCGGCTTTTATAAAGCCTTCGATATCCCTTTTTACTTCCTCCTGCGGTTTATTACGTAAGTTTTGGTCGACGGCGGACAGGCAATAGGCACATCGGTGCGGACACCCCCGACTACTTTCATAATAAATAATGCGATTGTGCCAAATATCCGACTGCCATCGAGCCGAATAAATATCCGGTACTGACTCAAAATTTACAGGTGCAGCAACGGGGTTTTGCCTTATACCGATTTGGCTACGGTAAGTAAACCCTGCAATAGCGGGATAGGCACCGATATCGCCGAAAACGGTCAGTAGTTGCTCGAAAGGTTTTTCTCCCTCTCCGGATATAATGTAATCGATGTATGTATCGCTACACAGTAAAGTATCCGCACGATAGGATACCTCCGGGCCACCCAATAAAATTTGTGCCTCAGGTAAACTTTTTTTAATACCTTCACTCAGTTTCAGTACCGTTTCGATATTCCATATATAGCAGGAAAAGGCGTAAAGATCTGCTTTTTTATCAACCAACCGCCTTAATGTTACGGCAAAAACGTCATTGATAGTCGTTTCTATCCTGTCGACACGCCAAGAATGACTCTGCCGTCGAGCAATATCTTCCAAATAATAAAGAGCCAAGTTGGAATGAATGTATTTGGCATTCAAACCGACCAAAACCAAATGTTGAGGGGTGTTCGAACGCTTATACATTGAATCGGAAATAGGTTACATCTCCGTCTTGCATGACGTAGTCTTTCCCTTCAATACGCACAATACCCAATTCTTTTGCTTTTTGTTCGGAACCGGCTTCAATTAATTGGTCGTAACTTGTAATTTCCGCACGGATAAACCCTCTTTCTATATCCGTATGAATTTTTCCGGCGGCTTGAGGTGCTTTTGTACCTTTTTTAATGGTCCATGCACGGCATTCGTCCGGTCCGACGGTTAAAAAAGAAATTAAGCCCAATAAGTCGTAAGCGGATTTCGCAACGGTTTCCAAACCGGAATGTTGTAGACCCAGTTCCGAAAGAAATGCCTGCTTTTCTTCGGGTTCCAATTCGGAAATTTCTTCTTCAATTTCCGCCGAAATGGTAATGACACGATGATCCGTGTTTTCACCGAGCTTTTCTTTTAATTGTCGTACATAGACGTTATCTTCCGTTAAATCGTCTTCGGAAACATTTGCTACGTATAAAATCGGCTTAACGGTAATTAATGTTAAACTTTTAATATAGATCCATTGTTCCTTGGTGAAATCACGCTCCCGCGGGTGTTGTTCCTTTTCTAAAAGATCTTTGAGTTTTTCCAGGGTTGCTAAATTTTCTTTTTCCGATTTGTCGTTTTTAGCCAGTTTCTTTGTTTTTTCGATACGACGTTCCAGCATTTCCAAATCGGATAAAAAGAGCTCCGTATTGACGGTTTCCATATCGTCGATCGGGTCAATTTTTCCGGAAACGTGTACGACATTTTCGTTATCAAAGCAACGAATAACATGGGCAATGGCATCGACTTCTCGAATGTTTGCCAAAAATTTATTCCCTAAACCTTCTCCTTGACTGGCACCTTTTACCAAACCGGCAATATCTACAAATTCAATGGCGGTCGGTGTTACTTTTTTAGGCTGATACATGTCCGCCAATACCGCCAAACGCGGATCCGGAACGGTAACAATACCGACATTGGGCTCGATTGTACAGAAGGGATAATTTGCCATTTCGGCTTTTGCTTTTGTAATAGCATTAAAAAGTGTGCTTTTACCCACATTGGGCAAGCCGACAATACCTATTTTCATTCTTACCTCATTATATTATTTCCTATGATTCAGTGACCATAGTATCATAAAACTTAAAAACCTTTCAAGGCGTTATTCCGTATAAAACCAATAACGGAACGCCTTTACGATACCTCTTCTCGAAGCAATATAAAACCGTCTTACCCGTCACTGTCTTATGACACTGTCGGTGCGGCATTCATTTACTCCACAATAAAAAAAGAGTAAAGCATCGTCAGACACTTTACTCTTTTTTAAAGCAATGTGTATTTTTTAATCGACAGTTACGCCTGCATTCGCTCCTTCCGAACCGCCAACAAGGTTGGAGGTAAACCCTTGCATACCGAGGGCCATTGCAATCGACAACACCACCGATACCAAATGAAAAATAAGTACCGGTATCGCGGCTTTTTTATAAGACAGTCCGTGTTCGATCGCAAAGCCCACCGTTAACAGAAAAAGTTCCCATAAAACAAAGAGGTTAAAGGAGTCCCTGATAACGGAAAACAAATCTAAGGATTGCTGCATCGCCGTCATATCGATTTTAGGCGGAAAAATTATAGACAATACCAATACAAAAATACCCGTTACTGCTGCTGTTCCGGTAATGTACAAAGTTCTTTTAAAATTGCCGTGACCACCCATTTTTTTGAAAATAAAATTATAAACGGCGGACTTTATCACCCACATCATTGCCATGCCGACAGTAGCGGTTACGCCGCCGATAGCCGCACCGACCAATGCCATATTGGAACTCATGGGTGCTTCAGCACCGGAAACATCGGGTATGGTCATATTAATGGATGTCCTGTAACCAACAAATACCGTCAGCACACCCATGATTAACAGAATAACAATAGGGAAAAGAAGTTTTACCTCTTCTTTTTCTTTAAAGTCTCTGTAAAATTGAAAGGGGTTGATGATTAAATTAATTGTATTTTTCATTTTGTCTCCTCATTATTCCGTTTTGATTGCGTCCAACGCACTTAAGTTTGCCGCCTTCGCTGCCGGTCTGAAGCCTGCAAGCATACCGACAATCGTCGAAAACACAAGGGCAAACAAAGCAAGTCCCGGTGTGATGATAGATATTTTTGCTACCGATGCCTGTCCGCCTCCCATCGCCATACCGCCGATAACATTAATAAGCCCCGATGTCAGATAGGAAAACAAGATGCCGGCCAATCCGCCGATACAACCGATAATGGTCGATTCGACAATAAACATTTGTTTAATATCACTGACGGAAGCACCGATTACCTTCATAATACCGATTTCTCTGGTACGCTCATAGATGGACATAGTCATGGTATTAACAATACCGATACTGGCCACCAATAAGGCAACACCGCCGATACCGCCAAGAATAAGTTGCAAAATTTTAAATACGGAATTTAAGGAATTAAGCATTGCTTTTAAAGACAATACCTGAAAGCCCATTTCTTTGATCCTTTGTGATACAATCTCCACATTTTCGGTATCGTCGACAATTACCTTTAAAGTCTCGTATTCTTTCTTGGCACCGGTTACTTCTTTTCTCATTTGCCAGTTAAAGATTTCTTCCGCCTTGCTCATGCTCATAACGACAGCACTATCTTCCTGGTCTCCGGTAGGGCTGATGACACCCACAACACGGGCCTTTACGGGAAGACTTTCCATTTTGGGTTCCTCCCCTGCTCCGTTACCCGACTTGGGTGGTTGTTTATTATCCCCGACTTGAGGTGGTTGAGGTGTTTTTATGTTTTGGGGCGGTTGTGTCGTTTCTTCGGTTGCTGATGTTTCGTTATCCGTTGTCGGTGTCCGCACATCGCTGTCTTGGGTAATAGGGTTGAGTGCATCACCCTCCGTCGGTGTAATAACAAGTACTTCCTCCTCGGCGGGCGATTGTTCCGATACATTCGTATCCGGTGTTTCGGGGGGCTTATTTGTCGTTTGATCGGTCGTCTGCGATGTCGTTGACGTCGCCGGTTGATTAGAGCCCTCCTCCGCTGTTCGTTGAACCGTCATCGTAATGTTTTTTCCGATCAAATCCTTCGGGTTGATATCCCCTTTTACGATGGTGCCCATACCGTTTTCGCCGATTTCAAATTTGGAAAAAATGGAAGATCCGAGCAACACGGCGTTATCTTCGCTTTTGTGAGGCAATCGACCGCCTTCCAGTTGATAGCGCATGTTTTCGATGTATTTATAATCGATGCCAACCATGGATACGGAATAGTTTTCTCTTTTATGAGTAAACTCACCCCCACCGCCGGATATAACCGGGGTCACCGCGGATACATGTTCAATTTGAGATATTTCCGATATGGTGGTGTCGGTGATTTTTTTCTTTTCGCGTCCGCTGCTCATACCCACCATGGATTCCATCTGTCCGGGAGACAATACGGTAAGGGTTGTCACCGAGGGCGAGTTGGTTAACTGCCCCGTAATACTTTCTTGTGCACCGTTTCCGATAGATATCATAATAACGATTGCCGCCGTACCGATGACCACTCCGATAACTGTCAGGATTGTTCGAAACTTCATGCGCCATAAGTTTTCCCACGACAACATCACAAGTTCTTTTTTATCCATAATTGACCTACGCTATGCCGAATAATGCTTTGATAAATTTGATAACGGGGTTCGTTTCGGTCGATTCTTCCACATTTACATCACTGACATTTTCCGCTTGAACCTCAATCTCTTTTTCGATGGAGCGTTGGTTATTATAAGAGTCAACATAGTTTAAGGTTGCTTTAAGCTTATAGTCGCCCGGTGCGGTCGCATTGACCGAGGTGACAAAGGTGTCCGTGTTGTTTTTTTCGTAGGTTCCGTAGTATTCTTCGGTGTTGGAAATTTCCACTTCCGGGTTGTCGCTGCTGAGTTTTAAATGAACACCCCGTACGGCATTGCTTCCGAAATTAGATATTTCAATTTTTAAATTATCTCCGGCTTCCCCGTTATTCAGTACGAGTTTATCCAATGCAATCAAAGACATGGAGTTGCTTTCATTAACCGCGATACCGACAGTTTCCGGAAACTTATATTGTTGGTCGTTACCGTCTACACAACGTATTTCCAAATTCAGATTGTAGTTTTTGGCTTCTGCATTGGGAGCCACCATCATGGGAATATCAATAACTTCCGTTCCACCGGCATTTATCCGTCCGAGATAAAAATGGTTTCCGGATCCGGTCATCGAAAACACGCCTAAATCCTGTGCACCCGATAAGCTCTTAACGTCGATGGTTGTATTGTAGGCATTGTAGTTTCCGTGATTGACGACAACAACACTCATCGTATAGTTGGAGCCCGGTGTTACGGATTCCGTATTAAACCGAACTTCACTGATTAAAAGTAAGGGGTAATCCGGTGCCGCCATAACCGGTGTCGCCATAAAAACCAATAGAATAACAACCACGATACTTATTATTTTTTTCATAAATCCTCCGTCTGCTCGTGTAGTTTAAGATATATTTTCAATGACACCGTCACGCATATGTATGGTTTTGGAGCAATACGCTGCGGATTCGGGGTCATGGGTGACAATAACAAAAGTTTTTGAGCCGGTATTAGAAAGATCTTCAATGATGTTCATAATATCCGTACTTGTTTTTGTATCCAAATTACCTGTCGGCTCATCTGCCAGTATCAAATCGGGGTTGTTGATCAAAGCTCTCGCTATGCTGACCCTTTGTTGTTGCCCCCCGGACATTTCTTGAGGTTTGTGATGTATTCTGTTGCCCAGTCCGACTGACGCCAGAGCTTCTTCCGCCCGCTCTTCCCGTTCTTTTTTCTTTACACCGGAAAAGGTTAAGGTTAAAGCGACATTTTCCAAGGCGGTCATGGTCGGAATTAAATTATATGATTGAAACACAAACCCCAGTTTTTTTCTTCTGAAAAGGCATAGCTGATTTTCGTTCATTTGATGAATCGGCTCACCGCCGATATATACCTCACCGGAGGTCGGCGGCAACAAGCCGCCCAAAATATTGAGAAAAGTTGATTTTCCGCAACCGGAAGGACCCAATAAGGCAATCATTTCGCCTTCTTTGACTTTCAGGTCTATTCCTTTTAAGATCGGAATTTCTTTTTTTCCGAGTTTAAAACTTTTTTTGAGATTAATCGTTTCAATCATTAATTTTGAGTCCATTGTTATTCGGGACGTGCCCCTTCCTTCCATAAGCGTTCGATATTATAAAATGCTCTTTCTTCTTTATGAAAAATGTGCACAACAATATCGTAATAATCCAATAAAATCCACCGTGCGCTTCTTTCTCCTTCGATACCCTTGGGACGCATCTGCAATTTTTCCGCTTCCGTTTGAATATAGTCGGAGATGGCCTTTACTTGCCTTTCATTGGAGGCACTGGCTATGATAAAGTAATCCGCCAATAAGGACTTGCCTTTCATATCCACCACGTCGATATCTACGCCGCCTTTTGCATCTATCCATTCTACTATTCGGTTTTTTATTTCCTTTATATTCATAATGATCCTTTTATTAATTATTTTCTGTTTTACTTTTTTGTATTAAATCGTTTCGTGCTGCCACAGTGGTCGTATGAATGAGCTTATGACTCTCCAATAAATGAAACAACGTGTGTTCGATTGCCATAATAACGGCTTGATCCAAATCTTTAAAAGCCAGCTCCCTTAACCTATCCACCCCGGGGAAATCTCTGGATACTTCGATATAATCCGCCAGATAAACAATTTTCTCCAGCCGACTCATACCGACTCGTCCCGTGGTATGATTGGCTACGGCATTTAAAATGTCCCGGTCTTCAATACCGTAATGTTCTTTTGCAACCGTCGCACCGACCAATCCGTGCAGTAATTGCGGATCCGCTTTATAAATCGGGTCGATGTTAATGCCGTAGGCTTCGGCTTTTTTGAGCATTGTCGCTGCGTCATAAGGTTTGGCTACGTCGTGTAACAAACCTGCAAGGTAAGCACTTTCCTCGTCGGCACCGTATCTTTTTGCCAATTGTTTTGCAGCCTCGGCAACATTTATGATATGTTTAAAACGCTTCGGTTGCTGTACGGTTTTTAAATCTTCAATAATATGTGCGTATTTTTTTTTCATAATTTTTGATGATATAATCGATTTTCAGCAATATAGGCTTCCACTTTTTCCGGCAACAAGTAACGATTGGTCATGCCTTTAGAGATTCGGTTGCGAATTTCCGAAGAAGAAATGTCCAATTCCGGCGTATGAAAGAGATGAATTTTTGCTTGATAATTTCTGGTTAAGAAATCAATTTGCAGCTCCAGCTCCTTATCCGCATAACCCGGTCGCACTGCCGTTACAATTTCGATGGACTCCATTAAGGTTTGCGCTTCTTTCCACAAATTTATTTGAAACATCAAATCCGACCCCGTAATGAAATATAATTGACTGTCCGGAAATTTTTTCTTAAAGTGATGAATCGTATCAATAGTGTAAGTTGTCCCTTTTTTGTTGATTTCGATGTCGGAAATATCAAAGTGAGGATTGGAGCCAATTGCCAACTGAACCATTTTATAACGGTGGTAGCGTTCGTCCTCCGTCTCATAGGATTTGTAAGGGTTTTTACCGGCGGGAATATAAATCACTTTATCCAAATGAAAGGCATCTCTTGTAGATTCCGCAATCCACAAATGTCCGATATGTATAGGATTAAAGCTGCCGCCGAACAATCCGATTTGTTTCATCTCTTCGGAATTTCCACTTTAGGATTTTGCGGATTTCTTTTAAATAAAACAAAGGTATTGCCCATGGTGTGTACAACTTCCGCCTTTGTTTCTTCTCCCAGTATCCGGGCGGCTTCTTCAGCTGTAAGGGGTGCATTCTGCTGCACCTTACCCTTAATTAATTCTCTTGCTTTTAAGGCGTCTTTTGTTTGGACAACCACTTCATAATTAATGCCGTCTTTTCCGATATAAATAATGCTCGTTAACGGATGAGCAAGTTTTCTTAAATGGTTTCGTTGATAACTCTTTAACATTTTTATTTTGTATTACTGTACTGTTTGATTAATACAACAGTACATCCTTTCTATTTTGTCAATAGTTTTTAAAATTCTTCACAAAAATTTAAAACTTCTTTCAATTAATTTTCATTTTTAATTCCTATCGGAAATATTCAAATTCAAATTCGTTCAGTGAGACGATGTCGCCGTCCTGTACACCCAGCTTTTCTAATTTTTTAAAGACACCTTTGTCTTTAAGCATTCTTTGGAAATAACCGACAGAGTCGTAATCATCAAAGTTAACGGATAATAACAGCCTTTCGATGAAATCCCCCGTGACGTAGTATTTACCTTCTTCACGGTATACTTCTATGATTTGATCTTTGTCGATAGCTTCATCCGGTTCTTCCGGTTCTATATCAAAGATAGGTTGGACATCGCCAATTTCTTTAAGTAAGGTAAGTGTTCTTGATATTAAAACTTGCAACCCTTCGCCGGTTGCCGCTGAAATTGGAAAGACTTCGTACCCTTTCTCTTCAAAGTAAGCTTTTAATTCTTCAAGATGTTTGGCGTCACACAAGTCTATTTTATTCAGTGCTACAATTTGAACCCTTGACGCCAAGCGTTCATTGTAAGCAATCAGCTCCCGGTTAATCGTATCGAAATCTTTTTTCGGATCTCTGCCTTCCAACCCGGAAGCGTCCAGAAGATGAATGAGTAATTTTGTGCGTTCGATATGCCTTAAAAACTGATACCCCAATCCCGCACCTTGGTGGGCACCTTCAATTATGCCCGGAATGTCCGCCATAATAAAGGTATCGTAATCTTTATAAGCTACCACACCTAAATTCGGTTCGAGGGTGGTAAAATGATAATTGGCAATTTTAGGCTTTGCCGCAGTGGCTACGGATAACAGTGTTGATTTGCCAACATTGGGAAATCCCAACAAACCCACATCCGCCAGCATTTTTAATTCTAAAATCAGTGCCTTTTCCTGACCTTTCATACCACCCTGGGCAAACCTGGGGGCTTGTCTGGTGGCTGTCGCATAGTTCATGTTACCTTGACCGCCTCGGCCGCCTTCAGCCACTAAAAATTGCTGACCATCTTCTTTTAAATCAAAGATAATACGTTCGTTTTTTTGGTTTTTTATTATGGTTCCTACCGGTACTTTTATGATGAGATCTTTCCCGGAACGACCGGTACAACGTCCACCGGATCCGTTTTGTCCGTTTTCGCCTTTATATTTTCTTTTATACTTAAAAGCCAGCAATGTTCTTAAATCTTTATCGGCTTCTATAATAATATTGCCGCCTCGACCGCCGTTTCCGCCGTCGGGACCACCGTTAGGCACGTACTTTTCTCTTCGAAAACTCATGCCGCCGTGCCCACCGTCTCCGGCTTTTACAAAAATTTTTGCCTGATCGACAAACATAATTAATATCCTCCTAACAAAAAACCTCTTATTTCGGCCGAAATAAGAGGTTGACAATTCATTACGTTGTTAAGCTTTCGCTTCTCTGGGATGGATACATACTTGTTTTTTATCTCTGCCTTTACGCTCAAAGGAAACAACTCCGTCTACTAAGGCAAACAATGTGTCGTCTTTGCCGCGACCGACATTTTTTCCGGGATGTATCGCTGTTCCCCGTTGTCTTACTAAAATATTACCCGCCAATACAAATTGGCCATCCGCTCTTTTAACGCCGAGACGTTTAGCTTCGGAGTCACGACCGTTTCGTGAACTACCGACACCCTTTTTGTGAGCGAAAATTTGAAGGTTCATTTTAATCATTTCTTTACCTCCTTATTTCTTTTACACTGACAAATCCTTTATTATCCGCTTCCAGGTTTTCCAAAGCCAATACCATGGTTTCCAAAAGCACTTGGACTTGTTTTTCTTTAATTTTATCTTTTATAATCGGAATATGAACTTGAATGAATCCGTCGTCGATAATAAGATGTTTATCTCTTATATGAACACCCACCACTTCGGTAATTCCGTTTATGGTGGCAACCGTTAAAGCCGATATCGCTGCACAGACAATGTCGTCCCCCGGCGAAAAGAATGAATGTCCGATACTTCGGAAAGATTCTATAGCCCCACCGGCATTACGAATATAGGACACTTTTGTCATTATGCATTGATGGAAGTAATTTTTACTTTCATATAAGGTTGTCTGTGACCTTGTTTTTTGCGATAATCTTTTTTAGCTTTATACTTAAAAGTAATAACTTTTTTGCCTTTACCGGATTCAATAACATTCGCTTTAACACTGGCACCCTCAACAAAGGGTTTTCCAAAAGTCATGGTACCGTCTTGTTGAATTGCCAACACTTCGTCAAATACGACTTCTTTATCATCGGTTTTTAATTTTTCGATGGTAATTTCGTCGTCAACGGCAACACGATATTGCTTACCGCCCGTTTTAATGATTGCATACATAATTTTTACCTCCTCTTACCAGACTCGCCATCTCAGGTGCGATGCTTATAACCTGAGCTGTGCGGCTACATGACTAAGATATGATATCAAAACAAGGGTTATATGTCAAACAATTTATTGGAAACCCTTAATATTTTGAAGTTCTGCCTTTCATTGACAACACCTTTTTAATACGAAAATTTATTTTTTATGCTAAGGTAAAATTATCTTACAAAACGAAAGGATTTTTATATGACGACCATCAACTACGCCAATCGTAAACACTGGCTTACCTATCCTGAAAATCCCACTGCCGAAGCCGACATTTTTTATATCTTGCCGACCGGGTATGTCGGTAATAAGCAAGACCCTTGTGTTTGTAACACCCAACATACCGGCATGCAACAAAAGGCCAAAGCTCATATGCAATACAAAGCGTCCCTTTTTGAAGGTGTCGGCAATATGTACGTACCCTATTATCACCAAATGCGTATCGAATGTTTACAAAAGGCATTATCCGAAGACACTGTTCTGTCTTTATTTATGGAAGAAACCTATGCCTCGGTGATTGCCGCTTTCGAATATTTTATAAATACTCAAAAACTCAAACGACCTTATATCCTAGCGGCACATTCTCAAGGTGCGTTGTTATTGTTGATGCTGTTGAGCCGATATTTTAAAGACAAACCTCAACTGTTGGACCGCATGGTATGTGCCTATGCCGTCGGCTTTTCCGTTACAAAGGACTATCTGAAGGAAAACCTTCACTTAAAATTTGCTGCCGGAGAATCCGACACCGGGTGTATTATCTCTTATAATACCGAAACGAAAGATTATAACGGTCCTAACTTAACCTTGTTTGAAAACAGCATTGCCATTAACCCCGTTAATTGGCGACGAGACGAATATTACGCCTGTGCAGGACAAAGCCTCGGGTCTCGAATACCTGTCTTTTATCCGTCGGGCGATTTAAAAGAAATGTTGGAATTGCCACACTATGCCGATGCACAATTGGATTTAAAAAGAGGGACGGTACGTTGCACTACTGCCGATCCTTATTTGTGTTACTTTAAAGATCGGGCGGCTCATTTTCCATTAGGGGTTTTACATTCTTTAGATTTATCCCTTTATTATTACGATTTAAGAGCAAACGCAAAAAAGAGAATTGCAAAATTTACGGGGCAACCGTCAACTTAACATCAAGTAACAATAAACTTTTACTTCGTAGCATCTATCAACGATTTTATATATTATATTTAATCAATACCTTATTTAAGCGTCATTGTTTGCAATTCGATTAAACAGCGTATAAAAGTAACAATCAAGCGCCTATGTACATTAATGATGATATATTGTACAAAAACGGCTTCTTTTTTTAAAAGTCCACAACAATGTCAAAAAATTATTCAACTGGTTGGTGATTGTGCATATCGGGAATTACTGAAGCTCTCTCACTAAATAATTACAAACTTGTTTCCTTAACATGCACTTTTTAAGCATTCACACGGTCTGCCATTCTAATACGGTCTACCTTAAAACATAGCCGTCCCAATTTTTCAATAACAGTAATTATCCATAAAAGAACCTGCTTCTTATAAATAAAGAAGCAGGTTCTCCATACATTGAATGACAGGATGTTAAATCAATCAATTTTGATCTTTAATTGCCGCTTGTGCTGCCGCTAAGGTTGCAACGGGCACTCTGTAAGGCGAGCAGGATACATAGGTCAGTCCGCATTTATAGAAAAAATGTACTGATGCCGGATCGCCGCCGTGTTCACCGCATACGCCGATTTTTAGGTTCGGTTTGGTTTTTCTGCCTCGTTCCACTCCGACTTTTACCAATTGTCCGACACCTTCCTGATCGATACTGGCAAAGGGGTCGTTGGGTAGGATATCCTTTTCTCTGTAGTCCTCAATGTACTTACCGGCATCATCTCTGGAGAAGCCGTAGGTCATTTGGGTTAAGTCATTGGTTCCGAAAGAGAAAAACTCCGCCGTTTCGGCAATTTTATCCGCAACCAAGGTTGCTCTCGGTATTTCGATCATAGTACCGATATGGTAGTTTAAGGTTGCCTGTTTTTCAGCAATTACTTTTTCTGCCGTTTCTTTGACAACATTGTAAACAAAATCCATTTCCGTTTTCATGGAAATTAAGGGGATCATAATATCCGGTACGATCGCCGTTCCCGTTTTTTCGGTTACTTCGATTGCCGCTTCAATGATGGCCCGTGTTTGCATAACGGCAATTTCCGGATAGGTAACGGCTAAGCGGCACCCTCTATGACCCAGCATGGGATTAAACTCTTCCAAATTATGAATAAAGGATTCCAACTCTTCGACAGTGTAGCCCATATCTGCAGCCAATTGTTTAATTTGGTTTTCCTGAGTCGGCAAAAATTCGTGTAACGGCGGATCCAACAAGCGTACGGTAACGGGGCGTTGCAACATCACCTCAAAAATGCCGATAAAGTCCTCTCTTTGCATGGGTAGCAGTTCCGCCAAGTATTTTTCTCTTTGTTCGACGGATTGGGATAAAATCATCCGGCGCATGCTGGGTATTCTATCTTCATTAAAGAACATGTGTTCCGTACGGCATAAGCCGATACCTTCGGCACCGAAATTAACGGCAATGGATGCATCATGGGGGGCATCGGCATTGGCGTAAACACCCATGGTTTTATATTTGGTTGCCCATTCCATAAGTTGTGCAAAGTCTCCGGAAAGTTCCGGTTCCTGCGTTTTAATGCTTCCCTCGTAAATGTCGCCGGTGCTGCCGTGAACCGATATATAGTCGCCTTCTTTAATAATTGTCTCACCGACTTGGAAGTATTTTTTCTCTTCAAAAACTTTTGCGTCTTCACAACCTGCAACACAACAAATACCGGCACCTCTGGCAACAACCGCGGCATGGGAGGTCATGCCGCCTCGGGAGGTTAAAATACCTTTAGCGGCATACATGCCTTCGATATCCTCCGGCGATGTTTCTTTACGAACTAAAATAACATCTTCACCGTTATCCGCGGCATTTTTTGCCGCTTCGGCGGTAAAGTAAACACGACCCTTAGCAGCCCCCGGAGATGCGGGTAACCCGCATGCCAAAACTTCTTTTTCTTTTAACGCTTTCGGGTCGAAAGTCGGGTGCAACAATTGGTCCAAGCTGGCGGGTTCTATTCTGGCTACGGCTTCTTTTTCTGTGAGTAAACCTTCTTTAACCATGTCAACCGCTATTTTAATTGCTGCCGCTGCCGTCCGTTTACCGCTTCTGGTTTGTAACATGTACAATTTATTTTTTTCAATGGTAAATTCCATATCCTGCATTTCACGATAATGCTTTTCCAATAATTCGGAGGTATCGTGAAACTCTTTGTACACATCGGGCATTTCACCTTTCAGTTCTTCGATATCTTTAGGGGTGCGGATACCCGCGACAACGTCTTCGCCTTGGGCATTAATTAAAAATTCGCCGAATAGTTTGTTTTCACCGGTTGCGGGATTACGGGTAAAGGCGACACCCGTACCCGAGTCATTACCCATGTTCCCGAATACCATAGCTTGAACATTTACTGCCGTACCAATATCGTGGGGGATGTTGTTGATTTCACGATAAACCCTCGCGCGGTTATTGTTCCATGATTTAAATACGGCTTCAATGGCCATTTTTAATTGCGCGACCGGTTCTTGGGGAAAAGCGCCGCCGGTTTCTTTTAAATAAATCTCTTTATAACGTTCCACAACTTCTTTTAAGTTCTGTACCGTTAATTGCGTGTCGTTATCAAAGCCTTCACGTTCTTTGATTTCGTCAAGAACCGCTTCAAACTTCGCGTGATCGATTTCTAAAACGACATCCCCGAACATTTGAATAAAACGACGGTAAGAGTCGTAGGCAAAACGCTCGTTTTCCGTATTGGCAATTACACCGTTAATGGACACATCATTTAAACCGAGGTTTAAGATGGTGTCCATCATACCGGGCATGGAAATTTTAGCACCGGAACGTACCGATACCAATAAGGGATTTTGCGGATCGCCGAATTTTTTGCCTGAAATTTCTTCTAACGTTTTCATATTTGCATTTATTTGGCTGATCATACAGTCCGTTAATCGGTTGTCTTTAAGATATTCTATACACGCTTCGGTTGTAACGGTAAAACCCTGGGGTACCGGCAAACCTATTTTTGTCATTTCAGCTAAGTTCGAGCCTTTGCCTCCCAACAAATCTTTCATGGTGGCATCGCCCTCACTAAACATATAAACCCATTTCTTGTCCATATGAACCTCCTTCATAAATATCAACATGAACGGACGATAATTGTCGTCTTTCTATTAAACATCAACTCTTTTAAATTTTGATGAATAATACTTAAATTTTATAATCGATTTTACGATCAATCATATATTATTTTAACATATACCTGCAATAATTTGTGTATGTTTTAATAAACAATATGATTGCTGATGCTTTCCAGTAATTTATCTCCTATTTTAGGAACATTTTTAAGTTGCTCCATTTGTGTAAAGTTACCGTTTGCATTTCGATAGTCGATAATATTTTGCGCAATCACGTCACCGATGCCGGGTAAGGTTTTCAAGGTTTCTTTGTCCGCCGTATTGATGTTCACCTTGCCGGAAACGTCGCCGGGCGTTTGCATAACCTGTTGACTTTCTTCAACCGTCGGTACATGAATTTTGCTTTCGTCCTTTACCTTTTGGGACAAATTTAAATTGTCGGTCACACCGTCTTCCCTAATGCCCCCCGCCGTTTCCAGCACTTCAATCAGTCTTTTTTCTTCACCAAACGTATAAACACCCGGGTTGTTAACGGCACCTGTCACATGAACGTATATTTCCGCCCCTTGCTCCACGTCCGCTTCCGATTGCACCAATTCTTCCGAAATGGCTTCGTAACGTTTTTCTTCTTGTTTATTTTTCCAAACCCATCCCGAAAAAAGCAGTAATAGTATTAAAGCATAGGGTAAATATTGTCGATACAAAGAACGGTCCATAAGCACTCCTACAAGGGCGTTTGAACCCAATGACCTTTTTCAAAAATATAAATTTCGGAACAGCCGATACGTTTTAAATAGTTTAAAGCACAATCATACCCGTCGTTAATATGTGCGGCATCATGGGAATCACCGTTAACAGTTATCGGAATTTTTAGCCGAAGGATTTCATCGATCATCCAATATGACGGATAGATTCCCTTACTTCCGAATTGATGTATTTTCCCGGTGTTGATTTCTAAAATGGAACCGCTGAGCTGAATTTGGCGCAAGGTATCCATCACCAAATCCCGATACCATGAAGCATTCTCATCAAAAAAAGGGTGTTGATGGTTGTGCTTTTTTATTAAATCCAAATGTCCCAAAATATCCGGCTTTATTTTTTGAGCCATGTCTCCATATCTTTGGTAATAATCCTCAATGAGTTGACGGACTCCCCCGCTGTATAATTCTTTTAAAACACGTTCAAAATTTGAATAATCGCCGTCGTAATAACCCATTTCGGAAGAATGATCGAAAAAATCCACACAATGGAGTGAACAAATATAATAATCCGTTCGTTTGATAAAGGATTTGCTTTCATCGCTGATATCCTTTAAATAAGGGAGGTAGTCGACCTCCAAACCCGTATTAATTTGAATTTGGTCCCCATATTGATTCTTTGCGGCTTCGATATCTTGGAAGTATTCTTCCAAGTTTTCCAAACGCATTGTAAAGTCGTTGGGAAAGGGCAAAGTCATATGCCCGGAAAATCCGATGCTTTTAAGCCCCGCCCCAAGGGCGGACAGCACCATCTCTTCTACGCTGTTTTTACCGTCACAATACTTTGTATGTGTGTGGTAATTACTAAAAATCATTCGATGACTCCTTTTGTCGACACCAAATTAGGTTGGCTGATAGTTTTATTTTATCACAATCGTCTCTTTGTTACTATCGTAAAAAAACAGTTATTTTATTGAGTAATTTCCAAATATAAAAACTGCAATACGACTATTTCCGAAATTCGCCGTTTATTAGGTCAAAAACTAAAAACAAGCACCTCCATTTTGTTGAGATGCCTGGTATATAAATGAAGTTTATAAATTTTGTCGAAACACTTAACAGTGTAACAACCCCAATTAATTAATTCTATTTAAAAAGTTTTGAGTTCTTTCTTCCTTCGGGTTTAGGATGACTTCTTCCGGAGGACCTTCTTCGCAGATAACACCGTCGGCCATAAAAATAACTCTGTCCGCCAAATCCCGAGCAAAACTGATTTCGTGAGTAACGATGATCATGGTCATACCCTCTTGTGCCAAAGCCTTAATTGTATCGAGAACTTCACCCACCAACTCCGGGTCTAAGGCCGACGTGGGTTCGTCGAAGAGCATAATTTGCGGATCCATTGCCAAGGCTCTGGCGATGGCAACCCGTTGTTGCTGTCCGCCGGACAACCGTATCGGGTATTCGTTCGCCTTATCCATTAAACCGACCATTCCCAACAATTTCATCGCTTTATCGTTAATTGTATTTTTATCCGCGTTTTTGACGACACGCGGCGCAACGGTAATATTTTCCAAAACCGTTAAATGTGGAAAGAGGTTAAAATTCTGAAAGACCATTCCCAAATCATTGCGCAGGGCACTGTTGCCTTTTTTTACATCTTTATTATTGGCACGCTTAACCACCAGTGCATCTTCTATATAAATTTCGCCTTCAGTAATTTGTTCCAAATTGTTGATACAACGGAGCATGGTGCTTTTACCCGAACCGCTGGGGCCGATAACGCACACGACCTCTCCTTTTTGCACTTCCAGATCGATCCCTCTAAGCACCTTCAACTCACCAAAGGATTTGTTTATGTTAACCATTTTTACCATACTCATTGTCTTACCTCTTTTCATAGACGCCGAAACGTACTTCCAACTTATCAAAAACAACTTGGAAAATCGTCGTTAAAAATAAATAAATCACGGCGGCATAAATATAGTAAATCCAATCACCGGTTGCGGATGCCATGGTTTTTACCGTACGTAACAAGTCGAACAACGCAATGGTGGATACCAAGGAGGTGTCTTTAATTAACATGATCAACTCATTACCGATGGGTGCCATGAGTCTTTTATAGGTTTGGGGGATGATAATTCGCGTCATCGCTTGACGATAATTCATTCCCAAAGCCTTGGCGGCTTCCATTTGCCCGTGATCGATGGATTCGATAGCGGCACGGATGAGCTCCGCCGAGTATGCCGCACAATTTAACGAGAAAGCCAGGTAAGCACTGAGCATGGGGTTCATCTCGACCCCGGTTCCCGTCATTTCGATACGAATAATGGGATAGGCATAAAAAATTATAAACAATTGTAATAATAAGGGTGTACCCCTGAAAAACCACACATAAAACCACGAAAAAGCACTGATCGCTTTATTTTTTGACATCCGCCCCAAGGCGATCAAAGTGCCGAATATTAAACCGAAAAATAATGCAACAAAAGCAACCTTAACAGTTAACAGGGTTCCGTCAAATATTGCCTGCATTTGAATTTGATTTATCACACGCAACTCCTTT
>CAYFTR010000003.1:0-105493 GCA_964346185.1 uncultured Lachnospiraceae bacterium | reverse complement strand
CTATTCTCTTTTCTATGACCTTGCGCTCATCTCGTAGATGAACTTCTTAAGTATAAAACATTTATTTTTAAATGTCAAGTGTATTTTTGCGTTTGTTTTATTTTTTTTATTGTCTTTTCGACAACGCATTAATCTTAAAGTATTTTGCCCCCTTTTGTCAAGCCTTATTTTAATTTATTTTACTTATTTTTTTTATTGTTTTAAAAAAACAGACATATTCTATCGGAATATGCCTGTTTTATGTTGTTTTTTTATGTGCTTGTCTATTTTAAATTTCTTTTTTCCCTTCGATTCTTCTTTCTAATAAACCGGATAAGGGTTTATAAATAACAAACGTGACGACGGCATTAAACCCTGCTTTTATTAAATTAAACGGAATGATGACAGGTATCAGCATTTGAGCGACCGCCTCCCTTGGAACACCCATAAAAATCGGTGTAACAATATAGTTCCAAAGCGTCATGGCCAATGTCATTGCACATACGCCGGCTATTAAAGCAACAACGGCTCCTTTTTTTGTTCTGTTTCTTTTATAGATATGACCGGCAACCAGCACGAAGCTTCCGGTGGCAAAAATATGCATGATAATTCCGATAACGCCGCTGTGTGCCGATACGGTGACGCCTTGAATAATGCTGACAACAATTGTAATAACCAGACCGGTGAGAGGTCCGAACATAAAAGCACCGATAAATATCGGGATATCCGCCGGGTCGTACTCCAAAAAAGGTGCCGCGGGGAAGATGGGAAAGTGAATGGTTGCAACCAATATAATGGACATTGCAGCCAATACGGCCATTTCGGTCAGTCGTTTTGTTTGATTCATTGTAAGTTCCTTTCCAACAAAAAAAGCTCCCTAAATATTAAGGAGCTTTGATCGTTTCAAACGTCTTTTAATTCTTTCATCCGGACTATACCGTTGGTTTCGGATTCCAACCGAATCAGCTTTCGCTCGTAGACTTGTTGCTTAAAGCACATCACTACCAGTGAGGAATTGCACCTCGCCCTGAATATTTATTAAAATGATTATAATGCAAAGTTATATCTTTGTCAATGTATAGTTTATCTTTATGAGAACATATTATGTCGGTAGAGCAGGTAGCCGATACTTAGGGTAATCACCAAGATCATTAGCGATACAAAACGAAAATCCGGGTAAGGTAATGAGGTTACATTCATACCGTACAATCCCGATATCATTGTCGGGATGGCCATTAAGATGGTAATGGCGGTTAGTACCTTCATAACGATGTTCAGGTTGTTGGATATAATCGAAGCAAAAGCATCCATGGTACCGCTGAGTACATTGCTGTAGATGTTGCTCATTTCGATGGCCTGGTCGAACTCTATAATGACATCTTCCAATAATTCTTTGTCTTCTTCATATAATTGCACAATACGTCCGCGAGATAATTTTTCCATGACACTTTGGTTGGATTTTAATGAGGTCGAAAAGAAAACCAGGGATTTCTCTAAATCCAATAATTGTATCAATTCTTTGTTTTTCATAGACTTATGCAATTCCAGCTCAATGGCTGTACTTAAGCGATTGATATGACGCAAATGTGCTAAAAATTTTGCCGCGGTTCGGTACAAAATTTGAAATACAAACCTGGTTTTATGGTTGGTCATTACTTGTTTGACCCGCCCTTGCACAAAATCTTCCAGTACGGAGCTTTCTTCCAAGCAAACCGTAATAATGTTATCCGGTAAAACGACAATGCCAACCGGAATAGTTTCATACAATACTTTTTTATTTTGGTTGATGACAATAGGCGCATCAATGATAATAAGGGATTGTTCGATATCTCTCTCATATTCCGCACGGGAGGCCTCTTCCTCGTCCAATGCGGCTCGAATAAAGCCTTCGTCGACATTTAAGGCATCAATCACATAGCGTCATTCGTCCTCTGTAGGCTTAATGAGATTAATCCAAGAATTCTTTTCTATACTGTTACGTGTCTCGAGTTTTCCATTGATGCTTCTATAAATTGACAGCATAAAATATCCTTTTCTTGCAGGGTTTGGCGGATGACCGTAACTACACTAAAAATTTAATGTGATCGGGGCGATTTTCCGTTGAAAAGACAAAAGCCTGATCAAGGGTATTGTTGATCATGTCGCTGTCTATATCCATTAATCTTAAAAGATTTCTGACAAAGTAGCGCACCAGTTTTTCGGATTTTACTTTGAAATCCCGTTCGTAATAGCGCATAAACATTTCTTTGCGTGCACCGAATTCCGATATGGCGATAACTTCCAAATCGTCCTCGTCGTAGGTTTTGTTTAAAAAGTCCAAACAGGATCGATTAAGGGTTTTTGTTATGGAGATCCGTCCGCCACCGTCAACATCTTTGACCAACACTTCATAATACAATAATGCGTTGTGGGGATCGGTGATAATTAAATCGTAATATAAAACCAGGGTGTAACAATATTTAGTAATTAAGTTTAAGTCTTTATCCGAGGTTTCACTTACATAGTCGTACAACGCCATGAAAAAGGTATTGTAGATATCACTAATCATGTCGTCTTTTCTTTTAAAGTAATAGGTTATGGTTCCCAGTTTTACATTCGCATAGTCCGCTATGTCCTGTACGCCCGTTTTATTATATCCGTTTTCGTAGAATAATTGTTTTGCCGAGGTTATAATATTCTTTTTTGTTAGAGCTCCTTTTCTTGATTTTGCCAATTTGTCACCTTCTTATTTGTATTTATCATCATTATTATAACGATGTTTTCCATGAATATCAAGAAACATCGAAATGCCCCGATAAGATTTCTACAGTTTTAACAGGCTTTTTTGATCCAAAAGCGTGGCGTTTTCCAAACTTTGCAGCAATTCCACGGCATTTGTCCATTTATCTCTGTTCATTTTAAAAACAATAACGGAAAGCGTGTTGTCGGTTGACGGATAGGAGTACGCGTATTCGATGCTCAGCTCCTTCGATGACAACAAATCGACAAATTTTAACATTGCGCCCGGACGATTGGGGATGGCAACGGCAAAAACGGGCGTAGCGTTACACAATACCCGATTGTTTTTTAATGCCGTCAACGCTTGTTCCGTTTCGTTGACAATCAATCGCATGATGCCGTATTCTCCGGTTTCCGATATGGTCAAAGAACGGATATTGATACCGTCTTCCGATAATATTTTTAATACTTTTTGCAGATGTCCTTCTTTGTTTTGCATAAACACGGATAATTGTTCAATCATGGCGACTCCTATATATTTCTTAAATCGATTAAACGCTTTGCCTTGCCCTCGCTACGTTCCAGAGTACCCGGCTCCAGTAGCGTTAATTTAACCTGAATGCCCAACACCGCATGGATTTTTTGCATAATTTTTCTTTCGATGGTGTTTAAATCTTCCAGGCTTTCGATGGCTTCGTCTTCGCTCAGCTCGACCCGTACTTCCAATTTATCCAAAATGCCTTCTCGTTTTACAATTAATTGATAATTAGGTGTGACATGCCCGATGCTTAAAAGTACGGATTCTATTTGTGTCGGAAACACATTTACACCGCGTACTATAATCATATCGTCGGTTCTTCCGACAAGGCGTTGAATTTTGCGGTGGGTTCTGCCGCAGGGGCAGGGTTCATCGATGATCATGGTGCGATCCCCGGTGCGATAACGTAAAAGAGGAATGCCCTCTTTGGTTAGGGTGGTAATTACCAATTCTCCCATTGTGCCGGGCGGCAGTTGCTCTTCGGTTACGGGGTCTATGACTTCCGCTAAAAAATGGTCTTCCCACAGATGCATACCGTTTTGTTCGCTACACTCGACACCGACACCCGGACCGCAAATTTCGGACAGGCCGTAAATGTCGTAGGCCTTAATATTCAGTCGCTTTTCGATTTCCTCCCGCATGTTTTCCGACCAGGGTTCCGCACCGAAAATACCGGCTTTTAATTGTAAATCCGAAATGGCGATACCGTAGGTTTTCATCGACTCCGCCAAGTACAGTGCATAAGAAGGGGTGCAGGTAATGTGCGTCGTGTGGAAGTCTTTCATCAGCATTAATTGTTTTTCAGTGTTGCCGCTGGATATAGGGATGATGGACGCCCCCAGTCTTTCGGCTCCGCCATGGATGCCGAGCCCACCTGTAAATAAACCGTAGCCATAGGCGTTTTGAATGACGGCGTTTTTGCCGGCTCCCGCCGCCATAAGGCAGCGTGCGGTTATTTCCGACCAGTTGTTTAAATCGTTTCTGGTATAGCCCACCACGGTGGGTTTGCCCGTCGTCCCGGAAGATGCGTGTATTCTGACAATATTATTAATGGGTTCTGCAAATAAACCGTAGGGATAATTGTCTCTAAGATCTTTTTTTCGTGTAAAGGGCAGGCGTTTTAAATCGTCAAGACCTCGCACACTATTGGGGTCCAAGCCTTTTTCCTGTAATTTTGTTCTATAAAAAGGTACATTGTGGTAGAGTCTTTCTACCAATTTTACCAGTCTCTTTGATTGTAGTTGCTCTAACTGTTCTTTAGGCATGCATTCGTAGGGTTTGTTCCAATACATCTCCAACCTCTTTCTGTGTAAACTCCCGGATGAAATGAAAATAAAAAAAACTCGCCCAAAAGGACGAGTGATCGCGGTACCACCTTTATTGATTATTGCTAATCCACTTGCTTTGATAACGGAATGAATTTCCGATAATGCCTACTTAATGTTCAGCACACAGCTCCGGAGTGAACTTTGTCCGTGTTCCCATTACCGGTTTCCAGCTACTCCGGCTCTCTGAAATGTTTCCACGACTACTCTTTCCATCTTCGCTTTTAATTTGTTTTGAACATTATATGTTTTAAATCTTATAAAGTCAAGAGAAGAATATGTTAAACTTTGGATTTATATGCTGATTTTAACTTCTGCAATACTATAGCGTGTCTTCGGGATAGGGTTTACCCGTCCACAGGGTAAACGCCTGTGCCCCCTGCCAATGGAGCATCTCCAATCCCTTTATAATATGTGCTCCCTGTTTTTTTGCCTTTAAAAGCAATTCGGTTTCGTCGGGATTGTAAATAATATCCGCTACGTAAGTCGGAAAGGTTAGTTCATCTAAAAAGGTGAACGCCGATTCCGTTTGTGCCATTCCGACGGAGGAGGTGTTCACCAAAATATCACTATTTTCAATTTTCGGAATAAAAGATGTTTTATCCGAGAGGGTGTATATATCGACTGTCGTATCGGTATGGGTTTCAATTAAGTTTTTTAAGTCTCGAGCTTTTTCAAGGGTTCTGTTAATGAGTACCAATGTGTCCAAACCTTCCAAGGCCGCCTGAATGGCTGTGGCTCTACCCGCACCGCCGGCCCCTATTTGCACCATGGTTTTACCTTTTAGTGAAACTCCGTGGGCCGCCAACATGGCAATAAAACCGCCGGCATCGGTGTTGTGCCCCGTGGTGTGTCCCGCCTCCGACAGGATAACCGTATTCACCGCACCGATTAAGGTGGCATTTACCGCCAAACTGTCCAGGTATTTGCATATTTCTTTTTTATGGGGCATGGTCACATTAAATCCTTTAACACCCATGACAACCATTCCTCTAAAGGCGGCTTCCAAATGATCGGGTGTTACTTTAAATGCCAGATACCTGGCATCGATACCGTAATGGGCAAAGGCACGGTTGTGCATCGCAGGAGATACGGAGTGGGCGACCGGATTGCCGATTAAGGCGTACAATGTCGTCGTCCCGGATATGTTTTTTTGAAATGTCATCACTCACCTGTTGTAAAAAAAGAGATTTACCCTTTGTAAAGCAAATCTCCTTTTGTATTTTTCTAGAATAACGGTACAACCGCACCTTCGTATTTTTCTTCGATAACTTTTTTAACCGTATCGGTTTTTAAAGCGTTTAAAAGCGCCTGAATTTTTTCGCTGTTTTCTTCGCCTTTTCGGACCGCAATTACGTTACCGTAAGTTTGAGCCGCCAAGGATTCTTTTTCTTCGATTGCCAAAGCGTCGGAAATTTTTAAATCTGCACCCAGAGCGTAGTTACCGTTAATAACCGCCATGTCCATGTCCTGTAGGGAGCGACCCAGTTGTGCCGCTTCCAATTCTTTAATAGCTAAATTTTTCGGGTTTTCTACGATATCCTTCGGAGTTGCCTCCAGACCTGCATCTTCATTGAGTTTAATCAACCCTTTTTCCTGAAGTAACAACAGAGCACGGGCTTCGTTGGTGGTGTCGTTGGGAACGCCGATTTCGGCACCGTCAGCCAATGCGTCGATGGAAGCGGTTTTACCCGCAAAGAGACCCATAGGTTCATAATGAATGGCCCCTGCGGAAACCAGTTCCGTTTTGTTCTTTGCATTAAAGTCTTCCAAGTAAGGCAAGTGTTGGAAAAAGTTTGCATCGATATCGCCTTTGTCCAACGCGTTATTGGGCAAGACGTAATCGGTAAATTCTACAATTTCCAGGGTGTAACCCTCTTCTTTTAAAGCATCTTTAATTTCGCTTAAAATTTCCGCATGGGGTGTGGGCGTCGCTCCGACTTTAATGGTTTTGTCGTCTCCCGTTTGTGCCGCATCTTCCTTATTGTTACCGGCACCGCCACCACATCCGGCAAGGACGGTCAGGCAGAGCAATGCCGCCAGTAACCCTGCAATCGTTCTTCTTTTCATTTTATTTCTCCTTTAATATTTTTAAAGTTCGTTGTAAGCGAACTCTTTTTTACCTTATTTTCGTTTATCGGTTTTACGGACAACCGCCATGCCGATTTCCTGAAAAATTTGAACCATAATCACTAAAATAACAACTGTTACAAGCATAATATCACCTTGAAAACGATGATAGCCGTAACGAATAGCAATATCGCCCAAACCGCCGCCGCCGACAAAACCTGCCATAGCGGTGTAACTTAAAATCGTAACGACGGAAATGGCACCGCCCATTAAAAGCGACGGTTTTGCCTCGGGCAACAATACCTTAAAAATAATTTGTATGGGGCTTGCCCCCATCGCCAACGACGCCTCCACAACGCCTTTTCCGACCTCTCTTAAGGAGGATTCGATCATACGTGCCACAAAGGGTGCCGCCCCGATGACCAAAGGCACAATGGCTGCGTTGGTGCCTACCGTTGTCCCTGCAACCAATCGTGTCACGGGCATGACCGCTACCAAAAGTACGATAAAAGGGATGGATCGGGTGATATTGACATAGACATCGATAATTTTATGTAAAATTGGCATCGGTTTAATCCCTTCGTGATCGCAAGCCACCAACACAATGCCCATGGGCAAGCCGATCAGGTAAGAGATAAACGTCGATACGAAAATCATGTACAGGGTCTCTAAAATCCCCATACCGATCATCAGCCAGGTTGCTGTATCAAACAATTTCGTCCACCTCCTCGACCACCAAATGATGAGCTTTTAAATACGCAATAACTTTTTTGGATTTTTCTTTATCTTCGGGCAGTTGTACCACCATTTGCCCCCGGGCAATGCCGTCGATGTTTTTCATATCGGCGTACATAATATTTACCTGTGCATTGCAGTTTAATATCATATTGGCGATAACGGGATTATAAGAGGAGGATCCGTCAAACACAATGCGAATTAAACGCTCACCGATTTGGTCACCCACGGTATCCGGAAAAATCATTTTACGGGCAACCGCCGTTTTAGGATTGGTAAAAATACTTTCTACCGACCCCTCCTCTACAATACGGCTGTTGTCGATAATGGCCACGCGGTTACATATTTCCTGAACAACACTCATTTCGTGGGTAATGATAATAATGGTGATACCCATGGTACTGTTGATATGCTTGAGCAAACTTAAAATGGAACGGGTGGTTTTAGGATCCAGGGCGGATGTGGCCTCGTCGCACAAAAGAACCTTCGGGTTGTTTGCCAAGGCTCTGGCGATGGCCACCCTTTGTTTTTGTCCACCGGATAATTGCGAGGGATAGGAATGGGCTCTGTCGGCAATCTCCACAATGTCGAGGAGTTCCGCTACCCGCTTATCTATTTTTTCTTTTGCAACACCGGCAATCTCCATAGCAAAGGCAACGTTTTGAGCGGCCGTTCGTTGCTCTAAAAGATTAAACTGCTGGAAAATCATGCCCATGGCGTGACGTACTTGTCGCAACTCTTTTTCGCTGATGGCGGCAATGTTTTTGCCTTCGATGTACACATCGCCGGCGGTTGGCTTCTCCAACAGGTTCATACAACGAACCAAGGTACTTTTACCGGCACCGCTCATGCCGATAATACCGTAAATATCGCCTTTATCGACCGTCAAGTTAATATCGTCCAAGGCGACGACTTCGCCGACCTTTGTTTTAAAAACTTTAGATAAAGATTTAATTTCTATAAGAGGTTTTTGATTTATAAATTCGGGTTGTGTTTCCATGCCGCTCCCTTCGGATTGCTACACAAAAAAACGTTTTAGGACATCGTTAATCGCGTCCTGTTTTGTATCTCTGTTTGAAGTATTATATTGTAAACGGCTTAAACTTGTCAAGATAAAGCCGTATGTCCTAATGTTTACCGCCCTCTGCCTCCTACAGGCATTCTCTTTATATCGCCTTGTGACACAGCGTTTTTTAACCAACATTTTTCCGTTCAACTTTTCTTTTTACCTGTTCTGTGCTACATTAATAATAATAAAAAAGGAAGGATTGCTATGGGATATAAAGAAGATTTTATAGATTTTATGGTGTCTGCCGGCGTGCTGACCTTCGGAGATTTTGTGACCAAAAGCGGACGCAATACCCCTTATTTTGTAAACACCGGCAATTACAAAACGGCGGAACATATTTCCAAATTGGGGCAATATTACGCCGCTTGCCTGGTGGACCGCATGGATGTCCGCCAATTGGACATGCTTTACGGCCCCGCTTATAAGGGCATTCCTCTGGTTATTGCCACCGCCACCGCCTTATATCGCGACCACGGTGTAAATATTCCTTATGCTTTTAACAGAAAGGAAGTTAAAGATCACGGCGAGGGCGGCTCTTTAATCGGCTATAAACCCTCCGACGGCGATAAGGTTTTAATCGTCGAGGATGTCATTACCGCAGGCACCTCGGTTCGGGAAAGTGTCCCCTTACTTAAAAGCTATGCCGATGTGGATGTCTCCTCTTTAGTGATATCCGTCGACCGTATGGAAAAGGGACAGGGGGATAAAACCGCCATTGACGAAATTAAAGCGGACTTCGGTATTCAGACCCACGCCATTGTAACGGTTAAAGAAATTATCGCTCACCTGTATCAAAGAGAATTGTCGGGAAAAATTATTATCGACGATACCATGAAAACAAAAATGGAAAACTATTTAAACACCTACGGTATTTAAAACAACAACCTCGCAAGTATCGACGGAGCGTCGGACACTTGCGAGGTTTTATGATGGATCGATCAGTCTTCTTTTCTGTTTCTCACTAATAGACGAATGGGCGTACCGTAAAAATCAAAGGTGGTGTTGATACTGTTTTGTAAATACCGCTGATAGGAAAAATGCATGAGCTTGGCATCATTGACAAACACCACAAAAGTCGGCGGTTTGATACTCACTTGGGAAATATAATATATCTTTAACCGACGACCGCTCTTTAAGGGCGGTTGTTTCATCATCACAAATTCCGCCAGGGCTTCGTTTAAAACCCCGGTGGTAATCCGCTTTTCGCTCTGTGCTTTTACAAACTTTATTTCATCAAAAAGTTTAAACACCCGCTTGCCCGTTAAGGCCGACAGAAAAATAATCGGTGCGTAGTCGATAAAGGAAATATTGTTTCGAATTTCCCTGGTCATCTCTTTAACGGTGTGGTTGTCCTTTTCCACCGCGTCCCATTTATTGACGACAATAACCAAAGGTTTATTACGATTGTGGGCAATGCCCGCTATTTTTGCGTCCTGCTCCGTGACCCCTTGGGTTGCGTCGATCAACAACACCACCACATCGGCTTTTTCTACCGAGGCAATGGCCCGCACAATGGAATAGCGTTCGATATTTTCATCAATTTTGCTTTTTCTTCTGAGACCCGCCGTATCGATAAAAACGTACTCCTCCTCGTTGTAGACCACATCGGTATCCACCGCATCGCGGGTAGTTCCCGGTATGTCGCTGACAATCAGGCGTTCCTCTCCGAGGAGTCGGTTCACCAAGGTCGATTTACCCACATTGGGCTTTCCGATAACGGCCACCTTGGTGTTATTTTCTTCTTCCGAAGTCTGCACCGTTACTTTGTCCAGGTTGTCTACAACCGCATCCAGTAAATCGCCCAGGCCCAGACCCTGCTCTGCGGATATAGCCATCGGTTCTCCAAGCCCCAGGTTATAAAACTCGTACTTTTCGTCTTCCATGCGAATATGGTCGAGCTTGTTAACCGCCAACACGACCGGTGCCCGATGCTTACGCAACATATCGGCGACATCGTAATCCGCCGCCAACAAACCTTCTCTCCCGTCTACCAAAAACAAGATAACATCGGCCATTTCCATCGCTATTTGTGCCTGTGTGCGCATTTGCTTTAAAATGGTATCTTGAGAATGGGGTTCGATCCCCCCGGTATCAATCAACAAAAAATGATGACCGGTCCATTCCGCTTCCGCAACTATTCTGTCCCGGGTAACCCCCGGGGTGTCTTCCACAATGGCAATGCGTTCCCCTACCATTTTATTAAACAAGGTCGATTTACCTACATTGGGCCGACCGATTACAGCTACCATCGGTTTTGCCATTTTATTTCTCCTTTATGATAATGCGACACAAATCGTGCCCGTCAAAGGCCGCTCGTTCCACGGGTACACCTAAATGTGCCTGTATATCCTGTGCCGTTGTGTCGTCCAATAATAAATTTTCGCCGCTTTTAAAAAGATTGTCGGGCAAAATAAAGCGATCCATTCCGTGGTCCTCTGGGATTTGTTTGCAAATATCCCCGCCCGTCACTAAACCCGATACGGTCACATCCTTGCCGAAAAATTCGTTTTGAACGGCAAATACTCTCACCGATAACCCCTTGATATGTGCTTCGATCTCTTCGGCACATGCCATTATCAGCGGTGCCGCCAAGGTTCCGGTAATTAAACCGATTTTTTGCTCCGATACCTCCGGCGGCGATTGTGTCAAGGTGCTCAGAACATTGGCTTTAAAATCCGCAATCATGCCCACGCCGTTTTCGATTTGAGGAAAGCCGTCATAATAATCGGCACTCGGCACGGGCTGTTGTGCCAGTAAAAACAACTCGTCCGCCGGGTATACAAAGCGTTTATACCCCTTTGCCTGCATTCGTACCTGCACCGCCTCAATGGCTGCTATGGCTTTTTTCGCATCTTCCCGGGTAAGGGGTTTTAAGGGTGCCAACCCTTTTCGATATTTGGTAAGACCCACCGGCACCACGGAAACGGAAACCATTTCCGGATACAGGCTTGTCAAATCGTTTAAAGTTTTTACCAAATGTTGACCGTCGTTATATCCGGGGCATAACACAATTTGTCCGTTCATCGCAATGTGGTTATCGGCAAAATATCGCAACTTGTTCATAACATCGCCGGCAAAACGATTGTTGAGCATTTTTTTGCGAAGGGTATCGTCCGTCGTATGAACAGATATGTTCATCGGCATAATTCTGTAGCGAACAATACGTTTGATATCCGCTTCGGACAAATTGGTCAATGTAATATAGTTGCCGACTAAAAAAGACATGCGTTCGTCGTCGTCTTTAACATAAAGGGAAGGTCTCAGCCCCCGGGGCATTTGATCGATAAAACAAAAAACACATTGGTTGCGACAGGATTTAATATCCAGGTTCACTTCGTCAAAAAGAGCTCCCAGCACTTCCTCCGACCCCATATCGATATCCAGCTCCAGAACATCTCCTTGAGCTGTTTCTATTTCAACGAGCATGGTCGGCTCTTCCGAAAAAAATTTATAATCCAAAATGTCTTCTATTGGATTGCCGTTAATGGTTAAAAGTTTATCTCCGGGACGAACACCCATCTCTTCCAATACGGACGCTTTTTCTATTCCGATTATTTTCATTTCTTCTCCAAGTTTAGGGGACAACAGGTTATGCATAAACCGCAAACCACCCCCCGCCCGATATTGTGAAAGGCGGCTTTCATATAGTCGCTGCAAGCTTTTGCGTCGATTAAAGGCAACTCGGGGTTTTCAGCTGTCCAGTTACGGCCTTCAATGGCCATTGCCGGGCATGTCCGCTTGCAAATTTGGCAAGTATCGCAAGGAGAAACGGGTAATGTCTCTTCGCATTGTAAAGGCGCTTCGGTTAACACCGTCCCCAAACGCACCATCGAGCCGTAGTCTTTATGGATAAACAGGGCATTTTTTCCTATGCCGCCCTTCCCCGATAACCCTGCGGCAATTTTGTGTGAGAACACACCGCTGTAATACCCTTCGGGGTCGCTTTGGGATGCTGCAACGGGTATGCTCGCATAGCCGTTGCCTTCCAGCTCCAAGCATAAGCTCGTCAGAATCAGATCGATCATTCGATTAACGGAACGATAGTGTGAAAAATACGTAACGGTCGGTGCCGTTACCACTTGCGACATCACCCCTTTGGATAGAGGCACCATTACCGATACGGCCCGCGGCATACCCATAGTGTTAACGGACTCCGACAAGCGGGTTAAATCCGCAAAGCCGAGGTCACATCGACAATAAGTACGGGCTTTGTCAATAAGTACACGATTGAGTCGTTCCATCATTTCATCTCCATTCCTGTATGAATGTATGTTATAATAACTGCATTAAAAGGTCAATCAAAAGGAGGTATCCCGCTTTGTCTATCACCGAAAAAACAGAAGAAAAGTTGCTGATCCTATACGTTCTCAACACGTTGGATTCCGGTTTAACCCGTATCCAATTGGGCGATGTACTTATCCGCTGTCTTCAAATGAATTATTTTGATATTCAGCATTACGTGGACGAATTAGTCCGGGAAGACCTCGTTAAAGATTATGATATGGAAGATGACAGCCAAAATATTTTATCTATTTCCGCCGCCGGTCGTCAAGTCCTGGAGGTCTTTCAAGAAAAAATCCCTCCTTTTGATCTGGAAATCTTAAGCAGCTATATCCGACAAAACAAAGACCGCATCTTAAAAGATGTGGAAGTAAACGCTTATTATGACCGCATATCCGATGACCGTTACGATGTGCATTTAACCTTAAAAGAAAACAAACAACCCTTAATTCATTTAACACTGATGTCGCCCTCCATTCAAGTCGCGGAACAGGTGTGTCGGAATTGGCAGGAGAATACGGATCGTATCTACGCGTCGATGATTTCTTTGCTGTCTTCTTAAAGTTCGATGTATAAAACTGTCCGCTTCTTTTAAGTGCTTACAACAATCACACATAAAATAATCGGCTAAAGCAGCTTTAGCCGATTCGAGTTGTTTGCTTTGGTCTATGCCCATTTATTTGTCGTTCCCAGGTGAGTAACCCGCCTGAAAGGACGGACAGCTTAATTTTGTTATTTGATTTTTCACCCGAGATATATGTTTTGATTAAACCGATCGTATACATTTAACCGTAAGTTATCGCATTTATTATTTTAACAATCAACGCTTCTTTAACTCTCTCATTTTTCAGCATTTCTTTGATTTCACCCTTGGTTTCTTCTTTTAATATTTTAATAATCAGATAATATCGTGTTGTATTATTGTCCAAATATATCTTTCTTTATATCAATGTAGCACGAGCACACTACTCTCCCTTAAAAATCATATCATGATGATATTCAAGATACTCTCGTGACGGTTTAAATTTATCTGGGATTGTAATTTTACAACCTTCGTATTTTTTAAAGACATCTTCAATAAATTGATGACTGTAAAATTCCTTTAATTGACTTGATATAATAATTTTATAGTTATAATCTATTGTAAGATATCCCTTATCGAAAGCTTGATCATGAATGTTATTTAAACAAATGCCGTTATGTGGATTAAGTCTGTTGCTTTTATCTTTTGACCAAGGCTTAATGTGACTTGCCACTAAAAAATCTTTTACCTTTATATTTGTTATTGCACAAGCGTTATTATAAGCAGACAAAACTGATGATCGAAAAAAATTTTGATTTACTCTTGTTTTGACAAGTCTCAACTTATCTTCACTTGAATAGTTTATTTCTTCAGGATGTAAATAAATGTTTTCCAATGATTGATTTGACATTCTTTCCATAATTTTTTCAGCTTCATAAACAAGCTTTTCTCTATCATTATCAAATTCTTTCCATACTAACTCTTCCATTTTGGAACCGTGAGGTAATCCTGTAATGCTTTGTTTTTTTTAATTCCGGATCAAGTCTTCCCAAATTACCTATTTTCATATTTAGTGCGGACGGAGTTCTTCCCAATATATTTGCATAGTAAATAATGGTCGGATTTGCTTTGTTACTACTTGCAAATGGAATGATACAATATACATAGAAGGCTATAATTGTTTCTTCTCTCGTCCACTTTTTTCCTTTTTTCATGAATGGCACCTCATAAAATTAAAAATTTAAATAACAGATTGTGGCCTTATAAACCGAACCATTTCATTTTCAGCAGTGCATTTTAAATTTATCCCGACTTCTCAACGCTGTCGTGTTTTTTTCTCGTTTTAAAAAGAGATGAAAACCCTGCAGCGATAAAATTAAAAATACACTTAACAGCATTGCGGGATATTGATCATTGCCAAAGTTAAAATAAAAAATCCGTTTTCATCTCTTATGATTTGTGTTAAGCCGTTCTATGCTCCGTCTATTATACCGGACAAAGTACTTAAATAAAATTATGAAGACAAAACAAAGGCTTCGTCTCAATTCATTACTTTTGCTATCATCGTCAATAGCTTTTAATGAAAAAGGCTTTATGCCAAATGTACGAAATTATTTACCGATAATTTCGTACATTTGGCATAAAGCCTTAAACCGGTGCCGACCACGACATCGGTTTAATGTTTTCATGATTCTTTTTACGCCGCATTACCGAACCGAGATAAGATTTGCTGCCTTTTTAAGCCGATTAAACGTAGCACCGACTTTACAAGGGCGGTTCCGTAGGCCAAGTCTCGCATAGTGTTTGTTTTTTGTGCCGTGTAATCTGTCGCCAATTGATGAAACAAACGCGAAATATCCAAGTCCGTCACCGAATAACCTCTTATACAAGGCGTTTGAAAGTTTATTCCGCTGAAATGGTAATGCAGCTTCGTCTCGTAAACCATGTGTTTAAGGGTTGCGGTTTTCCAAAGTGCGTTATAAAAATGGTATTGACAAAAACAGTCCACCAAAAAATGGCATAAAATACCCAGTTTTTTTGAGAACTCTTTTTCTTCCAACGGTTCCGTCGCCAATTCCAAGACCGATTCGTTGATAAAGTTTTCCGCTTCGGAAAAGCGGTGAGCAAAAAAATAGGTGCTTTTATCGATATCCGGTATGATATTACCATATATAAAGCTGTTTTTATTGACGTTTGTACCGGTTAAAATTTCCGTTTCACGGTGCAGTATTTTTGCAAATGCATAGTGGGTATTAACGATCATAGGTATCCTTAAATTTTTTATTGTGTTTATCTTATCGAAACACTCTATTAAAAACCTTAAGCTGCCTTTTATTTTTCTTGCAGACGAGCGGTATAAAATAAAAATTGTTGTGCCAATCCCGCATAAGCACCCCAACGTTTTTTCGCCAAGGCATAACCGCTTTTTTCGTTGACTTTTTCTAAGCCGTATTGTTCTTTAAAGATACGTTTTACCCAAACATCGTGGGGGCAAACCTCATAGCGTCCAAGTCCGAAAAGTAAAATACAGTCTGCAACCTTGCCGCCCACTCCGTCGATAGTCATCAGTTTTTTTCTGGCTTCTGCCGTCGGTAAGTTTTTTAAGTTGCCCTCACGCAAATCGCCGGCAGCAAAACGTTGTGCCGCGTCAATTAAGTACCGATCCCGATAACCGACACCCAAGTGACGCAAGTCTTCTTTAGATATTGTTGCCAGACGCTTTGCTGTCGGTAATGTGTAAAAAATTTGTCCTTCACGGTTTATCGGGTTACCGTAGGTTACACACAAAGCTTCCACTAATTTTTTAATTCGCGGGATGTTATTGTTTTGGGAAAGGATAAAACACACCGTGGTCTCCCAAAGGGGTTGTTTTAAAATGCGTATGCCTCTACCCTCTCTCAGAGCCCGTGCCATGGGGGCATCGGTACACAGGTTTTTCAGATAGGTATCGTAATCTTCATCCAGACTTAAGTAAAATATCCAAAAGGGCAGATCATCCGAAGGAATGCCCTTTAGTATTAATTGGTTGTTATTTTGCTTGGCTTTAAGTACTCGGTCTTTAACAACCACGGTCAACCAACGGTTATCGACGGTATATCTGAAATTTTGCCCGCTATTAAAAGTCTTATATAAATCGAAAGTCTCAGGTACATCTATTTCTATCGTTTTTATAGCCGACTCTGCCATCAATAGACAACCTTTTTAACAGTGTCGATGGTTGCACCTCCCAAGCATTCATCGCCTTCGTAAAGAACCACCACCTGACCCGGGGTAACAGCCCTTTGCGGTTGATCAAAGTAAACGACAATGCGTCCGTCCGCTTCAACAACAACCCGTACTTTCTGATCCGGTTGACGGTAACGGAATTTCGCCGTACAGTTAAAGTCTTTCGCCTTTGCCTCTCCCCGAACCCAATTCATGTCTTCGGCCGTTAAAGCCGTTGACAATAACGCCGGGTGGTCGCCACCCTGTACCACGTACAAGATATTGTCGACCAAGTCTTTCTGAGCGACAAACCAAGGCTCTCCGCTACCCGAGCCGCCGATACCCATGCCCCGACGTTGACCCAGCGTGTAATACATAAGCCCTTGGTGTTCTCCGAGAACTTTGCCCGTATCCAGATGAACGATTTTACCGGGTTGTGCCGGCAGATATTGCTTTAAAAATTGCGTAAAGTTGCGTTCACCGATAAAACAGATTCCGGTAGAGTCTTTTTTTTGTGCCGTAACAAAGCCGTGTTTTTCGGCAATACGACGCACTTCAGCTTTATCCAAGTCCCCG
The DNA here is from genome assembly GCA_964346185.1 of uncultured Lachnospiraceae bacterium. GTDB lineage: Bacteria > Bacillota > Clostridia > Eubacteriales > Eubacteriaceae > JAAYJS01. The sequence continues at coordinate 88,475 of CAYFTR010000003.1, read as the reverse complement.
ACGGGAAATAAGCTTTTGCTTAACTCCCGTTGACCGATTTGGCATAAAAAGTAAGTTTGGTCCTTGTTTCGATCCGCCGCCCTGAGCATGGTGTAGCGGTCCCCCTCTTTTCCGATTCGGGCATAGTGACCCGTCGCCAGGTAATCGCCCTGAACAACACCCAGGGCATAATCTAAAAAGCGTTTAAATTTTATTTCTCTATTACACAAAACGTCGGGGTTCGGGGTTCGCCCTTTTGCGTACTCGTCTAAAAAATGTGCAAAAACATTGTCGTAATATTCTTTTGCAAAGTTAACGGTGTAGTAATCGATACCTATTTTTTCGCATACCCGTGCCACGTCCTCGTAATCTTCGGTGGCGGTGCATACACCGTTTTCATCCGTTTCTTCCCAGTTTCTCATAAACAGTCCGATTACTTCGTAACCTTGTTCTTTTAACAACAAGGCGGCTACGGAAGAATCGACACCGCCGGACATTCCGACAACTACTCTCATCCATTTCCTTTCTATATAAAAAATACGACCCTTAACCGTTGTCGTCGGTTAAGGGTAAGGTTAATATACACTTATTGAATGGCTTCTGCCATATCTTTGGCTAAGACCGCCAGGTTTTCCTTATCTTTCGGTTTGACGCCGCTCTTAATTAAAACCATGGGCGATACCACGTCCGCCTTTGTTTCTTCCGCGAATTTTTCGAACTCTCTGTCGGCACCGCAACTCCAGGAGTAGTTTGCGATAAAGCCGACTTTATTATTTTTAACTTTAATTTCGGATAATTTGTACAGCATGTATGCCATTTTGGGGAAAATTCTGCTGTAGTAAGAGGGTGCCGCCAATACCAGTCCTTTGGTGACCCAAATGTCCGAAATGGCGTAGGAAATATCCACCCGGCTGATGTCGTACATTTTTATATTGCGTATACCTTGCGCTTTTAACTCATTGGCTAAAATTTCAACGGCATCTCTGGTGTTTCCGTACATGCTGCCGTAAACAATCACAACGCCGTCCTGTTTTTCGCATTTTGCCAAAGAAACGTATTTATTTAAAATATATTCGGGATGTGTTCGCCACACCAATCCGTGGGACGGACAAATGGTTTTAATTTCGACCGGTGCCAATTTGTTTAAAGCTTTTTCCGCCTGGCTTGTTACCTTCCCGACGATACAGGAATAATAGCGGTTAATGTTGTCTTCGTAGCTTTCGTAATCGTTCTCGTCGTCGAAGATGCCGCCGTTTACCGTACCGAAGGAGCCGAAGACATCCATCGAGAAGAGGGTTTTGGTTGTTGTTTCGTAGGTAACCATGGATTCCGGCCAGTGTACCATGGGTGTCATAAAGAATTGCAGGGTGTGTTCACCCAAAGGCAAGGTTTCGCCGTCTTCGACTTCACAAAGATTTTCGGTTACGTCAAAGAAGTTGTCGATCATCTGTACACCTTTTTTGCTGGCGTAGATCTTCATATCCGGGTAAACGTCCAGTAAGGCCGTAATTCCGGAGCTGTGGTCGGGTTCCAAATGGTTGATAATAAGGTAGTCGACCGGTTTGTCGCCGATGACTTCTTTGATGTTGTCGAGAAATTCATTGACTTTAAAAGCTTTCACCGTGTCGATAACGGCAACTTTATCGTCATTAATAATATAAGCGTTGTAGGCAACACCCTCTTTTTCGATATTCCATAAACCTTCAAAGGCAACGGTTTCTCTGTCATTGACACCGATCCAATGTATTTTTTCAAAAATTTTTCTTGTTTTCATCGTTAATACCTCTCTGCTTGTGTTGCCACAAGTATGTAACTTTTATTATCCTTTCATTGTTTGGAAAACTTCTTGTAATAATTCTGCCGTTTTTTCCTTTACCGGATTGCAACCGGCAACAGGGTCTCTAAATTTTTCTTTAATGGCTGCACATTCCAAAGATCCGAAATAGCCTTCAAAGGCTTGCATAAAAAGTTCTCGTGCTTTGTTGACTTTTTCACGGTTATCCGGCAAGGGGTTTGCAAATGCCGTACTTAAGGCCGCCAGACTCCCCATAAAAGCGCCGCAAGTTAACCCTTTTCCGAAACCGCCACCAAAGCCCGCCATTGTGTTTAAGGCATCTTCATTTAAACCTAAATTTTCGATGTCGTTGGCACTGCGCAATAAGGTCTCGGCACAGTTGTAGTGATATTCCGGACCTTTGCCGCTGTTCATACTGTCGTATTCTTGAACTTTACTTTTTATATCTTCCCCCGTTTAATATTTAACATTAGCGTTTATTTTATTATATACCGAATCTCTTTTAAAAACCACTTTAATTTTCCGAGATAAATGTGTATCATAAAAACAATCTATCACTCTATAGACATAATAAATAATTTTTATATAGTTTTATAAATGACAGGAGAAGCTTTGAATACATTGGAAGAAAAAAACACATTATTATTGGAAGCGTTTAAAGCCGTCGCCTCCATACCGAGGTGTTCTTATCAAACAAAGGCCATTTCGGATTATTGCAAAAATGTCGCTTTGGAAGCCGGCGTCGATGTTTTACAGGATGATCTTAATAATATTATTATCACCCTACCGGCAACCGAAGGGTACGAATCCGCCGATCCGGTTATTTTGCAAGGACATCTGGATATGGTTTGCGAAAAAACATCGGACAGCCTCCACGATTTTTCAAAAGACGGTATTGCCCTGATTTTTGAAGGAGATTGGCTTCGTGGAGACAATACAACCCTGGGTGCGGATAACGGTGTCGCCCTGGCAATGGGCCTTGCACTTTTAAAAGATTCCCCGGTTAAGCACCCCAAAGTGTACTTGGTGTTTACATCGGAGGAAGAAGTCGGCATGGACGGTGCCTTCGGTATCGATATGACTCCCGTAAAAGATGCCACCATGCTCATTAATTTGGATACGGGCGAAGAAGGTGTTTTTATCACCGGTTGTGCAGGCAGTACCGCTCTTAAATTTACCTTACCCTTTACACGCACCCATGTAGAAGGTCTGCATCTCCAATTAAAAGTCGGCGGTTTAACCGGAGGGCACTCCGGGCTCGAAATACATCGCCAAGGTGCCAACGCTTCGGTATTGGCCGCTACCCTTCTTAACTGCTTAAAAACACCCTACCGCACCGTCGGCTTGAACGGCGGCACAAAGGACAATGTAATTACCGCCGAAGCTGTGGCGGATTTGGTGATCCTCCCCGAGAACTTACAGGCACTAAAAGAAGAAGTTAAATACCTTGAGGACAACTTAAAAATACTCTATGCCGAAAGCGACCCCGGTTTAAAGGTTGAATTGACAGTTTTAAATGAAGGCGATTTTGCCGTATTACCCAGAGATGCCGCCGAAAGCATGATATTTTTTACCGCTCATGCCCCCAACGGTATTCAGAAAATGAATTCCGCCATAGCGGGTATGGTGGACGCCTCTTTAAACCTGGGGATTACAAAAACCGAAGAAGATCGCATCCTCTGGCATTACCACCCCCGTTACAGCCGGGATATCGAAAAGGCTGCCATTACAAGAAAAATGCAAAACTTTGCCGACTATTTGGATATTATAACCGAAGTTTCGGGGTGTTCGCCCGGGTGGTCCTACCGGGAAAAATCTCGTTTAAGATCGGTGATGACCGAAGTGTATCAAAACCTGTTTCACCACGAACCCCAGGTGACCACCGTTCATGCCGGTTTGGAATGCGGTATTTTACTGCAAAAATTACCCCATTTGGATTGTATCTCCGTCGGCCCGAATATGGAAGCAATCCACTCGCCCATGGAACGTTTAAACTTACCCTCTTTTTACAGAACCTACGAATTTTTAAAGAAAATCTTAGAGGCTTTGCGTTAAGATGAAACTCTTAAACTTATTGATGATCGACAATTACGACTCCTTCGTCTACAATTTAGTGCGTTACTTCGAGGAGCTGGCCGTTTCCATCGATATTCTCAGAAACGATCACCCCGACTTACAACATAAAGACCTTGGCAACTACGACGGAATTGTCATCTCACCGGGGCCTAAAACGCCTACGGAAGCGGGGTTTTGCCCGGATATCATCGAACGGTACAAAGGGCGATTGCCCATTTTGGGCATTTGCCTCGGCCACCAATGTATCGGTCATGTTTTCGGTGCTTCGGTAGTTAAAGGCAAACGACCTTTTCACGGCAAAGTTACGCAAATTACCCACCGGGGTAGCGGTCTTTTTAAAGATATACCGTCACCTATTGCCGTAACGCGATACCATTCCTTAGTCGTAGAAAATTTACCTGCAGAACTGGAAGTAACCGCCCTTGCCGAAGACAACGTAATTATGGGATTATGCCACAAACACTACCCCATTCATTCCGTTCAGTTTCACCCCGAAGCGGCCTTAACGGAACAGGGACACACCCTGTTAAAAAACTTTTTGGAGATTTGTCACACCTATGCCGTTTAAAATTATCACTTTAAAGAATTACTTAAACCCCATCGATGTCGCCGCTCTTTTTGCCCGAAAGACGGACACCATCTTTTTAGACTCCGCCCAAGCGGCGTCACCCAAATCCCGCTATGCTTTTATCGGCGTCAACCCCATATGGCGTTTTGTATCGGAAAAGGGTCAACATACCTTAAACGGTAACCCCTACAACCGCCGGGGAGATTGCTTTGAGGTTTTAGACGCCCTGCTTTCCGAAATAAAATTGGATTTTAAGAGCCCCCTACCCTTTATCGGCGGTGCCATGGGTTTTTTTTCCTACGAAGCCGCCAAACAATTGGAAGTCCTCCCGGATACCGTTGCCCACCCCTTTCGGGTACCCGATGCCTACTTTGTCCTTTACGATAATTTAATTATTTTTGATTTAAAAAATAAACAACTCTATTTAACCGCCCTGGGGCAATTAAAAGACCCCGACGTATCCCTCCATGACCTTAAGGCTGTTTTAGAAACAACCGAGCCGCTTACGTCCGTTGTATTAGAGAAGAACCCTAAAGATTTTAAATCCAACTTTAACCGCGAAACCTATATGGCGGCTGTCGAAGCCATGCGTCGTTACATGGAGGCGGGCGATACCTACATCGCCAACATGACCCGCCAGGTTTGGTGCGACAGCCCCGAGGACGGCTTTACCTTATACCGACACCTGCGGGCTATCAACGGTGCACCTTTCGGCGGTTACATGAAGGGTAGCGACTTTGAGGTATTATCCTCTTCCCCCGAGGCGTTTTTACGTATTGTTAACGGAAAGGTGGAAACCCGCCCCATTAAGGGGACAACTCCCAGGGGGGAAACCCCGGAGGAGGATCGATACTATATCGACATGTTAAAAAACTCCGAAAAGGATCACTCGGAGCTTTTAATGGTGGTGGATTTGGAACGCAACGATCTCAGTAAAGTGTGTAAACCCCATACGGTACAGGTAACGGAACTCTTTCAAATTGAAAGCTATCCTACCGTTCACCACTTGGTTTGTGCCGTCACCGGCGAGCTGAAAGAAAATGTGTCCCCGGTTATGGCACTGCGTGCCTGCTTTCCCGGCGGCTCCATTACCGGAACGCCGAAAATAAGAACAATGGAAATCATCGATGAGTTGGAGGGGCTTTCCAGAAATCTGTACACCGGAACCATGGGCTATTTCGATTTAAGGGGCAACGCTGACTTAAATATCATTATTCGAACTGTCTTAAAAAAAGATGGCAAGGCCGTTTTCGGAATCGGCGGCGGCATTACCTGGGAATCCGACCCGGAAAGCGAATGGATCGAAACCATCGATAAAGGCCGGGCTTTAATGAAGGTCTTATCATGCGAACAATAGCAATCAATCCGACAACCGTCACCGTCGACGAGGGTTTTTACTTCGGCAAAGCCGTTTTTGAAACCGTTTTGTGGTTGGCACAACCGGTTTTATTCGGTGCACATTTAAAACGGCTGACCGACGCCATGAAAAAACTGAATATCCGTCCTTTTTCCGACGACGAAAAACATTATTTGGCAACCTTTGTTCAACAATCGGACTTTAAAAATACGGTGGTAAAATTGGTGGTCAGTGACAAAAATTTAATTGTCACCACACGCCCCATTACCTATACCGACCAACACTATCAAAAGGGTTTTTCCCTCAAAACCTCCGCCATTCGCCGAAATGCTTCCTCAGAAGTTGTTTTTTACAAAACGGTCGGCTATTTGGAAAACCTGAGGGAGCATCAAAACGCTTTGCAACAAGGCTACGATGATATGTTGTTTTACAACGAATATACCCAATTATGTGAAACCTCTATCGCCAATATCTTTTTAGTATCCGAGGGCAAGCTTTACACACCGCCGGTATCCGCCGGGTTGCTGCCGGGCATTGTTCGTCAATGGGTGTTAGACAACGCCGAAGTCGTCGTTAAGCCTATAACCCACGACGATGTAATGGCGTCCGAAGAGTTTTTTCTTACCAACAGCGTGATGGGTATCATGCCTGTCAATGCCGTTGACGACAGAAAGTTGGTTCTCGGCAAAACAACCGAAGCCGTTCAAAACAAATACCGTGCCTTTATCCAAGCACACTATGCTTAAACACAAACCGCCACCTGAATGCATACCATTCGGATGGCGATTTTAATTTTGTTATTTATTTTGTCAAATTTCCTTTATAGCCGTTAATACCACCCATATCGATGACCAGGTTGTAGCCTTGCTTTTTTAAAAGGGCGGCCGCTTGAGCCGAACGGTTACCGGAACGGCAATACACCAAAACCGGTGTTTCCCGATCGGGCAGGTCACGACTTGCCCGTTGATCCAATTGGTCGAGGGGCACTAACATAGCCTCCGCCAGGTGACCTTGACGGTATTCCTCCTCCGTACGCACATCTACCAGATAAATGTCAGGGGCATCCTTTTTAAGATTTTCACCCAAGTTAATATCCATTCGGTAAATCTCTTTATTTTCCGCTGCATTCGTCAGGCGTGTCATCTCTTGAGGCGTATCGGGCGAGCCGTCGTAGACATCTCCGACCTTCGCCGAATTTTCGGGGGCAAAGTCAACCGCTTGCAACGTTGTTGCCTTTACACCCTCTATAAGCAGCAGCACCGTTCGGTCGCCTTGTCTGTCCCAAATAACCGCCTTGTTGCCTTTTGTCGTGCCGCGAGCACCGTTTCGGCAACCGAACAACATCAACAGTACAACAGCCATTAAAATAAGAAACACTATTTTTTTCGCCATTTTTACTCTCCGTTCATTATGCATGATCAACTGTACCGCAGTTGTTTTACTGTGCAAAACTATTAAACTTTTTCGCCTTTTACTACGGTAAGCCTTCTATTTAAAATATAGGATAATGCCATAAATAGCAAGAGTAAAACCATATAAAGTATCAATGCATTGTTCCATGACCGGGCAAACCATTTAGCGGCAGCCACCAATTGATTGACAAACCGCCCGCCGTTAACGACATCAACCGTAAATAACAGATTGATACCCACGGGAACACCGACCGATATGGCGACTACTCCATATTTTTCCAAATGGGCATAAATTAAATTTATACACGAACCTAAGTAAAAGACCATTATAAAAGAAAGCATATTTAGAAGCCACGTCCTACCGGCTCCGATATCGCCGAAGAGTATCTCATACATGTCAAAAATTTTAATAGCTTGTACATTTAAAAAGCCCAATCCGTATCTGAACAGTATCCATATCAACCCCATCACACCCGCCGACACTACCATTGCCGATAATGTAGCAAGCCAGGTGGTTTTTCTTGAAATGCCTACTTGTAATATAACACGTAAGATTTTGCGATATTCCGCCAGCGCCAATGCAAAGCTGAAAATAATAAAAATAACCTCCGCTCCGGAATAGATAGCGGATATATTGTCACCGAAAAAAAATTCCAACAAAAAACTAATTCCAATAAAACCTAAAAAACCTAAAGTAAAAATCCCGGTTAGGCGCAAATAATAGGTCATCAGGTACTGTACCGCTTCCTTTTTCATTATTTCTCTCCTTCGTTTAAAATACTTATCGATTTAGCTCCGGTTAAGTCCACCACTAAGGCTTGCAGCGTATACGGTGTGGCCTCCAACCCTTCGGGCAGGTCGGAAGGTGACGGTATTTTACCTGCCAACCCCACAGTGGTGTAACGACCCAATTGTTTTTCGGCGATAATATTTTGCCCCATTGTCCAATGTTTAACCGTATCCTGTGCGCCGCTAATCGTGTAATAGCTTTTGAGCAAATCTTCTACCGCGGCGGACAAAACAATGGAACCTCCATTAATAATAACAATGTTTTCCAACAAAGGTGCCACCTCTTCAATTAAATGGGTTGAAAGGACAATCCCGCTATGCCCTTGGGCGGTTTTTGCAATTAACATTTGGTACAATGCCTCGCGATTGTTGGCGTCCAACCCTAAAACCGGTTCATCCAGCAAGATATATTCGGCATTGGAGGCCAGTGCCAACGATACTTTAAAGGCGGATAATTGCCCACTCGATAATTTGTTGATTTTTTGTTTAGCATTGGAGAGCTCAAAGATTTTTAAATAATCGCGCATCTCTTCCGCGGAGAAACCGGGATAAAAGCGACGAACCAACTCGATACCTTTTTTTAGATTAAACTCCGACGGAAAAAAGTTGGCGACACTCATATAGTAAATTTTACTTTGCGCTTTTTCATTTTCAAAAACCGGTTGCCCATCTACCAGAATCTCGCCGGCATCGGCCGGTATTCGGTTGGTAATAATGTTGAGCAGGGTACTCTTTCCCGCGCCGTTTCTGCCTACCAAACCGGTTATTTTACCCTTTTCAAATTGTGTCGTTACACCCTTTAAAGCTGTTATTTTTTTAAAACTTTTAACAACATCCCTGCATTGAATTATTTCGTTCATGTCACGCTCCTTTTATTCATCACACACGTAGTGTTGCAGTTCCTCAGACAATAATTGTTGAAGATTTTCTTTTTTTAAACCCAGTCGTTTCGCTTCCTGAAACAAGGGCGCTATAAATTCCGCTTGAAAGGCACCGGCTCGCTTCTTTAAAATTTTTTTTGCCGCGCCATCGGCCACAAAAGTTCCCAAGCCTCTTTTTTTATACAACAGCCCTTCGTTCACCAATAGGTTAATTCCTTTTAGTGCCGTTGCCGGGTTAATACCGAAACGTACGGATATTTCAGTTGTTGAGGGTACTTGCTCACCTTCCGCAAAGGCGGTTGACAAAATCGCGTCTTCGATACCTTCCGCGACCTGTAAAAAAATAGGCTTATTGTCGGACACATCTATCTTCATGCTTCACCCCATTAGTTTTATAGTTAATTACTACAGTAACTAACTTATAGTCTAAGGATACCCCCTGTTCCGATCATCGTCAAGGGGTGTTCTAAAAAATTCTTCGCTTTTTTCAGCCGAAGACAATATAATAAAGCACCCCCTAAGGATAGGAATCTTGTAAGTGCGCAACATTCCTCTCTCTTAAGGGGTGCTCTTTATCGTTTTTAATTTAAGTTCTGCGAATACTCATTGAATATCCAATTCAAACCCCTCGTCCAAATTATCGGGAACGGGTTTGCCGTTTTTCTTCCTTTGTTTTACACATTCGGTCAATAAGTACTCGATTTGACCGTTAATAGAACGAAAATCATCCTCTGCCCAAGCCGCAATCTGCTCATACAGCTTTTTGGACAACCTTAAGGGAACTTGTTTTTTTGTAACCGCCATCAGTATAAGCTACCGCTGTTTACAACCGGTTGTGCGTCTTTGTTACCGCAAAGGACAACAAGCAGATTGGAGACCATCGCCGCTTTTCGTTCTTCGTCCAATTCAATAATATTGTTTTCTCTCAATTTATCCAATGCCATTTCCACCATACCCACGGCACCGTCTACAATCATTGTACGTGCGTCCACAATAGCGGTCGCCTGTTGACGTTGCAACATGGCCGCTGCAATTTCCGGTGCATAGGCCAAATAGGTAATACGTGCTTCGATAATTTCCAAGCCGGCATCGGCAACTTTGCTTTGTATTTCTTCTTTAATTCTTTCAGCAACAACGGTGGAAGAACCTCTTAAACTGCCTTCATCAGGTTTGCCGTCACCGGTGGTATCAATATTTTCGGCAACATCGTAGGGATAAATGCGAACGATGTTACGAACGGCCGAATCGCATTGCAGGGACAGGTACTCTTTGTAGTTGTCTACATGAAAAACCGCCTTTGCCGTGTCCGCCACGCGCCACATGACCGCTATCCCGATTTCGACGGGATTACCCAATACATCGTTGACTTTCTGTCGACTGTTGCTTAAAGTCATGACTTTTAGAGAAATTTTTTTATTGGGAAGTTCAACTTTGTCTAAACCGGTTTGGGTATTACCGACCGATAAAAATCTTTTGCTTTTATTATCCACATCGGCACTTTGACCCAATTTGGTTTTTGCCGCCGGGTTAATCGCCACGGAAAAGGGATGTACCCAGTAAAAACCCGCTTCCTTAAGCGTTCCCGTATACTTTCCGAACAGGGTTAGTACCAATGCCTCTTGGGGATTTAAAACTTTTAAACCCATAAAAGGAACCCAGCCGATTGTCACCCAAATAATGCCCAATGCCAGAAAAACACCGCCAATTGCAAATTCCGACACTAAATTTGCCCCTAAAATAATAAAACCGATACCTGCAAGGTAAAGCAGGGTGAATAAGACGAGCATCCCCATGCCGTTTTTGGCATTTAATACTTTTTCATTCATAGCAACCTCTCATTTGTTTTGATGTGTTTATGATATCACTTTGATATCAGATTTTCAAGTCATTTCATGTTAAATTTCGAAAAACAATATAAATGATTTTAAATCTCCTTTTAAAATCAAAAAAAGGACCTGCACAAAATTTGTTCAGGTACCGTTTTTATTTAAAAATCTGTTAATGTTTACCACATTCGTCGCGATGTTCGTGCCGTTCGCAGACGGAGCCGGAGGATTTTAAGTTGCCTTGCAGATAGGCTTGCACTGCTGCTTTTGCATCACCGGTTACACCGACTACTACGTCGATGTCTTTTTCATTGAAAAGGTTAACGGCACCGGCACCCATGCCGCCCGCTATGACAACATCAACACCTTGTTCATCTAAAAAGTTCGGCAACAACCCCGGCTTATGTCCCGGATTGGTTTGAGTTTCACTGCTTTTAATTTGATTCTCTTCAATGTCATATATAATAAAACCGTCGCAATGCCCGAAGTGTTCCGATACGATACCGTTTTCAGCAGCTACCGCAATTTTTCTAGTTCTATTCTCCTTCATTTTTTCTAATAAAGAAGCTATCCCGCCCATCCACGGAATGTTTAGATTTTCCACTTTTCCATGATCACATGCCCCGGCTATTTGGGGATCAATCGGAATTTTAGCAAGAACTTTCAGTTGATGTTTCTGTGCAATTTCTTCGATATGACTGTCTCCGAACAGCCGATAGTCTTTACCGTTATCGGGACATCTGAAATAAGACATATTTTCTACCAAGCCGATGACGGGTATCTTCATCATCTCCGCCATTTTAACAGCTTTGGAAACAATCATGCTTACCAGTTCCTGTGGAGAGGTAACGACAATAATACCGTCGACGGGTATTGACTGAAACACGGTTAAGGGGACGTCACCGGTACCCGGCGGCATGTCGATAAACATATAATCCACATCGCCCCAGACAACCTCCGTCCAAAATTGTTTGACGGCACCGGCAATCACCGGTCCTCTCCAAACAACCGGATCGGTTTCCTTGTCCAAAAGTAAATTAATGGACATGAGTGCAATACCGCTTTTTGACCGCACAGGTAAAATTCCTAAGGAACTCCCCGTTGATTTTTCCTGTACCCCAAAAGCCTTGGGGATAGACGGTCCTGTAATATCTGCATCTAAAATGGCAGTGTCATACCCCAATCGACGCATGGTAACCGCTAATAACGAGGTGACCAGAGATTTCCCGACACCGCCTTTTCCGCTTACAACACCGATAACCTTTTGTACCCGACTCATTTCGTTAAGTGGCACATGAAACTCTATTTGCTTTTCCTCTCTATCTTGACATTCTTCCGAACAGCTGTTGCAGCTGTAATTACACTTTTCACTCATGATAACTCCCTTTCACCCTTTCAAACGCTTAAATAGCCTTTAATAAGTATGTGATTGATGACCCTCTCTTCGTTGTTGACTACTTAATTTCCTTCTTGACATTTTCTGCGTTTATGGCAGCCGTGCCCGCACTTCGCTCCCCTTTCATTACACAGGCGATACTCGCCCCCTTCTATGAATAAAATTTTTCCATTTACCAAAGATTCCGCCAGTTTTTTTCTGGCTTCAACATAAATACCTTGAACGGTACTTCGTGCTATGCACATTTTTTCAGCACAGGCCTCTTGAGTAAAGCCTTCCAAGTCGATTAGTCGGATCGTCTCGTATTCATCTACAGTCATTTGAATCGGATTGCCGAATTTCGACGGTGTATCCAATGGACCGAATTGATTACTCTCGGGCAAACAACAAACTTTTCTCCATTTAATCGGCCTGGCCATTTGTACCTCCTTTAATTATTGGCATATGCCATTTATAATCATTGTAATACTTTAACAGCATATGTCAATAATTTTTATGATTTCTATCCGTATAGCAATGCAGAGCACTCTTGTCAAAATGAATAACCTTAAACACTCGCGACCTTTTTACTCACCGAACTTTCCGATTAACCAAGATAAAAAGACCGAGGTGACAGACATTTCCGCTACCTCGGTCTTTCAGAAAATAGTCGGTTCTAACTATCCTCTTTTAACGTTTTTTGCAACAGGTAAAGTGCATTCATGGCGTCCATCGGGGTCATCTCCTCGATGGATAAATCCCTTATGCGATCCAGCACCCGATTTTCTTCGTCGCTACGGGCAGGCAACATATTAAAGATATTCATTTGGTTGTCGATAAAGTCCGGCTTTTCCACCGCCTGAACCCCCTCTCGGTAGCTGTTCTCGCTTTCGTCCAATACCGAGAGAACGGCTTGGGCCCGATCAGTCACACTTTTAGGAAAACCCGCCAAACGTGCGACCTCGATGCCGTAGCTTTTATCCGCCGGGCCTTTTACCAGTTTTCTCAAAAACAGTACACCTTCGGCGGTTTCCTGAACCCGTATGCTTTGGTTAACCACGCCGGATTTGGTGTTTTCCAGCTCCGTCAATTCGTGATAGTGGGTTGCAAAAAGCGTTTTAGCCCCACAGGTTTTTCTGTCCCAAAGGTATTCCACCACCGCCCATGCAATGCTGATACCGTCAAAGGTACTGGTCCCCCGTCCGATTTCATCTAAAATTACCAAGGAACGCTCGGTTGCGTTTTTTAAAATATTGGAGACTTCGGTCATTTCAACCATAAAGGTAGATTGCCCCGTAGCTAAATCGTCGGAGGCACCCACTCTGGTAAAAATACGGTCGGTCAATCCGATACGAGCCGAGTGTGCCGGCACAAAGCTGCCGATTTGTGCCATTAATGTAATAATCGCCACTTGTCGAATATAGGTTGACTTACCGGCCATATTGGGACCGGTAATCAACATCACTCGGCTCTCTTCTTCATTTAATGCGGTATCGTTGGTAATAAAATTGCCCTGTCCGATGAGTTTTTCCACCACCGGATGACGGCCGTTTTCGATATACAATTCGTAGCTGTCCGTTACTTCGGGTTTGACGTAATTGCCGATAATCGCCGCTTTTGCCAAAGAATAAAGGGCATCCAACTCGGCAATTTCCGTCGCCGCGTTTTGAATGGCTGCCAACTCTTCCATCACCTGATTACGAATGTCTGAAAAAATTTCCGCTTCCAGTCGAAGCAACCGTTCTTCGGAACCTAAAATTTTACCTTCCAGTTCTTTGAGTTCCGATGTAAAGTAGCGTTCCGAATTGGCAAGGGTCTGTTTGCGAATGTAAGTTTCCGGTACTTGATCCAGATAGGACTTGGTTACCTCGATAAAGTAACCGAAAACGCGATTGTATTTTATTTTTAAGGTTTTGATGCCGGTTTTTTTCCGCTCCGCTTCTTCCAATTGTTGTAAGCGGTTTTTTCCACCGGTGTTAAAGGAGCGAATTTCGTCGATTTCCTCATGGAAGCCGTCGGCAATCACGCCCCCCTCTTTAAGTACAAAGGGGGCATCATCATTGATGGCACGTTCAATTAAATCCGCAATCTTCTTTAAAGACGGGGTGTCGCTTAAATGCTTTTGCAGACGGGGTGCATCCAAACTCATCAGAAAGGTTGTAATTTTCGGAAAGGTTTGCAGGGATTGCTTGAGTGCCAACAAATCCTTGGGGTTGGCATTACCGATGGCCAACTTACCGCCGATCCGTTCCAGGTCGTAGACCTTTAAAAGTTGCTTACGCAAGTCCTCTAAGGCGGTGGCATGTCGGGTCAACTCTTCGATTTGAACCTGTCGCTCTCGGATTTGTGCCACGTTTAAAAGCGGGGCTTCGATCCAGCGACGCAACATCCTGGCACCCATTGCCGTTGCCGTGTGGTCGAGGACCCATAACAGAGAGCCCTTTTTCTCCCCACGTCGCAGGGTTTCCGACAATTCCAAATTGCGTCGGGTCGCCCTGTCCAAGAGCATGTACGCTTCCGCTTTGTAGTAACGCAGTCGGTTTAAATGCCCCAAATTGCGTTTTTGTGTTTCGTCCAAATAAGCTAATAAAGCACCGGAGGCACGCACGGCGGCTTCGTGATCGCCGATCCCTAAGGCGTCGACGGTAAAAACATCAAATTGCCGACACAACCGCTTTTTGCTTTTATTCACTTCAAAGTAATGGGCGGGATAAGGGTTTATCATGGCACCCCATTGTTCGGATACCGTATGCATCCAGTTTTTTTCTTGATATAAAGCAGCATTGACCAAAAGTTCCGTCGGGACTGTTTTTCCGATTTCATCCAAGCCTCTATTTAAAATTTCTGTGCCGACAAGTTCCGTTGTGTAAAATTCTCCGGTAGACAAATCCGCATAGGCGATACCCAATTGCTTTTTTCCAAGATAAAGGCTCATCAGGTAGTTGTTTTCGCCGGCGTTAAGTGCCTTTTCGTCTGTGACGGTTCCCGGAGAGAGGACCCGTACAATATCCCGTTTAACGATACCTTTGGCTTCGGAGGGGTCTTCCAATTGTTCACATATGGCAACCTTGTAGCCCTTTTCTATCAGTTTTGCAATGTAGGATTCGGCGGCATGGTAAGGAACACCGCACATGGGTGCCCGTTCGTCCAACCCGCAATCTCTGCCGGTTAAGGCGATTTCCAATACCTTTGCCGCTTTAACGGCATCGTCAAAAAACATTTCGTAAAAGTCTCCGAGACGAAAAAACAAAATTGCATCGGGTACTTTTTCGTGAATGTCCAAATATTGTTGCATCATCGGGGTAAGACCCATGGCTGCCTCCTTTCTGTAAGCTTAAACCGCCTTTCCTTTTAATGAAAAGCTATTGGTTTCTAAAATTTTAACGGGGATAATTTTTCCCACGGTATCGATATCTGCCGTAAAGTTAACCAGCTTGCCGTTAAAGGTTCTGCCGGTCAGGCGTTCGGGGTTGTTTTTGCTTTGTTCCTCCACCAATACCTCTACCGTTTTATTCCGGTATGCTTTGTTGATATTCCAACTCATCCGATTGATGGTTGTCATCAGGCGGTTGAGCCGATCGTGTTTAATGTCGTCGTCGATTTGATTGTCCATGGTTGCCGCCGGCGTTCCGTCGCGTTTGGAGTACATAAAAGTAAAGGCGGCATCAAAACGGCAATGCTCCACTACTTCCAAGGTATCCTGAAAGTCTTCTTCCGTTTCTCCGGGAAAACCGACAATGATATCGGTCGTCAGAACCACATCGGGGATTTTCGCTCGAATTTGATCCACCAAATTCATAATGTATTCCTTGGTGTAGCGACGGTTCATGGCTTTTAACACGGCGGTGCTGCCGGATTGAATTGCCAAATGTATAGAGGGGCATACTTTTTTGCAGGTAGCAACGGTATCGATGACCTCGTCACTGATATCCTTGGGATGAGAGGTCATAAAGCGAATGCGTCGCAAGCCCGGTACCTCGTTTAAATCTCTCAGTAAATCGGCAAAACCGTAGGGCTGTGTCAAGGTTTTGCCGTAGGAGTTGACATTTTGCCCCAACAGGGTGACTTCCAGGCACCCTGCTGCCGCTAACGCCGTTACTTCTTCGATAACGGCGGAGGGTTCCCGGCTCACTTCCCGTCCTCTGGTATAGGGAACAATGCAATAGGTGCAAAAATTATTGCAACCGTTCATAATGGTTACATAGGCTTTAAAAGGGTACTTATGGTCCACTGGCAGGCCTTCGATGACCTCGGGGTTATCGTCCCACACTTCGATTAGACGCTCCCCGCTTTGCAAGTGGTTGATTAACAACTCGGGAAAACGGTGGATATTATGGGTTCCGAAGACCAGATCCACCTGTTGATAGCGTTTGCGAACCGCATCGACAATGTCCGGTTGTTGCATCATACAGCCGCACACCGCCAAAACCATATCGGGATTTTTGCGTTTAATCGCTTTAAATGCACCTAAGTTTCCGTAAACACGAACGTCGGCATTTTCTCTCACCGAACAGGTATTAATGATCACCACGTCGGCGTTTTCCGAATCTTCCGTCGGCTGATAGCCCATGTTTTTGAGCAATCCGGATAATTTTTCCGAATCGTTGGCATTCATTTGGCAGCCGAATGTCATAATTTTAAAGGTTTTTTCCATCTATTATCGGTAGGGGTTGCCTACAATCTCCAATCTAAATTTTGAATCAGATCGCCGGCGGTCAGGCCGGTTTCTCCATATTTTTGTGCAAAACGGTCGCCGCTTTTGCCGTGGTGATAGACGGCACTCGCAACGGCACGGGCGGAGGCACCGCTTTGTGCCACAACCCCGGCAATAACGCCCGCCAATACATCGCCGCTGCCGGCGGTCGCCATACCCGGATTACCCGTAGGGTTAAAGTAAACCGTACCGTTCGGATCAACAGTAAGGGTTCGATATCCCTTCACCGCAACAATGGCACGATGTTGTTGTGCCCAATTTTCCGCTACAGCTAAGGTATCTTTTAGGCACTGTTCGGGAGAGGTATCGGTTAAGGTCGCCAATTCTCCCAAATGCGGCGTAATGATCGCCACTTTGTTTTTCTTTTTAAAATACTCGGCTGTTTTTTGATAGGTGATTAAGCCGTCGGCATCAATAATCACCTCTGCATTAAAGTCCGAGAGTTCTTTGAGAAACTTGCTGTCGTCACGATTTCTGCCGATACCGGGTCCGAATAAAACCACATTTGTTTTCGGCTTGAGCATGGATACGGAGGGTGTGTTTTCATAACTTTGCACCATCACCTCGGGACGTACTTTAATCATGGCGATGTTCAAAACGGTTCGGGGGACATAGAGCGTCACCAAGCCGGCACCGGTTTTTAGTGCCGCCTCCGCCGCCAATATGCCCGCTCCCACCATGCCGCAGCTACCCGCCACCACCGCAACGGATCCGTAGTTGTATTTGTGGGTGTTCTTTTTTCTGGGTTTCGGAAAACACAAATGCTTCGACTCGAAGAGTTGGTATCGTTGTGCGACGGTATCTTGTAAAATACCGATATCCAACACTTGAAGTTTGCCGCAACTATCCGGACCTTCCCCTAAAAGATGACCGGTTTTTATATTTTGAATGACCAGGGTGCGTTCGGCAACCAGAGCCGTTCCCAAACGATAGCCCTTTTCACCGTGTAAACCCGAGGGGATATCCACGGCAATAACCCTTTTGCCGCTTCGGTTAATGGCTTTAAATAATTTTATAATCGCTTCCGGGAGGGGACGGTCCTGTAAGCCCGTTCCGAACACACAATCGATAACTGTCGTACAAGTATCCAAAACATCCGTCCATCGGTCTTTGTGCTTTTCGAGTTCGGTGCAAACCTTGCCGCCCGCCGCTTCATACCGCTTTCGGTTGATGCGATTTTCTTCGGACAAACGGGTGTCATCGCCAATCGTCCACAAGACACACTCTCTTCTTTTTTCTTTTAACAGTCGGGCAATCACCAAACCGTCGCCGCCGTTATTGCCGCCGCCGCATAAAATAAGGGGTTTGTCGTCAGGCGGACAACATTTAAGTAATGCCTCTACACAGGCTTTGCCCGCTTTTTCCATTAAGTCGATGCCCGCTATACCGGCGGCAATGGTGTTGCGATCCATTTGTGCCATTTGTTTCGGTGTAACAATGTTCATCTTTTCTCCTTGTGTGAAACAAAAGGATTGAAAAAAAAGAAGTAAGGCCCACCCTTACTCCCTCTTTTTTAATTTTCCGTCGGGATTGCCGGCAGTTCTTTTAAACTTTCGGCTTCGCTATGTCCGACATTTACGGAATACACACCTTTTATACTCTCCGAGGTCATTTGTACACGATCGGCTCTGTTGTAAACATCCTCCACAACAAAGGATGCGGTTAAAAATATCATCGCCGAGGAAACCAGCAGATAAACGATATAGTCTTTGAAGCCCAAGGCGTGATGTTTGTGAAGCTTTTTATTTTTCTCCCTGCGATCGCGTTTTTCTTTTTTATCCTTCATCGGAATCCGCCTCTTCCCAGTTATGCCACACTTCCTGGACGTCGTCCAAATCGTCGAACATCGCCAACATTTTATCCATTTTTTTAGCGTCGTCCTTGCCCAATTCCGTTGTGGTGGCGGGCACCATGGCCACTTCTCCGCTGAGCACCTCGTAATCGCCCTGCAAAGCATCCAATACATCGGCGAAGGTATCGGGAGCGGTAACAATTTCGTAGCCTTCGTCTTCCGTCAAAATATCTTCCGCTCCGGCATCCAGAGCGACCATCATTAATTCTTCTTCATCGACGGTGTCGGATTTTTCTATAAAAATACTGCCTTGTTTGTTAAACATAAAGGCAACACAACCGCTGGTGCCCAAATTGCCGCCGTTTTTATCGAAGGCGTGGCGTATTTCCCCGGCCGTACGGTTTTTGTTGTCCGTTAAGGTCTGTACAATAACCGCTACCCCCGAGGGACCGTAGCCTTCGTAGGTAATTTCTTCGTACACCGCATTGCCCAATTCGCCGCTGCCCTTTTTAATTGCACGGTCGATATTGTCGTTGGGCATGTTGGCCGCTTTAGCTTTGGTAATGGCATCCCTTAATTTGGCATTGGTTTCCGGATCCGCTCCGCCTTCTCTTGCCGCCACCGCCAACAATTTTCCCATTTTGGTAAATACTTTTCCTTTGGCTGCGTCCTGTTTGCTTTTTCTGTTTTTAATGTTGTTCCATTTTGAATGCCCTGCCATGCCATCCTCCTCTATCTTTTAAGTTTATTTTTTAATTTACTGACTTTTTATTATACCATAAGTTGCGACGGTTTCAAGACATCGGCACGCTGACATAGCGTTCTTCCAATATTTTTATCTTTGCTTGTCCCTTTGTTTCATCGACGGTTTGTGCGACAAACCCGTCAACACGATCCACGGGTATATAAAGTGCCAAACATACGTCTTCTTCAAAAACCTCTTCAAAGGGTGTATAGCCCGAACCGGATAAGAAAAAACTGTAACCGCCGTAAAGATTGTAGGGCAAGCGTACCTGCACATGGACGGATACCTGCATTTTAACCGCGAGGGCTTCGGCAAGCACTTGGTTTGCCGCACCGGCATAGGCACGAACCAAACCGCCCGCACCCAATTTAATACCGCCGAAATAGCGGATAACCACTACCAGTACGTTTGTGAATTGCAGGTTGTGAATAACGTCTAATATGGGTTTTCCCGCCGTCCCCGACGGTTCGCCGTCATCGTTGGATTTTTGCCGCACGGGATCGGTATTTAAGACGTAAGCGTGACACACATGGGTGGCCTTGTAGTGTTCTTTTCGATTGTCGGCGAGAATTTCGGCAACCGCTTCCTCCGAACTGACGGGATATGCCCTTGCAATAAAGCGGGATTTTTTAATATCGGTTTCTTTTTGTGCCGATTTTGTAATTGTATAATAATCTTTCATAGCCATCTTCATTTTTTAAGTATATCACGAGGTTCCCCTGCTCACCATTCTTTTAAGCGTTTTCTGCTTTTTTAAAGTTAAAGAACCCTTAAATATAAATTGAACCCCGAACGATCGCCGAGAGGCAATTGTGTTTTGCGTTGCCTTATGTTCATTTTTTGATATAATAAAAAACAGATAACAAAGGAGAAAATCATGGACCATATCAATCATCGACCACCGCAAAAAAAATTGAAGCTCAGCCAACGCATTTTACTCAGCCTGATTGTATTACTGGCACTCTTCGGCATTGCCGGTACCGTTCTCTTTGCAACCATGCTCAATAAGGTGCCGGAATTAAATCCCGATAACTTTATCTACTCGGAGAATGCCAAAATCTACGATATCAACGGCGAGTTTTATCAGGAACTCCAAAGCGAGGAATTGCGTGAGAACGTCTCCTTAAACGATATTCCCGAACATGTTCAAAATGCCTTTATATCTATTGAGGACCAACGTTTTCGCAGTCACCACGGTGTGGATCCCCTACGGTTCGGTCGTGCGGTTTTGGAAACAGTCACCTCACGAAGCTTGGACGGACCGGGAGGGTCAACCATCACCCAACAATTAATTAAGCTGACCCATTTAACCGACGATAAAACCATCTCCAGAAAATTTCAGGAAATAGTTTTGGCCAACCAATTGGAAAATATCTACGATAAGAACCAAATTTTAGAAGCCTATCTCAACAAAATTAATTTCTCCCAAGCATGGGGCGTTGGTGCCGCATCACGGGTTTTCTTCAATAAAAGCGTTTCGGAATTAACCGTTGCCCAAGGTGCGGTGTTGGCGGCGATGCCTCGTTTGCCGAGCTATTACACGCCATACACCTATACGGAAGACGAAAACCCGGAATTACAATTAACCGAAGACGGCCAACCGATTTATAACGAACACAATAAAGAACGTGCCCTTTTGGTATTGGATAAAATGTTGGAACTGGGTCATATCGACCAAGGGCAATTTGATCAGGCAAAGGAGGAGCTGACCACCGGCAATATCGGTTTGGTTTACAATCCGCCCCAATACAACTATTCCTATTTTACCGACTCGGTGTATGAACAGGTCTTGGCGGATTTAAAGAGTACCTACCATTACACCGACGAAGAAGCGTCGGATTTATTGCTCAACGGCTCTCTGGAAATACACGCTACCGTCGATCCGCGTATTCAGGGTATTATGGAAGAAAAATCCCGGGACGAAAGCCTGTATCCGACACAAAGTGCCGCTGCCGCCGAAGCGTCTCAAGCTAAAAGCGGTGAACTCGGTCAACCGGTCAACTACATTCCCCAAGTGGGGATGACCGTCATCGACAACGACACCGGCTATGTGGTCGGCATTGTCGGCGGACGAGAGGATAAAACCAACTTATCCATGAATCGTGCCACCCGCCTTTTCCAACCCGGTTCCGCCACCAAACCCTTAACCACCTACGGTCCGGGGCTGGATACCGGTGCTCTGACCTTAGGTACCACCTTTGAAGACATCCCGATCGATTACGAAGGCTGGCAACCCGGCAACGACGACGGCGGCTATGCCGGTCCCACTACCGTGCGTTCGGGCTTGACACAATCCAAAAACATTGTTGCCGTTCAGGCCTGTGTGACAACGGGCATTAACACCGCTGCGGAATATGGGGAAAAACTCGGTCTGGATATCGTCAATAAAGATGAAGACAACAACACCGACCTAACCCCCGCCGCCTTGGCCCTGGGCGGTTATACCCACGGTCAAAGCAGCTTGGCCATGACCTCGGCATTTTCCACTTTCCCCAACCGGGGAACACGGGTAGAACCTGCTTTCTACACCAAGGTTGTGGACAGAAACGGCAATGTCATCTTAGAAAAGAAACAGAAAAAAATACCGGTTTATAAACCGCAAACCGCCTACTTAATGACCGATGTCCTTAAACAGGTGGTGCAGGGAGGCACGACCAACATCAGCATACCCAACCAACCGGTTGCCGGAAAAACCGGTACCACCGACGATTTTCGACACGCCTGGTTTTGCGGTTATACCCCCCAATACACCATGGGTGTTTGGTATGGCTACGACGACAACGTTATACAAGTCGGTGAGCAAACATACTATCTGAACATCGATGTTGCCGGCGGCTCCATGCCGGGACCTGCGGGTATGTTTCAATCGGTGATGACCGACGTTTCCGCCCCGCTGCCCACAGAAGACTTTCCGCAAAGTCCGGGCGGCTTGGTAACGGCGGATATCGACCGTATCTCCGGAAAATTGGCAACGGATTTAACCGCTAAAGATCCGAGAGGATCGATGGTTATCTCCGAAATGTTTATTGACGGAACCGTCCCCGCAACCAGAGATGATTGGCATGTCGCCGTAACGATTGACGTTTCAACCAATGCGTATCCCACGCCCTATTGTCCGAAGGATCTGGTAAAAACCGTCGTACGACTGAAAAAACCCGCCAACCGTTTCCCCCAGGGCGTCACACCTTTAGATCCCAACTACGCGACCCCGGACGAGATACCCGTATTGGCACCGCCCGACGGCTACACCTGCCCCTTACACGCATCCCCGGTAGATGTCGCTCTCTCCGGCAATTTAAACATTTTTGTAGACGGGCAACCCCTTCGCAACAAGTTAAATTTAAAAGTCGGACAAAGCGTTACCTTAACGGCGGAAGGTCCCAATAACGAAGCGACACATTTTGCCATTCACGATGAGTTGGCAACCTTGGAACCCCAGGGAAACAACGCCGTTCTGACTGCGCTTAATCCGGGCAATACAAAGGTCACCGTTACACAGACGATCACCGATGACAACGGCCAACAACGGAGTGCCTCCAAAGAATTTGAATTGGTTATAGCGCCGTAAATTAAAAGACATCCTGTAGCGGTTGCCGTTCTCGGCAACCGCTGTTACATTGTATCCCTTCTTTAGCTACGGGACTTCGTGGCGCCGTCCACTACCTGTCGGTTCTAATACCCGAGGTTGCACCCTCGTCACCCCCCGAAAATTAATAAAAAACAAGACGTGTAGCCTTTGGGGCAAATCGCCCGTTTTGGCTCTTACACGGTTCGACGGAACTGTAAGGAACAGCACAAACCGCAACGCCAACCCCATACAACAGCCCCGTGAAACCACGTTTAAGCGAAGCGTTGCTCGGGCACGCCATATACAAACACATAAAAAGTCTCCCGCCGAGTGCCGACACTCAACGGGAGACTTTTTATGTGTTTTTCGTATTTTTTATATCTCATACACCTTAACAACCGTCTTCTATGGATATTTCGTTAAACTTACCGGTTAAGTCGCGGATTTGTATTTTTTGTTTGTCTTTTTCATTTAAATCCATAACAATCTGACCTCGATGCATCATCATCAATCGATCGCCGTAGTTAACGGCAAAACGTAAGTTGTGGGTCACCATCAGGGTGGTTAATTTTTTTTCCCGAACAAATCGGTGGGTCAGTTCCATGACGTTATCGGCGGATTTCGGATCCAATGCGGCGGTGTGTTCATCTAATATCAGCAAGTCGATTTCAGTCATGGTGGCAATTAACAGGGATAGGGCCTGTCGTTGACCGCCGGAAAGGTTTTTAACCGGCGTATCCATTTGATTTTCCAACCCCATCTTTAAAAGCTCCAATTGGCTTTTGTAAAAATCCATTCGCTTTTTGTTAACACCGGGTGTTAAAGCAAACACCTTGCCCTTATTATCCGCCAAGGACATATTTTCTAAAATAGTCATGGAGGGGCAAGTCCCCATTGCCGGGTTTTGGTAAACCCGCCCGATAAATTTGGAATGTTGGTGTTCCGTCAGATCGGTGATATTTTTTTCCTTAACGTAAATATCGCCTGCATCGGGTTTGACAGAGCCACATAAAATATTTAGCATCGTTGTTTTTCCCGAGCCGTTGCTGCCCACGACGGAAACAAATTCTCCTGCCGTTACGTCCAGATTAAAGTTTCTAAAAAGAAGCATTTCGTTGACGGTACCGACGTTAAATGTTTTGTCGATACCCACCATACGAACAATCGGTTGTTTTTTCATCAACTGTCTTCCTTTCTGTAGACTCTGCTGGAAACCAAGGCGACGGTAAATAGAACCGCCATCAATAATTTTAAATAATTGGTCGGTAAACCGACTTGCATGGCTATGGATAAACAAGCTTTGTAGGTCACCGCCCCGAATATCACCGCAGTGGTCGCCTTTAAAAAGGATAGCCTGCCGAATAAATTGGTGCCGATAATGACCGAAGCCAACGCCATGACCACCATACCCGTTCCGCCGGTTACATTGGCGGATTCCGTTTGTTGAGAGAGGACACAACCCGCCAAAGCGGTACACCCGTTGCCGATCATCAAACCGATGACTTTCATCTTACCGGGGTTTTGTGCCAAGGATACAACAAAGCGGTTGTTATCTCCCGTAGCACGCAGTAAAAGACCGGCTTTGCTTTTTAAAAATCCGTCGATGGCCAATTTAACCACCACCACTATTAAAAATGAAACGATCATCACACGAAAGCTCAAGGGCAAAAGACTGCCCGGGCCCGAATTAAAAATTGTCGGCTTGTTGTAAAAAGGCAAAACGGCGGCACCGCCGGTTAAAACCAGGTTAATACTCCAAAGTCCCGTCATGACAAGGATTCCTGATAGCAAGTCCGTAATTTTGAGTTTGACATGTAGAAAACCGGTGACCGCACCGGCAAGACATCCGACCATAAAGGTCAATACACAGGTCAACCAGGGGTTTACCCCTGCGGTTATACACATCGCCGCAAAGCACATGCCCAGAGGAAAGGTTCCGTCGACGGACAAATCCGGAAAGGATAAAACCGAATAGGTGATGTAGACCCCTAAAGCCATAATGCCATAAATAAACCCTTCTTCTAAAACATTAACGGTCAGATTGCCTAAAATTCCCATTTTAATTTCCTTAATGTCTTATTGAACCGTTTGAGCGTCTTTGAGTGCTTCAGGCAGGGCGATACCCAATTTTTCCATTACCGTTTTGTTGTAAACCGGCGTGCTCTCCTGCACTTCAAAAACGGCCATCTCTTGCGGTTTGGCTTCGCCCTTTAAAATTTTTGCCGCCATCCGTCCGGTTTCCCGTCCCAATGCAATATAATCGATACTTTCCGATGCCATACAGCCGTTTTTAACTTGTTCGATTTCGCTTCCGAAAACCGGTATGTTCGCCTTTTCCGCCGCCTGTAAAACGGAGTTTAAATTGTTCACCACATTATTGTCGGTAAAATTATTGATACAATCAACCCCTTTGGCAACCAGGGCCTGTGCACCGCCGGCAACTTCCGATGCGTTGGTGATGCCGACTTCTACAATTTCAAAGTTATATTTCGGTGCCAGTTCTTTAAATTTATTTAAATGAGAAACGGAGTTCGGTTCGCTGGTGGTGTACAAAATGCCGATTTTTTTACCTTCCGGCAAAAACTCCCGAATCATTTGCATTTGTTGTTCCAGAGGCAATACGTCCGACGAGCCGACGGCATTGGTTCCGGACTTTGCCATGTCTTGTACGATGCCCGCCGCCATAGGGTCGGACACCGCCGTAAATACGACGGGAATTCCCTGATCTTTCGATGCGGCATAAGCCGACATTGCCGCCGGTGTTGCAATTCCCACAACCATATCCACATTGTTGGAGACCATATTTTTTGCCATCATGTCGCTGTTGGCGATATCGCCCTGAGCATTTTGAAAATCAATTTTTACGGCATCTTTATCGAGGCCGCTTTCCGCCAACCCCTCTAAAAATCCTTCATAGCAATTGTCCAGGGAGGGGTGGGGTGCGTATTGAATCACACCGACGGTAGGAATGCCCGAAGCCGTTTTCGCATCGTTATCTTTTGCGGTGTTGCCGCCACAACCGGCCAATAAGGTCACTGCCAATATGCCTGCAACAAAACCTAACATCTTCTTTTTCATTTCATTTCTCACTTTCTGTTAAAAATTTATTTTCGGTAATCGGTTTAATGATTGTTGAATATCTTCGTCGGTAGGTACAAAGTCCATAATATTGCCGTCGTTGTATTTTTGATAAGCCGCCATATCAAAATAGCCGGTACCGGTCAAGCCGAATAAAATAGTTTTCGACTCTCCGGTTTTTTTGCAATACAAGGCTTCCCGCATCGCCCCTAAAATGGCATGGCTGCTTTCCGGTGCGGGCAGCAACCCTTCCACCCGGGCAAAGGTTTGCCCCGCTTTAAACACTTCGCTTTGCAGATAGGCACGGGCTTCTATAAAACCCTCCCGATACAATTCGGAGAGAACGGGGTTCATGCCGTGGTAGCGTAAACCGCCCGCATGATCCGGCGAGGGTATAAAGTTGGATCCCAAAGTGTACATTTTAACCATGGGACAGATATTGCCCGTGTCGCTGTAATCGTAACGGTAATCCCCCCGAGTCATGGAGGGGCAGGATGCAGGCTCGACGGCAACAAGTCGGTACGATTTTTCGCCTCTTAACATTTCGCCGGCAAAGGGGGCTACAAGTCCCACCAGGTTGGATCCGCCGCCGGCACACCCGACGATAATATCCGGCACAATGCCGTAGGCATCCAACGCCGCTTTGGATTCCAGACCGATAATCGATTGATGTAAAACCACTTGGTTGAGCACCGATCCCAAAGAATAACGATAACCCGAATGACGGACGGCGGTTTCAACCGCTTCGGAAATAGCACAACCTAAGGATCCGCCGGTTCCCGGATGTTCTTCTAAAATCTTTTTGCCGATATCGGTAGTGTTCGAAGGCGAGGGAGTGACACGGGCACCGTAGGTACGCATCACTTCCCGACGATAGGGTTTTTGCTCGTAGGAGGCCTTTACCATGTACACATGACATTCCAACCCGAAGTGGGCACAGGCCATGGCCAGTGCCGTTCCCCATTGTCCGGCACCGGTTTCGGTTGTTAGACCTTTTAGTCCCTGTGCCTTTGCGTAGTAAGCTTGTGCAACGGCCGAGTTAAGCTTATGGCTGCCGGAGGTATTGTTGCCTTCAAATTTATAGTAAATGTTTGCCGGTGTCCCCAAGGCCTTTTCCAGGCGATAGGCACGAATCACCGGCGAGGGTCTAAACGTTTGGTAGTAAGCGTACACCTCATCGGGGATGTCAATCCACGCATCGGTCGTGTTGAGTTCCTGCTTTGCCAACTCTGTACAAAAAATCGGCTCCAAATCCTGTAATGTTGCCGGTGTTTCGGTTTTCGGCATCAAGAGAGGTGCCGGTTTCTTTTTCATGTCCGCTCGTATATTGTACCATTGCTTGGGTATCGTCGCTTCTTCAAGCATTAAACGATTGGGTGTTTTAATTTTTTTCATCGTTGCTCCTTTTATTTGGGAAGAAACGTAAAAAACGCTCCTGTCCCAGTAATAAAATGCTGGGACAGGAGCGTTATAAATCTCCTGCGGTGCCACCCGGCTTGGTGTAGAATGCTACACCCGCTTACGCATGCCATCACATGCCGGCTTTGTTGACGGAGTGCCTTCTCCGGCGCGCATACTTAAGTTCCGCTTGCCCTCATCAGCCCATTCGCCTTTAATGCTTCTGCCCTTTTCCACCACCCAAGGGCTCTCTATCAGATTGGTTAAAGGTTACTCACTCTGAATCTCAGGTTTATTAACTGCTATTATAAATTCGGCTTTTTAAATTGTCAAGCCGATTTCCGTTAAATTCTTGCTATTTCTGTTAAAGCGGTCTTCATCCCGTCACTTAGTTCGATTAACGGTTGTTCTGCAATTCTTTTAACAATCGCTCCAATTCCTTTAATTGTTCCCCGTAGGTTGTCCAATCCCCCGCTTGTTGTGCTTTTCGAGCTTCCTCAAAAGCTTTGTTTGCCGCATCGATACGTTGTTTAGTTTCGGTATCTGTCGGTAACGGAGGCGGCGGCGGTGCAACAGGCGTACCCGTTTCACCTTCTGTATAATCCGTAAAAATTTGTGCCAGAGCTTCGTTTAAAGAATCCGCCATAACCACCTTGTCCCGATAGCCGACAACCACTTTTTTTACCTCCGGCAGGTGGTTGCCCTCGGCACTGGACTGAATATAAATCGGTTCGACGTAAAGAACGGCATCCTCGATGGGAATGGTCATCATGTTGCCCCGAAGTACCCGTGACCCTTGCTGTCCTAAAAGTGTTAATTGTGAAGAGATAACCGAATTTTGATCCATTCGCTGTTCAATTTGCATGGGACCGTAAACCAGTTGCTGTTTGGGAAATTGGTATAATACCATTTTCCCATAATCCTCCCCGTCGGATACGCCGGCCATCCAGGCAATCATATTGTCTTTGTTGCGAGGCGTAAAAACGGTCATCAACATGAATTCCGTATCTCTTTCCGGCAATTTCATAATAATGTAGGAGGATTCTACGGGAAGTTTTTCCTTATCCGGTCCGTAGAGTTGGGTTGCCGTCTCCCATTGGTCTTCCAGGTTGTAAAACACCTGAGGGTTTTTCATATGATAGGTTTTATAAATATCCGTTTGAATGTCAAACAATTTTTTGGAATAACGGATGTGGGCACGTAAGGACTCCGGCATTTCCGAAATGTCTTTAACAAATGTCGGATAAATTTTGCTGTAGGTTTCTATGAGCGGTTCGTCGTGCATTTTATAAAATGTCACCGTTCCGTCGTAGGCGTCGACAATAACTTTGACGGAGTTTTGCACGTAATTGTTTTTCGTTACTTTGTTGAAGGGCGTTGCATAGGGGTAGCGGTTATCCACCACAAAGGCATCGATAATCCAATACAATTTGCCGTCGGCAATGGTCATATAGGGATCTTCGTCGTATTCTAAAAAGGGGGCAACAGTTTGAACCCTGGACATCACATTGCGGTTGATTAAAATTTTGCTGTCGAAGGTAACCTGCGGACTTAAGAGCAATTCGGGGCTTCTGTAATACAGTGCAAAAGCCAGTCGATTAATAAGGTTCAACTCG
Source organism: uncultured Lachnospiraceae bacterium (assembly GCA_964346185.1). Classification (GTDB taxonomy): domain Bacteria; phylum Bacillota; class Clostridia; order Eubacteriales; family Eubacteriaceae; genus JAAYJS01. The sequence continues at coordinate 59,506 of CAYFTR010000003.1, read as the reverse complement.
ATGCCGCCGTTACCTTTGTAATAGACCTCCTGGTTATCACCCCCGGAGGGATAATCGAACTCCGGACTCTTAGCGTTAACGACAACGTATTCGTAATCTTCCTCTCCGAAATAAATTCTGGGTTCTTCGATATCCAGGGCGACGTATTCCGTTTGCGGCGGAATGTCCTTAATTAATAACTCCGGTTGCCCCACATCGTTGGTTTTATTAACCGGAGACATGGCAACACCGAAGCCGTGGGTGTATTTTAAATGCTTGTTGACCCATGTTTTTGCATCGTCGGGCAAGGCATCGGTATTAATTTCTCGGCTGCCTAAAAAAACTTGGGTATAGGTACCGTCAATGTGATAGCGGTCGACATCCACATCGCCGAAAGTGTAGTAGTTGCGAATACCCTGAATGGAGTTGTACATATCTTGCGTCGGGTTACGGTCGTTAATGGGAATGTTTTCCACGGTTTCCGAATTCTCCAAAATATCCGCCGCGGTTATCTGTTGGGTCGGTGAAAATTCTTTTATCTCCACCCGGTCCAACCCGTAGGATTCTCTGGTGGCATGAATGTTTTTTTCTAAATATTTTTGTTCCTTCGAAAATTGATCCGGGTTGACAAAGGCGTATTGATAGGCGCTTTGTAACAACGTTCCCGAAAATAACAACCCCGCCATCAACAAAGGGGGTAGTACCAACAAGTATTTTCTCTTTAACAGAGCAGAGGCATAGGTGAAAAGTGCGGACAGTGCGGACAGCACCGTTGCCAAGGTCAAAACGTTTAACCCGATCGTAATATCCGCGGCACCGGCTCCGTAAACCATACCCGTACCACCGTATACAAATTCAAAGCGTCTTAATATCAAACCGACAGTCAACAATAAAAAGAACGTACCGATGTAAAGAGACAAGGGCTTGGATATGGCAAGTATAAAGCGTTTGGCGATACCCAATATGCCGAAACCGCTTTTAAAATCCGTAGCGCCGTCATAAACCGACGCCACGTAACGGTAATGGCGAATGCCCAAATAAATCATCGAAACGGTTGCGCCCAGCGTAAATAACACCAGGACAACGCGATATAGTTCCTGATAAAAAGCCAACTCAAAAAAGTAAAAACCGATATCCCTGTCAAATAACGGGTCCGACTTTCCGAAAGCCGTCCCGTTGCTGAAACGCAACCATTTTAGCCAAAGGTTGCGGCTGACAACCGTCGCGGTAAAAAAAGCACCGAATCCGGGAATTAACCAACGCCACCGAGTCTTTTTTGCTGTCGGATCTTCAACAATTAAATTCGGTGTTGTCTTTTTTAAAAAAATACTGTAAAGCGTAATTAAAACAAAAGCAACAAAAAATGTTATGATAAACAACGTTACTTTTGTCGTTAATTCCTTTAAATAGATATCCAAATATCCTAATTTTTTAAACCAAATCCATTGGATATAAAAAGTATTTAAATAATAAACCAAACCGATAATTGCTAAAACGGCAATGATAACGATCAGGCTTTTTCGGGCAGGTTTGTTCATAAATGCTCCTTAAAAGTTTTACTTGATACTATTATTATAACCCATTACCGTTTAAATTTAAGAAAAAAGTAAAGAACCCTTTAATTTTCAAAGGCTTAATCTAAATCCTCTTTTATATTTTTCCATAACAACATATAATCAAAGTATCGCGAATTGTATGATCTCTAAGGCGCTATGATGAAAAAAACAATAAAAATATCGGCAAAAAAAAATAGGCATCGTCCTGTAAAACGTCTTACTATTACCGGGTGCCGGTTTGAGGCTTTATGCCTATCGTAATTTAATTACGACCATGCCGACAAAATTTTTATGAAAAAAATCGGACATAAAAAGGGTTTAAAGATAAACACTTCACCTTACCCGACGGGTCGGTTTTATATTACGGCGATGGCTCCGACACCGGGCGGCCGCTGCCGCAATACCGTTGCTCGTTAAGGCACATCGCTTACGGCGCCACTTCCGGTGATTGCTTTTCGACAATTGCTTTCGGTATTTTTTCTATTTTCATTACTCCCTCATCAGGGAAAGCATTCAAACTCTCTAAACCACGCGTTCTTTTTATTTCTCAAAAAGAAAAGGCGTAACCGCGTTCGTCTCCTACAGGAGACTCATTTACGGTCACGCCTTTTAAGCTCTTCGTTAATGGGAAGCTCTTTTGCGCAAACACAACGACCTTTTATCAACCAACCTTGCGTGGCTTAGTCTAAGCTCACATGAATAGCGGGGCAAATACCAAGGCAACAATGGTCATTAATTTAATTAATATATTGATAGACGGCCCGGATGTATCTTTGTAGGGGTCACCGACGGTATCACCGACAACCGCCGCAATGTGGGCTTCAGAACCTTTTCCACCGTGGGCACCAGATTCAATGTATTTTTTAGCGTTGTCCCAGGCACCGCCGGAGTTGGACATTTGAATGGCCACCAACACACCGGTTGCTAAAGAACCTGCCAACAATCCGCCTAAGGCTTCGGAACCTAAAATCATGCCGATGGCTAAAGGCGCAATAACCGCCATTAAGCCGGGGGCAATCATTTTCTTTAAAGCCGCAGAGGTGGAGATATCAACACAACGGGCATAGTCGGGTTTATCCGTACCTTCCATGATACCCGGTTTTTCTCTGAACTGACGACGCACTTCTTCGATCATATCGTTTGCCGCATCACCAACGGCTTCCATTGTCATCGCGGAGAACATGTAGGGTAACATGGCACCGATCAACAAGCCCATAATCACCAAGGGGTCTAATAAAGAAATTTGAGACAATTGCACGGTTGACGCATAGGAAGCAAATAAACCAAGAGCGGTTAATGCTGCAGAACCGATCGCAAAGCCTTTACCGATCGCCGCAGTGGTGTTTCCGACGGAGTCTAACTGGTCTGTAATTTCACGTACGCTGTCCGGTAATTCCGCCATTTCCGCGATACCGCCGGCATTGTCGGCAATGGGACCGTAAGCATCAACGGCAATGGTCATACCGCAAGTGGACAACATGCCGACTGCGGATAAAGCAATACCGAAAAGTCCGCCACCGCCGGGGTTACCCGGTAAGTAAGCCGCACCGGATTTGTACGCGGCAAAAATGGCAACGGCAATAACAATAATGGGCAATGCGGTCGAGCGCATACCGACAGCCAAACCGGAGATAATGGTGGTTGCCGCACCAGTTTCGGATTGTTGAGCAATATGTTTTACAGGTTTATAAGAATCGGAGGTATAGTATTCGGTGATAGAGCCGATAATAAGACCGGATACCAAGCCGGACAAAATAGCTACAAACGGATAAATGCTGCCCATCATTTTGCTGGACAGGAAGTAGGTAGCAACCAGCATAATGGCACTGGAAGCATAGGTACCCAAATTTAAGGATTTTTGGGGGTTACCGCCCTCTTTACCTTTTACAAAAAACGTTCCGATAATAGAAGATACAATACCGATCGCTGCCAGGAAAAACGGAAAGAAAATACCTCTGCCGTCGGTAAATATAACGGAGCCCAAAGTAACGGCGGATATAATGGAACCGACATAGGATTCATATAAGTCGGAACCCATACCGGCAACGTCACCGACGTTATCACCAACGTTGTCTGCGATAACCGCAGGGTTTCTCGGGTCGTCTTCCGGGATACCGGCTTCAACTTTACCGACCAAATCCGCACCGACATCCGCCGCCTTGGTATAAATACCGCCGCCGACACGACCGAACAATGCGATGGAGGAGGCACCTAAGCCGAAGCCTGTAATAATAGCCGGGTCTTTAAAAAGAAAATAAACAATACCTAATCCGAGCAAACCCAGACCGACAACACTTAAACCCATAACGGCACCGCCGGAAAAGGCTGTTGCCAATGCTTTGTTCATACCGCTTTCTTTTGCGGCATTGGCCGTACGTACGTTGGCTTTGGTTGCCACGTCCATTCCGAAGTAGCCGGCCAACACTGAAAACACGGCACCCAGTATAAAGCACAGGGCGGTTTTCCAACCTAAACCGGGGGTTACGGCTAATACAACAGCGAGAATAACAACAAAAACAACAAGAATTTTATATTCTCTGGATAAGAACGCCATCGCGCCTTCATGAATATAAGAGGCCAGCTCTTTCATTCGATCGGTACCGGGGTCCACTTTGTTTACTTTTCCTGCATAGTAGAATGCGAAAAGCAAACTTAAAACCCCGATAACAGGGGCAATATATAATTCCATTTATTCTTCCTTTCTTTTCTTCCTATACGAGATTACATAAAAATGCCGACAACATAAAAACAATAGCGGAAATTTTGGTTACATTGGCCAACATAGCCTCTTTTCCTTGTTTTCTTTTGTTACCAAATAGGCTCTGTGCACCACCTTCGATGGCACCCATACCGCCGGTACTTGGCTGAGACATCAAGATACCGGTTATCAGAGTAAAAGAAGAAATAACCAGTAAAATGATAAAGAATGTGCTCAAATTTTCACCTCCGAATCTAATCATATTACAGATATTAACATAGACTTTATGTGATTTCAATACGCAAATGTCCCGGCAAGCCGGGACATTTTCAAAAAATTTACAGGTTTATTTTATTTATTCTATCGGATTAACGATTTACCTGTCATTTCTGCGGGTACGTTTATGTCCAACAGGTCTAAAATGGTGGGTGCGATATCGGCAAGGCTGCCCCCTTCTCTCAATGTAACGGCCCCCAAACCGGCTACCGTACATTGAACCTGATTGGTGGTATGTGCCGTCCACGTTTTTTTTGTTTCGTAGTCAATCATTTTTTCCGCATTGCCGTGATCTGCCGTTAAAATCACATTGCCACCTTTTTTTAAAATAGCTTCTATGACCTTGGAAGTGCAGCGGTCGACTGTTGTAATAGCTTTTTCCGCCGCTTCTTCGATACCGGTATGCCCGACCATGTCGGGGTTGGCATAGTTTAAAACAATTAACTTGTATCGGTCCGATTCGACAGCTTTTAAAACTTCTTCGGTTACTTCGTAGGCACTCATTTCGGGCTTAAGGTCGTAGGTTGCCACCTTTGGTGAAGGAACCAGAATGCGGTCTTCACCGTCATATATTTTTTCGATACCGCCGTTAAAGAAATATGTAACGTGGGCGTACTTTTCCGTTTCGGCGATACGCAATTGTCGAACCCCTAAAGAGCTTAAATATTCACCCAAGGTGTTGTCGACGGTTTGCGGCGGATAGACGACGGCAACATTGGTTAGGGTTGCGTCGTAATTGGTCATGGTAACAAAGTGTACAGGTACAAACCCGCCGCTGCGATTAAAGACGTTAAAACCTTTTTCCGTAAACACACGGGTCAATTGACGTGCCCGGTCCGGTCGGAAGTTAAAGAAAATAACGGCATCGTTTTCTTTAATACGGGAATTTTTGTTTGTTTGAACAATCGTGGGGACGACAAATTCGTCGGTTTCGCCGTTCGCATAAGCCGCCGCCATGGCCGTTGTTGCCGTTTCCGCCCGGCGACCCGTTCCGATAACCAGGGCATTGTAGGCCTGCTCTATCCTCTCCCAGCGGTTGTCCCGATCCATTGCGTAGTAGCGTCCCGAAATCGTGGCGATTTCTCCGATGCCCAGTTCTGTCATTTTGGCTTCCAATTGTGCCAGATAACCTGCACCGGAGGTGGGCGGGGTATCTCTGCCGTCCATATAACAATGGACATAAACGTCCTGTAAGCCGTTTTGTTTTGCCATCTCCAATAATCCAAACAAGTGGGTCATGGAAGAATGGACGCCGCCGTCGGAAACCAATCCCATTAAGTGTAGTGCTCCGTTGTTTACTTTTGCCTGTGCCATTGCCTGTCGTAAAACCGTATTGTTAAAAAACTCTCCGGTGCGAATGGCTTTGGTAATTCTGGTTAACTCCTGATAAACCACTCGACCGGCCCCTAAGTTTAAATGCCCGACTTCGGAGTTGCCCATTTGCCCCTCGGGCAGACCTACCGCTTCACCGCTGGCATCAATTAACACCGTCGGTTGGGTGCCTCTGAAAAAATCTAAAAAGGGTGTGGGTGCTTTTAAAATCGCATTGCCTTCGGTATGTGGTGTATAACCGTAACCATCTAAAATAATTAAAGCGGTTAATTGTCCTCTCATCGTATTGTCTCCTATCTGGTATGTAAATTCTGTTGCAACGGGAATCCTTTAGATCCTGTAAAATAAATTATCTCGGAACAAATAAAAAAAATTTATTTTACAACTCTAATCCCTCACCCCACCCGTTTTACACAACGTTTTTAAACTGAAACTTTAAAGCGGGTTCATCGGTGTAAAGCTGCAACAATCAAACCGTACTTCTTAGAATGCAATTGTTGTCAAAGAAGCTGTCGGATTGATTGTTGCAACATTAATTTTTAAGTTTAAAGGGTTGATGCTCAGTCGTAGACAACCACTTTGGCAAAGTCTTCGGTGAGGCTGGCACCGCCGACCAGGGCACCGTCGATATTATCCATTGCCATGAGTTCGGCAATGTTGCCGGGTTTAACAGAACCGCCGTATTGCACGCGTACGGCATCCGCCGCCTCTTTACCGTACATGTCCTCAACGGTTTGTCGAACCCAACCGCAAGCTTCGTCCGCTTCTTCTTTACTGGCGGTTTTACCTGTGCCGATCGCCCAAATGGGCTCGTATGCAATGACCACTTTGGTGATGTCGTCGATATTTTTTAAGCCTTCTTTAATTTGCCCGACCACCTTGGTTTGAGCGTTGCCCGCTTCTCTTTCCTCCAGGGTTTCGCCGCAACATACAATCGGTGTTAAGTCCAGGCTTAAAGCTTTAATCGCCTTTAAGTTAACGGCTTCGTCGGTTTCGTTGTAGTATTCTCTTCTTTCGCTGTGGCCGATCACAACGTATTGGACGCCGATGGCTTTAAGCATTTCACCGGATACTTCGCCGGTAAACGCCCCCTGGGTTTCATAGTGCATGTTTTGTGCCCCGATACCGATATTGGTGCCTTCAGTTTGAGCTACGGCATCCTTTAAGTTGACATAGGTCGGGCAAAAAACCACTTCCGCTTTTGCGTCTTTGATCAAGGGTTTCAGCGCTTCGATAAGGGCTGAAGTTTGCTTGGCATCCTTATGCATTTTCCAGTTTCCCGCGATGATTGGTCGTCTCATAGTTTTCTCCTTATTTATCTTGTAAGACTGCAACACCGGGCAGTACCTTGCCTTCCATAAATTCCAGGGAAGCACCGCCGCCGGTGGAAATATGGCTCATTGCTTTTTCAAAGCCCAATTGTTTAACCGCTGCCGCCGAGTCGCCTCCGCCGATAATGGTGGTGGCATCGCTTTCCGCCATGGCTTTTGCTACCGCCAGAGTACCCTTAGCATAGGCGGGAAATTCAAAAACGCCCATGGGACCGTTCCAGATAACGGTTTTAGCATCTTTAATAATTTCGGCATACAATTTTCCGGTTTTTTCGCCGATGTCCAGACCCATTTTTTCCGCCGGCATTTTATCGGCATCAACGGTCATGTGTTCGCCGTCGGCCGAAAATTCGGACGATACCACAACATCTACGGGTATCAGCAGTTTAACACCCTTTTCTTTTGCTTTATCCATAATTTCTTTTGCCAGGGCTACTTTGTCTTCTTCCAATAAAGATGTGCCGACTTCTCTGTTTAAGGCTTTGTAGAAGGTAAACATCATACCGCCGCCGATAATAACCGTATCCACCTTATTTAACAAATTGTTGATAACACCGATTTTGTCGGATACCTTTGCACCGCCTAAAATGGCAACAAAAGGTCTTTCGGGGTTGTCCAAAGCTTTTCCGATAAAATCCAGTTCTTTTTCCATTAAAAAGCCGGATACCGCCGGCAGGTGTTGTGCAACGCCCACCGTCGAGGCATGGGCTCTGTGGCTGGAACCGAAGGCATCGTTTACGTAAATTTCCGCCAAATCCGCCAGAGCTTTGGAGAATTCGGGGTTGTTTTTCTTTTCTTCCGGTCTGAATCGGGTGTTTTGTAACAACAATACCTCGCCGGGTTTTAAAGCTTCCGCCGTTTTTCGGGTTACTGCTCCGACTACTTCGCCGTCATCGTTAAAAAGTACGTTTTGTTTTAAGAGTTCGCCTAAGCGTTTTGCCACGGGCTCCAGGGAATATTTAGGATCCGGTGCGTTATCCGGTCGCCCCAGGTGGGACATTAAAATTAATGCGGCACCTTGCTCCAATACATATTGAACGGTCGGCAATGCCGCCTGAATACGCTTGTCGTCGGTTATTTCCCCTTGTTCGTTTAAGGGCACGTTAAAATCGACTCGCATGATGACTTTTTTATTTTTTAAATCGATATCTTTGACATTTTTTTTCATCGTTACCTCCACGCTTCTTAAAAATGATATCATCGGACTTTAATCTATCTTTCATCACACCACCGCTTTTACGGTCGGACATGATAAATAAAAAAGGGGGATGCCCCCCTTTACAAAATCCACCTGGGCAGATTTTCTCTCGTTATGCTAATTCTGCAAAGTATTTAATGACACGTACCATTTGGCTGGTGTAGGATGCTTCGTTGTCATACCATGCTACACATTTTACCAATGTTTGACCGTCGCCCAAGTCCATGACGTTGGTTTGGGTTGCGTCGAAAAGAGAACCGTAGGTAATACCGACAATATCGCTGGAAACCAATTCTTCTTCCGTATAACCGAAAGAATCGTTGGTGGCGTCTTTCATGGCTTTGTTGACATCTTCCGCAGTTACTTTGGCTTCAACCACTGCAACCAATTCCGTTAAGGAACCTGTGGGTACCGGTACTCTTTGTGCCGCACCGTCCAGCAAGCCGTTTAATTCCGGAATAACCAGGCCGATAGCTTTTGCCGCACCGGTAGAGTTTGGAATAATATTTTCGGCCGCAGCACGGGCTCTTCTTAAATCGCCTTTTCTATGGGGGCCGTCCAGAGTCATCTGATCGCCGGTGTATGCGTGAACGGTGGTCATATAACCTTTTTTAATTTTAGCCAATTTGTTTAAGGTATTGGCCATGGGTGCCAAGCAGTTGGTGGTACAGGAAGCCGCCGAAATAATGGTATCGTCCGCTTTTAAAACATCTTCGTTAACACCGAAAACAATGGTGGGCAAATCGTTACCTGCCGGTGCGGAGATAACCACTTTTTTAGCACCCGCTTCAATGTGAGCCGACGCTTTTTCTTTCGATGCAAAAAATCCGGTACATTCCAACACAACGTCAACGCCCAGTTCTTTCCACGGCAATTCCTTCGGGTCGGCCTTGTCGTAAATAATAATTTCTTCGCCGTCTACAACAATGGCGTTTTCTTTTACTTCTACTTTATCCGCTAAATGGTATCTTCCTTGGGCCGTATCGTATTTTAACAAATGTGCTAACATTTTCGGGCTGGTCAAGTCGTTAATTGCCACGATATCATAACCTTCCGCACCGAACATTTGTCTGAATGCCAAACGACCGATTCTACCAAATCCATTAATTGCTACTTTTACTGACATATTGAAACCTCCTGGAAACAAATAATTTTACATATTGTGAATTTAATTTATATTATAACCTTTAAGAGTTAAGTTTTTGCAAAATTGCCTTTGCCGCACTTTCGTCGGTGACAAGTGCCAAGTTTTCCCGTATTCTGGAAATGGCGATAATCGCCTCGGCCTTGGCGGCACCGCCGGACACCGCTATTACATGCCCGATACCTTTATAGTCCTCCAAGCTGATACCGATACTGCCGGAGGGTGATACGACCTCGCCGTTGATATTAAAAAACAGTCCGAACGCTTCGCCAACTGCTTTTTTATCGACCAGGGTCTGTTTTTCCTCTTCCGTGAGGTTACGCCACTCGGCCAAGTCTTCCGCCCGTCCGATACCGAATACCAATACGTCGATCATACGCATTTTATCAAACACCCCTTTAATTTCGGGATAATTTTTCAGTGCTTCAAGTAATTTTTTATCGATATTGTCGGGTAAGTGCAACAAGTCGTATTGTGCCTGTAGTTTTATGGCCATCTCGGCAACAACGTTGTTGGCTTGTGTGGCATGAGAACGCCCGATACCGCCGCGTGCCGGTATGATATAGGTTTCCGGAAAATAACCGCCCTTCATTTGTTCCGACACCGCAGCACTGGAAGCACCGCCGCTCATGGCCATGACATCGCCGTTTTTTAAAATAGTTTTTAAATATTCGGAACAGGTAGCTCCCATAAATTGCAACACTTGAGGATTGCTTTCCGAATCACCGGGTACAATCATCGCTTTTTCAAGCTGCAATTTCTCACACAACTCTTTTTCCAAATTTTCGAGACCGTTATAATAATAGAGCATCTCTTTTAATTCTATAACAATTTCTTTGCCGAAATCTGTTAAAACAACACCTTGACGCCCTACTTTTATTAAACGTTGTTTTTGTAAAAATTCGATCTCGTTGCGAATCAGACGTTCGCTGATGTCCATAACTTGCGCTAAATATCTTCGACCGATGGGACCTTGACCGGCAACGGTGGATAATAAGCTGTAGCGCATGTCCATTAATTGGTTAATTTCAGGTAACACTAGTCTATGTATCTGTACAACTTTATCATCAATCATGATATCCCCCATCTCCTGCAAGCCTTTCGTTGTCCCGCCGGGACGTATTTATTATAACCGTCACAATAAGAGATATCAATTGTTTTTTTGCTTTTTAACACAATCTTATCTTATGCTTAACTTTTTTTTACTCTTCTCTTGGATGAAGCGTAAAACCCCAGCTCTTCTCTGTATTTTGCTACGGTTCGCCGGGCAATAACAATCCCCCGCTCTTTTAAGTTGCGGGTGATGGCTTCATCACTTAAGGGTTTTGCTTTGTTTTCGTCATTAATTAGTTGGACAATGGATTTTTTTACACTGTCCACGGAAACTTCGCTTTTATCTTTAGCAAGTCCTCTTACAAATAAACTTTTAAGGGCAATGCTCCCGCCGGTCGTTTGCAAATATTTGCCGCGTACCGCTCGGCTTACGGTGGATTCGTGCATATCGATCCCATCGGCAACTTCCTGCATGGTTAAGGGAACCAAGGTACCGTCCTTAAAAAATTGTTTTTGAACCGTCACCATATGGGTGATGACTTTTTTTAAGGTTTCTCTTCTGCTTTCTATGTTTTTAATTAATATTAATGCTTTATTTAACCGTTCCTTGACATAGTTTTTTGTTTTTTCATCGGCAAAGGGATCTCTCAAAATAGACCGATATTGGTTGGATATTTTAAGTTTGGGTGTTGAGTTTTCGGAAATGCGAACTACGGGCGTTTCGCCCTCCCATGTTAAAAAACAATCGGGTACTACGTAACTGACCCTTTCTCCGGATTTAAAAATAAGGCCAGGTCTGGGTTCCAACCCCGTTAAAAATTGTTTAAAGCGAAAGAGTTCATCCTCTTCCAATTTTAAACGTTCCTGAATTTTTACCAGACGGTTTTCAGCGAGGTCTTCCAAGTAACCGTTCACCAGTTCTTTGTAAATCGGTGTATTGTAAATCGTTTCCTTTAATTGAAGCCACAGACATTCCTGAACGGTTCTGGCGCCGACCCCTGCAGGATCCAGACCTTGCAAAATTTCGAGTGCCCTTTCGGTGTCCGCTTCTCCGTATTGTTCAACGATACCCGTATACTGTCGCAAGTAGCCGTCGCTGTCGACGGCATCAATTAAACTCTCGCCGATTGTCGACAGCCTTTCGTCTAAATCTTCAGCCAACATCTCCCACTGAAAGGTCAGATAGGTATGCAGATTCATGTCTTCACTATAAATTTTTTGAAAATCATAGTCATTATCCGGTGCCGGTCGAGAATAGTCGTACCCCTCCTGATAGCCGCGGTTGTCATACTCTACAGCTACATTCTCCCATTGAATGCCACTTTCAGGCAGTTGTTCGTTGTGGCTTTCCGTAAATTCCAACAGAGGATTTTCAAGCAGCTCTTTGTTGATGGTTTGATTTAACTCGATCGCTGTCATTTGGAGAATTTCGATCCCTTGGCGAAGCTCCGGGGTTAAGGCCAATTTTTGTGTTGTTTCCAGTTGTAATCCTAATTTCATAGTGTTCCCTCAACCTGCTTTTTCACCACATATTATATCACAAAATTTGGAAATAGCCGTATTTCCTTAATTCGGCATATTTATTGCTTAGCAGTTTTTGATGAGCAACACTATTTTTGTTAAGCGGTGTTGTAAGCCAAGCATAATAAAACCCTCCACAGTCATTGTGAAGGGCTTGATAGGTTATAATCGGTTTTTCTATTGAAACAGGTCCATTGTTTTAGCTGCCATACGTTGGCCGTAAATCTTAAAAATTTCTTCGCTTTCTTCGAGTTTTTTGTTAATGGCAACCGGTCCCAAGTGGACAAAAGGTTGCCCACAGGCGGCACCGCCGGAATAGGTCAGCATACCGTAAGTCATTAAGTGATCTAAAATGGTACGTATACCCAAGTCGCCACCACCGTGAATAAAATTTGCCGTTGCAAAAGCTCCGCCAACTTTACCCGCGACCCCCAATTTGCCGCAAGACTTTTGTAACCACGTGTACATGGGCTCGGCGACACAGGCCATATAAATCGGCGTACCGAAGACTAAGCATTTACTTTCCTTTGCCCATTCCGTGTCGATTTCATCGACAGAAAACGCTTTTGCTTGAACTCCGTCAACCGTCATCATACCCTGTGCAATAACCTCCGCCATTTTTTTGGTGTTTCCGGATTTTGAAAAATAGATTACAGACATTTTCATAGCGACATCCTCCTGTTATTGATTGTTGATTTTACTATACACGACAAAAACCTGTTTTTTCTTGAAAATCATAAAATATTTTAATGCCCCTTTAATACAAAGAGTCGAACCGCTACAATCGGTTAAGTTATGACGTTTTTTATAATAAAATCTCTAAGTGCTTCTAATTCATCGAAAGAAAAGACGGGTTTAAAGTGCTCAAGAGGAAAATCCGTTACATAGGCCAAAACCGTTTCCGATTTGCAGACCGGGGTTTCTCCGTTTGTTTTTCTGATTAACTCCAGCTTGGGATAATCGCTTTGTTTAAAACCTTCTAAAATTAACAGATCCGACCCTTCAAATAAAGAAAATAATCGGTCTGCATTGACACGTTCCTTTTTAGTGAAAGAAAATTTACCGTTATCAAAAATACCCCAACTGTAAGCACCCGAATCGTAGTAAGTTTTTGTATCTGTTCCCTCTCTTTCGGGGTTAAAACTGTGTCCGTCGTGTTTTAAAACGGAAACCTTTAAACCTTTTTCTTTTAAGAGGGGCAACAGCCGTGCAATTAAGGTTGTTTTTCCCGAGTTTTTTACGCCCGATACGGCTAAAATTTTAAGTCTACTCATGTTATTCCGATTACAATTTAAGGCAGGAAATCGGCTGTTCTTCCCCCAGGGGGGCTTCCCCTGCAGGAAGAACAGCCAAAACCGTATTGACGATTAAACTTTTTATTTGACTGTTTTTCTGATCTTTACAAACTGTCGCATAATTGCCTTCCAAACGTGCCTTAATATAACGCGGAAACGGTCGACGTTTACGGTAACCGCCTTTCAGATAAGCACGTACCGCTTCCGGGCGAAGCCGTTGATTGGCGGACAGATGTGAGATGATTGCACGTCCCAATATCTCAAAATTTACAACGGCCGCAAAGGGATTGCCCGAACACGCCAACACAAACGCCTTGTTGTTTCGTGCAAACAAAGCGGGCATGCCCGGTTTCATTTGCACACCGTGAAAATATTGCTCGGATAAAAGCTCTTCCAATAAGTCCGGAATGTAATCCGCCTCTCCGACAGAAACGCCGCCGGTCGTAATTAAAAAATCAACCTGATCCAGGGCTTCTTTTATTTTTATTTTAAGTTGATCGAAGTCATCTCGAATTTGTCCGAAATTAATAAATGGAACGCCCAGTAATTTCAGCTTGGCACAAATATATTCGGAGTTCGAGTTGTAAATTTGCCCCGGCTCAAGTGTTTGTCCAAGTTCCTGTAACTCGGTACCCGTCGCCAGAACACCGACTAAGGGTAGCGGAATTGCCTTTACCCTTGCAACCCCCGCCGAGGCGATGACAGCCGCTACCGACGCATCGATGTAAGTACCTTTTTTTACTAAAACATCGCCTTTTTGATAGTCTTCACCTGTCGGTATAAAGTTTTCGTAGGGTTGCAGTTCGGCATAAAGTTTGACATATTGTTCTCCCCGATCGGTGAGTTCCTGCTTGATGACACAGTCCGCCCCTTCCGGTATGGGACCGCCTGTCATAATGCGCAGAGCTTCCCCCGCCTTTATAGTGACGAAACTCGGTTTTCCCGCCAAGGTTTTACCCACCACTTTTAAGGTAACGGGATTGTTTTTCGTTGCACCTTTGCTGTCGTAAGCCCTTAGGGCATAGCCGTCGTAGGGCGAACGGTTAAAGGGTGGTTGTGCCTGTTTTGCACAAACAGCCTCATCCAGTATTCTGCCCACGGCTTCGTGAAGAGGCATCATTCGACCGGGTAAGGGCTGCACATTTGCTTGAATGATTTTTGTCGCTTCTTCAACCGCTATTCTCATAAGTTTTCCTTTCTTAACTTAATACCGATCCGATAAATGTCGTCGGTATCTTTTCTTTTATTAACGCTGTTCATTTAAGGTAGTTTGTATAAGTTTTAAATAATCCTCTTCGGTGTTAATGTTCATATCCAACGCTTTTTGAAGGTGACGGTCTGTAATGTTGATAACGGCGGTTTGTGTTTCCGATAAAAATTTTTGAAGTTTTAATTCTCTTCGTTTTAAAGAGCTTTCTATCTTGTGCAACACATTTTTGGAATAAATGCCGCATAAGGGATGGATTCTGTCGGTTTTCGGAACCAGTATATCCGCTTCCGACTTTTTATAAACATCAATCAAATAAAGGACATGTTCGGTTTCGATGAGGGGCAAGTCACAGGCTATTACAAAAATTTCCGAACTTTTTGCCGTCAGTAACCCTGCATGTATCCCCGCCAAAGGGCCGCAATTTCGGTAGCGGTCTTTAATTTTGTCGTCATCCTGTTCCTCTCTTGTGGACAATCACACTCTGTCCAATACAAAGAGAGACTTTCGAATGCGTCGGATAAAACTTTCTTCCCGATAAATCAAATCTTTTTTATCCCGACCCATACGGCGGCTTTGTCCTCCCGTTAAAATAACACCTTCCAACTTTTACCTCTATCAAAATCTTTGTTTTAAAATCATCAAATTCCATTATAAATGTAGCCCCTATTCTCAATCGTACTTCGGAGATAGGGGCTTTGTCCCTGAATGTTCTTATTTTAGCTTAAATCACACCGAGATTAAACCAACTCTTTGTAACAAGACGCCAATTTTACGTCTGCTTTCAACCACATACCTCTAAACTTAATGAGGACATAGCCGATAAATACCGTGGTATAAAATATTTGTACCCATTGTATTTGCCCCACCACCGTCGCCAGTTGTGCATGGCCTTGTTCTGCCAACAGTTTCGCCATGGCACCCGATGCCACCTTTCCGATGGCCATCGGAAAGGTGAGACCGGCATAGCCGGGATTCCATTGGACGGCAAAAAACTCCGGCGTTTTGTAGATGATAAAGCACAGGGTTAACAAAATACATACATATAAAAAGTACAACAAACCGATGGGTGCCTTTGCCTGCGAATTAATTAAAGCAACAAAAGCCAAGGAACAGGGTGCCAATAGAATGGCCTGAGTGTGAAAAGCCGGAAGCGGACACCCGTATTTTTTTAATTTGTACAGTTGGAAGGGCACAATCGCAATATAGGTAAAGGTTCCGAAATAAGCCAAGGCTTGCGTAATGGCCGGTTCGTTCATTTTGGCACCGATCACCGCTCCTACCAACATTCCGTTATAGGTTACAAACCAGGAAGGCAAAGTGGTTTCCCAACTCCGTCCTTTCAGGATAAAACGGTAAGTAAAAACAAGGATATGTACGGCATGCATAGCAAGTCCAAAAGACCACAACGTTTTTCCGAGAGCGTAGGAGTAATCGACATAAAAGGAGCCCAGCAACGTCATCACCATAAAAAAACCGGCATATAGCGATGAAGGCACCATCTGTTGATATTCGTTTTTAACCACTTGAGGGTATTTAATTATTTTTATCACATACAGTACCAGTATGAGCGTTCCCATGCCCATCATAAAGGGTCGGATTGCGGTAAAGCCTAAGCCGCTTAACACATTGGACAGGGTGATCGCCCCGACCATTGTCGGTAAAATAGGCACAGGTAGTCGTTTGAGTCGCTCTGTCATTTATCTTTCCTCTTTCTAAAATGTAAATTGATGGTCGTCCGTTACTTTAAAAAAGTCGGAATAGTCGATACTAAAAATCGGTTTTTTAACTTTACCGATATCTATTTCGTCTTTAATGAGTTGTAATAATATCCCGACATAGGATAGGTCCCTCTGAACAACGCCACCATAAATTTTGCCGTCTTTGTGGATAATTTTCATGTAATTTTGTCCGTCGTCTTTGATATCCACGGTATAACTGTCGTCCTCCGGTGTGTGTATCCCTAAAGACATGGTGGGAATACCGAAATAATTCATGGTTGACTTGGATACGAAAAAATCCGTCATTTTCATTGGGACACCGGCCATATTGGCACCCGCAACAATACCGTTTTTAACGGCAACCGGCCATATCGGCCCTTGCCCCGACACGTCGCCGGCACCGTAAATATCTTTAATGAAGGTTTTGCCCTGATCATCGATCACCAAACCTCTTCGGGTTCTTTCGATATCCGTGTTGTCCATGAATTGAATATTCGAACGAACGCCTGCCGCCACAACCAAATAATCGCAAGGCAGTTTTCTGCCGTCTTTAAGCGTAATACTTTGAATGTTGTTGTTGATATCTACCGATACTTCGGAGGCAAGGCAACCAAGGTAAAAACGAACGCCGTGTTTTTCAAAGGCTTTTTCGTAGGTTTCGGCACTTCGTTTATCCAATTGAATGGGTAAGATACGATCCTGCATTTCAATTAAAGAAATATTCGTAATGCCGCTTTCCACAAGACCGCTCAACACATCGATCCCCACCAGACCGCCACCCATAATGACAATGTTTTCGGCCTGTTTTGCAGCGGCTTTTAAGGCAACGGCATCTTCTAAATTTCTAAAACCGATAACGTTTTTGGCAATGTCCAGATTTTTAACCGGCGGATTGACCGGCGTAGACCCCGTTGCGATGAGCAGTTTGTCGTAGGGAACAATGTTTCCGTCGGAGATAATAACTTCTTTTTGATTGACATCCACTTTTTCTACGGTGCTGCCCAACAGTAAGCTCACACCGTAGCGTTCAATAAAGTCTTTTTCAACGAAAGACAGGTCTGCAATTTGTTTTTCTCCGGATAAATATTTGTGTAGAATACAACGGGAATAAACCTCTTTGTCTTTGGTAATCAAAGTGATTTTTCCTGCATCATCGTAGTTTCTGATTTCACGGATGGCATTAAGTCCGGAAGCTGAAGATCCTAAAACAACATATCTCATTTCATTCCCTCCTCAAGGCTAATAGCACCCATGGGGCATTTTTCAACACACATGGGGTTGGCTTGTTTGCCGTCTTCCGAACGATGAACACACATATTGCATTTTTGAATTTCTTTTAAATAGACGGAATCCGCTTTGAGTACACCGTAGGGACAACTCATTACACACATATAGCAGGATACGCAGCGGTCTTTATCGTAAACCACATAACCGTTGTCCGGGTCGCGGTGCATGGCACCCGTCATACAGGCGTATACACATTCCGGTTGGTCGCATTGGCGACAAAATATCGGAGCATTTTTATTTTGAGAGTCGATGACCACTCTGTTTTTCGCGTCACTCGCTTCGTGGGCAATTTTACATGAGGTCACGCACATCAGGCAGCCGATACATTTGTCGCGATCGATTTTAATACGCTCTTTTGCTTTTTTATAAGCCATTTTTTACCTACGCTTTCTCTACTCTAATCGGGGTTGCCTTGTAAGAAGGCTCCTTGGAGTGCGGGTCATAAACGGAGGGTGTCAACTTGTTGCATTCAATGTAGTGAATCGGGGCGTATATTTCTTCGAGGGGCTGCTTGTCGGTAAGCCTTGCAATAAAAACGGCATCTTCCCCGTTGATTGAGTAGATTTTTACCTTTTCTCCCTCGGTAACCCCTACTTGTTGTGCCAATTTCGGATGAATTAAAACGTAAGCTTCCCGTGCACGGACATCTTCCACGTGCGCGATTTCTTTGGTGCGGGTTTGGGTATGCCACTGACCGACCGAACCGCGACCGGTGTTTAAAATATAAGGAAAGGCGTCCGTTGTGGGGAGGGGATTTGCCATCGGTGCTTCAAACACAAAATTGGCACGCCCGTTCGGTGTAAAGAACTTGCCGTTTTCATACAAACGCCTTTGATCTTCCACCAATTGTGTCCCCTCGGGGAAGGGCCATTGAATCCCCTTGGAGTCGGTTAAGTCATCCCACTCAACTCCTGTAAAGTCGGACGCCATACCACGGGTCATCTCACGCATTAGTTCAAAAGCATCCTTAGGTGTTTGCCATTTTTCCAATCCTTGAACGCCTAATTTTTTTGCCACACCCAGAAAAATTTCATAATCGGAGAGACCGTCTTCCGGCTTCGGCAATACCTGTCGCATGGGTGACAAACGTCGTTCCAGGTTAATGTAGGTGCCCTCTTTTCGTATTCCCGATACCGCAGGGAAAAACACCGTCGCCCCTTCCGCCGTTTCCGTTGTGTCATAAATATCCTGAACCACAAAAAGCTCCAGTTTTTCCATGGCGGTTCTAAAAGTTTCGTTATTGGTCCAAGAATGTCTCGGATTGGTACATGTAATCCACAGTGCTTTAATGTCGCCTTTGTTGATGCCTTCAATAATGGCATTGTAGGGTTTTGTCGTCCCTTTTGCCAGATAGCTCGGATCGACACCAAGCACATCGGCCACTCTTTCGCGACGGGTCTGCACATCGAAGCCGCCACCTCCGAACAGACAGGTGGTGTTTGAAAATAAACGGGAACTCATGGCATTGCATTGACCGGTTACCGAGTTGGGGCCGGTACCCGGACGACCGATGTTGCCTGTCATTAAACAGATGTTAATAATGGCCTGAGCCGTTCGGACCGCCTCGTACCCCTGGTTGACACCCATACAAAACCACATGGATACATTTTTGCCCGTTGCAATTAAATCGACCAATTCCAAAATTTCTTTTTGTTCCAAACCTGTTGCTTCCGCTCCCCGTTCCAGGCTGAAGTTTTTAACAAAAGTCTTAAACTCTTCAAATTTGTTGGTGGATTGTGCAATAAAGTCCTTATCCAGACAATCTCTTTTAATTAATTCATTGGCGACGGTATAAAGAAGCACCAAATCGCTCTTGCCTTTGATGGCGTAGTGGTAATCGGCGTGTTCCGCCGTTTCCGAAACCCTGGGGTCGATAACAATCAGCTTTTTGTCCGCCACTTCCGACTTGGTGCGAATTCTGTCCCAAATAATGGGGTGTGCCACAACGGGATTGGAACCGATTAAAATAATTCTGTCGGAGAGTTCGTAATCTCTCAAGGTAAAGCCCGGGGCATCGTAACCAAAGGATTGGTTGTGGGCAACCGCAGCTGTCGCCATACACAAACGGGTGTTTCCGTCCAAATTAGCTTGCAGATGGTTTCTCATCATATGTCCGAAAATTGCAAACTCTTCCAGGGTTAACTGCCCTGTCGAAATTCCGGCAACGGATTCTTTCCCGTATTTTTTCTGAATTTCGGTAATTTTATCAGCCACATGGGTCATCGCCTCATCCCAGGATACTTCTTTCATACTGCCGTCGACCTGCTTAACCTTCGGTCTCGGAGAGGTTGTATTGACGGTTTGTTGTCTGTCAAGGGAAATCCCTTTAATGCAGGCAAAACCGTCATTGACGGGATAGCCCTTGGTTGGTACGACCGAAACGATCTTACCGTCTTGAACATGAAAATCTAAATTACAGTCGATCGCACAATAGTTGCATGTTGATTGCACAACTTTCATCTTTCACTACCCTTTCTTTTTTTAACTACTTTCATCCCGACACATTTGGCTTTACCATTTATCCGTTCCGTTGTGTCGGCATCTAAACAGTACGTCAGCAATGATCACAGTTTTTTGATAAGGCTAACCGCTAATGTTGTTTTTAAAATAAACACTTCCTCAACTTTATCTTTCGGGACCATTATTTCAATCTAAAATTCGGTTTTTAAACCTTTACAGGGCATCTGTATCCGTCTACCGCCGATGCACCACTTTTTTTATGATTACCCCTCGGATAGCATAATTTTACCTAAAAAACCATGCTATCCCCCTATGCTTTTAAAGTATTCTTTACATAAATTTACTTTTTATATGAATTTTAACTTCTGGATGATCTCAATTTTTGAATTCGTTAAAACTCCCGGTCAAGATAAAAGAGGAAGTCGCCGAAATATTGGATAAAGTAAACACGGAATAATAGCTATAAACTTTTTACAAAGGTAAAAAAGGGGCAAAACTTCGCTTGTAAAAAATAAAAAAACCCTGAAACTCTCTATTTATGGAGGTTTCAAGGTTTATTTGCTAAAACTGGTGCCGAAGGTGGGATTCGAACCCACACGGTATCGCTACCAACGGATTTTGAATCCGCCAAGTCTGCCAGTTCCATCACTTCGGCACAAATACCTCATTATACTAGCATATTCATATTAGGATTGCAAGAAAAATTTTAAAAATAGATGGGTTCTTTGTAAAATCCCGTCGAGTGAACCGCTCTGCATGGTGTCGCCCCGGTTTTTAAACGTTAAACACCCCATTTCTCTAAAATAACTGCCAAGAAACGGGGGTGTATTATTATTTTTCAATATGATTTTAGATAGCATCCATTAATTTTTTAACTTCCGCTTTTAAAATGTACATTTTTTCTTCGGCTTTATCTTTTGAACGACCGGTTACGGAATAATAAATTTTAAGTTTCGGCTCGGTACCTGAAGGACGTAACGCATACCAGGAGTTTTCGTTGAAAATAAATTTTAAAACATTGGAAGACGGTAAATCAATGTTTGATTTTTTTCCGATTTCCATATCCGTACTTTCCGAAATTTTGTAGTCGTTGAAAGTTACCAGTTTTGCATCGGCAAACGCTTTAAAATAAACGGATCGGAAGCTGTCCATAATTTTTTCGATTTTACGTCGACCTTCGATGCCCTCCATGGTAAAGGATTGAATCCCTTCAATGTAGTAGCCGTATACTTCGTAAAGTTTTGAAAGAGCGTCATAAAGGGTCATACCCTTTTGTTTGTAATAAGCGGTCATCTCACAAATAAGGGCGGATGCCAACACGGCATCTTTATCTCTGGCGTAGTTGCCCGCCAAATAACCGTAGCTTTCTTCGTAACCGAAAGCAAAGGTTTTTTCGCCGGTTTCTTCAAACTTGTTCATCCATTCGCCGATGTATTTAAAACCGGTTAGCACGTCGATCACTTCGGCACCGTTGGCTTTTGCAACCACACCCCCCAGCTCCGAGGTTACAATGGTTTTTATGACAACTTTATTGTCAGGTAATTCCGTTCTGGTTTTGAGATAGTAATCGACCAGCAGTGCACCGATTTGATTTCCGGTAAGAGTTTTAAACTCGCCCTTATTGTCTCTATAAGCCACACCGACTCGGTCGCAGTCGGGATCGGTACCGACGATGATGTCCGTATCCTGTTTTTCCGCCATATCTATGGCTATATTAAAGACGGCTTTTTCTTCCGGGTTGGGGTACGCAACTGTAGGGAAGTTACCGTCGGGTTTTTCCTGTTCCGGAACAACGGTACAGGCATAGCCCAATTCTTTTAGAGCACGACGCACGGGTATGTTACCCGTTCCATGAATGGGCGTGTAAATGACGTTTAAATCTACACCCGGGTTGGGTTTGACAATTTCTTTAACCGCTTCGATAAAGGGTTTGTCGACTTCTTCCCCGATAATAGTAATCAGACCGCTGTCGACTGCTTTATCGTAATCCGCCATCGGGATATTTAAGTAATCTTTAATACCTGCAATTTCATCGACCAGACCTTTTGCAAGGGTATCCACCATTTGTCCGCCGTCGGAGCCGTAAACTTTGTAGCCGTTGTACTCTTTCGGGTTGTGGGACGCCGTAATCATAATGCCGCCTGCCGCTTTTAAGTGGCGTACGGCAAAAGAAAGTTCCGGTGTCGGTCTCAAGTTTTCAAATAAATAAACCTTTATGTCCATCGCCGCCAAAACACGAGCCGCATAGGTGGCAAATTCCGATGACATGTTGCGTGGATCGTGGCTGATTACTACACCTTTTTCCTGGTTGGTTTTATCCAATCCCGTTAAAAATTGGCCGAGACCTTTGGTTGCTTTGGCAACCATGTAGCGATTCATCCGGTTGGTACCGACACCGATTCTGCCGCGCATGCCGCCGGTTCCGAATTGAAGGTCTTCATAAAAGGCGTCTTCTATTTCGGTCGGATCGGTCATGGCGTCCAGTTGTGCTTTTAAGCCCATGTCCAGGTCGGGAAAACTTTTCCAGAGTTCATAACTTTCTTGATAGTTCACGGTTTTCTCCTTTCAAAACGATGTTACCAATTCTTTTAAATATTTTTCGAATCCGGTTTTCAGCTCCGGGTTTCTCAAAGCGTATTCCACCGTTGCTTCCAGATAACCCTGTTTGTCGCCAACGTCGTAACGTCTGCCCTCAAAGGCGTAGGCCGTTACCTTTTCTCGGGTCAGCAAGGTTTTAATACCGTCGGTTAATTGTATTTCGCCACCGGCACCTTTGTCTGTTTTTTCCAGAATTTCAAAAATGGCGGGGGTTAAGACATAGCGTCCCAAAATAGCAAAGTTGGAGGGGGCGTCTTCGACGGACGGTTTTTCCACCATATCGGTAATTGCGATGGTATTTTCAGAAAGCTTATCGCCGGCGACAATACCGTATTTGTTAACCTCTTTTTTCGGTACCGGTTGCACACCGATAACCGAATGACCGGTTTGTTCATAGACCTCAACCAATTGGGACAGTGCCGGCTTTTGCGGGTTGTAGACCACATCGTCTCCCAGTACAACCGCAAAGGGTTCGTTGCCGACAAATTCTTTACCGCACAGCACGGCATGACCGAGACCCAATGCCTTTTTTTGCCGAACCATATAAACCTTTGCCATATCGTTGATGGCTTTTAACATTTCTAATTCTTTTGATTTGTTTTTTTCCGCCAAGTGGTATTCCAGTTCGGGGTTATTGTCGAAAAAGTCAACAATGCTTTCCTTGTTACGTCCGAGGATAATTAATATTTCTTCGATGCCCGATGCAACTATTTCTTCCACAATGTATTGAATGCTCGGTTTATCCACAATGGGCAACATTTCCTTGGGCGACGATTTTGTAAAGGGCAAAAATCTTGTGCCCAATCCCGCCGCCGGAATAATTGCTTTTTTAATTTTCATAAACGGTGAAAACCTCCTTACATTAAATCCACGAAGGACAATAACGGTTCTTTATTATACCTTTCTTTTCTTTGAACAGCCTATAAGGATCGATGACTTTCATGTCGGGATTTGTTTCGACGAGTGTTTGAAGGGGCTCGGCTCCGAAACCTTCGATGCGTCCCAATATTACCAAAGCGTCATAGGTTTTGTTTAAATCATCGATGTCTACGACACAACGGGTAACGTCTCTTTTTTTAAACAGCCGCCATTTCAGTTGCGTGATTTCCGCTTTACAGAATATATCCAGGCAGGTATCTTCATCCGCCAGGGCATTAATCACAGCTACAGTCGGACTGTCCCGAAGTTGGTCGGTACCGCCGTTGGGGGTTAAGCCCAGAATCAGTAGGCGATTTTGCTTTTGAGGTAAGCTTTTTTGAATGTGGGATACCAGGTTTAGAACATGAGCCTCCTGTTCCGTGACGGTTCCCTCCAACAAAGGTAAGGGTACGCTGTCTTCCGCCGCAAGGTTTACAAGTTCTCTAAGCTTGTGGGATTCCGGCGTACCTGTGGGTAATGCGGGACGGGTAAAATCGGGCTTTTGCCAATTGTTTGCCAAGGATGCCATTACCCGTTCGGTATCGCAACCGAAGTGCTCCGACAGTCGGATCATTTCACGCAAACATCCTGCGACGGTTTTGTCCAAGATTATTTTTAAATAAGCATTGAGTTCTGTTTCTTTTCTGTTTAAAAATTGTACACCCGCCGGGTTAACGCCGTTTTTAGCCAGCCCGGTCATTAACCTTTGTATCGCCAGGGGGTCATCACAACCGAAAGTGTAATGTCGGTTGGAAACCAAGGTATCCAGAACTTGGCCGTAGGGTAAGTTTTGGGGTGCGGCGACTACGTAGCCCTTTACCTTTGTCTCTCTTTCTTCGAGGCAGGTGTTAAGAATTGCTTCCATGGTCTCCGCCGTACCCGGCGGCAACAGTCCGGTCAGTATAATTGCCGTGTCTTTTTTTAAAAAACGTCCCACGGCACGAATACCCTTTTCCACCGGACCTAAATCCGGCGACAACTGATCTCTTTCGATGGTTTCATAAGTTAATACCAGCAACGAGGATTCTTCAATGCATTTTTTGTAGTTCTCGGTAATGGATATTAAGCCGTTTCGGGCATGGAAATTAAAGAGATCCTCGAGGCCTCTCTCGTAACCCGGAAGCTCGCCTTCCGCCAAGCCTTTAACGATCTCTTCATCCAGATCCGTACACACCACTTCGGTTCCTTTTTGTGCAGCGACCGCCGCCATGGCGGCACCGAAGATATTCATTCCTATAATTCCTAACGCCATGCTTTTTCTCCTCAGTATAATACTTCAATTATAGCACAATCTCATCACAGGGTCATCACAAGCAACGGACTGAGTTCCTGTTGATGTTATTTAGTTTCTTGATTTAAATAGGTAAATGCCCTATCGATTTTATCGTATAAAACAATTTTTCCGTTGAGAAAACGGTACTTAAAGGCTTCGATTTGATTGGCACATTTGGAGATCGCAGATACCATTGCCGGTGTAAAAGACAGGCCCCTTTCTTCTACGTATTCCCTAAATGTCTTTACCTCGTTTCAAAAGTTATGCAAAACGCCGGTTCTATACTGTTTCTAAGATTGCACCGTGCATGACTCTCGGCCATATGCTTTTGTCGATTTCAATGTATGGATTTCCCATCGTGTTTCTCTTTCAATTTGAAATAATAATTGTTCGGTATTTGATACAAAATCGCTTTTCCTCCATAAGGGCATTTTTTAATTTTATTATTACAGTATGGTCAATTTTAAAAACGATTTTCATCCGATACTCCTTCGGATAAAAACAAGCACAGGACAATTTACTTATCCTATGCTCTTAATACCGTTATTTTATATGTTTTTTTGAAAGATATTCATTAAATTTTCCGATTGTCGATAGATTTTTTCTTCCGACAGACCACACTCCGCCAAATATTGCCATTCATCGAGACTGCCTTGACCATGTACCACTTCGGTTGCACCGGTATCGGAGCCGGCGGCAATTTTTACGCCGATTTCCTCCGCTCGCACCACGGCTTTTCGATGATTTTTATAGTATTTTTCGACCATTCGCCTGTACGCCGCTACGGGGTTGTCATCGTCAACCGCCGCCATATTGGCAAAGGGTGCCATAGTCGGTACCCATGTGGCATTATTGTCGCAAATTGCCCACATGGCGTCTTCATCGATACCGTAACCATGTTCGATGCTGGTTGCACCCGCCGTTGCCGCTTCGGTAATACCTTTGGGCAGGTTGACGTGTACCATGGTGGCAAGGTCGCAATCCTGTGCACAGGCAATGAGGTCTTTCAATTCCTGAAAGGTAAAACCCTCGGAGGTGGTTTGCCCGTACACTTCCAAGGACATCATTCCGGAGTGTACCAATTTAATAAAATCGGCTCCGGCTTTTTTGAGCTCGCGAATACATTGAAAGCCATGTTTGCCGCTATAAACGGGGCGGCCTAAAAATTTTCCGTAACACCCGTCTTTATAGAGAGCAAAGTGTGGTGTCAACCATTGGAGACCCGAATCCCGGGCGATGGGTGCAAGGGCTTTACTCAGAGCATATTGGTCGCCGCCGTCTCGCACACGGCTGACACCGAAAGACAAATAACGCCCGACAAGGGCGGTGAGATACCGTCGTCTGTCGGGCGTATCTTGAATAAAATCGTTTTTAGTCAGTCGATGCCCCCCACCTAATGCACAGTGGACATGGCAATCGATAGTTTTTTTCATTATTCGGCAATCGCTTCCTGATATGCGTCTGCGGAAACTAAATCTTCGACGCCGTCGTCATCGGTAATTTGAACTTTTAAAATCCAGTTAGCGTATGCGTCTTCGTTGATTGCTTCCGGTTCGTCGTCCAGATCTTCGTTGGCTTCCAATACTTTAAAAGCAAAAGGCGCTTCGAGGGATTGGGCTTTTTTAGCGGATTCCACAACGGAAAATTCGTCGCCTCTGTCGAATTCGTCATCTTCTTCCGGCAATTCTACGAATAAAATGTCACCGAGGCTGTCTTGTGCAAAGTCGGTAATGCCGATGGTGGCTACGTTGTCTTCGATTGCAAACCAAAGGTGTTGTTCCGAATCGTATACTAAATTTTGTGGTATGTTCATAATTTTACTCCTTGTGAGATATCTACCCTCAATATAGCACGATTAAGGGCGTTTTTCAATCATTACTTGTGAACGGAACGACCGTGAACGTCGTGCAATGCTTCCATGAGCCCTTCGGATAAGGAGGGGTGCGGATGGATGGCATCGCCCACTTGTTCGGCGGTTAAGCCGAGGTGTACCGCTAAGGTTAATTCCGCCAGAAGGTCGGTTGCATGAGGACCGACAACCGCCGCCCCGATAATAACGTCCTGCTCGTCGACCAGTACTTTTGTAAAGCCGTTAAGTTTATTGATGGCTTTGGCTTTTCCTAAGCCCCTGAATTCAAATTCACCTTTTTTATAGGTGATGCCTTTTTTCTCGCATGCCGCTTCGGTCAAGCCGACACTGGCCACTTCCGGGTCGGTGTAAACACAACCGGGTACGGCCTTATAAGAAATGCGTTTGTCGCCGCCCATGGCGTTTTCAACCGCAACAAAGCCTTCTTTGGAGGCAACATGAGCCAATAAGGGCGAAGCAACGATATCGCCGATAGCGTAGACGCCTTCCAGGGAGGTTTCCATTTTGTCGTTGACAACAATGCGGCCTCTTTCGTCGAGTTTGATCCCGGCATCCTGGGCACCCAAGTTATCAATAAAGCCTTTTCTGCCGATGGATACCAACATAATTTCCGCTTCTACGGATTTTCCGTTGGCAAGGTCGGCTTTAACGCCGTTGTCACCGACGGTTACTTCGGATACACCGACACCGGCCATTACTTTAATTTTATCTCTTCTGAATTGTCTTGCCAATTGTTTGGAGACATCTTCGTCTTCGTTGGGGAGGATTTGGCTGAGCGCTTCAACAATGGTAACCTTACAGCCCATTCTGCTCATGAATTGACCGATTTCGCAACCGATAACGCCACCACCGACAATAATCATGGATTCGGGTACAGCTTCCAAGTCCAGCACTTCATCGGAAGTAATGACTTTTTTGCCGTCGTATTTAAACATGCCCGGTGCAACAGGTACGGAGCCTGTCGCGAGGATTATTTTATCCGCTTCGAGGGTTTCGATACTGCCGTCTTCTTTTTTTACTTCGACGGTGTTTTTATCGACAATTTTGCCGAAACCTTTTACCAGGCCGACATTATGCATTTTAAACAGTCCGTGAATACCTTTTATTAAGGTATCGCGGATACTGTTTTTACGTGCGACCACCGCCGGGTAGTCAACGGTAATATCGTCGGAAAGGTTAATACCGAATTCCTTTGCGGATTGAATGGCTTCCAGAGTGTCCGAACTTGCAAGGAACGCCTTAGTGGGGATACAGCCGCGGTTCAAGCAAGTACCGCCCAATTCGTCTTTCTCGACAACGGTAACCTCCGCACCGAGTTTTGCCGCTAAAATTCCCGCTTCGTAGCCACCCGGGCCACCGCCTATTACAACAATTTTCATTTAATCTCCTTTAGAACCGATCAGGCTTGGACACCTTTGTATTCTTGAAACGCGTTGCCCCGTCGTAAACGGCACAACGCGTTTTTCGGTGCCGGTCGCCTAAAGTCTTTGAACCTTACAGGCCGGCTACATCCAATATTTTCGGTACATTTTGTTCCGCACCGATTGCCATGATGTGAACACCGTCACACAAGCCTTCATCTTTTAATTGAGCGATGTATTCACCGGAAATACGGATACCTTCTTCTTCTTTATTTTCCGCTTTGGATAAGCGTTCAATTAAGCTTTCAGGTACACGGATACCCGGTACGTTGTTGTTCATAAAACGAGCCATTCCCGGAGATTTTAAGGGAATAATTCCGGCGAGAATGTAGCAGTCCATACCTTCCGTTTGTTTTTTAAATTCTCTCATTGTTTCGACATCGTATACGCCTTGGGTTTGGAAGAATTTTGCACCCGCTTTTATTTTAGCACGCATCTTCATGAGTTGAACATCGACCGGGTCAAATACCGGTGTAACGGAAGCACCCAGGAAGAAACTCGGCGCACCTTCCAAGGGGTTGCCTGCCAGGTCTTCCCCGCCGTTTAAGATAACGGCCGCTTGAAGAATGGAGATGGAGTCAAATTCAAAGACAGGCTTCGCTTGCGGGTTGTCGCCGACTACGGTATGGTCTCCCGTTAAAGCCAAAAGGTTTTTAACGCCGAAGTGACCCGCCGATAACATTTCACCTTGAATGGCGATTCTGTTTCTGTCGCGACCGGTCATTTGTAAAACGGGTTCCAAGCCGATTCTTTCCAATTCGATACACATACCTAAAGAAGATGCTTTAACGGCTGCAGATTGGAAGTCCGTTACATTGGCTGCGACAACACGGTCTTTAATGTCTTCCGCAATGCCTAAAATATGACTGAAATCGGTTCCTTTCGGCGGAGCCATTTCCGATGTGACGGTAAATTTACCTGCTTCTAAGGATTGTTGTAATCTACTTTTCATCTTTTATGCTCCTTTTTGTGCCTTTTTTCTTAAGTCGACGGTTTGCGGATATGTTCTGTCTTTATAGTTACGCAAGGGTTGAACGGCTTCCAGTTCGGCTTCTTTGCCTTCTTCTTTTAGTTTTTTGTAGATTTCTATCCATGCACAGTCGTTTTCCGGAATAACTTCGCATTTTCCGTCTTTCGATCCGCCGCAGGCACCGTTTAACAGGGATTTTCCGCAACGAGTAATCGGGCAAATGGCAGCGGTTCTGCCTAATACGCATTCGCCGCAGGTTTTACACATTTCCTGGAAAACACCTTGACGAACAGTCTCTCCGACAAACATGGTGTCGTTGGAGGGGTATGTTCTTTTTTTAACGTTTTTAGCAACGGTTTGTACACCGTCACCGCAAGCCATGGAAATAACCGCATCGGCCTCTGCAATTTGGTCTTTAAGTTCTTTGAGTTCTTTTTTATTTAAAAGTAAGTTACAGGAAGTGGTAAGTACTTTAGTTCCCAGAACTTTTTTGCCTTCCGCTTCCAGTGCAGCCTTTAATTCGGCTACTTCGTCTTCTCCGCCGGTTTTGCAAAGTGTCGCACAGTCGGCGCAGCCGGTTAATACGACGGTTTCAACGTCATCTAAAAATGACAATACTTCTTCAAAGGGTTTCTTTTGAGAAACAATCATGCTATTTACTCCTTCGCCTTCTAAAAATCGTCGAGGCTCTGCCTTATATTGGGTGGAGCCCCGACATATTATATTGAGTGCCGTAAAGACCGGGTACGCCTCATATATGTACCGGTCTTTAATTTTTATAGATTGTTTTGTCTTTTACATGCAATAACAACGTGTTTTGCCAAAACGGTATTGGTAACCGCACCGACGCCGCCGGGTACGGGGGTCATCATGCCTGCTTTATCCGCTACCGCCGGGTCGACATCGCCACACATTTTGCCGTCTACAAAGTTAATACCGACATCAATAACAGTTACGCCGTCAGCAACCTGCTCCGGTTTCACCAACGCAGGGACACCTGCCGCAGATACAACAATGTCTGCACCTTTAGTCATGGCTGCAGTGTCTTTTGTAAAGATATGGCAAGTGGTAACCGTCGCGTTTCTGTTTAAAAATAATAAAGATACCGGTTTTCCGACAACGTTTGAGTGACCGATTACCGTTACGTTTTTGCCTTGAATATCTACTTTATAGTGGTCTAAAATTTCAATGACCGCTGCCGGTGTACAGGGGAAAAACCCGTTATCGTCACCTTCTACAACCGTTGCCATGTTAATCGGGTTAAAGCAATCCACGTCTTTTGCCGGATCGATAACATGTTTAACAACACTTTCTCTGATATGTCTCGGCAAGGGGCGGAAAGTTAAAATACCGTGGATATCTTCACGGGCATTGACTTCTTTTAATTTTTCGATGTATGCTTCTTCGGTGACATCTTCGGGCAGTTCAAAAACTTCCGTGTCGATATCGCACATGCCCATGGTTTTGGTAGCACCTTTTTCATAGGATAAATCCGGACCTTTTGCACCCACACGAATAAAAGCCAATTTAGGAGCAATGCCTTTGGCTCTTAACATTTCTACATCCGCTTTAATTTCTTCTCTGATGGCTTCCGCAACCGGAGCACCTTTAATTAATTCTCCCACAATATCCTCCATTTTATAAGTTCGGAGGAGCTTGGCTCCTCCGTTGTGTTTTTAAGCCGATAGTTGGTTTTCTACTTTTTCAAAAATTCGATCGCAAAGGGCTGCACCTTCGGCAATCATCGGTTTGAGTTCGTCTTCGACTTTTTGTACAAAGTCTTGATCTTTTAAGGTACTGATGTTGATGAGTACGTTCACCCAGCCGCAATACAGGGCCGCTTTTAAGCATTGAACACCGCACGCAACGTCCGATATGGCAAGGGCGGAGCCTTTGTCCACCAGTTCTTCGTGAATTAAAATTGCCTTATAGCAGAGACGTACAATTTCGATCGGTGCTTGACAGGCGACCTTGGTGCATTCTTCCAAAACCTGTGCTTTATGTGCCTTTTCTTCTTCCGTTTCCTTCGGAAGGCCGTAGGCTTTTGCCAAGGGTGCAAAATTTTCGGCATCCTTATCGATCAGTTCAAGTAATTGTTTTTCCAGGTTTTCCGTTTCGCCCAGTATACGCTGAATGTCTTCTTCAAATTGTGCGTATTTCTTTTTACCGGTGGTTAAGCTGGCAACCATACCGCCCAGGGCCGTACCGATGGCACCGACCAAAGCGGCCGCACCGCCACCGCCGGGTACCGGCTCGTTAGAATGGAGTTGTGCAACAAAATCGGTGCATTTTTTTTCAGATATGTTCAATGGACACCTCTTTCAAATCGGTTGCTGTTAGAATAAGCCGGAAATAACGCCTTGTTCGTCAACGCTGATTTTTTCAGCTGCCGGTACTTTCGGAAGACCGGGCATCTTCATGATGGCACCGGTTAAGCATACAACAAAGCCTGCACCGGCGGAAATAACGGCATTACGTACCGTAATTCTGAAACCTGTGGGACGACCCAATTTAGAGGGATCATCAGACAGAGAGTATTGGGTTTTTGCCATACATACGGGCAATTTTCCGAAGCCCAATTTTTCAAGACGTGCAAATTCCGCTTCGGCTTCCGCTGTAAAGTCGACACCGTCGGCACCGTAAATTTTGGTTGCAATGGCTTCAACTTTTTCTTTAAGACTTAATTCGTCTTCATATGCAAAGCGGAAATCTTTTTTACCTTCTTCACAAAGACGGATAACTTCGTTCGCCAATTCGATACCGCCTTCGCCGCCTTTTGCCCAAACCTCGGACAAGGCTACGTTAACGCCTAATTCTTTACATTTGTCTTCGACAAGTTTTAATTCGGCGTCGGTATCGGTATGGAAACGGTTAATGGCGACAACTGCCGGTAAGCCATACACTTGTGTAATATTTTCTACGTGTTTTAATAAGTTCGGTAAACCTTTTTCCAAAGCTTCAAGGTTTTCTTCCGTTACTTGATCTTTCGGAACGCCGCCGTTGTATTTAAGTGCTTTAATGGTTGCAACGATAATAACGGCATCGGGCACTAAGCCGGACATACGGCATTTAATGTCGATGAATTTTTCCGCACCCAAGTCCGCACCGAAACCGCCTTCGGTTACGACAAAGTCTTCTGCAAAGTGTAATGCCATTTTGGTTGCGATAACGGAGTTACAACCGTGGGCGATGTTGGCGAAAGGTCCGCCGTGTACAAAGGAGGGTGTCCCTTCGAGGGTTTGTACCAGGTTCGGTTTTAAAGCGTCTTTTAATAAAGCCGCCATAGCGCCGTTTGCTTTTAAATCGGCTGCGGTTACCGGTTCGTCGTCATAATTGTAGCCGGCTACAATGCGTCCCATGCGTTCTTTTAAGTCCGTAATATCGGAAGCCAGGCAGAATGCCGCCATAATTTCGGAAGCAACGGTAATGTCGAAACCGTCTTCACGGACAACACCGTCGGTTTTTTTGCCTAAACCGTCGACAACGTTTCTCAGTTGACGGTCGTTCATGTCGACGCAACGTCTCCATGTTACTTTTTTAGGATCGATTCTGAGATCATTGCCCTGGTAAATGTGATTGTCGATCATAGCGGCCAATAAGTTGTTTGCCGCACCGATTGCATGGAAGTCGCCGGTAAAGTGAAGGTTGATATCTTCCATCGGTACAACTTGTGCGTAACCGCCGCCGGCAGCCCCGCCTTTAACACCGAATACCGGTCCCAGAGAGGGCTCTCTCAATGCAACTAAAGTATTTTTCCCTAATTTTGACAATGCGTCGGCAACACCGATGGTTGTGGTGGTTTTACCTTCGCCTGCCGGAGTCGGGTTGATGGCTGTCGTTAAAATTAACTTCGGTTTTTTATCGGTTGGAACATTGAGTAAGTTATAGTCTACTTTTGCCTTGTACTTACCGTATAAGTCCAAATCTTCTTCTTTTAAATCCAGTTTCGCCGCGATCTCGCGAATATCTTGCGGTTGCACCTCTTGTGCGATTTCAATGTCAGATTTAAATGCCATAGTCTACCTCCAATTTGTGAAATGTAATAAGTTGAATTGCCATAAAGGCAATTCCCTTGGGTTTATATACCCTTGGGTTTATATATAGTTTATAAAAAATTATAGTACTTAAGTTGCTTTTTAGCTCCGTTTTTAATATGTAACGTTTTCATTTCAGCCACGGATGTTGTGTTGTTTTTGTATTGTTTTCAGAAAGAAGACGAGTGTTACCTGACAACTCGTCTTCTTTAATCCTTTAAAAAGAACCCGTTATAACAGAGAGTCGCTTATTTTTTAATCGGACCGATTTTTCCTTGACGGAACGCCTTGCTGTATTTACGGCACAAGCGGTCGTTACCCATTAATGCGGTGGTTGCGTAAATCGCACCCATCATATCTCTGTTTAAGGGATCCATAACGGCGGAATCCATTCCGACAAACATGGATAAGGTCATAAAGTTTTGGTTCATCAAAGCACGTGCCGGCAAACCGAAAGAAATATTACTTAAACCGGAAGTAATATGAATGTCCGGATAAATTTCACGAATTGCCGCAATTTCATCTTTAAAGTGTAAGAAAGAAGTGTTGTCTGTAGATAAGGCCATTACGCAGGGGTCAATGTGAATTCTGTCCGGAGTTAATCCGTATTGTTTTGCATTTTCAACCATTTCTTTGGTTAATTCGACCTTTTTTTCGACGGTGTTGGGAATACCTGCATCGTCACAAGTCATAATAACGCATTCCCATGCGGGATCGGCATCTTTAAACAAGGGGAATAATACTTCCTGTTTGTTGCCTTCACCGGAAACGGAGTTAACCAAACCGGGTTTTTTGCAAAGCGGAAAAACGGCCTTTAAAATTTCCGGATCCGGGCTATCGATACATAGCGGTGTATCTACCGCTTCCTGTACGATATCCATCATCCATTTTAAAGTTTCCAATTCTATCTCCGGAGCGGTACCTGCACACACGTCGATATAAGTTGCACCGGCTTCCGCCTGAGCAATCGCTCTTTCACGAATAAAATTGTCGTCCTTTTCCTGAATTGCCTTTTGAACTACCGGAATGGCACCGTTTAATTTTTCTCCAATTATTATCATAACTTGCCTCCTGATTTTATTTTCCTATCAACATTTTGCACACTTGTATATACATAACGTAAGTAAAGGTTATCACCTTTTTATCCGAGTGTCAACGCATTTTTAAATTAGTAAAGTTTCTCATAATACAGGACGATTATTCTCCAATTTTTCCTGTTATTTTTAGTAAATATTTTTTAAATACATTTTTTCATTTTACCATTAAAATATAAAATTCCGATACTTTTTTGCACAAAATATTTATCTTCCATGTATAATGCCGGCAACCTTATAATTTCTTGTCTTTTAAATGATTTCAGATTATAATAAAGAACAATAGATTATAATATTAAAATAAAACGATTGTATCCTGTTGACGGATGAAAGGAGCGCTTATGCATGTACTGTTTCCGTTGGTGGACATCGGCTTGGACCTTCCCAAGGGGACAAAGGTCTCCGAAGCCTGTGATGCTGCCGGCTACCCTTTAAACCTCGTTTGCGGCGGTAAAGGAAAATGCAAAAAATGTTTAATTAATATTGAAGAAAACGGTGTCACTAAAGAAGTGTTGGGATGTATGACGGAAATTTCCGAAGACATGAAAATTTTTGTCAGTCCCGAAAATTCCGACTCACAAATTTTAGAAACCCTGTTGGAAGGTGTTCAGCACGAACCCAAAACCAAAGTCTATTCGCTGTTATACAAAGATCTGGTCACCCCTTTGTGCGGTTACGATTTGGAACGTATTCGCAGTTTAATCGACCAACCCATCGGCAGATTAAGCTACGCAAGCTTAATAAAGCTGTCCGAGGTGTATCATCTGAAAGGCTATAAATACCTTAACATCGTTATGTATGAAGACCAAATTGTGGACTTTGTACCCTCCGATGAACAAATGCCACTATACGGCATTGCCTTTGATATCGGAACAACTACCGTAGTCGGTTTTCTTTTCGACTTAAAGACCGGCGTTATGTTGGATAAAGCCTCCCAACTTAACGAGCAAATCTCTTACGGGGCCGATGTCATCTCCAGGATTGATGCCGCAGGTTCCGGCGAGGAAAAACGCCAACGTCTGCACGACGCCATTATGGACACCATCAACAAAATTGTGGACGCATTGTGTAAGAGAGCCGACATCTCCCGCGACCATATTTACGACAACGTGTACTGCGGCAACTCCACCATGCACTATTTGTTTATGAAAATCAATCCGAAGCATTTGGGAATTTCGCCTTTTACGGGGTTTTCTCCGGATACGGTAGTACTGTCTGCCGAAGACTTGAACATCCGAATTAACCCTGCGGGCAAGCACACCTTTTTGCCGCTACTCGGTAGCTTTGTCGGAGCGGATACCACAGCGGTATTAATGAACTTGCCGAGAGACGGCAACAACCGCTTAATGATTGACCTGGGTACCAACGGCGAAATTGCCGTCGGTAATTCCGAACGCTTTTTTGTATCCTCTACCGCTTGCGGCCCCGCCCTTGAAGGCGCGGGCTTAACCATGGGTATGCGCGGTACCACCGGTGCCATTGAAAAGGTAAGCTGCGAAGATAATCGCATAAAAGTTCAGGTTATTGGCGATGTTGCCCCCATCGGTATTTGCGGTTCCGGTATTGTAGATGCCGTTGCGGTTTTGTTCCGGGAAGGTATTGTTGCCAAACGCGGCAATTTTATAAAAGATGACGCCTTGGATGCCCACCCCTTAAAGGACAGAATGCGTGTTCTCGAAGGCGGCGAAAAAGCCTTTGCTTTGGTAACGGCCGACGAATCTCCCACCAATCGGGAAGTTTTAATTTCTCAAAAAGATATTCGTTCCGTTCAACTTGCAAAATCCGCCATTTACACCGGTTGCAAGCTTCTGGTTGAAAATTTCGGTATCGCTCCGACCGAGTTAACGGAAATTATTTTAGCCGGTGCTTTCGGTAACTATATCGATGTGGATAATGCCCAGTTTATCGGTTTAATTCCGAAAGTTGAAGGCGTCCCCGTACGTTCCGTCGGAAACGGTGCCGGTTTGGGTGCTCAGATGTATCTCATCTCCAAAGCCGAAGCAGCCATTTGCGATGCCATACCGAATATAACCACCCACATCGAATTGGCAACCGATCCCGCCTTTACATCGACCTATATGTTTAATACCTACTTTGAAGAAAAATTAATGGATTAATCCAAACAAAAGCCCCGCTATAAATGCGGGGCTTTCGTCATTAAAACCGTTCTTTATTTTTTTGAGTTTTTTAATTTAAACGTAAAGCTTCTGACAAACAAACTATTTAAGCGGATCTCTCTTATAGCTTTTCGGCATACGCCGCTGTTTCTAAACCGTCCGTTTTTTCTGATAACTCTACTTTTAATGTAACACTATTGGAGGGGCTGTTCCGGCGTCTTTGCACTTTGTTGTTCGTCCGTTTTTTTTTCGCTTAAATCGAGAATACAGGTTGCTTTAAAAAAATCTCCGTCTACAAACAGCTTCAGGTGACCGTTTTGCAGGTGCATCAAATCCTTTGCGATGGCCAGACCCAGACCCGACCCTTCGGTGTAGCGGGATACATCGCCTCGCATAAAGCGTTCCATTAAGGTGTCGGCATCGATGTTCAGCGGTTCTTTGGAAATGTTTTTAACGACGATGCTGCCGGTGCTTTCACCTTTCAGTATGTCGATATATACGCGGGATCCCGGCAGGGCATATTTGGTGACGTTGCCGAGCAAGTTTTCCAACACACGCCAGAGGTGGTTGCCGTCCGAAACGTGTCGGCACCTGTGCCGACGCTCAATCCTAAGCGGCTCCGACAGGCTATTATATTAACTTAATTTACCGTTTTTATCTACTTTTTGAGAAAAAAAGAACAGATCCGATTTGCTGTATTCTTTAATGACATCTTCTTTATATTTGCGACTGTTCTCTCTCATTTGTTTAAATATTTGATGATTAACCATTAGGTGTATATTTCCCATGTTGTGTTTCCTTTCTCAAATTGTTTAAAGGCGTCATTATCTTACCATAGATTGTAAAAGTTGCAAACAATGTCTTTAAAATTTATCAAGATTAAAGAATTTCCGCCGTTGTAAACCGTGCTCATTACAGGTTGGAACATGTAGACTTAAGCATTTGCCCGTTGTCCGATTTTATCCTCTTTTATAAAAGATATTTTCCTATAATTTTCTTTTCACTTGTATTATAATCAATAAATCAGTTAATCAATAAATCAGTTAGGAGGTATGATATGAAAAATGAAAGCTTTTCATCAAGAATAGGCTTTGTTTTAGTTTCTGCCGGTTGTGCCATCGGTTTAGGGAACGTGTGGCGTTTTCCCTTTATTGTCGGGAAGAACGGCGGTGCTTTGTTTGTTTTAATTTATCTGGCTTTTTTAGTCATATTGGGCATGCCCATTATGACAGCAGAATTTGCCGTAGGCCGTGCCAGCCAGGCAACCGCCGTCAGGTCTTTTAATATTTTGCAAAAAAAGCCCGGACAAAAATGGCCGTTAATCGGTATGATGGCGGTTGTCGGCTGTTATGTATTGTTATCCTTTTATGTTGCTATTTGCGGTTGGATGATGGCCTATATCTTTAAAATGGCAACCGGTCAATTTGTAGCTTCCGGTATTGATACCGGCGGTATCTTTACAACCATGCTCTCTCAACCGGGACCCATGTTGTGGTGGACCTTTGTGACCTTAGCCATCACCGTTATAATTTGTTATATCGGTTTTCAAAAGGGGGTCGAACGGATTACCACCGTTATGATGTCTTTATTATTTGTGATACTCATTGTATTGGCAATACGTTCCCTCTCCCTTCCCAATGCCGTAGAAGGTCTTAAGTTTTATCTGGTGCCCAACATCGATAATTTTATGACCATCGGCTGGCAGACGGTTGTCTTTGAAGCAATGAACCAGGCTTTTTTTACATTGAGTTTGGGTATTTCCTGCATGGCAATTTTCGGAAGTCGTATCGACAAATCCAGGCGTTTGTTGGGGGAATCCGTTTATATCGGTATTTTGGATACAACGGTGGCCTTTATGGCAGGCTTAATTATTTTTCCTGCCGCCGCATCCTTCGGTATCAGCAGCGACCAGGGACCGTCTTTAATTTTTGTAACCATTCCGAAAATTTTTAACCAAATGCCCATGGGCACCTTGTGGGGCAGTCTGTTTTTTGTGTTTATGAGTTTTGCCGCCCTTTCGACGGTTATTGCCGTTTTTGAAAATATTATTTCCTGCTCGATGGATGTTTTTTCCCTTTCAAGAAGAAAAAGCATCTTAATTAACGGCGTTCTGTTGTTTGTGATATCCGTCCCTTGTATTTTAGGTTTTAATTTATGGAGCCACCTACAACCCTTGGGGGTGGGTACAACCATTATGGATTTGGAAGACTTTATTGTTTCCGCCAATATTTTGCCCTTAGGGTCTTTGGGGTACTTGCTTTTTGCGGTGAGTAACAAAGGTTGGGGGTTTGATAACTTTCAAAACGAGGCCAACATGGGTAAAGGGCTTAAGCTGCCCACATGGACAAAGCCTTACCTGCGTTTTGTGCTTCCGAGTTTAATTTTATTTATTTTTATCATGGGCTACGTTGCCATGTTCTCCAAATAAGATTCAATACAAAACAGGTTCGGCACGGAAAAATGTTTACACATTTCCCGAGCCGAACCTGTTTTTTTATACACTACTATTACTTTATGTCGTTGAGCAATTGCTCGACCGATTGGATGTACAAATCTCGATGGTCATCAAAAATTTTAATATGCTCGGAATCTTCAACCGTGACCAGTTTCTTTTGACCTTCCGGAAGTGCCTTGTAGATATCTTGTGCCATGAAAGGCGGTGTAACGGTATCGCTTCGGGAATTAAAGATGAGTACGGGCAAATCCGCTTCTTTGACGTAATCCGCCGCTTCCGTCTCTTCGTAACCGAAGCCCATTCTTATTTTTGTCATCAGCGAACCTACGCTCATTGCAAAGGCTTCGCTCTGTTCGTCCATACCCACATCTGCAATTTCTAAACGAATTGTGTAGACCATGGAGCTGAAGGGACAATCTAAAATAACACCGGACACCGTATTTTGTAAGTTATGTTTCCCAAGTCCGATAGCCACGGTTCCGCCACCGTAGGAGGTTCCCCATAAGATAACGGGCTGCATGCCGTTTTCTTTTTGTACCATGGCAACAACATCCGCCAAATCGTCACTTTCCAGATACATAAAACCGTTTCTGTCCGCCGTATTGTTCCCCGAGTTTCTTTGATCGTAGGCGACAACATTGTAGCCCCTGTCCAAAAATATGGTTGCTATGGGATAAACAGTGGTGTGATCGCCCCCCATCCCGTGAACCATAACAACGGTCGGTCGTTTTTTAGTGTTGCCTTTCGAAAGCCATGTCCCGCTGATAGTGTGCTTATGTTGAGTCGCACCCAAGGTAAAGGCTTCTCCGTTATATTTTTTTAGAAAAGCGGTCTTATCCAAACCGACTTCCGTCAAAAACGTTTCCGAATTTTTGATGGACACTTCCTTTGAGCTGATTCGGGTACTTCCGTCATAAAACTGGTTACCGATCCATACAAAGCCCGCAATGCCGATCCCCAATAAAAGAATGATAAGAATGAAAACACCTATTAAAATTTTCTGCCAAATCTTTAATCTTTTTTTCATATTTTAACCTTTTTGTTTTATTATACCTTTTGCGACGAACTATAGCGTTAAAAACATGTAAAAACGAGTGTCTGTTTACCAACCATGTACACTCATTCGAAGCACAACATAAACCCCGCACTTAATAAGCACGGGGTAACGTGTAACACAATAAACTTTTCGGTTTAATTTTCACCGATAACAA
The DNA here is from genome assembly GCA_964346185.1 of uncultured Lachnospiraceae bacterium. Taxonomy (GTDB): domain Bacteria; phylum Bacillota; class Clostridia; order Eubacteriales; family Eubacteriaceae; genus JAAYJS01. The sequence continues at coordinate 19,487 of CAYFTR010000003.1, read as the reverse complement.
CCTTTGTTGTTTGAGGATTGTATCTTTTAATTTCGATGTGATCGGGTCCACGGACACGGATGGGTACTTCGTGTTCGCCTTTTTCCAAATTGCTTAAATCAATGTAAGCGGTCAATTCTTCACTTTTTAAGTCGTTGAGTTCACTGGGCGCGCCGGCGATCCGAAACACCACCGAACTGTCCGCCACTTCTATAACATTCAAGCCCTCACCGAGATTTTCAACAACAATTTTATCAACGGTAATACCTTTTTCCAAAATCGCTTCGATTTCCACGGTTACCGCCACTTCATTGTTTTGGTCCAAGGAAAAAACGTCCTCGGGCAGATTGAGTTGTACACTTTGGGTAAAGGTTTTTGTTCTACCCACCACGCTGACGGGATCCATGGTTACTTCCGTTATGAGGTTTAATACTTCTTGTTTGGCGCCGACCGTCAAACTTTCCGGCGATACGGTGACATTGGTCACGCGATAGCCGGATTCCACCCGTCCGATGGTTGTTGGCGGTTTAATCGGTATTTTACGTATGGCCCCTACCCGTACCGCTACTTCTACCACCTGGGGAATACTTTGCAGGCCTTCGATCTCCTCTCCGTCTTTGTCGTAGAGTTTTACCTGGGGATATTGCAAAGAGTCGTCGGAGAGACCGTTAACCGATACAAGGGCAACGGCTTTATCCACTTTTCCGATGCTTTCTTCCGGTCCGACAATGTGTATTTTTTCCGCTGTTTCGGCGTGAATCACCTTAAGTCCCTCTGCCGGTTTGCCCTGAGCGATAATCTCCACCGCCATGGAAGCGTCAACAATATTGTTTACTTTGATGCGAATTTTTTGCGGATTCATTTTTTCCAGGACAACGGAATTGGATAAGCCCCTAATTTCTATTTCCGGTTCGTAGACGCCCTCTTTGTCGATACTTTTTAAATCGACCTCGGCGGTAATTTCATCTCTGTTAATGGCTCTCAGTGCGGCGGTGGTCCCCTTAACACCTAAATTGACATAGTAGTTACGGTTATCTTCTATGGTCAGGTTTTTTTCTCTTAACAATTCGGTATTGATAAAGGTTACCGGTATGGCGTTGATATCCTGTTGGTTGATATCCGTCGGACTACCGTTAATCATAATCCAAATAGCCACCGCCAAAGCAACGGCCAACAAAACTTTAGGCACCTTTTTGCGGTTTTCCGGATTAGGGGAGTCATTTATTTTTCTTATTTTTCCAGAACTTCCAGAATACATGCTGTTCATCACTCTCCTTATTTGCACCGAAACGGTTTTCCAATACGTTACCTAAGTCTTCTTTCGTCAGCCGCCTCAGCATCATTCCTTTTTCGGTAAAGGATATAATGCCTGTTTCCTCGGAAACAATAATGGTAAAGGCATCGGAGTTTTCAGACATACCGATGCCCGCCCGGTGGCGAGTGCCGAATTCGTTACCGAGGGTATGATCGTTGGACAGTGGCAGCAAACAGGCTGCCGCTACCAGTTTTTCGGCATTTAAATCGATTATCAATGCCCCGTCGTGTAAAGGACGATTGGGTGTAAAAATATTTTCGATTAATTCCTGAGATATTTCCGCATTCAATGCGACACCGGTCTCTTTGATATTTTTCAGACTGTTTTCTCTTTGAATAACAATTAAGGCACCCACTCGTTCTTCCGCCATACGCACCGTTGCCGTGACAATGGAGCGTAAATGTTTTGAGATATCGTCCTCATTCAGATTGGATACCCAACTTCTAAAATATCGGGTGTTTCCGATCCTTTCCAGGGCGGCACGCAACTCCGGCTGAAAGACGACGACAAACAGCATAAACGCCCACGTGAGCATCGAGGTAATAAGGTAATTAATCGTTCTGAAGCCCAGCCATTGTGTCGCCGGACCTAAAAACAACAAAACCATTAATCCCTTAAAAACCCTCTCCGTTTGGGTTCCCCTCAGCCAGTCGATTAATTTATAAATAACAAGAGCAATGATGACGATTTCTATTATGCCGACGACAGACAGCCTCGATCGTACATACCACAACAAATTATCCATATGATCCTCATTTTAATCCAATACAAGTAAGCCATGTGTTAATAATCATTATACATCATTTTACTTCGCTTGCTGTTGTTTAAAATAAAATTTATTCTTTTTACAACTTCTTTACACAAAAACCGGGTGATATCGTTTACTTTTTGTAGCAATTGGTGTATACTGTAACCACAATCAATAAAGTTTTAGCGTCGTAGATAATAAATATTTTATCGTTTGTTTTGTTATTGTATTGAAAAAATAAGATATCCCAAGCTGTTCTGCAGTATTGTTAATAATTTCTAAAGAAATAGGGGTCGATCATCGTAAATCTACTCTGACAGGAGAATATGATACTAAGAGATCCCACGCTAACAATTGTTTGTTGTACGGCTTGCTCCGACAGTTTAATACCAATACGGCTAAAGGAAAATACCGGTCAGCCAAAGAGTTCATTAAATTGAAGGAACAACTTGGATTCACCAATACATTCCACTCAATAAACGACGCAAAAAACAGGGTTGAATAAAATAGAAAGGGTTCAGTACCATGGCAGATCCACCTAAAGGTTCGGACCGACTCCTTTCATAAGACCAGTGCATAAAAAACGATGGCAAAAGGAGTCGGTATTTTTTATGTGTTAAAAAACACCTCGCTATGTGACTATCTATAGCTGAACTCTTTTTGCTCCTGTAAATAACAAACAAACCGCTGCCATACACTTCTTTTAAAATAAAAGAAGCACCCTCAAGGGATGCTTCTCTTTATTTAATCTTATTCCTCTTTTTCTTCGCCGATTACAACAATCAACTCGCCGTTTTGAACACTTTGTCCTTCGCTCACATAGAGTTCGGCGACATTGCCGTCCATCGATGCGACAATTTCCGTTTCCATCTTCATCGCTTCGACAATAACCATGGGTTGGTTTTTCTTAACCTTGTCTCCGGTGTTGACCAACACTTTTAAGACGGTTCCCGGTATCGGAGATCCGATTTCGTTGGGCTTTTGCGGATCGGCTTTTAACATGGTACTCTTTTGTTTAGAGCTGAGACTTCGTTTGTCTTCGATGTAAATGGTTCTTCTGAAGCCGTCAATTTCAAACATGACGGGTGCATAACCTTCTTCATTACTCTGACCGACGGAAACCAGTTTAATCATAAAGCGTTTTCCTCTGTCCACCTCTATTTCGGCACCCTCACCTACTTTTAAGCCGTAGAAGAACGCGTGGGAGTCCATACGCATAAAGTCGCCTTCTTCTAAAAAGAATTTAACGTAGTCTTTAAACACCTTCGGATACAGCGCCGCCGATGTCAGCTCTCTTTCCTTCAGGTCGATGTTAAATTCATCTTTATACTCTTTTGCAATTTTGTTAAAGTCTTCATCCGGGAGTAGTTCCCCTGCCCGTACGTTAATGGGTTCGATGCCTTTTAAGACAATTTCCTGTAGTCTTGTATTAAATCCGCCGACAGGTTGTCCGATATAGCCTCGGAAAAAGTCGACAACGGAGTTGGGATACGCCAGACCTGCGCCTTTTTCGTAGATGTTTTCTTCATCCAGGTTGTTTTGAACCATAAAAATTGCCAAATCGCCCACGACTTTCGATGACGGCGTAACTTTAATGATATCGCCCAACAATTGGTTGGCGACATAATATTTTTCTTTTACTTCTTTGAATTTATGTCCCAAACCGAAACTTTCAACCTGACCTTTCAGGTTGGAGTATTGCCCGCCGGGAATTTCCAAACGGTAAATTTCCGTGCTGCCGGTAGTTAAGCCCGACTCAAATTTTTGGTAGTATTGGCGAGTGCCTGTCCAATAGTCCGAAAGTTTTTGCAGGTTTTCCAAATTGACATCGGTTTGTAATTTTGTATTTTCCATTGCGGCAACAATTGCATTGAGGGAGGGTTGGCTGGTTAGACCCGACAATCCGGATACCGCACCGTCAATGATGTCGCAACCGGCTGTTGCTGCGGATATACACGTTGCCACGCCGTTACCCGAGGTATCGTGGGTATGCAGGTGAATAGGCAAGTCGACCGTGTCTTTTAAAGCACCGATTAACTTTGTTGCCGCCGCCGGTTTCAACAAGCCCGCCATATCCTTAATTGCTAAGATATGGGCACCGGCTTTTTCGATTTCTTTTGCTAAGTTTAAGTAGTAATCCAAATTGTATTTGGTACGGCTTTCATCTAAAATATCCCCGGTATAGCACATGGCCACTTCGGCGATTTTGTCGTTTTTTCGGACTTCTTCGATGGACAGTTTCATGTTTTCCAACCAGTTGAGAGAGTCGAAAATTCTAAAAATATCGATACCGCTTTCAGACGATTCTTTAATAAATTTACGACAAACATTATCCGGGTAGTTTTTATAACCGACTGTGTTGGCACCGCGAATTAGCATTTGGAATAAAATATTGGGAATACGTCTTCTCAACTCGTCCAAACGTCTCCAAGGCGATTCCTTTAAGAAATTATAGGCGACATCAAAGGTGGCACCGCCCCACATTTCAACGGAAAACAACCCTTGTGCCAGGTGTGCCGTTTCTCTGGCTATTTTAATCATATCTCTGCTGCGTACACGGGTCGCCAGTAAACTTTGATGGGCGTCGCGCATAGTGGTATCCGATACCAGAAGATTATCCTGTCTGCGAACCCAATCCACCAACCCGTCGGGGCCTTTTTCGTCCAGAATTTGTTTGGTCCCCGAAAGCGGTGCCTCTCTGTCAATTTTAGGGATTTCGACCTCGTCAAAGTCCGGTTTATGACCGAAGGTTTCGTTGACAATAATATTACCGAAGTATTTAATAATATTGTAGGCTTTGCTCTTTTCTACATTAATGTCAAATAATTCCTGATGGTCATCGATAAATTTCGTGTCACAAATACCTTTTTTAAATGCATCGTGTTCCAATACGTTAATTAAAAAATCTTTATTGGTATTTACACCGGCAATTGTTGTTTCTTTTAATGCGCGAACCGCCTTCCGACGGGCATCTTCAAAGCTTCTGGAATAGGCTGTAGTTTTTAACAGCAATGAGTCGTAGTAGGGGGTAATTTCCGCACCGGTAAAGCCGTTACCGCCGTCTAAACGAATCCCCGGGCCGCTGCCGGTTCGGTATACATCCAAGTGTCCCGTATCCGGCATAAAGTGGTTGGAGGGGTTTTCCGTTGTAATCCGACATTGAATGGCACAGCCTCTCGCCACGACCGATTCCTGGGAGGGAATGTTAATTTCTTTTGAATCCAAAGTGTAACCTTGGGCAATTAAAATTTGTGCCTGTACAATATCGATACCCGTTGTTAACTCGGTAACGGTATGTTCAACCTGAATTCGCGGATTGACTTCAATAAAAAAGTGATCGCCGTTTTTATCCACTAAAAATTCCACCGTACCGGCCGAACGGTAATTGACCGCTTTACCGAGTTTAATGGCGTCCTCACAAATGGCCGCTCTTTGTGCGTCATTAATCGCTAAAGACGGTGTAAACTCAACCACTTTTTGGTGACGCCTTTGGATGGAGCAATCCCTTTCGTAGAGGTGTACCAGGTTGCCGTGGGCATCCCCTAAAATTTGAACCTCGATGTGTTTCGGCTCTTCCAAATATTTTTCAATAAAAATGGTGCCGTCTCCGAAAGCTTTGGTGGCTTCGGACATGGCGGAATGGTATTCTTTAAGCAGATCCTTCTCGTCGTAGACAATACGCATACCGCGACCGCCACCACCGGATGCCGCCTTAAGCATTATGGGGTAGCCGGCAATTTTTGCAAAGTCCATGGCTTCCTTATCCGAGGCGATGGGTTTTTCCACACCGGGAATGGTCGGCACATTTACCGATTTCGCCAACAATTTGGACTGAATTTTATCCCCCATTTGTTCCATCATGGTGTGGGTCGGTCCAATAAAAACCAGACCTTCTTCCTCGCACCGACGGGCAAACTCCGAGTTTTCAGCCAAAAACCCGTATCCCGGGTGAATGGCATCGACCTCTTTTTTCTTAGCCAGCGAGATGATTTTGTCCATATTCAAATAGGCTTCAACGGGTCCGTTAACATCGGTAATCGGATAACTTTCGTCGGCTTTGGTTCTGAATAAAGATAATTTATCTTCCTCCGCATAAATAGCCACGGTTTGAATACCCAACTCTTTACACGCTCTGATAATCCGAATGGCTATTTCCCCACGGTTGGCAATCAATACTTTGTTAAACTTCTTCATACTACACTCCTTTTGGTAATCCGGTTACATAATAACGCACCGGAAGATGAGCCTCGTTTGCAATGTATAAATATTACTCTATTATATTAAAGAACACTTTAATTGAAAAGAGCAATTTTTTATACGCTTCAAAGAACCGTGTCGTCATCCGGGCGATTACAACCCTTTTTAACATAAAACACTTTTTTGTCGACACATGGTGTTCCTGCATCCGTTAAGGTCGCCGTAAACCCGATACGGCACTTTAATACCTCAGTTCTCTTTATTCATTAATTGGCTTTGATAGACCTTGCTGATTTGTATAACCTGTTCCAGGAAAGTCAGATAATAATAGGCCAACTCCTCATCCTTTAAGCAAGTTACCATTTTATCCTTCATCTCTTTTTCTCTGTCCCGGTCTTCAATATCCATTTGATATGTGTTTTTATACAAAGCAATTTCTTTAACCAGCTCCATTCTCTCTTCAAATAAATGGAGCATCATTTTATCCACCTGTTCAATTTGTGCCCTTAATACATCCATTTTTAATACCCTCCATCCAACATTCCGTCCAGGCGACGGCTGTCACCGCTTCCAATACAACACAGGCTCTCGGCACAATGCAGGGGTCGTGTCTGCCTTGGATCTGCAATGTTTCGACTTTTCCGGTACCGACATTTAGGGTTTGCTGTGCTTTGCCGATAGATGCCGTCGGTTTTACCACCACCTGAAAAACCACCGGCATACCCGAAGTAATCCCTCCCAGCACACCGCCGTTATGGTTGGTTTCGGTGATAACTTTACCGTCTTCCAGGCAAAACAAATCGTTCGCCTCGGATCCGTACATTGCCGCTAAACCGAAACCCGTCCCGAATGACAAACCCTTAACCCCCGGCACGGAAAAAACCAAATGAGCGATGCGACTTTCCACCGAATCGAAGAAGGGATCACCCAAACCCGCCGGGGGCGACGGTGTCATGACTTGCACCACACCACCCAGAGAATCCTCCGCTTCCTTTGCCTTAAGAATCGCCGTTTTCATTTTTTCTTCCGCCGATGCATCCAAAACCGGAAAGCGTTCATCTCTAAAGCTCAGGTTTTGAAGCTGCATTGCCGTAAGGTCGCTCTTATCCTCGATACCGCCGATCGATACAATACGTGCCACGGGCATATGCGGCATTCCCATACTTTTTAAATACATCTTGGCGACTGCCCCTGCAAAAACCAAGGGTGCGGTAATACGCCCGGAAAAGTGACCGCCGCCACGATAGTCATGAAAACCGCGGTAACGCACGGCTCCGGTAAAATCCGCATGACCCGGACGGGGTGCGTCCAACAACTTGCTGTAATCCTTGGAGCGGGTGTTTTTGTTTCTTATAACGACCGCCAAGGGTGTCCCCGTTGTCCTATTATTAAAAACACCGCTTAGTATTTCAACGGTATCCTTTTCTTTGCGTGGTGTGGCATAGGGGTTGTCCACGGCACTACGTCGATACATGTCCCGTTCTATCAAATCGTAATCCAAAGTCAGACCTGCCGGAAGGCCCTCCAATACCACACCGATACCCGGTCCGTGGGATTCTCCGAAAAGCGTTATTTTAATGTGGTTGCCCCAGGTTGAACCCATTGCAAATGACCTCCTAAGGATTTAAAATCTTCGTAAAAATGCGGGTAAGATTTGCCGACCGCCATCGGGTTTTTAATGTATATCGGGTACTCGCATCGCGATGACGCCACTGCCATTGCCATGGCAATACGGTGATCGCCATAGGAATCGGTAACACCGCCTTGCAGGCGATCGACACCTTTAATTTCCAAACCTTCAGGCAATTCTTTAACATGACCGCCCACTGCATTTAAGTTATCCGCCATTGCCTTAAGGCGATCGGACTCTTTAATGCGTAAACGTTTGGCACCGACTATTCGGGTGATTCCTTCGCTGAGGGCAGCTACTACCGCCAATATCGGCACCAAATCCGGACATTGGGTGACATCAATAAGGACACCTCGGGTTTTACACGGTTCTGCCAACCATTTGCCGTCGCGGTAAACAACCTGTGCCCCCATTTCACGAAAAATATCAACGATAACACGATCTCCTTGGGCGGAGTTTTCCTCTAAACCGCTACAGGAAACGCCACTGCCTAACAGGCTTGCCGCCAGCCAAAAAGCACCTTGGGAATAGTCGCCCTCTATTGTCGTATCGCAGGCACGATAGGTTTGAGAGCCTTGCACGTGGTAGTCCGAAGCTTTCTGCTCGACATAAACGCCGAAACGCTTCATTTCATCCAAAGTGATATCAACGTAGGTTCTCGACTCCAGGTACGATGTTAAATGCACGACAGAATTTCCCTCCAACAAAGGCAACATATAGAGCAAACCGGTTACAAATTGGGAGGACACATCTCCGGGCAAAGGATAGATGCCCGACCGCCATTGCCCACGAACCGTTAAAGGCAGGTAGCTGTCGTTCGGTCTTTGATAAGTCAACCCGTACTGATCAAACAACTTAATGTAAGGATCCAGGGGACGTAAGGGTAACCTGCCCCCGCCGTCAAAGCAAACATCGCCCGCTATCAAGCCGCCGAAGGGAATTAAAAACCGTAAGGTCGAACCCGACTCCTTGCACCACAATGCGGTTTTCGGTTTTTGTAAACGACCGCCGGTTCCCCGAACCGTTAAGCGGCAGATTTCCTTTTGTGCATCCACAACCTGCGACCCGACCTCGGCTCCGAATGCGGTAATTGCCTCGGCGGTTGCAACAATATCCTCCGACATCAACACATTATCCAAAATACTGGTGCCCTCCGCCAAACAAGCACAAATCAAGGCTCTGTGACTGACGGATTTCGACGGGGGAACAACCACCCCTCCTTTTAATGCTTGCGGCAGAACTTTAAGCATTTGTATCCGTACCTCCGGTTTCCTCTCTTTGAAACAAAGCCATGGCTTTTTCTCTTTTCATTTGAACGATTTCAGCTTTTCCGATTTTAGGCATGACGCAAAGGTGAAGAATGTCGCTTTCCATTTTCTTATCTCTAAACAACACCTCTTTAATACCTTCTGCGGACATCTCGGGCATGTCTGTCGGCAAACCGTAGGTATCCAACACCAATTTTAAATTTTCAAGGGCGGATTGGTCCGTAATGCCCTCTCGAACGCTCATTTTTGTGATGTGATACATACCGATGGCAACGGCTTCACCGTGGGTATATTTTTCATAGTTAAAATAAGTTTCGATGACATGACCGATGGTATGTCCGAAATTTAAAATACGACGGATACCACTTTCCTTTTCGTCCTTTTCCACCACATTAATTTTAATTTGAACACATTTGGCGATAATATCTTCCATGTCTTCCAACAAATCTTCCTGATATTCATACCCCAGCAAGCGTACAAACAATTTGGACGAAGAGATACAGCCGTATTTTATGACTTCCGCCATACCGTCGGCTAAAATATCGTCGGACAAAGTTTCCAACAACAAAGGGTCGATGATAACCGCTTTGGGTTGATGAAAGGTGCCTACCAAGTTTTTGCCGTTATCCAAGTCCACTCCGGTTTTCCCGCCTATGGAAGCATCCACCTGTGCCAACAACGTTGTCGGCAAGTGAATAACGTCGATACCTCGCATATAAATGGAGGCACAAAAACCGGCAAGGTCTCCGACAACACCGCCCCCCAAGCCGACAACAGCCGAACGACGGGTCGCCCCGACTTGTATCATTCTTTCGATGATATATTGAACGTTTTCCAGTTTTTTTGAGTTTTCTCCCGGTTCTACGATGATTTCCGTTACCGGTATATTAAAGGATTGTAATTGCCGACGCACCTTACCTCCGTGGAGTTTGCCGACTTTTTTATCGGTGATCACCACAAAGTGATCGTAACCGTCAAAGACATCTTCTCTCTCATACAGGAGATCCGAAATGCCTTTTTCTATATAAATAAAATACCGATGTTCCGATTGCCCGGTCGTACAGCTTAAGGTCTGCATGTGTACCTCCCTGATCATTGGGTGAGATTTTGAAACTTTCCACACAATATTAATTGATTGATTATATCATAATGGTTTTGATGATACCTAAAGGTAGGGTAAATTAAAAAAAATATTAGAAATTTAACGTGACTATATTATGATGATTAAAATGACACGCTTTACTGGATATTAAATCTTACAAAAATTTATATGACAAACCGTAGCGGACGGCGACACCGACGTCCTTTCATACCGACACGCTGCTATCGCTGCGTTCGGTCGCCCGAAAATGCCCTATATCAGACAAATATAGGGCGTTGATTTAATAATTTCTGATAAAATGCTCCTCTAATTGCAAGCAATTAGAGGAATAACGTCACGGACTTCACGCCGCTATCGCTGCGTTCAGTCGCGGACGCCACCATATAAAACAAATAAAAACAGATGCATCTTTTGTGCAAGCACAAAGAGCATCTGTTTTTATTTGTTTTGCATTTTATCTGTCTTCACGGAAAAAGTTAATGCCGAGCCAAGCAGGTGCTTTGTTGTCTTTACTTTTATTCATTGCAGTTAATATCAGCACCACAATGGTGGCAACATAGGGTAGTGCCGTAAAAGCAAAGACGCTGACGGGTAAGTGCAGGTGTTGGAGCCGCGTACCGACAATACGTAAGGCCCCGAAAAAGTACGCTCCGCCCATGGCTTTCGGTGCACTCCAGACGGAAAATATTACCAACGCCACGGCGATCCAGCCTTGTCCCGCAACCACATCAATCGGGTAGACCGTCATGTACACCAGGGATAAAAACCCGCCGCCCAAGCCGCATAAACACCCCGATATTAAGATGTTCACGTATTTATAGAGAGTCACGTTAATGCCGCCGGCCTCCGCCGCTACAGGGTTTTCTCCGATAAAACGGGTGTTTAACCCCCAACGGGTTTTTCTTAAATATAAAGCCATCAAAACCACACATAAGTAGGACAGGTACACATAGGAACTGTGTTGAAAGAATACCTCTCCGACAAAAGGTATTTGTCCCAACAAAGGTACCGTCACCGGTTTAAAAAAATCCACAATGGTTTGCGGTACATTTTTACCGACATAACCGGAGCCGAAAAAGTTGGCAAACCCTACACCGAAAATAGTTAAACTCAGTCCCGTTACCACTTGGTTCGCTTTAAAAGTTACGGTTACCAAAGCGTAAATCAAAGCACCGATGCTACCTGCCAAGGCGGAAAATAAAACCGCAAGAACGGGGTTGCCGGTTTGAAACCCGACAATAAAGCCGATTACCGCACCCATTTGCATGAGCCCCTCGACCCCCAAATTTAAATGACCTGTTTTTTCCGAGAGAATTTCTCCCAATGTTGCAAATAATAAGGACGTGCCTGCCTTAACGGCTAAATTTAAAAATGATGCAATCCCCATTAGGCCACCTCCACATTTTTACCGGATTTTATAATGCGATATCTTAAGAAGAACTCCGAACTTAAAATATAAAGCAATATAATGGCTTGAATCATTGCGGCTGCCGAGCCGGGTATTTGGAAAGCGGTTTGAATATAGGACCCCCCTTGAATGAGAATGGCAAATAAAAATGCAACCACCGCCGCCCGAACCGGCTTTAAGTCCGCCAGCCAAGCGACTATAATGGCCGTAAAGCCCAATCCCCCGGTAATTTCCGCCGAAAGGGTACCGCTGGGACCCGCCGTTTGTATCATACCGACCAGACCGCATATACCGCCGCTGATAACGGCCGTCTTTAACACGGTTTTGTGTACATTCATTCCGGCATAGTGTGCCGTATTTTCGCTGGCACCCAGTACCGCAATCTCGTAGCCGGTTTTGGTACGATTCATTAAAATATAAACAATTCCTACCAATAAAAGGGCAATAATAATACCCAGATGAAACCCGCGTACCTGGGGCAACAGGGCATTTTCCGGAAAGTTGGCAATTTTGGGCATACCGCTGGCAGCCGGATCTTTCCAACGTTCATACTGCAGGTGCATAACTATATAAGTTGCAATGTAGTTCATCATTAAGGTGAACAGGGTTTCGTTCGCTTCAAATTTAGATTTAAAAAAAGCCGGAGGAATTAACCACAATGCACCGAAAATAAAGGCGACAATCCCCATTAAAGGTAATAAAACCGGTGCGGGTAAATCGGACAAAAGGCGAACAACCAAAGTCGCACCGACACCGCCCATTAAAAATTGCCCTTCCGCGCCGATATTCATAAAATTCATTTTAAAAGCGATAACAATCCCCAAGGATAATATTAATAAAGGCACCAATTTTTCGAGCAGGGCGGAAAACCGATAAAGAGAACCGAAGCAACCTTGCAGAATACCGACATACACATCGATCGGATTGGCCTTAGCCGCCAACAGGATCACGGAAGCGGTTAACAAAGCCAGTACAACAGCACTAAATGTAACCAACGCTCTAAATTGTACCGTTGTTTCCCCGCGCTTTGCCACACCGAATTGCTTAAACTTCACGATTGAACCCTCCATCCTTCTGTGCTACACCGGACATCAACAAACCGATTTCTTCCTTAGTGGTTGTTTTGGGATCTACAATGCCGGTAATCTCCCCTTCACACAGAACCATTAAACGATCGGACAATTGCATTAAGGTATCCAAGTCTTCTCCGACATATAAAATGGCCACTTTCTTTTCTTTCTGCTCGTTCAGCAAGTTATAAATAAGTTGTGAGGAGCCGACATCCAACCCTCTGGTGGCATAAGCGGTTATCATGACCTTCGGGTTTAAAGAAATCTCCCGACCGAGGAGCACTTTTTGTATATTGCCTCCGGATAACAGGGATACGGGTATGCGATCCGTATTGGGAGTGACAATGTGTAAAGACTTTACCAGTTCGTCGGCGGTTTGTTTGGATTGATAACGGGAGAGCAAACCTGCCTGCTTTTTATAATCCTTTAATAAAACGTTGTCGACAATATCCATGGTTGGTACCAAACCCATTCCCAGGCGGTCTTCCGGAACAAAGGATAAGGAGATGCCTTTGTCGATAATTTCCTCCGGGCTGTCATGAATAATGCTTTCGCCGTTAAAAAGAATATCGCCCTCGCGTTTAATGTGTAAACCCGTAATACTTTCGCAAAGTTCTTTTTGACCGCTTCCGGCAACACCGGCGACACCTAAAATTTCTCCCTGATACAGGTCAAAGGTCAAATCTTTTAAAACTTTAATGCCGTTGTTATCGTAGGCGGACAGCCTTTTTATCTCCAAGGTTAATTTGCCCCGAGGTACCGGTAAATAGGGCACGGTTAAATCAAAATTTTGTGTTCCCACCATCATGGTCGCCAGTTCTTTAATGTCGGTTTCGGTTTTGTTGACGGTACTGACGGTTTTCCCCTTACGCATTACCGTAATACGATCGCTCACTCGCATAACCTCTTCGAGTTTATGGGTAATGATAACGATAGAATGTCCTCTTTTACGCATATTTTCGATAACTTTAAAAAGATTGTCGATTTCCTGCGGTGTGAGAACCGCCGTCGGTTCATCCAAGATGAGTATATCGGCACCTCGTTGCAAAACTTTAAAAATTTCCAGGCTTTGTTTTTCCGCTACCGACATGTCGTAAACTTTTTTATGCGGGTCGATACGAAAGCCGAAGGCTTCGCTTTTTGTTTTGATTTCCTCAACAATTTGTTTTTCCGACAGCCAAAAGCCGCCCTTACTGCCGGCAATAATGTTTTCCGCCGCCGTCATCACATCAACCAATTTAAAATGTTGGGGCACCATACCGATACCGCGCTTTAGGGCATCGGCAGGGCTATTAAAGACAACCGGCCGACTATCGATTTCTATGTGTCCGTATTCCGGCGTATATATACCGCAGAGCACATTCATTAAGGAACTTTTTCCGGCGCCGTTTTCACCCAGAATGGCATGTATTTCGCCTTTATTGAGATGAAAAGACGCATCATCTAAGGCTTTAACATTGCCGAACACCTTGGTGATATGCTCCATTTTGACGATTTGTTTGTTTTCCACGTTTACCTTCCTGGTTTGAATTGCAAATAGATCGCCGCCGTTCAACTAAAAAAGCGGAAGATTCGCTTCCGCAATTGCGTGGCAGTCTGCGCCGGACAATCTTCACTTATTGTGATTGAACCGGGAGGACCTGTCGGTCCTCCCGGTTCCTTCATATCAGCATTAACTTATCGTTTAATGCCGGTGCTACCTTTTATGGTAATTATTTATTGGTGACAACGTTGTCTACGAACCAATCCATAGATAACATTTCTTCGTCCGTCATTTTTTTGCCCGCTTCGACACGAACTTCGCCGTTGTTGTCTTTGAGTTCGCCGGAGAAGACAAAGAGTTCACCGCTTAGAATTTTAGCTTCGGCTTCTTTTACTTTGTCCTGTACATCTGCAGGTACCAAATCGGTCATCGTATCCAAAGCAACGACACCGTCTTTCATACCGCCCCAGTATTGTTCGGATTTCCAAGTGCCGTCCATAACGGATTGCACCACTTGAGTGTAATAGTCACCGAAGTGAAAAATCGGTGCGGTCATATATACTTCCGGCATGGACTCGGCGGCACTTAAATCGTAACCGACGGACAATGCTTGTGCTTCTTTCGCTGCTTCCATGGTGGCAACCGAATCCTGGTGTTGTGCCGTTACGTCGCAACCTTGTTGAATAAGGCCGGCTGCGGCTTCTTTTTCTTTCACTGGGTCATACCATGTGTTGGTCCAGGCAACGTATACTTTTGCTTCAGGGTTTACCGCTTTAACACCTAACGAGAAAGCGTTAATACCACGAACCACTTCGGGAATTTGGTTGGCGGCAACGTAAGCAATTTTGTTGCTTTTTGTGGTAAGTCCTGCAACCATTCCGGATAAATAACGGGGTTCGTAAACACGACCGAAGTAAGTACCCAAATTTTCATCGACGGTGTAGCCCGTACAATGCATAAAGGTTACGTCCGGAAATTCTTTGGCAGCTTCGGCCATTCCTTCCATAAAACCGAAGCTGGTTCCGAAGATAATGGTTGCACCTTGGTCAACCATATCGCGAATGGTCGAAAGCACTTCGCTTTTTTCTTCCGATACGCTTTCTTTAATGATGGTTGTCACTTTACCTTCCAGGTTTTTTTCCATTTCCAGACGACCGATGTCGTGTACTTCCGACCAGCCGCCGTCATCCTTCGGTCCGACATAAATAAAACCGACTTTTACGCTGTCTTTTGCACCCGCATCGCTTTTATTATCGGCTGCTCCCCCGCCGCACCCCGCTATAAGGGATACCAATAACATCAAAGCCAATACCAAACTTAACCTTTTTTTCAATTTCATTCCTCCTTAAGTTTGTTGTATTTATTTTAACGAATTTTCCTTATAAAATCAACCTAAAAAGGGTGTCTCTATACCCCTTGACATAGAGACACCCTTGTATTTTTTAGTAGGTTTCTACAAATAACTCAAAGTATTCCTGTTTATGTGCACAAGCCGGGCAAAGCTCGGGTGCTTCGGTACCTTTATGGATATAGCCGCAATTGCCACATTTCCAAAGTACGGTTTCCGAACGTTTAAATACCGTACCTTCCGCAATATTTTTAGCCAATTTTAAATAGCGATTTTCATGGGCAACTTCCGCTTCGGCAATTTCTCTGAACGTTTTTGCGATGTCATCGAAACCTTCTTTTTCCGCAACATCTGCAAAAGTCGGGTAAAGGTCTTCCCATTCTTCTCTTTCTCCTGCCGCCGCGTTGATCAGGTTGGCTTCGGTGTTACCCAATGCAACAGGGTAGTCCGCATTGACATTGAGCATCATGGCTTCGCCTTCCGCCAATTCTTCCGCCATATATTTATAAAATTTTTCAGCGTGTTCTTTTTCGTTTTGTGCCGTTTCCAAGAAAATATTTTGGATTTGTACAAAGCCTTCTTTCTTTGCTTTAGATGCGAAGAAAGTGTAGCGATTACGCGCTTGACTTTCGCCGGCAAATGCTTTCATTAAATTTAACAATGTTTGCGTGTCTTTTAATCTTCCCATAACGTTTTACTTCCTTTCTATACCTCATTGTACACATCAGTGATTACTTATTTCATTATAACTGAACGCTCTTAACTTTTAAAGGTGTTTTCTTACGGTATTCCGAAGTTATTTTGTTACTTTATAATTATTCTTAATAACAATAAGTTCTATTCTTTATTTTTCGGTTCGGAAGCATCCAACTTGGGTGTTTTCTCCAGGGTTTTAATAAAGTGAACCAGTGCGGCGGCCGCAGATAAGGGACCGTCCTGTTCGTAACCGGGAATACCCAATTGGGTTCGTATCATGCCGACAGGCATGTTGATATCTTTCATTTTTTTGAAAAAGTGCTCGGCAATTTCTTCGTGTTCTTTTTTCTTTTGAACGGCACCGAAGGGGTTGGCAAAATAGGTTTGGGTTAGGCCGGTTTCTCCGGTTGTTCCTTTTGCCATACGTTTGCCTTCACTGAACACCGCCAGAGCGTCCGTCATGTTGTCAAAAAGTTCGATAGCCGGCTTACCGTCCTCAACTTTTTCATAGTTGTTGATGTAAAAGAGAAAATCGACCGGTGTTAAGGTGGAAATGCTCTCGTAAGTCATTTGAGGCACAATAACTCGGGCATTGGTCAGGTTGGGGTTCATAAAGATGGAGCGGTCCATGGTGCTGTAGGCATAACCCGGTTGCAGGTCGTCCAAGCGTACAAAGGCACCGATTTCCGTTCCCAAAGCCAACAATTGATCCGACGTATCAAAGTGAAGCGACCCCATGTCATCGATAATGACGGCTACCTCCACCTGAGAATCCTTCGGCAATTTGTTGATGGCCTCCAAGGTTTCGGATTTTCCCGCGCCGGAGTCACCGATCAGCATAATATTAGCAACCTTGTCTTCATTAACCAGAAAAACCCTGGCAAACGCACCGTGAACCGGCAGGTTTTTCTGATCGATTTGAATGAGATTATGCAGAGTCAAAAGCATTTTTTTCATGTAACCGAAATAGTCGATTTCTTCCATATTGGGCAGCAATCCGTAATACACACCGTCTTCTTCGGTAACAAAGCCGCGTATTTCGTCTTCTTCAAACAAGTTGGCGTCCAACCCGAAAAATACAACGCCATCGGGTTTTTTAGTTAGAAATTCGTTGGGGGTTGCCAATTCGAAAAGGTTAAACAAACCGGCACCCAATTCCAGAAAATCTTCCCGAACATAGACCATCATCATCTGAAGGCCGACTTTAATCGGAATGGCATACCAACACTCTTTGCTGAGATAAAAGCTTTCTAAGACCGGTTTGTTTTTGACCGGAAATACACCGATTCGTTTGTTGGCGCCGGTGTAAAAAATAACCGGCGGTTCAAATATTGCCTGCCATACCACCGGGATACGATACAGAGATTCGTTGACACAGCGTATGTTTTGGGGGTAATCGAAGTGATCGACCATAAAGGCAACCTGTGCACCCGCAGGCAATTGGCGGTATATTTTTGTCGGCTCAGTTGTCACATTGTTAAGAATGTTTCGATACATTTCGATAATCAATTTTTTGAAGGACTCGTTGTTGCCGGCGAGGGAGTGTGCTTTGGATCTTTGAGCATAATGCTCTTCGATATAGGCTTCGTTTTTAACCATAAAACGATCCATCGAACGCCAATAGTTGTATAACCTTTCCAAAAATTCTTTTAAAACCGATGTATAGTGTCGACAATCAACCTCAACCGAAAAATAACCGGCCTCTACAATGCTTTTTAAGGATTTGACATTCAGCAAAATTAAAAAATCTTTAAATTTTTCAACGTCAAAATTTCCCCGTTCGTCCAAAAACGGATGAATGGCACCCAGTTTTCGAGAGCGTCTTCTTCTCAATTCTTCTACAAAATTACGCAATAGTTGATCGAAGCGTTCGCTTCTTAGTATTTGGCTCATCGTGGTGTATTTCACATCACCGCTGATGACATATGTTTGATGATAGGATGTGTGTTTCATATCAATCTCTCTTTCTAAAAATGATAGATCTTTCAGCCTGCTAAAATTTGTCTAACCTATTATACCGTTTCTTGTCAACCATAACTATAAAATAAAGATTTTGTTTTTATGGCAACGTTTTCTTTTTGTCTTATAATTTTTTTAAATTATTTTACCTTGCTTTCGATTCATCTTTTCCTGCCGAAAACTCTTTTTTAACGACAACGATACAAACTTACGGTGTCACGCGCTCGCATTAATCATCGGTTTTATTCGTAGCGCATTCTTTTATCGCTTTCATGTCAAAAACGGATACTACTACACAAATGCCGCACGGGCAATATCCGCCATTTAAAAAACAACTTTTTTCAGTTATAATATAAAAAAGCTTATTGAAGGGAGTGCCTATGCACGATCAAATATACAACAACATTTTAGAAACCATCGGCAAAACACCCATGGTACGCTTAAACGGTTTCCCGACCAAACCGGGGGTAGAGCTTTACGCAAAAGTAGAAGGTTTTAACCCCACCGGCAGCATTAAAGACCGCATTGCCATGAAAATGATAGAGCAGGCCATTGAAAGCGGCGACTTAACGAAAGATAAAATTATTATCGAACCGACCTCCGGCAACACCGGTATCGGCTTGGCAATGATTGGTGCCGTCATGGGCTATCAGGTAGAAATTGTCATGAGCGAAGCCGTATCCGTCGAACGCCGTAAGATGATCAAAGCATTTGGCGCGTCCATTCGTTTAACCGACCCCGACAAGGGAACCGACGGTGCCATTTGCGAAGTCAGGGAGCTTCTCAAAGAATACCCCGACAAATACTTTAACCCCAACCAATTTAATAACACTTACAATAAACTTGCGCATTACACCACTACAGCAAAAGAAATATGGGAACAAACAGATGGACGCATTACCCACATTGTTTCCTCTTTAGGGACTTCCGGCACCATTATGGGCGTGGGCATGGGACTTAAAAGTTTCAACCCCGCCATACAAATCGTCGAAGCGCAACCGGTACGCAACCACTATATTCAAGGTCTAAAAAATATGGAAGAAGCCATTGTACCGGGGATTTACAACCCGGGCCAAATCGACTGCCATATAATGGTGGAATCGGAAACGGCTTTTGACTTCGCGCGGCAAATAATAAAAAAGGAAGGTATATTCGTCGGTATGAGTTCCGGAGCCGCCATGTATGCGGCAATGGAAGTCGCCGACAAAATAAACGAAGGTGTCATTGTCGTGATTTTCCCAGACAGGGGCGAAAAATATTTAAGCACCGCCTTGTTTGAGCAAG
>CAYFTR010000002.1:104869-134155 GCA_964346185.1 uncultured Lachnospiraceae bacterium | reverse complement strand
ATCAACTGGAGGAGGCATATCAAGGATATTTAATGCAACACCGTTATCCGCTTGCCTTTCTTTTCATCGACTTACCGGGAAAAATGTTGGATGTTAACGTACATCCGGCTAAAACGGAAGTACAAATACTCAACGAAAGTTTGGTTGCTTTGCTTTTTAAACAAGGTATTCGGGAAGCATTAAAAAAAGAGAATCTTATCGTTGATTATGCACAAACCGAGGATAACCCTCTATCTGAAAAAACGCCGTTCGGCGAGAAAGTAAAACCGGTCAATATATTTGAAACCTTTGATGCTTATCAGCAAAGAACAATCGATAAAAATCCGGAAATTTTAACAGAGCAACCTGTCAGCAAAACAATAACGGAAGAAAAATCAACCATCTCCTATGTAGAAGAAATGATGATAGCGGAAACATCGGAGCAATACCTGCCAACAACCAAAGAGATGCAAGGGGTGCTTCAAAAACCGAATTTAGCCTTTGCCTACGGCAGAATTGTCGGACAATTGTTTTTAACTTACATTATGGTGGAACAGGGAGAAACCTGTTGGTTAATCGACCAACATGCCGCTCACGAAGCCTATCTTTACGAAAAAATCAAACAAACGCTCACACATAATAAACCCCTACCCATGCAACACCTTTTGGCGGCGGTACCCATGGTATGTACCCCGGCGGAATGGGAGGCTTATTTGCAAATAATGGACGAAATACATCGATATGGTTTCGAGACCGATGTATTTGGTGATCGCACTTTTGTTGTTCGTTCCGTGCCCATGTTGTTGGGGCGGCCGCAAGAACCTCAGATGGTCATGAACATTCTGGAAGAAGTCATGTATCAGAAAAAAATCGGAGGCAACTACTTAGATGAACGTTTTGCTATGATGGCGTGCAAAGCGGCGGTAAAGGGCAATCAAATATTAACGGAAAAAGAAATAAGGGACCTGCTGATAAAAATAACGGAATTGGAAAATCCTTATACCTGTCCCCACGGCAGACCGGTCATATTGCAATTAAAAGAGAAAGAACTACAAAAATTGTTTAAAAGAGCACTATGAACAACAAGAAAAAAATTATAACCCTTGTCGGTCCTACGGCAAGCGGTAAGACCGACGTTGCGATTGCCCTTGCAAAAAAAATAAAAGGCGAGTTGATTTCCGCGGATTCCATGCAAATTTATCGGGAAATGCAAATCGGAACAGCAAAACCGACGAAAGAAGAATTGGGAGACATCCCCTGTTATCTGACAGACTTTATAGAACCGGATCAAAAATTTTCTGTGGCGAGCTTTAAGCAACAGGCAACCACCGTTATTCAAGATATTTTAGACAGACAAAAAGAGCCGATTATTGTCGGCGGTACCGGTTTATATATCAATGCGATGACCTTACCCTGGGTATCGGAAGGAACACCTGTAGATGAAACGGTACGGCTTAAATTTTATAAAAAAACAGAAGAGACGGACAACGCAACACTTTATCGTCAATTGGAAGCAGTCGATCCGACGGCGGCTGCCGCTGTACATCCCAATAACCGCAAACGGGTTATGCGTGCTTTGGAAATTTATGAAACGACCGGAAAAACCAAAACACAATGGGATCGGGAAGCTGCAAAACAAAGCTTGCCTTACGATTATTTTATGATCGGAATAGATTACCCGAGGGAGGTCTTGTACCGACGTATCGACCGGAGGGTTGATGCGATGGTGTCTGCCGGTCTGCTTGAAGAAATTGTCGAGTTGCAAAAAAAAGGCTATCATAAAGGTTTGTTGTCCATGCAGGCCATCGGCTACAAGGAATTATTCCCTTACTTGGAGGGCAAAGAGACATTGGAAGAATGTATTCGTATATTAAAACGAGATACCCGCCACTTTGCCAAACGACAATTAACCTGGTTTCGTAAAGACAAACGTATCCGATGGTTTCATCCGACAGCTTACGAGTCACGGGAAGAAATGGTTGACGACATTATCAATGCTTTTAATGAAAGCGATCCTTCAACCCGTAAGCCTTAAAAGCTCGAGCACTTTAATAAGCCTTAAAGAAAATTATACTAGAATAAAAATCGTTCTTAATATTATAGATTATTATTTTTAACAATTGTAGAGATAACGGAGGTAACAAGAATAATGAATAAAAAAGTTAAATTATATATATGGGAAACGTGTCCTTATTGTATGAATGCAAAATTTTTATTGCAAAACTTAAATATCCCCTTCGAGGCGGAGGTGATAGCCGGTAAACCCGAGGTAAAAGAAGCTTTAATCGAAAAAACCGGTCATCGAACCGTCCCCTATGTGTTTATAGGAGATGAATTTATCGGCGGATTCAGTGAATTAAATAGAATGGCAGAAGACGGAACATTGTTAGAAAAATTAAAATAGGAGAGATCATGGCTTTTTCATTTAAAATTGTAGAAGAATTCGGTGTATTGTCGGAGAGCGGTGCGGGTTGGCAAAAAGAGCTGAATTTGGTGAGCTTTAATGAGAGAGAACCGAAATACGACATTCGTGAATGGGATAGCAATCACGAAAAAATGCGCAAAGGTGTAACCTTAACCATCGACGAATTGGTCGCATTAAAAGAAATCTTAAACGAAATGGATCTGGACGAAAATATTTAATAAAACGTAGAAAGATGGAAAGAACTTACATAATGCTTAAACCTGATGCTTTTAAAAGAGGATTAATCGGTACAATTATCGGTCGTATCGAAGCAAAAGGTTACCGAATTTTAGAAGCAAAAACTGTCAATCTGACCGAATCCGTTTTAAAAGAACATTATGCCCATGTGGCCGACCAACCCTTTTTTCCGGAATTAGTCGCTTATATGACCTCCGGGCCGGTGCTCGCCATGATTATTGAAGGCAACAATTGTATTGACGGTATGCGGATACTGATGGGAGCAACCAAAGCGGAAGAGGCCTCGGCCGGAACCATCCGCGGAGATTTTGCCAACAACACGGGAGAAAACCTTATTCACGGTTCGGATTCGGCGGAAGCGGCAAAAACGGAAATCGCCAGATTTTTCGGCCGTTAAGCAGTGTTCGACATGGGGTAGATATATTAAAATCTGATAAAAGCCCGATACCGCGGTAAGACGCTTTGTCTGTGCCGCAGGTCGGGCTTTTTAATTGCAAGGTATTTGTAAACGCTTTTATTTTCAGCGGCGTTTCATAACCGTATTTAAGTGATAGAGCCATTGCCAGTCGATATTTTCCAATGCCTCTTCCGTGAGGCGATAGCGCCAATTTTTTTCTGAACAGACCCCGGGGGTGTTCAGACGCGTGTCGGAACCGTAACCCAATAAGTCCTGAATCGGAACAATGACGGTTTTAGCCGGACTTTGCCACAGGGTACGCAATAGGCTGCGTATCACAGGACTATGAGAGCCGCCTTTGTCCCAGTTGGAATTTTCGAAGCCGAAATAATCCAAAGCCCGACGGCGTTCCTCCGCAGGCAGGTTATGGAGCCATCCTAAAGCGGTGTTATTGTCGTGGGTGCCGGAATAAGCCACAGATAACGGGTTGTAGTTATGCGGATAATGGATACTGTCGTCGTGATCATCTAAAAACGCAAATTGAAGCACACGCATATCCGGCAGACCGGTAGCGTCCATTAGTTCAGTTAAAGAGCCATCGGAGGCACCTAAATTTTCTGCTATTAAATTATCTTTAGTGCAAGGGGTGTTTGCCTTAAGGGCTTTAAAAAAATCCATGCCGGGACCTTTGTGCCATTTACCGTTACGTGCGGTTTTTTCGCCGGCGGGTACGGCCCAATAATCGGCAAAGGCCCTAAAGTGGTCGATACGCACAACGTCGTATTGTTTTAACATATGGCGGAAACGTTGTAGCCACCAACGGTAACCGTTCGCCTTCATGGTTTGCCAATCGTACAAAGGGTTGCCCCATAGCTGACCGTCTTCGGAAAAGTAATCCGGCGGGACACCGGCAACATGGTTGGGTACACCGTTCGGGCTGACATCAAAGTCGTTTTTATTAGCCCAAACATCGGCACTGTCCATTGACAGGTAAAAAGGCATATCGCCGATCAGAGCAATGTTATGGGCATTGGCATAAGTTTTTAATATTTGCCATTGGGTATCAAACATCCATTGGACAAAAACATAAAAATTAAAGCGGTCTTTGTGTGTTTGAATAAAAGCTTTAACCGATTTTTTTTCGCAGTTTTTTAAATTTGCCGGCCACTCGTTTCGATCGGCGTTGTGATACAGGTCTTGAATGGTTGCATAGGCGGCATAAGGTGCGAGCCATTCTTTGTTTTCTTCATAAAACCGCTCCATTTGTTGTAAATGAACTGCTTTTATGCGCGCATACGCCCGGTGTAAAAGCGTCTGCTTCGGTTCGTAAATATCTTCGTAAGCGACAGTGTAGGGGTCGGCAATCATCAAGTGTTGCAATTCTTCTTCCGTAATCAGTCCTTCGCGGTGTAAACCCTCGGGGTCGATGAACATAGGGTTACCTGCAAAGGCGGATATGGAGGTGTAAGGCGAATAAAAAGAATCCGGGATATTAAGGGGTAAAATTTGCCATGCACGAAAGCCGCTTTGTGCCAGATTTTTAATAAAAGGCTCGGCATATCTTAACGACAAAGTTCCGATGCCGTAGGGTCCGGGTAAAGCACTGACGGGCAGCAGCACGCCGCTTTTTCGTTGGTCGGCACGGTAGGTAAAGGGTTCTTTTGTTGAACGATCCAATAAAATGCGATAAATATCCGCAGGGGAATGGGCACAGGCAATCGGATAATAGGTCTGTGCTTCGTTTTGATCATGAAAGCCGAATCCGTATGAAACGGCTAAAAAATCGGCGCCCAAGGCATTGGCGGCTTCTCCGTCATACTTGGCATCGCCGATGATTAAACAATCTTCCGGTGCAACTTTCAGTTTTTGCATTGCTTGGGTGTACAGACCGATTTTGTCCATGGTTTTGGCATCGGTAACACCGCAGACCGCGTCGAAACAGGTGTCGATTTTTTCGTAGGCTAAAGTCAACAGAGTAATATCGTGGGCTTTCATGGTGGCAATCGCCAGGAGATAGCCCTCTTTTTTTAGCCGACTCAATAAGCTGCGTATTCCCGGATAAAGGGCATTACCCTTAATGGCGTTGTCTTTTTGAAAGGCTCTGTGAAAAGCGGTGGCTTTTAACGCCTTTTCTTCCGAAAGCGAGTAATAGCGTATGTAGGAATCGGCTAAAGGGGGGCCGATAAAAAGACTTTTGGTGTTTTCCGGCAGCGGCTGTAAGCCCATGTGCTGTGCCGTATAGTCGATAGCATTAAAAATACCGCCGGAGGTGTCAATTAAGGTGCCGTCGAAATCAAAAATAATGCCTCGATAGGGTTGCATCATTAAACCGTCCTTTCCCATAGTGCAGGGTCTATTGAATCTGAGATACCGAGATACTTTACAGGAACTAAACAGGTTGTATGTTATAATGGTTGAGATCGAAAGAAGAGTACTCCCTTTCAAGGAAACACAAGGCTTCTTTTTTTATCGCCTTATGGCTTAGCGGGAGGCGGATGTCGCGGGTTTCTATGATTTTTAACGGTTGATCCTTTAGGGTTTTAATCATGCGATAGCCTCCGAAAATTTTCGGTGTTACTTTAACGTCATACAGGTCGTTGGAATAAATGGTATGGGGACCGTCTTTTTTTATTATGTCAGACATAGGTATTCCTTTCCGCTGTGGTTATCAAAGGGTTTTGATTTGACCACGGTCTAATCTTTATGAATGATTATAACCAAACAAAAATAATAAAACAAATATAAACTTAAATTTTATAAACTATTAAGTGTAGAAAGATGTATACAAGAGAAAATTTATCGGAACTTCCCGAAAAACCGGGAATATATATGATGAAAAACAATATCGGCGACATTATTTATGTCGGGAAAGCCGTTAATTTAAAAAACAGGGTACGACAATATTTTCAAACAGCTAAAAACCTAACGCCTAAAACGGCGGTGTTGGTGTCTCACATAAAAAGTATTGAGACGATTGTTGTAGACTCCGAAATGGAGGCCTTAATATTGGAGTGCAATCTTATTAAGGAGCATCGTCCCAGATACAACGTATTGCTGAAAGACGATAAAAGTTATCCTTCCATTAAAATAACACTTGGAGAAAACTATCCGAGAATTTTAATGACCAGAGATATCCAAAAAGACGGCTCAAAATATTTCGGACCCTTTACCAACAGCTATGCCGTAAAAAAAACCATCGAGGCGATTCAAAAAACTTATCCTTTAAGAAGATGCAACCGTCCCTTAGCCTTTGGTAAAAAAATTGGGAGACCGTGTTTAAATTACCATATCGGACAATGCGACGCCCCGTGTCGCGGTAACATACTGCCGGAGACGTACAACCGAAATGTTCACGCGGTGATTGAAATACTTAACGGAAAAGAAGAAGCGTTAATAGCCGATATTCGTAAAAGAATGAAAACAGCATCCGTGGGATTGGATTTTGAATTGGCCGCAAAATTGCGAGACCAAATTTACGGCATCGAACATATTGTTCAACGCCAAAAGATGATTGCATCCATCAGACAGGATGAAGACGTCATCGCCTATGCCGCTCGGGATGATCTGGTTTCCGTTCAGGTTTTCAATATACGGGAGGGTAAAATGTTGGGGCGAGACCACGCCTTTATGGAAGGTGCCGAGGAGCTCTCGCCGGAGGAAATTCTTACCGTTTTTATTAAACAATACTATGCACAAAGACCCTACATCCCGAAAGAAATTTTAGTACCCCACGGGTTAAACGAAGAAAAACAAATCGTGGAAGAGTGGCTTTGCAGCCTCCGGGACGGGCGTGTTAAATTTGTAATACCGGTCAGAGGCAGAAGAAAAAAAATGTTGGATCTGGTAACAAAAAATGCCGCCTTAACCTTAGATCAATACGAACAGGAAAAGGAGCAAAAAAAGCAAAAAAGGCAAAGCAGGATGGATTCCTTCGCGGAATTATTGAATTTGGAAAAAGCGCCGAAGCGTATAGAAGCTTACGATATCTCCAACATCTCCGGTACCGATACTGTCGGGGGAATGGTGGTATTTACGGACGGTCGACCGGATAAAAAAGCCTATCGTCGCTTTCGTATTCAAAGTGTCGACGGTCAAGACGATTACGCCGCCATGCAGGAGATGATTTTCAGACGAATGGAAAGAGGGGTTAAAGAACACAGGGAGGGGCTTAATCCCTCTCAAAGCTCTTTTTTACCTTTCCCGGATTTGTTTTGTATCGACGGCGGTAAAGGTCATGTTGATGCCGTAAAAAGCATTTTGCACATGTACCCCGAACTGTCCCTCAAAGTATGCGGTTTGGTAAAAGATCGGCATCATACACTTAGAGGCATCATTTACAATAATAAAGAGTACCGATTTGACAAAGGAACACCGGCGAGTAAATTTTTAACGGAAATTTCCGAAGAAGTCCACCGCTATGCCCTGGGTTATCATCGCTCGCTGCGTAAAAAAACCATGCTGCAATCGGACCTCGGATCCATACCGGGTATCGGTCCCAAGCGTTTAAAAAATCTGTTGACAACATTTAAAAATTCCGAAAATCTGAAAAATGCAAGTGTTTCGGAATTGGCGGAAGTGCCGGGCATGAACCGCAGGGCGGCGGAAGCGGTAGCGGCATATTATCGGGAGCAGGTATCGCCGACAACACAATTAACAACAAATGATCAAGAATAAAAAAGAGGTAATAATGAAAGACGAGCCTTTATGCATTGTGAACGTTCAAAAACTTTGTGAAGACTTGGAGCTGGATTTAATTCATTGCAGTTCCGAAGAAATACCGCTGTACGACAGCAGCATCAACAGACCCGGTTTGCAACTTCACGGTTATTATGCTTATTTTGACGAAAAGCGTATTCAATTAATCGGAAAGGTGGAAATCTCCTATCTGCTAAGTTTGGATAAAGAAGAACGGGAAAGAAAAATCGACGAATTTTTCTCCCACGAATTTCCCTGTTTTATCGTCAGTTGGGATTTGGCTCAATGGGAGTGGTTTGTCGGCGCGGCAAAAAAATATAATCGCACTTTGATTTTAAGTAAATACCCGACCAATACGACATTCTACCGTGTTTTTGAATACATCGACAGAAAATCCGCACCGAGCATTACCGTTCACGCCGTTTTTATGGATGTACACGGTGTCGGTGTATTAATTATGGGTGACAGCGGTATTGGTAAAAGTGAAACCGCCCTGGAGTTGTTACAAAGAGGTAATTGCCTGATTGCCGACGATGTTGTAGATATAAAAAAATACCAGGATCGCATACTTTTCGGTACGGCACCAAAATTATTACGCCATTATATGGAAGTGCGGGGTATCGGAATTATCGATGTGTTGCACCTCTTCGGTGCCCGTTCGGTTAAAACGTCCTCTCAGGTTGAGTTGGTTATAGAATTACAAAAATGGAGCACCCAACACGATTATGATCGCCTGGGGCTGGATGAAGAAACAAAAGACATAATGGGTGTCTCCGTGCCGATGGTACGCATTCCCGTTGCGACCGGACGTAATTTGGCCGTGATTATCGAAGCGGCGGCGATTAACAGCAGAATGAAAGCCATGGGATACCACTCGGCACAAGTATTTTGTGAACGCGTTGCACAAGAAAACCTGAGGCTGGAAGAAGAAACAAAACTGGAGAAAAATAAATGAGAAATTATTTGTTGGACGGACATACTCACACCTTAGCGTGTGGTCACGCTTACAGCACCTTAACGGAGTTGGTGCACGGTGCCGTTGCTGCAAACTTGGAAATACTTTGTATGACGGAACATGCACCGGGCATTCCCGGTGCACCGGAGGCAATGTTCTTTTCAAACTATCGCATTATTCCCAGAGAATTGTTGGGGGTAAAACTGTTGCTGGGGATCGAAAGCAACATCTTGGACACTCAAGGCAATGTAGATGTACCCGAACGCCCTTTAAAGACAAACCGTTTGGACATTATATCCGCCTCCTTACACGAATTTTGTATTTCGCCAACCAATAAAAAAGATCATACCGATGCGGTGATCGGTGCGATGAATCGGGATTACGTCGATTTTATCTGTCACTTGGGGAATCCGAATTACCCGATAGATATACCGGCGGTGGTAGCCGAAGCAAAAAAGACAAACACCATGATAGAAATTAACAACGGCTCTCTGTTTGTCCGTTTGGGTTCCCTTGAAAATTGCGTTGCAATCGCCAAGGAATGTGTGGTACGGGAAGTTCCGATGATTGTCGGCTCCGATGCTCATTTTTATACCGACGTGGGGCGATTTCCCTACGCGGATCGCATTATGGATTTGGCAGAGGTTCCCGATGAGTTAATTGTAAACCTGGACTGCAAGCGGCTCACGGATTACCTGGAGGCAAAAGGCAGAAAATTATTTGCCAATCCCAGGGAAATTGCCGACGATTTATTTAAAGATTGATGCCCGTATGCTATAATCAAATATTAAAACATCAATAGCAAAGAAAGAAAGATCATGAAAGTAAAATTATTGTCGGACACCAGTTGCGATTTAACTGAAATTTTAGAAAAAGAAATCAATATCGACAGGTTACCTTTATATGTAATACAAGGGGAAACCTCGTATTTGGACAGAATTGATATTACAAGCAAGGATATTTATCGTCGTATGCGTGAGGGCGAATACTTTTCGACTTCTCAATTAACCTACCACGATTTTTATAAAGCTTTTAAACAGGCGGCGGAAGAAGGGACACCGACCATCTGCATGCCGATTTCACGCGGTATCTCGGGAACCTACCAAACCGCAATACTTGCAAAAAACAAAATATTGGAAGAGTACCCGAATTTTTTGCTGGAAATCGTCGACACCCTTTCCGTAACCGGAGGATTAGGTCTTTTTGTTTACTATATGTATCGAAAAGTACAATCCGGTGCCGATTTTAACGAGGCACTGGCTTATGCAAATCGTTTAAAAGGTCGGGTGCGTCACGTGTTTACGGGAAACGACCTGAACTATTTTTATAGAGGTGGACGTTTATCCAAAACATCGGCCGTATTGGGTAATGTTTTAGGCATAAAACCTATTTTGTATATTGATCCGCAAGAAGGCACCATTAAGGTATTAAAAAAAGCCAGAAGCGAAAAGAAGCTTATATCCGGAATGATCCGATACATGAAAGAGCACAATACAGGGGAAGATTTAAAAGATCAGGTTGTGCTCATCTGTCATTCCGACGCACCGGAGTTGGCAGACAAGATGAAAAAAGCAATCGAAGCGAATTTCGGAACAAAAAACATTCACTTAGATCTCATCGCGCCGATTATTGGTGCTCATACGGGTCCCGGGATCATAGCTGTATTCTTTGTAACGGAAATCGTGTAAAAGAGAAAGGAGGCATCATGATAGATAAATTAAATTTAATATCGGAAAAATACGAAGAAATTAACCGAAAAATATCGGATCCTCAAGTTATATCAGATCAAAGCTTATTTAAAAGCTTAATGAAAGAGCACGCTCATCTGGAACCCATCGTCAGTCACTTTAACGATTACAAGCAGGTATTGGACAGTATCGAAGAGAACCGTGAAATGATGGCGGATACATCCTGTGATGACGAATTGCGAGAACTTTGTGAATTGGAATTAGAGGAATACGACCTTCGCAAAGAAGAATTGGAAAGCGAACTAAAAGTGTTGTTGCTGCCCAAAGACCCCAACGACGATAAAAACGTTATCGTAGAAATTAGAGCCGGTGCCGGCGGCAGCGAAGCCGCGTTATTTGCTGGAGACCTGTTTAGAATGTTCAGTCGTTATTCCGAACGGCAACATTGGAAAACGGAAATTTTAAACTCCAATGTACCGGACATCGGCGGTATTAAAGAAATTACTTTTTCCATAGAAGGTAAAGGCGCGTTTTCCCGTCTAAAATATGAAAGCGGTGTTCACCGTGTGCAAAGAATTCCGACGACGGAAAGCGGTGGACGTATCCACACATCGACGGCAACGGTTGCCGTATTGCCGGAAGCCGAAGATGTGGAAATTGAGATTAACCCCAACGACTTAAGAGTTGACGTGTTTCGCTCTTCGGGTAATGGTGGTCAAAGTGTTAACACGACAGACTCGGCCGTACGCATTACCCATGAGCCTACCGGCATTGTTGTTACCTGCCAGGACGAAAAATCCCAGCTCAAAAATAAAGACAAAGCAATGAAGGTCTTAAAAGCACGTCTGTATGAAATCGAATTGGAAAAACAGCAAAGTGAAATAGCCCAGGACAGAAAAAGCCAGGTTGGCACCGGAGATCGAAGCGAACGCATTCGTACCTACAACTTCCCCCAAGGTCGTGTAACGGATCACCGTATCGGTATGACGGTACACCAATTGGAGAGTTTTTTAGACGGCGAAATCGATGAAATGATAAACGCGTTAATTACCTCGGATCAGGCAAATCGGCTTGCAGAATCAATCTGAATATTTTAAATATCGGATCGTATAAAGTATCGGACGGCATCATAAAAACGTCAAATCGAAGCAACGCAGTTTGTTTGTTTCGGTTTGACGTTTTTATATGGTTTACACCCGAACAATTGCTTATGGACTGTTTTTGTCTTTATGCCGACTCAAGTTGGTACCCACCACACCAGCCAACACTAAAGCGGAGCCGATAAAGTGATAAACTGTCAAAACTTCATCGAGAAAAAGAACTCCCGCCGTCAAGGTGATGATGGTTCCCAAGTTGGCGAACACACCGACCTTTGCCGCTCCTAAAAGGGAAACCGTTTTGATGGTCAATAAAGAGGTGCCCAGGGAAGATAGCAAACCTAAATAAAGAATGGCAATTAAAAAAGTCGGATGGCATAACGGTTCAAGATATTTGGAGAGATTGCCGACATAAATGCCGTAAATTAGAGCGGTAACATTAAAAACAATAAAACCCGCAAACATCATAGCGTAGCTTAATTCAAGGGCATTAAAATCTTTCAGTTTAATTTTAGCCATCACATTGTAACAGGCGGATGAAAAGGCGGAACCACCGACTAAAAGTGTTCCTAAAAAAGAAAAAGAGGTGAGTGCGACTCCTTTATTGGCAAAAATATAAATGACACCCGAAACGGAGATAACTACGGAAAAAATTTGAACCGGCGTCATCTTCTCTTTTAAAATAATAATCGCCAAAATAAGGGTAAACAGAGGGGCGGTTGCCTGCAAAATACCGGCTTCCCCCGAAGTGATAAACAGAAGACCGAAAGTTTGCGACAGAAAAAATAAAATCGGATAAAATAAAGTTAAGGGTAATGTTTTAACAAGTCGTGCGCGATCGAAGGTCACTTGAATAATTCTTAACTTATTCATAATAAATAGAATAAGAAACGAAAGGGTAAAACGATGTGCCAGCAAGGTTAAAGGATCGGTATAATATAAGGCTATTTTCACAAACATAAAAGAAAAGCCGATAACGGTTGTATTCAGTAAAGCGAAGCTGTACGCTTTAACGGTAGTGGTATGAGACTGCATGAGAACCTCCCGAACCCGTTGAATTAAGAATATTATAGCATAAACCGCGTAATAATAACCGTGTTTTACCGCAAATTAGGGCACGAAACCTTTGTTAACAGGATAACATGAAAATGCGATCTCATTGTTTTTTAACATTTGTTATGGTATGATACACTTAACTATACATGTATGTCACGATTGTTAAAAACCGTGTTGATTACATGTTAATCAGAAAAAATCAGAAGCAGGAGGCATGATTATATGGCATATAGCATTGCGATAGCGGGAAAGGGCGGTGTCGGTAAAACAACGTTCACCGGAATGTTGGTCGACTACCTGGTGGAAGCCGGAAAAGGCCCTATTTTAGCAGTAGACGCGGACTCCAATGCCAACTTAAACGAAGTATTGGGGGATGATGTAGACCTGACCATCGGACAAATTAAACAGGAAGTCAACAAAGCCGAAATGGACGGCGAACCCTTACCGCCCAGTATGACAAAAGCCGACTATACAAAACTCAGACTTAATCAGGCTGTTATGGAGGGAAGCGGTTACGACCTTTTGGTTATGGGCAGAGGCGACGGCGAAGGCTGTTATTGTTTCGTAAACGGTTTGGTCAAAAGACAAGTGGCGGATTTATCCGGTAATTATAACTACGTTATTATGGACAACGAAGCGGGAATGGAACATATCAGTCGTGGCACCATGGGGCAAATGGACATGCTGATTTTGGTGTCCGACTCATCTAAAAGAGGAATCGACGCGGCGGCAAGAATCCGCGATTTAGCCGAAGAGTTAAAACTCCGCATACCCGTCATCAAATTGGTGGTTAACCGCGCGCCGGAAGGCGTGTTAAACGAAGGCACCAGAAAAGCCATTGAAGAAAAAAACTTGGATTTGTTAGGCGTTGTACCTATGGATAACGATGTATTTGAGTTTGATGCTTACGGCAAACCGTTGGTCGACTTACCGGCAGACAATCCCGCCAGAAAAGCGATCAAAGAAATTATCAAAAAATTGGAAGTAAAATAATTCGAGACAAACGTAATATCCGATATGACGACTTCACAAACAAATAAAAAACAACTTGAGAGTTGTAATAATAGCAAATGCAATGAAGGAGGTTTTATGCCGAAAGTCATATTTTTAGTCAAAAACAAAGAACCTATTTCCGTTGAAGCACAAGCCGACGAAAGCCTATTGGATGTGGCTAGACGTGCGGATGTATTTATCGACTCGCCCTGTAACGGAAGCGGCACCTGCAGCAAGTGCAAGGTAAAACTTGTGAAGGGTCATTTAAAGGCGATATCCTACGGTAAACTGACGGAAGAAGAAATTGCCGAGAGCTATGTATTGGCTTGTCGCTCGAAAGTAACGGAAGATATTACCATAGACGTTCCGGATATGGAATCTTTTAAAAACAAAATGCAAATTACCGATTTGTCGGAAAATGAGCGTTTAAATTTAAATTATGTCCGCGAAAGAATGATGGAACGCGGCATGGCTCAAGCGGAACCATTAAATGTAAAAATCATTCAATTGCCTAAACCCACAATCGATGACAACCTTTCCGACGAGGAAAGATTACGCCGCTATTTTAAAGTGGAGCTCGGTATTCATTGTGTATTGATGAGTATCAGCATATTAAGAAAGTTGCCGAATGTACTGAGAGTCAACGACTTTCGTCTGGAAATTGTTTATCGCAATAAAGGAGAAGCGGCGGATGTTATCGAAGTACGTCCGGGGTACGATACACCCTCGGTTTACTACGGCATCGCATTGGATATCGGCACAACATCGGTTGCCGCTTGTCTGGTCAATCTGTCAAACTTTCAAATCGTTTGTAAATCTTCCAGAGGTAATGCACAAGCGGAATTCGGTGGCGATGTCATCAACCGAATTGTTTACAGCTTAAAGAAAACCGGATTAAAGGATTTGAGAAAAGCAATTTTGGAGGATACCGTCAATCCTTTAATTTCTGACTTGGAGAAGTTGGCCGATGTTAGCCGGGACGATATTGTCGCGATGTGTTGCGCGGGTAACACGACCATGACCCATTTGTTTTTAGGCATTAACCCCGACTACCTGCGTCGCGATCCTTTTATTCCGGCATTAAACAACGTTCCTGTTGTAAAAAGCAAACAACTGGGCATCGAAATCAACTCGGAAGCTTATGTTTACATGGCACCTTCGGTCGGATCCTATGTAGGTGGCGATATTACGGCAGGTGTTTTTGCCGTTCCCATGTGGTTTCAAGACGAGTTTGCCATGTTGGTAGATCTGGGCACCAACGGCGAAATTGTATTCGGAAATAAAGAGTTTATGGTTTCCTGTGCCTGTTCGGCAGGACCCGCCTTTGAAGGTGGGGAGATTACCTGCGGTACCCGTGCCATACCGGGAGCTATAGAAAAAGTTCAGATAGACCCGGAAACACTCTTTGCAACAATTGAAACCATCGGCGACTTGGAGCCTGTCGGTATTTGCGGGTCGGGCATTATTGATTTAATCTGCGAAATGAAAAAAGCCAAAATTATCGACGGAAGAGGACGCATTGCAATCACAGAACATCCCAGAATTTATTTTGATGAATATAACATCGGACGTTATGCGATCCGTTCGATAGAACTGGATCAAGCGAAAGAGGATGTTTATATCACGGAAGTGGATATTGATAATTTTATCAAAGCGAAGGGTGCCGTATTTTCCGCTATTCATACGATGCTTCAGAATTTGGATATGCCTATTGAAGCGATTGATAATATTTATATCGCCGGCGGAATCGGAACCAACTTGGATATTCGCAATGCCATTCAACTGGGTATGTTGCCGGATATTGAACGTAACAAGTATTTTTATATCGGCAACACATCAATGCAAGGTTGCTATTTGACATTGACTTTAAAAGACGGTATACACAAAATTAAAAACATTGCCAATAACATGACCTATATGGAGTTAAGCGTAGACCCCCATTACATGGACGCATTTATTTCCGCATGTTTTATCCCACATACCGACAAAAGCTTATTTCCCAATGCAACTTACTAAAGTTGTCGACGCAAAAGGGGGCGTAAAATGCAATCACTGGATATGAAGAAAGCGGTTGAAGAACAAAGGAAAGACCGCTTGCCGTACCTTTACTACAAAGAAAAGTTGGCGGATTTGAGCCCTAAGGATATCGCAGAAAGAACAGGCTGTCCTTACAATCCCCACAACGAAGAAACAGGGGAGTTTTCCGTTCGTTTAATGAATCGGGTGTATCGGGTAACATACCCCGAAGGGGTGTTTTATCTGAACGAGAAAAAAGTTGACGACTTTAAAATTATGACGATGATTTTAAGGTATTTTATCAATGCCAAGGGTATGCGGCCGACCGGAAAAAACATTGCCTACCGAGATGTACAGGGTGGTGATCACTATTTTGCGAGTTTTGAGGGACGTTGCTTAAAACGTTTTGCCTATACCTTTTCACACAATACGGAAGGGCTTAAAAAAGCGATGGTTCAGCTTAAAGCCCAACCGCTCGAACTCGGTGACTACGCTTATCGCTTTCAATTTATCAACGATATCTATCTGACGGTTATCCTTTGGGTGGCAGACGAAGAATTTCCGCCGGAAGCACAAATTCTTTTCGATGAAAACGTACCCTCAGCTTTCGATGCGGAGGACATGGCGGTAATGGGTGATATTTTTATCCCGATACTTAAAGAATTGGCACAGAAATAAAGTTTTCGGAAAGTCGAACATCTCACCTGAAAAGACTTGTATAGTCCATTTCGAACATAAGGCGAAGAATTTGCTGCAGTTTTAAATCAGGCATGAAAACAAGAGGATACTTCTAATTTAGTATATAGTACGAGTAGGTGTACATAGTGCAGGAGAGTCTTTAAATCAATTAACAATTTAAAGCGCAGAAGTATCATTTTTCTACAGAAAACAGCAAAAATTTCAAATACGGGAAACAAACGAAAAGAACGATAAAAAAATGCCGATTAGAATTGACAATTTTATAACGATAGATTAAACTATACACTATAGACTTATATATACATGTTGGACAAATTTATTTGTTTTAAAATCTAAGCACCTCTTTAAATTTTAATGTGTTGGCAAGAGGAGAAAAGGATTTTAATTAATTATTACTAACAGTTGTTAGGAGGTAACAAACGTATGGCGTACAAAGAAGTAGAACACAAGTATTCCGGTCAAGTCAACGAATGCGTGATGGGTACGGGAGAAAAGGCAGTAACCATAGGAGGAGAAAACGCTTTGCCGTTTTTATCCGACGAACAAGGTCACGCACCGGCAGTCGGCTTAACTATTTTGGACATTTACCCTGAAGAATGGGAAAAGGCCGTTATCGATGCATACGGTGAAGACACCGTTAAAGACCCCGTTGCTTGGGCAAAACACATCGAAGCAAATACACAGGCACAATTTATTCATTTAAGATTGGTCAGCTCGGATCCGAACGGAGACGACAACACTATCGAAAACTGTGTTGAAACCGCAGTTAAAGTAGAAGCTGCAACAGCTTTACCTTTAGTCGTCGGTGGAAGTGGAAATGCGGAAAAAGACGGTAAACTTCTGGAAGAAGTAGCAAAAGCTCTGGAAGGAAAAAACGTTGTTCTATTCTCTGCTGTAGAAGATAACTATAAGAGTATCGGTGTTGCCGGCGGTATGGCTTACGGTCACAAAGTATCCGGGGAGTCTTCCGTTGACATTAACCTTGCAAAACAACTCAACATTTTATTGACCCAACTTGGCGTAAAAGGCGAAGATATCATTATGGATGTCGGCTCCGCCAGTGCGGGATACGGTTACGAGTATGTCGCATCTACCATGGACAGAATCAGATTAGCTGCATTAGGACAAAACGACGAATCTTTACAAATGCCGATTATGACAAATGTCGGTGATCAGGCGTGGGGCGTCAGAGAAGCCGTAGTTACGGAAGAAGATATGCCTGAATGGGGTTCTCAATTGGACAGAGGCGTAGATATGGAAGTAGCAACAGCGGCGGCTTGCTTAGTCAGCGGTACCAATGCGGTCATGTTGAGACACCCTGAGTCCGTCGTGGTTATGAAAGAGCTTATTGCAGGCTTAATAGGTTAGGAAGGTGATATAAAATGGCAGTAAAAGGTTTAGATATTTTTAAGTTAACACCGAAAACAAATTGCAAGGAATGTGGTTTCCCCACATGTATGGCTTTCTCCATGAAAGTTGCATCCGGTGCGGCAAAAATTGATGATTGCCCCTACGTCACCGATGATGCAAAAGCAAAATTGTCCGAAGCGACGGCACCCCCGATGAAAACCATCAAAATCGGTTCCGGCGATATGGAACACAACCTGGGTGGCGAAACCGTATTATTCAGACACGAAAAAACATATGTCAACAAAGCACTTTTGGCTTCCGAAGTATCCGACGGCTTGTCCGACGAAGTGAACGATGCCAGATTTGCAAACCTTGAAAAAGTTAAATTTGAACGTATCGGTGAAATGATGTTTGCCGAAATCGTATCCGTACGTTATGCAACGGATCAGGCGAAATTTTTAGAATTGCTTAATAAAGTTGTCGCTATGGGCAGAATTCCGATGGCGGTTGTTGAAGATGAAGCGGTTGCAAAAGAAGCGGCTGCCGCTATGAAAGATACTAAGGGTATCTTAATGGCCGCTACACCGGCTAACTACGAAGCGATGACAGCTATCGCAAAAGACAACAACTTGATTTTAGGTGTCAGTGCCGACGGCTTAGCGGAACTTCACGATGTCGTAGAAAAAATTGAAGCCGCGGGCTATAAAGAACTGATCTTAAATGTTGGCGAAAGTACAATTAAAGACGCTTACCGTAATGCGGTTGACATTCGTACATCCGCATTGAAAAATAAAGACAGAGTCTTCGGTTATCCTTCAATCGTGTTTACCAACCGTTTAAGTGATAATAGAAATACACAAGTAGCAATGGCATCCGCGTTTATTTTACGTTACGGTTCTGTAATTGTTTTAGATGATGTCGATTATCCTGCCGCGCTTGCATTGTTCGGTATGAGACAAAACATTTACACCGACCCGCAAAAACCGATGCGTGTTGAACCGACCATTTACGAATTCAACAACGCGGACGATCAAGCGCCGGTATTATTAACCGTTGACTTTGCGTTAACCTATTTTACCGTATCCGGCGAAATTGAAAGAGCTAAAGTACCTGCATATTTGGCAATTCCCGACGCGGGCGGCTATTCCGTATTAACCGCTTGGGCGGCAGGCAGCTTCGGCTCCGGCGTTATCTCCGATTTTATTAAAAACAGCGGTATCGAAGAAAAAACTAAATGCAGAAAACTTATTATCCCGGGTAAAGTTGCCGTACTTCAAGGCGATATCCAAGAAGCATTACCGGAATGGGAAATATTGGTAGGACCGCCGGAAGCTATGCAAATTCCGAAATACTTAAGAGAACTGGCGGGTCTCGCATAAAATTATTTAAACAAACCGAAAGGGGAAAACTATGTCAAAATTTGTAATCATTGGTGAAAGAATCCACTGTATCTCTCCCGTTATTCGTGAAGCCTTCGAAAAACGGGATCCGGAACCGATTTTAAAACGCGCTAAAGAACAATTAGACGCAGGTTCCGATTATTTGGATTTAAACATCGGCCCTGCAGAAAGAGACGGAGAAGAACTCATGCAATGGGGGGTTAAACTCCTTCAAGAAAACTTCGATAATGTACCTTTAGCTTTGGATACCGCTAATATGAAAGCTATTGAAGCAGGTATTAAAGTGTACAATCGTGAAAAAGGTAAACCTTTGGTTAACTCCGCGGACGCAGGAGCGCGTATCGGTTATTTGGATTTGGCAGCCGCCAATGATGCAGCATGTATTTGTCTATGCTCCAAACAAGGTATTCCGGCAGATAACGACGAACGTATTGCTTATTGCTCGGAATTACTTGAAAGAGGTATGGAACACGGTATGGATCCCGAAGACCTATGGTTTGATCCCTTATTCTTAGTTGTAAAAGGTATGCAGGAAAAGCAATTGGAAGTTTTGGAAGCCATTAAAATGATTTCAGACATGGGTCTGAAAACAACCGGTGGTTTAAGTAATAACTCCAACGGTGTACCCAGCCACCTGCGTACAATTTTAGACTCGACACTATGTGCGATGGCAATGCAATGCGGCTTCTCCTCCGCTATTATCAATCCCTTAGACAAGAGATTGATGGAGAC
The DNA here is from genome assembly GCA_964346185.1 of uncultured Lachnospiraceae bacterium. GTDB lineage: Bacteria > Bacillota > Clostridia > Eubacteriales > Eubacteriaceae > JAAYJS01. Next base: position 114,436 of record CAYFTR010000002.1, on the reverse strand, counting down.
CATCACCGCTGCGGATATTCTCAACAATAATATCCTGTATGCCGACTCCTTGTTAGAGTTCTAAAACCGTATCCAACGGATATTGTCAAATTAACTAAAACATAAAAAAAGTCCCTTCTTGCAAATGCAAGAAGGGACAGTCGAATAAGTATTTCAAATTTCAATGTTAGTATACACCTAATACAAGCGTTTGTAAAGGTGAATCGTAATTTTTACAAAGAATACAGTTTTTAGTAGATTTTTAGTAGTGAGGAAGGAAATAATATGAGCAATGAATTGTTAGAATTTGATGTTATTGCTGAAGCATTAATGGAAAAAGCCTCTAAAGAGGGCGCAGAAACCATGTGGGATCGCAAAAAAGCACTAAAAACCCAATGCGGTTTCGGTGAGCAAGGTATTTGCTGCCGTATTTGTGCTATGGGACCCTGTCGAGTAAGCCCCAATCCGGAAAAAGGACCACAACGCGGTATTTGCGGTGCAGATAGAGACACCATCGTTGCGCGTAACTTCGCGAGAATGGTAGCGGCCGGAACTTCAGCCCACTCTGACCACGCAAGAGATATTGTCCATGCGATGCACTTATCATCTGCAGAAGGACCTTTTAAAATTAGAGATGAAGCAAAACTTCGCCAAATTGCAAAAGAATGGGAAATCGAAGAAGCGGATACTAAAGAAACTTACGCTTTGGCCCACGAGTTGGCTGAAATGGCATTGTTGGAATTCGGTAAACCTTTCGGAACATTAAAATTCTTAAAGAGAGCACCGAAACAACGTCAGGAATTATGGGAAAAAGAAGGCATTGCTCCCAGAGCGATCGACCAGGAAGTAACCACCTTGTTACACTCTACCCACATTGGTTGTGCATCGGACTACGAATCTTTAATGAGACGCTCATTGAGAACTAGTTTATCCGACGGTTGGGGCGGCTCTATGATCGGAACCGAATTTTCCGACATTATGTACGGCGTTCCCCAAGAAAGAGCATCCGAGTCCAACTTAGGTGTCTTGGATGAAGAATCCGTCAACATTGTTTTACACGGACACGACCCGAACTTAGCTGAAATGGTTGTCGTAGCATCTAAAGACCCCGAATTAGTAGAAATTGCAAAATCTCAAGGTGCAAAAGGCATTAATGTTGTCGGTATGTGCTGTACCGGTAACGAAGTAACCATGCGCCACGGTATTAAAATTGCGGGTAACTTCTACCAACAGGAAATGGCGGTTATCACAGGTGCGGTTGAAGCTGTTATTGTAGACGTTCAATGTATCTTCCCGGCATTGCCGAACTTATCCGAAAACTACCACACACGCTTCATTTCGACTTCTCCAAAGGCTAAAATTGCAGGAGACCTCTACATCGAATTTGACGAACACAATCCTTATGAAACAGCAAAGGAAGTTGTTAAAGTTGCAGCGGAAAACTTCAAAAACAGAAACCAAGATAAAGTTGAAATCCCGGATTTAAAACAAGATACCATGATCGGCTACTCTGTAGAAACAACCATCGGTTGTTTGGACCGCGTTGTCAATACACAAACCGATATTGAAGGAACGGTTAAACCTTTATCCGACCTTATTTGGGCAGGTGTATTAAGAGGTGCGGCCGGTATCGTCGGATGTAACAACCCGAAAACCGAACACGACTACAGCCATATCACGGTTATGAAAGAACTCATTAAAAACGATATTATCTGTGTTACCACAGGTTGTGCCGCACAAGCTGCTGCAAAAGCCGGTTTACTTCAATTAGAAGCAAAAGAATTGGCCGGACGTGGTTTGAAAGAGGCTTGCGAAAGAGCAAATATTCCTCCGGTATTACACATGGGCTCCTGTGTTGACATTTCCCGTATTCTAGATATCGTAGCCCGAGTTGCCAACGAAAGAGGCGTGGACATTTCTGATCTACCGGTTGTAGGGGTAGCACCAGAATGGATGTCTGAAAAAGCGGTTGCCATCGCATCCTATTGCGTGGGCTCCGGTATCAACACATACTTAGGTATTGTGCCCTACGTTGACGGTAGCGAAAACTTTAAAAAGTTGATGACCGAAGGCTTGATGGATACAACAAAATCCGTTTTCGTATTCGAAAAAGATCCGGTAGCCATGGCGGAACAAATTGCAGACGATATTGAAGAAAAGAGAAAGAATCTGGGTATTTAATTAATAGATTGGGAAGTAGGTGTTATGATGAAAATTGCATTGACCGGTAAAGGCGGCGTCGGTAAAACAACCATTACGGCCAGCCTGTGCCGATATTTCGCAGACAAAGGATATAAAGTTTTGGCGGTGGACGCAGACCCCGATGCCAACTTGGGCTTGGCTCTGGGAATGTCGGAAGAGGAAATTTCCGATATCGTTCCTATATCCGAGATGAAAGACCTGGTCGAAGAGAGAACAAATGCGCAAAAAGGAACCTACGGATCACTCTTTAAAATGAATCCCGATGTGGACGATATACCTGAAAAGTTTTCGCGGGTTCATAAAGGTGTAAAATTGTTAACCATGGGCACGGTGGATACCGGCGGATCCGGTTGTGTATGCCCTGAACATGTACTTTTAAAAATGTTGATGACCCACTTGGTGCTTTTTGAAAAGGACGTTGTGGTCATGGACATGGAAGCCGGCATAGAACATTTGGCAAGGGGAACCGCCCAGTCGGTAGATGCGTTTATCGTCGTGGTGGAACCCGGTGTCAGAAGTATCCAAACCTTCCATAAAATTTGTCAACTGGCAGGAGATATCGGAGTAAAAAAAGTATTTGTCATAGGAAACAAAATCAGATCTAAGGATGATGAAGCTTTTATTACGGAAAGGGTTGGAGAAGCCAATATTTTAGGCTTCCTCCCTTATCGTGATGAGATCATTGCTTCCGATCGAAACAATATGTCACCCTATGATGATTCGGAAACAAAAAAAATTATCGGACAATTGGGAGAAAAGATAGAAGCGACTGTAGGCTGAGGCAGTATTAATACGGGTTTGGCCTTTCCCTTTCGGGAAAGGCTGTGCCCGCAAGCTGAAAGTCGGAAATAAAACCTTGGTTATTGAAGACCACAGATTGGTTATATTGAAATATAAACGGAGGAAAAACTATTAATGGATCACAAAGTTGTAAATCTTTTTGACGTCATTTACGAAGGCGTTGCTCAGTACAAAGAAAGAGCCGAAGAGCTTGTTGCCAAAGCAATTGAAGAAAAAGGCCGCGAAGCTGTCGGCAAATTACCGGATACCGCATACGCTTTACCGGTTATCTATGCGATTACAGGTGAAAAACTTGAAACCGTAGGCGACCTGGAAAGAGGTCTGAAAATGGCGGAAGACAGAATTAACCGTACACGTTATCTGCAAGATGCGTTGGATGCCGGTGTTGCTGCTGCAATGTATACGGAAATCATTCAAGCTTGCAAGTATCTGGACGGTAAACCACATCCGGAACACGTACAAGGACACTTAACCGACGCCATGGTACGTTCTTTCGGTGTTGCTCTGGTTACTCAGGACATCCCCGGTGTTGCCGTAATTATCGGTAAACATAAAGACCCCGAAAAATTGGCTGAAATTATCAAGTCCTATCAAAATAAAGGTTTACAAACCTATTTAGTCGGTGAAGTTATCGACCAGGCTGTAGAACAAAAAATTAAAATGGGTGTAGAACTCCGTGTGATCCCCTGCGGTTACGATATCGAAGACGTTATTAACGTAGTATCCGTAGCGGTCAGAGCATCCATCATGTTCGGTGCAACCCCTCCGGGCGAATGGATCAAACACCGTATCTACACAAGAGACCGTGTCTTTGCTTTTGTTAACGTATTTGACGATTGGACACCTAAAATTATTGCAGCTGGTGCAGCCGCTATTGACATGGGCTTCCCGGCAATTACGGAAACTTACATTAACGAAGTACCGACCTTGTTGTTGCACCAACCGGACAGCGACAAAGTTGTCACCACTTCCTTGGAAGCCAGAAACATAAAAATTAAAGTCACAGAAATTGACTGCCCCGTATCCGTATCTTCCGCATTTGAAGGTGAACGTGTCCGTAAGGACAGCATGTATGCTGAATTCGGTGGCAACAGAACACCGGCATGGGAATTGGTACGCACCGTCGGTTTAAGCGAATGTGAAGACCATAAAATTACCCTGATCGGTCCGGACATCGACGACGAAAGCTTTAAAGCCGGTGAAGTTGTTCGCTTACCTTTAGGTGTAGAAGTTAAAGTTGCCGGTAAAGCAATGCAATCAGACTTTGAATCCGTATTGGAAAGAAGATTGCACTACTTTATGAACTACATTGAAGGTGCTATGCACGTCGGTCAAAGAAACATTACATGGATCCGTCTAACTAAAGAAGCTTATGAAGCAGGTTTCAGACTCAGACATATCGGTGAAGTTATCTATGCTAAAATGTTGGATGAATTCGGAAAAGTTGTTGATAAAGTCGAAGTAAATCTTTACACCGATGAAGAAGATGTTAAACGTCTGGAACAAGAATTGGCTAAACCGATTTATACTTCCAGAGATGAAAGACTGGACTCCTTAACTGACGAAAGTGTCGATGTATTCTATACCTGTACCTTATGTCAATCCTTTGCTCCGGCTCACGTTTGTGTTGTTACACCCGAACGTTTAGGTTTATGCGGTGCTGTATCCTGGTTAGACTCCAAAGCAACTAAAGAATTAGACCCGACAGGTCCCTCGCAACCGATCGAGAAAAAAGGCATGACCGACGAAAGAACCGGTGCTTACGAAAGCGTTAATGAAGTTGTCGCCAAAGCATCTCAAGGTGCAGTCGAACAAGTAACCTTGTACTCTATTTTGGAAGACCCGATGACCTCTTGCGGTTGTTTCGAATGTATTTGCGGTATTATGCCGGAAGCCAACGGTGTTGTTATCGTTAACCGTGAATTCGGCGGTATGACGCCCGTCGGTATGACCTTCGGTGAATTGGCTTCCATGACCGGTGGTGGGGTACAAACACCCGGGTTTATGGGACACGGACGTCACTTTATCGGATCCAAGAAATTTATGTCTGCTGAAGGCGGCGTAGAAAGAATCGTATGGATGCCGAAAGAACTGAAAGACGATGTAGCCGAAAGATTAAATAAAACCGTAAAAGAAATGACCGGTATTGAAAACTTCAGTGATATGGTATGCGATGAAACCATTGCAACTGAATCCGAAGCGGTATTGGAATACTTAACGGAAAAAGGTCACCCGGCCTTAGGTATGGACGCAATCATGTAAGCGTAAAACAAGTCATGTAAAGACCGAACAATAGAGCGCGACGGGAGCTTGATCACGTCAGAACTCTATTGTGTAGGGGTTTATTTGGCGGTGCCGGATATGAGCGAAACGACAGCGAAAGAAAAAACGGTGCTGCCAAAGGTTACATGGCGTGCGTACATCAAACAAGCAGGGATTCAACCGGCGATCCGGTAAGTAGTATTGCAGGATTCATGGACGGTTCTAAAATAAATATTAGGGATCCTATAAATTGAAGCCACAATTATTGCTTTGAAAAGCAAGGTGTTAACACCTTGCTTTTTTTTAGTTTTCCCCCTACCTCAAGAAAAAACGTGTTATAATAGCGAGAGTACACCCCTTAACTATAAGGCTAATGAAGTAAAACAATCAATACATCATGTATTGGAAAAATTAAAACAGGAGAAGTATTATGACTCACAAACACGACCACCCACACGAACATCAACACACCCACGAACATTGTCACGAACATGACCACAGCACCGGTGACCACCACGGCCACTCCCATTCGGAAGAAGCGGGTGTTCATACGCACAAACATACCCACAGTCATAGCCATGATCACAACCATGATCATGATCACCACCACAGTCACGACCATTCTCATGCTCATACTGTAGATGGAAAAGAAGATGAAATGTTAAAAGTGCTTTTATCTCATTGGGCGGATCATAATGAAGAACATGCAAAGGAATACAAGCAATGGTCGGACAAAATGAAAATTGCCGGTAAACAAGATGTCGCTAAAGCAATTGATGAAGCAATCGAATATGTGGATAAAGCCAACGGCTATTTAGCGAAAGCGTTAGAAAATCTATAACATTAAAACAATTTATTAAACAATGTCATTGAATCTGCTGATGAATCGGCGGCAAAAAACCTGAAGGAGGACACATGACACTTACAGACATCATTTACACAGGTGCGAATACCGTTGCGAAATTAACGGAAAATTCAGTACAATCGGCTATTGAGCACTACGGAGACGGAGCGGCAGTGGCTTTTCCCGACACTGCTTACGGATTACCTGTCATTTATGCGGCAACGGGTATTAAAATCACTCGATTGGAAGAATTGATCGAAGCGGTCAAAATTCAAAAAAGCTTAATTTCAGGAAAAGACGATTTAGGCGAAGCCTTAAATGCCGGTTTAGCTACTGCAGTCGGTGCGGAAATCTTAGAAGCATTAAAGTATATTAACGGCAACCCCTATGCGGATCAGACGGGAATCGGTCATATACCGGATTCGATTATTCGCTCTCTGGGTGTTCCTTTAGTAACCGGTGATATTCCCGGTATTGCCGTTCTTATCGGCCAATGTGAACCGCCACAAGACGTTGTGCAATTGGTTAAAGATTACCAAAGTAGAGGTATTATGACCTTTTTAGTCGGTCATGTTATCGACCAAATTGCAGCATCAGATGTAAAAATGGGTTTGGAGTACAGAGTTATCCCCCTAGGGTACGAAATTACATCGGTCATTCACGTAGTGTCCGTTGCTATACGAGCCGCTCTGATTTTCGGAGCTATTGAACCCGGCAATTTAAAGGCCCTCTTAACCTATACAAAGGATAGAGTGCCAGCTTTTGTTAACACCTTCGGTTCTTTAGACGAAATTACAGTTTCCGCCGGTGCCGGTGCCATCGCTCTTGGTTTTCCGGTCTTAGCGGATACCGAAGTACCCGAAGTTCCCGACGCTTTGATATCAGTAAAAAATCATCAAGACCTGCTGCAAACGTCTCTGGATACCAGAGGTATAAAGATAAAAGTAACGAATATTGACAGCCCCGTACAAGTATCATCCGCTTTTGAAGGCGAACGTATCCGTAAGGATGCAATGAAAGTGGAATTTGGCGGAAACCGTACAAAATGTTGGGAACTGGTTGTCACCGAAGACTTAAAAAACATCGAAGACCATAAAATAGAAGTTATCGGAAAGGATGTTGACGATACCTCTTTTGAAAATCAAAGTGTTGTACGTTTACCGTTGGGGATAAAAGTTTCTGTAGCCGGAAAACACATGCAAGAGGATTTCGAATCCGTCTTGGAAAGACGCATTCACTATTTCATTAACTACATTGAAGGTGTTATGCATGTCGGTCAAAGAAACATATCCTGGATACGTATCAGCAAAGACTCTTACGACAAAGGCTTTAGACTCAAACATTTCGGTGAAGTCCTATATGCTAAAATGCACGATGAATTCGGTACAATTGTGGATAAATGTGCCGTAACCATTTACACTGAAGAGGAAGATGTCGCAAAATATGAAGAAGAATTGGCAAAACCTGTCTATAAAAGAAGAGACGAACGTTTAGATGCCATGACGGACGAAAGTGTCGGGCAATTTTACACTTGCAATCTCTGTCAATCCTTTGCTCCGGCTCATGTTTGCGTTGTTACACCCGAACGTTTAGGTTTATGCGGTGCGGTATCTTGGCTGGATTCAAAAGCAACCTATGAGTTAGATCCGACAGGTCCCTCGCAACCGATTAATAAAGAAAAACAAATCGATGCGAAAACCGGTGCATGGGAAGAGGTAAACGAAACCGTTGCCGCCATGTCCGGCGGTGCGGTTGATCACGTGACACTTTATTCTATTTTGGAAAATCCGATGACCTCTTGCGGTTGTTTCGAATGTATTTGTGGTATTATGCCGGAAGCTAACGGTGTTGTTATCGTTAACCGAGAATTCGGCGGTATGACGCCTGTCGGTATGACCTTTGGCGAATTGGCTTCTATGACCGGTGGCGGTGTTCAAACGCCGGGCTTTATGGGACACGGACGTCACTTTATCGGATCCAAGAAATTTATGGCTGCCGAAGGCGGCGTTGAGCGGATTGTGTGGATGCCTAAAGAACTGAAAGACGATATGGCGGAAAGGCTGAACAAAGCAGCAAAAGAGCTCTACGGCATCGATAACTTCAGTGATATGGTTTGCGATGAAACCATTGCAACCGAATCCGAAGCGGTATTGGAATACTTAACGGAAAAAGGTCACCCGGCCTTAGGTATGGATGCCATCATGTAAGCGTAAAACAAGCAATGCAAATAGAGCACGATGGGAGCTTGTTCACGTCAGAGCTCTATTGTGCAGGGATTTATTTGGCAGTGCCAAATATGAGTGAAGCGACAGCGAAGGAATAAGCGGCGCCGCATGGCGTGCGTATATCAATAATAGAGGTAATCAACCGCCGGTGCCGACAATAAGGGTGCCTAACGCTACTATTTGATGTGTGGACTGTCAAGGGTATTCCATACAAAAAAATCTTGTAACGAAGGGCAGACAACATATTCTTAAGGCTCCGTATATCGAGGATATTATCCGCTATCGTTCTCCACTCGAATAATTAGGGATGTAAACTGCTAAACAAAGCAAGAGTATAACGGTATTTTGTAAACAAATCTTTTTATAATCATCGGTAATTAACAATAATATCGGAAGTTTTTGTAATGTTCTGTTATAATTATTTTAAGGAAAGAAAGGAACTATTATGTGTGAATCAACAGCTTTTCTCATCAATCAAAATGGGGACGAAGAAAAAATCATGGAATATGTCATCGACATTTTCCCGGAAGAAGATGGACAATTGACGTTAACGGATCTTTTAGGAACGACTAAAACCATACAAGCAAAAATAAAAGAAGTTAAATTGTTGAAACATAAAATTATATTGGAAGAAATACCGGCATAAATGAATATCGCAATTATTGACGGCATGGGTGGGGGCGTCGGCTCCCGCCTTGTCAGCTTATTAAAAGAAGAATTACCGTCAAATATCGAATTATTCGGTCTGGGTACAAACGCATTGGCAACGGCGGCAATGCTTAAAAAAGGTGCAAACAAAGGTGCAACCGGAGAAAACGCAATTGTCGTTAATGTGCAAAAAGCCGATATTATTGTCGGTGCATTGTCAATTGCCATACCCAACGAAATGTTTGGCGAAGTAACCGTTAAAATGGTGGAAGCTATCAGTAACAGCGATGCGGTTAAAATTCTTATTCCCATTATGCCGGACAACTATCACATCGTTGCATTGGAAAACAAACCTCTTTTACTGCAGCTGAAAGAGGCGGTTGATCGTATCAAAATAGAATTAAATTTAGGATGATCAAAATGCAAATGTTGAGTCAAAAGGATAAAGAATTGTTTAAAGTGTTGGTGGTGTACTGGCAAAATCATATCGAAGCACACAGTCAAGACTATCAAACTTGGATTAAAAAAACAAAAACAAAACATCCCGAAGTACATAAAAATTTAATTCAGGCCGAAGACAATTTTTTAAAAAGTCAAAAAGCTTTG
>CAYFTR010000002.1:61696-104769 GCA_964346185.1 uncultured Lachnospiraceae bacterium | reverse complement strand
GTATATTGAGAGTATGGGCAGAGAAGCGGCGGAAAACCAATCGGCACCGCCCGGTGCCAGCGAACATCAATCCGGATTGGCGGTGGACTTATCCTGCGATGCTGTCGGTCTGAATTTAGTAGAAACCTTTGAAAGCACCCCTGAAGGCATGTGGGTGGCGGAAAATGCATGGCGTTACGGTTTTATTATTCGCTATCCGAAGGATAAAAGCCACATAACGGGCTATGTTTATGAACCTTGGCATTTACGGTATATCGGAGAAGAAATGGCCGCCATAATATATGAAACGGGCTTAACGATGGAGGAACTTTATGAAGTGCAATCACCCTGATAATCACAACATGATCACCCCATATAATCACTACACAATCGGCGATTGTACGCTGATTGATTTAGCGGATGGGCGTTCTCTGGTAATCACCTGTGATTCTATCGGAGCAATCGGTAATAAAGAAGCGGATCTCGTTAAGGTTTCCCCGGAGTATGTCGGTGAAACAACGGTACGGGTGGCTCTCGCGGAAATGATTGCCCTCGGAGCAACACCTGTCGCCGTTTCCAACGGTCTGTCGGTAGAAACCGACCCTACGGGAAAAAGAATTATTCAAGGCATTCGCAATGCCGTTTCAGAATTGGTAGACTCCGACATCGCTTTGACCGGTTCCTGCGAAGACAACATGGCAACCGTACAAACCGGAGCCGGCATAACCGTTATCGGTATGATAGACAATCAACACATAAAAACCCGCATGGTACAACCGGGTGATGTTGCGTTGCTATTGGGCAGAACCCTCCTCGGAGAGGACTATGTCACCTATTTTGATAAAGCATTAAAATTAACGGATTATCAACAATTGAGGTCTTTATCCGAAATTAAAGAAATGCGTCCTGTCGGTTCGAAAGGGATAGCCTATGAGTTGGAACAGTTTGCGGCGGAGAACGGTTTGGCGGTTCGGTATACGGAGAGTCTAACCATCGACCTTAAGACCTCCGGCGGTCCCAGCTCTTCCTGTATCGTTATCACACAAAAAAAACATCTACGGAGGATCGAAGAAACAACGGATAAAGAAGTCACTTTATTGGGCATGATGGAAACAATATAATACCGTTGTTACACAAACCATAAGCCACTGTTTTTATAAAATCCCCATAACACCTTTGTCTGGTGACGCCTTACGGACATACATAAAGAATTTGTTTTCTTTTCCGCTTAAATATGATAAAATATAAGTGACAATGGGAATTCGATTCAAAGGGGAGGCTTCAATATGGTGATAACAGACGTACGGATAAGAAAAATTTATCATACCGGAAAAATGAGAGGAATTGCATCAGTGACTTTCGACGATCAATTTGTCGTTCACGATATTAAAGTGATTGAAGGTCAAAATGGTTACTTTATCGCCATGCCGAGTCGCAAGACTTCCGATGGAGAATTTAAAGATATCTGTCATCCGATTATATCTTCAACCAGGCATGTCATTCAAGAAGAAGTACTAAGAGCTTATGAAGAGGAACTAAGACGTGAAAGTACATTGGAGGCAAATTCCGAATTGGATCTGGAAGTGGATTTAGAAGAACCGGAAGAAGCGGAAGTATCCGAAAGCATAACGGACACACTATCTTTCGACGAGTAGTATTAATTTAAGAGAGATTCATTTGAGTCTCTCTTTTTTTGATGGAACGGGAATGGAAGCACATGTTTTTATAAAGGTTTTATAAAAACAAAATCTTTATAAAAACATGAACAAAGATTCAAAAAAATGAAAAGAAATATGAAAAACCTCTGGTAAAGCCCTTGTCATAAGTGTAACATATGAGATGGAAAGAAAATGGCTACAATCTTTTTTACAAAGAGTTGAGGAGAAAAATGGAAAAAACGAAAACGATCATACTAGCAGCCGGGCAAGGGACCAGAATGCGCTCTCAACGACCGAAGGTTTTGCATCAAGTTGCAGGAAAACCGATGATCTTACACGTTATGGATAACAGCAGGAAAGCCGGAAGCGACGAAACCGTTGTTGTTGTCGGCTATAAAGGCGAGTCGGTGCAGGAAGTCTTGCCGTCGAAAGTAAAAACGGTTATCCAGTCCGAGCAATTAGGAACGGGCCATGCCGTTGCATGTGCCTTACCCTATTTGGAACGTAATGATGACAACATTCTAGTTTTGATGGGAGATGCGCCCCTTGTACGACCGGAAATTCTAAAACAAATGATTGTGCACCATCGCAGTCAAAACAACGGCGTTACGGTTTTAACCGCAGAAATTGAAAATCCTGCGGGCTACGGAAGAATGGTTACCACCGAAGCGGGCGACTTATTAAAAATTGTCGAAGAAAAAGATGCTGACGCAAAGGAAAAAAGCATTAAAGAAGTCAACGGCGGAATGTATTGCTTTACCTCCAAACATCTGGTTGATGCACTTGCGGAAATAAAACCGCAAAATGCACAAGGCGAATACTATTTGACGGACACCATCGAAATTATTCGAAATAAAAACGGGCGTGTCGGTGTTTTTAAAACCGATGCTTACGATATCATGGCAGTTAACTCCAAAAATCAATTAGCCGCGGTTGAAAAAGCGTTCAGAAATTATAATAACAGTCGCTTAATGGAGGAAGGTGCGATTATGATAGATCCCGACACCACCTATCTAAGTGCAGATACCACCATCGGGCGAGATGCGATTATCTACCCCGGTGTCATAACGGAAGGCAATGTATCGATCGGTGCAGAATGTGTTATCGGACAAAACAGCCGTATCGTTAATTCTAAAATCGGTGATAAAACCCGTGTAGATGCATCCACCGTTTTAGATAGTGTTGTCGGAGAGAATACAAAGGTCGGACCCTATGCCTATATCAGACCCGGATCCGAAATTGGCAATGATGTTAAAATCGGCGACTTTGTGGAAGTTAAAAATGCTGTGATTAAAGACGGTGCCAAAGCGTCTCACTTAACGTACATTGGCGATGCACAAGTCGGTGAAAATGTTAACTTGGGTTGCGGAACGGTCTTTGTAAATTACGACGGTTACAACAAATATAAAGTTGTTGTCGGAAAAAATTCTTTTATCGGATGTAATACCAATTTAATAGCACCGGTAGAAGTTGGCGAAAATGTATATGTGGCGGCAGGCTCGACCATTACGGAAGATATACCCTCCCGTGCCTTTGCCATTGCCAGACAAAAGCAGGTCGTTAAGGAAAATTATCAAATAAGGAAGAAAAAGAAAGGTGAAAACTAAAATGGACAAAAAATACGGTTCTATCAAATTGTTAACCGGTAACGCCAATGTACCTTTGGCAAAAGACATTGCAAAATATTTGGAAATTGAACTGGCAGATGCGGAAGTAACCAAATTCAGCGACGGAGAAATAGCCTTAAATATTAAGGAATCCATTCGCGGTGCAGATGTTTTCGTCTTACAATCCACTTCAGATCCTTGCAACGACAATATTATGGAACTGTTGATCATACTGGATGCTCTCAGACGGGCTTCGGCGGGTAGAGTTACCGCTGTCATACCGTACTACGGCTATGCCAGACAAGATCGTAAAGCGAAATCCAGAGATCCTATCACTGCAAAACTTATTGCCAACATTTTAACCGTTGCCGGTGCCGACAGAATTTTGACGATGGATTTACACTCAAATCAAATACAAGGTTTTTTTGATATTCCTTTAGACCACTTAACTGGTAATCAAATTATCACCGATTACTTTATCGAAAAAGGTCTGGAAGATTTATGCGTTGTTTCGCCGGATGCCGGAAGTGCCAAAAGAACCCGAAAAATTGCCAGATCCTTTAATGCACCCTTTGCCATTATCGATAAAAATCGCCCGAAACCCAATGTGTCCGAAGTCATGAATGTTATCGGTGATGTTGAAGGCAAAAATTGTCTTCTTTTCGACGATATGATTGATACGGCGGGTACCTTAACCAGCGGAGCGGAAGCTTTACTTAAATTGGGTGCAAAGGATGTTTGGGCGGCCTGCACCCACGGGGTATTATCCGGTCCTGCTGTGGAACGGGTTGCTGCCAGTCCCATTAAAGAATTGGTAACCTTGGACACCATCGACATACCGTCGGAAAAAAGAATCGATAAAATCAAAATCCTCAAATCCGGTGCATTCTTCGGACGTGCAATTGAATACATTCATTACGGACGGTCCTTATCAAAACTCTTCGCAGGAAGCTACTCGTAAATGTATCTTATTGCAGGTTTAGGGAATCCCGGTAAAGCTTACGAAGAAACCCGACACAACATCGGCTATAAAACCGTCGATGCCATTGCAAAAAATAAAGGGATAACCGTCAATAAAAATCAGCACAGAGGACTGATCGGAACGTACACGCAAAAAGGCGAAAAGATTTTGTTGGTCAAGCCGATAACTTATATGAACTTAAGCGGTCTTTGCATTCGGGAAGTTATCGAATATTATAAAATCCCTCTTGAGCATATTTTAATCATTTATGACGATATCGACTTTGATATAGGAGAAGTCAGAATACGGGCAAAAGGCTCTGCAGGAACCCATAACGGTATGCGCTCGATTGTCGAACATTTAAAAGACGACCGATTTGCACGTATCCGAATTGGAATCGGCAAAAAGCCGTCTCGTTGGGACGACTTGGCAGATTATGTTCTCTCAAAATTTCTTGAAGAGGAACAGTCAATAATGTCGGACGCGATAAAAACAGCAGCCAAAGCGGTGGATTATTTTACAACAAATGGCATTGATTTTGCAATGAACCGAATAAACCAACGAAAAAAGAAACCGGTCAAAGAAAAACTGACAGTACCTTCAACTGTCGATGAGAATACGAAAGCGGATAAAACGGAATAAAAAACAGATAACCCGGGGGCGACTCCGGGTTATATCGGATTGAGGGATTAAATGAATTGGAAACAATGGTTGGAAACGACACCGACTTATCACAAACTGATCAACCATATCAAGAATGACGAAACGATTTATCTGAACAACGTTAAATCCGGGCTAAAAACTCCCTTGGCGGTTTTTATAAAAGAAAAGACCGAGCGTACAGTATTGTTGGTAACGGCGGATGAAAAAGATGCAAAAACACAATACCGATTGTTAAAAAATAACAATATCAACAACGTGTTCTATCTTCCCGCAGAAAGTTTGGAAGATTATTATACTGAGGCCCATAATCTCGAAAGTGGTCACCAACGCGTGCAAACATTATGGCAAGCAACCCACCAACAGACGCCGATGTTGTTCGTTGCACCGGTGTCGGCGTTATTAAAACGTCTAATGCCCCCGGAGGCCTTTAAAAAAACGGCCAAAAACCTTGTCATCGGTAAAAGGGTAAACTTGGAAAACTTTATTGCCGAACTGGTCGACATGGGTTACGAACGCAGCCATATGGTCGAATCTCCAGGGCAGTATGCCCTGAGAGGTGGTATATTGGATATATTTTCCGTTGGGTCACCCCACCCCTTACGTATCGAATTTTTTGACGACGAAATCGATTTGATGCGTTATTTCGATCCGTCGACCCAACGCTCTGTTCGGGAGATCCGAAAATCGGTTATACTCCCCGCAAGAGAAATCAGCATCCCGCAGGTACACCGCGAGAAACATCTGGCCAATTTGAGAAAAAACTACTCGCAAGAAGTGTATAGTGAACTTTTGGAAAATATTGAAAGTAACCCCGGTCATTGGGACGAGTTGCTGTTTGCAATGGAAAAAGAACGCGGCCATCTTTTACAATATTTGCAACATCCCGTTGTTATTTGGGCGGATTACGCTAAAATTGTGGCTGAACAAAAAAAGTTTGCACAGGCACAGGGGGAGGTTTCAAAAAAGCTTATTGAAGCCGGATTACTGTTTAAGGAAGCAAAAAATAAATTTATTCCCTTAGCAACCTTACTGAAAGACAATGCACCTAAAGCGGAATTAAAGACCTATTTATTTAATACAAAAGTAAAAAATCAAACAATTCTGGACTTAAACACTAAAGAAGTGGAAGATTTTCACGGTAATCCCGATTATTTTAAAACATTTATTCAAGAGGGGGTTGCAAAGGGCGACCGAATACTCATCTACCATGAAAATCAAAAATCGACCGATTATTTTATGCGATTCTTTCAGGATGTAAATTTTAACGGTTTCGGTTACCAAGGAGAACCCGGTGTTTATTTTCAAATCGGAACACTAGAGGAAAGTTTTGCACTCCCCGGTGAAAGGGCTGTTTTTTTACGAGGCAGCGATATCTTTAAAGTTGAAAAGACAAAGAAAAAGCGTCGTAAATTAAAAGGCAAAGCGATTGATACCTTTACGGATTTAAAAGTCGGCGATTATGTTGTTCACGATGTACACGGTATCGGTTTGTATCGCGGTATAGAAAAGATGGAAATAGACGGTGTAAAAAAAGATCTCTTGGTCATTGAGTATGCTGAAGAGGCACGTCTATATATAGCCATTGAACAGATGAACGCCATCCAAACTTATATCGGAACCGGAGGAGAACGCAGACCTAAAATTAATCGTTTAGGAAACCCCGATTGGATTAAAACAAAGCAGAGGGCAAAAAAAGCTGTAGAGGACATGGCTGACGACCTCATTGCTCTTTATGCCGAACGCCGCAATCGCAAAGGTTTTGCCTTTTCGGAAGATACACCGTGGCAAAAAGAATTTGAAGATCAATTCCCCTATCAGGAAACCGACGACCAACTACGAAGTATTGACGAGATAAAAAAAGATATGGAAACAGCCATACCTATGGATCGCCTGCTTTGCGGTGATGTGGGCTACGGTAAAACGGAAGTCGCCATGCGGGCAGCTTTTAAAGCTATCATGGACGGAAAACAAGTTGCTTTTTTAGTGCCCACGACTATTTTGGCAAGCCAACATGAAAGTACGATTCAAAAACGTTTTGTGAACTATCCCGTGCGGATAAATGCCCTTTCCCGGTATAAAAGT
The DNA here is from genome assembly GCA_964346185.1 of uncultured Lachnospiraceae bacterium. Classification (GTDB taxonomy): domain Bacteria; phylum Bacillota; class Clostridia; order Eubacteriales; family Eubacteriaceae; genus JAAYJS01. Next base: position 97,819 of record CAYFTR010000002.1, on the reverse strand, counting down.
GCAGCGGAGCAAAAAAAAATAACGGAAGATTTGGCGGTAGGCAAAATAGATTTGTTGGTAGGAACTCACCGCATGCTGTCAAAAGATGTTCGCTTTAAAAATTTGGGGTTATTGATTATCGACGAAGAGCAGCGTTTCGGCGTTAAAGCTAAAGAGCATTTAAAACAGTTAAAAACCGAGGTAGACGTATTAACGCTCAGTGCGACACCTATTCCCAGAACCCTGCATATGTCCTTATCCGGCGTACGAGATATGAGCATTCTAAACGACCCTCCGGAAGGCAGATTGCCGGTTAAAACATATGTGATGCGCTACAATCCGGTAGCTGTTAAAGAAAATATCGAAAAAGAATTGAACAGAGGCGGCCAAATATTTTATGTACACAATCGCATTGAAGATTTAGATGAAATTGTGGCAAAAATTGCAAACTTGGTACCCGGTGCAAAAATTGAAATGGCTCACGGGCGCATGACCTCTTCAGAGTTGGAAAAAATTATGGAAGGTTTTATCGACGGACGTACGGATATTTTAGTCAGTACAACCATTGTAGAGTCGGGTATAGATATCGGCAATGTCAACACAATGATTATCGATAACGGTGACCATTTCGGTTTATCTCAACTTTATCAACTCAGGGGACGCATCGGACGCTCTTCCCGTCAAGCTTATTGTTATATTACCTATCGCAGGCAGCAACTATCTGAAATCGCGGAAAAACGTTTAAAAGCAATTAAGGATTTTACAGCCTTCGGATCCGGCTTTAAAATAGCAATGAGAGATATGGAAATCCGCGGTGCGGGCAATCTGCTCGGAGGCGAGCAATCCGGCCATTTATTTAAAATCGGTTACGAAATGTACACCCGTTTGTTGGAGGAAGCTATCATGGAAAAAACGACGGGTCAACGTAAAGAGGAAAATACACCCATACAAATTCATATTCAGGTGGATAATTATATTCCTGATACCTATATCGACAGCGAAGAAATTAAATACGATATTTACAAGCGTATCGCCTATATCGAAAACAGCGAAGACTTCACAGATATGCAAGAAGAATTGGAAGACCGTTTCGGCATCCCGCCGGCCGGTGTCATGAACCTAATGTATTTGGCAATTATCAACAACAATGCTTCCTCTTTGGGTATTCAGGAAATCACCCAAAGAGGAGAAGACTTCTACTTGACTTTTGGATACGACAATCCACCCGTACTAAAACCGGAAACCGTATCAGAGCTATATAAGTACTATCATTTAAAGCTAAAAGCGGACAGAGAAGACCGCCCCAGGTGGCGTATACAAATCACGGAGCAGGATCATAAGGCTATCCTTAAAGCGTTGATAGAATTTTTAAACGTCTTAAAGAAAGATAAAAGTCAATGAAGGTACGGGTCATCTATGTTAAAATAAAACATCTTTATAAGGAGACAGGGAATGAAAAAGAAAAAACTACTGGTAATTTTGGCATTAATCATAACAACAGTAACTATAACCGGCTGCGGTATGGTCAATATCAATCCGGAAAAAGACAATGCACAAATCATAGCGGAAATAGACGGCAACAATATGGAAAAAAGATTATTTCAAAACTACATGGCATATTTTGAAATGAACATGAGCATGCAAAACACGCCGCTTCCCGAGGGTGATGCCTTGAAAAACATGAAAAACGAAGTTTTTAAAGAGTTGGTAGACATTGCCGTATTGGCCCGTAACGGAGAAAAAGAAGGTATTAAACCCGATACCGAAAATATTAACAAACAAGTAGAGGGCATTTTGCAAAATGTAAAAGGGAATGCTAATTTCGAAAAAATATTAAAAAAATACAACAGCGATGAAACATCGTTTAAAGAGGCCATGGTCACTGTTCTTACCAACAACGAATTGGCACAAAAAGCCATGAACGAAAAAATAGAAGCCATGGAAAAGGAACCGGAGAAAGAATTTAAAGCTGTTGTCGGAACCGTCGGTGATGAAGAGATAAAAAAAGGTGAATACCAATACTACTATATTAAGCAATTAATGGGTACTATTGCCATGACCGGGCAAGGACTACCGACGGACAGTAAAGGGAAAAAACAAGTACACGAACAAATTGTGCAGTCTCTCGTACAAAAAAAGGCATTAAAAAAATATTCGGAAAAAGAAAACTTACAAGTTGATGAAAAAGCGGTTAAAGAGAACGAAGCGACTATCTCGGCCCAATGGGAAACCTTTTTTCCGGAGGGCGAAGGCTTTGATACGTTTTTAAAGTCTTATTTTATGACGGAAAAACAATTTAAAGACTTCCAAAAAGAAGATGCCCAAACCCAATGGGTCTATGCACAAATAAAAAAAGAAGTCGAAAACCGTCAAGAAGTTTCAGAAAAAGAAATTAAAGACACCTTCGAAAAAAATAAAGACAGATACAATGCCAAGACCGTATCCGCTTTCCATATTTTAACGGAAAAAGAAGAAGACGCTCAGGCAATCTACGAAAAAGTAAAAGATATCAGCTCAAAAGAAGAGTTTGCCAAAGCGGTCGAAACGTACCAATCCGACGAAAAAGTAAAAGAAGCGGCAGACTTGGGTGCCTTTGATGAAGGCAGAATGGTTCCCGAATTTTCCGAGGCGGCTTTTAGTGCGGAAAAGGATGTGCCGACCCGACCGGTTCAATCACAATTCGGTTATCACATCATTTATGTTTATGAAAAACCAGAGGTCAAAGAAGTAACCTTGGAAGACAAAAAGGAAGAAATTGAACGTCAATTAAAATCGCAAAAGGCGTCGGAAGAACTCACAAAAACTGTCGAAGACTTAAAGAAGAAAGAAGATGCAAAAATTGAGGAAGTCCTCAATGTACAAGATGCTTTCCTACAAGTCTTAAAAGAAGAATACAACGTGAAAACTTACGAAAAAAGGCTAAATTAAACCAAATAAGATAATAAGTACCGCAAAACCGATCGGATCAACAAAGTTTACCCTGTATTATAGACAATAAATAGAAGCGGGTATCTGACGCTTTGATCCTGTCGGTTTTTTCATATCAATCTTAAACATCATGATAATTGTGCCGAAAAAAGCTAAATAAAGAACAAATAAAGCAAAACCCCCCATTATTCCCCGCATAATGACATACTATGTTGCAATATTTAAAGAATGAACAACATAAAAATAAAAAGTGGTTCAAGTGGTATTATAATTATAGATATATCTTTAAAAATCAACCACATAGTCTTGAAAACAGGTTGTTTTATACGTAAATTGCGGTTGAACTGGTAAAAAAGCTATGATATACTTTAAAAATTGATAACATACATACTCAGGAGGAATTATGAGTACCCAGATCATAAATAATGAAAAGAACGTAGTAACCATTGAATTTAAAATCGAAAAAGACAATTTTCAAAAAGCATTAAAGCAATCTTACGATAAAAATAAAAAGTACTTTACGATTCAAGGTTTCAGAAAAGGGAAAGCCCCCAGAAAGCTCATCGAAGCACACTATGGTAAAGAAGTCTTTTACGACGATGCCGTTGAATTTGCTTTTCCCGCCGCTTACGAAAGCAGCATTGAAAGCTTGGAATTAACACCGGTTACGCGCCCTGTTTTGGAAGATATTACAGAAATCGGTGAAGCAGGTGCAACCTTAAAAGTAAAAGTCGGTATTAAACCGGAAGTAACCTTAGGAGACTATAAAGGTGCGGAAATTGAAAGTTTGGAGCCCGAAGTATCGGAAGAAGACGTAAATGCGGAAATCGAAAAAATCCAGGAACAAAACGCACGCCTGATCACCGACGATGAAGCAAGTTTAAAAGAAAAAGACACCGCAGTGATCGATTACGAAGGCTTTGTTGACGATGTTGCCTTTGAAGGTGGTGCCGGAGAGAACTACGCCTTAGTGTTAGGTTCTAAAACTTTTATTCCGGGCTTTGAAGAACAACTGATCGGCCACAAAAAAGGCGACTCCGTCGATGTAAAAGTTACTTTTCCCGAAGCGTACCATGCGGAAGACTTAAAAGGTAAAGAAGCGCTGTTTAAAGTAAGCGTTAAAGAAGTAAAAGTAAAAGAGTTGCCGGAGCTTGATGACGAGTTTGCAAAAGACGTAAGTGAGTTTGATACTTTGGATGAATTGAAAGCCGATACTAAGGAAAAATTGCTGGAAACAAAAACAAAGGAACGCCGTGCCCAAGCGGAAAGAAAAGTTTTGGAATTCGCAACGGAAAACGCAGAGCTGGAAGTACCCTCTCTGTTGGTTGATGAAGAGGTTGCCCGTACAATACAAAATTACGAACAACAATTGGGCAGCCAAGGTATGGACTTGGACAACTACCTGCAACTGATCGGCTCAAACAGAACCGCCTTTGCCGACAGCATGAAAGGTGATATCGAAACACGTATTAAAAACGAATATGTTTTCGATGCCGTCATTCAAGCCGAAAACATCGAAGTGACGGAAGAAGAAACGGAAAAAGAAATCGAAAGACAGGCAGCCGCATACAACCAAAAGGTAGAAGACTTTAAAAAAGTCATGCAAGGTGAAATGCTCGACTATGTCCGTATGGATGTAAAGAGAAAAAAAGCAATGGAATTGCTGATTGCAGCGGCTAAAGTCAGCTAGGAGCACTTATGTATAATGCGAATCTGATTCCCATGGTGGTTGAAAAAACCGGATTGGGAGAAAGAGGGTACGATATTTACTCCCGTTTATTAAAAGACAGAATTATCTTTTTAGATGGGGAAATCAATGATACGGTAGCGTCCTTAGTCGTTGCACAGTTAATCTTTTTAGAGTCGGAAAACCCGGACCAACCGATTGAAGTTTATATCAACAGTCCCGGCGGTTCGGTGACGGCAGGTTTTGCCATCTACGATACGATGAATTTTATCAAATGCCCCGTTACGACTCTGTGTATCGGCATGGCGGCATCCATGGGTGCTTTCTTATTGGCAGCCGGAGAAAAAGGGTCCCGCTTTGCATTACCCAACAGCGAAATTATGATCCATCAACCGATGGGCGGCGCCCACGGGCAAAGCGTCGATGTCGAAATTCACGCTAAACGGTTGTTGAAAACCAGAGAAAAACTCAATCAAATTTTAAGTGAAAGAACGGGAAAATCCTTGGAAACCATATCGAAAGATACGGACAGAGACTATTACATGTCCGCACAGGAAGCTTTGGATTACGGGTTAATCGACAAGATTTTAACTCGTCGTTAGAAAGGAGCACCCAATGGACGAACAAGGAAAAAACATCAAACAAATGCGTTGTTCCTTCTGCGGAAAAAGCCAGGCCGAAGTTAAACGTATGATTGCCGGACCGGGCGTATATATATGCAATGAATGCGTCGGCTTTTGCGAAGAAATTATCAATGCCGATGAAGAACATCAATATGTGTTTTCAGACGCATTGCCGACCCCGAAGGAAATCAAAGAACAACTGGACGATTACGTTATCGGTCAGGACGATGCAAAAAAAGCTTTGGCGGTAGCCGTCTATAATCATTACAAGCGGATGCGAATTGGCACTGATAAAAACGATCAGGTCGAAATACAAAAATCCAACATCTTATTGTTAGGTCCGACGGGCTCCGGCAAAACCTTATTAGCCCAAACCTTGGCACGTATTTTAAAAGTACCCTTTGCCATTGTCGATGCTACTTCATTAACCGAAGCCGGTTATGTAGGAGAAGATGTCGAAAATATTCTGTTAAAACTCCTGCAGGCGGCAGACATGGATATGGAAAGGGCTCAAACGGGTATTATTTATATCGATGAGATCGATAAAATTTCCCGAAAATCGGACAATCCGTCCATTACACGTGATGTCAGCGGTGAAGGCGTTCAACAGGCTTTGTTAAAAATTTTGGAAGGAACAACCGCCAATATTCCGCCCCAAGGCGGTAGAAAGCACCCACATCAACAATTTATCCCTATGGAAACCAAGGATATTTTGTTTATCTGCGGAGGAGCCTTTGACGGTATGGAAAAAATTATCGAAAGGCGTAAAGAAAAATCCGCAATCGGATTTCAAGCGACCATTAAAACCGCAGAAGAAAAGGAAAACGAAAATATTCTCGATGATATTCAACCGCAGGATTTGTTAAAATACGGTTTAATCCCCGAATTTGTCGGCAGAATACCCGTTATTACAACCCTGGATCAATTAGACTTGGACGCAATGTTGTCAATTTTAACAAAGCCTAAAAATGCCCTGGTTAAGCAATATCAAAAACTGTTTTCCTACGAAGAAATCGATCTGGAATTCGAAGAGGCGGCTCTACAGGCAATAGCGGAAAAAGCCATCGAAAACGGTACGGGAGCCAGAGGGCTGCGGGGTATCATTGAAAACACCATGCTGGATATTATGTACACCGTTCCTTGTCGAGATGATATCGAAAAAGTTGTTATAACAGAGGCGGTCGTTAACGAGAGTGCAGATCCGGTTTTTATAGAAAAAGATGAAAACGCATCGGACGTATCTTAATAACGTACAGTAGGAGTTGCCTATAAGTCTGTTTATATGACAGCTTAAAAGTGACGGAACATTGAAACATCAAAAATCAATTCATTGAACGTGTATGAGATTTGTTATCGTCACGGTTTATCCAATCCGAGGAGATCTCTTCGGATTGCTTTTTTAATAGGATTCAAAACCTGAGAACCAGATGCGTATGCGATAGTTGTGTTTAGAGGAACTGAAATGAATATAAAAAAAAATGAACCTTATGTTGAAGGTTATCACATACATTCGGAGGAGCAAAACCAAATAGTAGCGGAATCAAAAGCGATACCGCTCATTCCCATGCGAGGTACCAGTGTGTTTCCGGGTATGGTCATTCACTTTGATATCGGTCGAACCAAATCGATTAATGCTATTGAAGCGGCCATAACACGGGATCAAATTGTAATGCTCTCCGAACAAAAAGACATTAAAGAAGAAAAACCCGATCCGGAAGACATTTACAAGGTCGGGTGTGTTGCTAAAATTAAACAAATGTTAAAAATGCCGGAAAACGTTATTCGTGTTCTGGTTGAAATTAAAGAAAGGGCGGAAATTGTTGAATATACACAATACGAACCTTTTTTTGAGATTATCTACAACCCGATTACGGCAACCTATATTGAAACGGCGGAGACAAAAGCCTTAATACGTATGGTTAAAGGTTCTTTACAAAAGTACCTAACCTATAATCGTAAATCTTCATCGGATATTATGAATCTTTTGGAGATGGTGGACAACCCCGATCAAATGATTGATGTGGTTTGCTCCAATTTAATGATCGACGGCAAAGATGCTCAGAAAATCTTACAGGAACGAAACATCGAAAAAAGACTGTTGGCAACCTACGAAGTCATTGTAACGGAAATCGAAATGATTAAAATCGAGCAGCAAATCGAAGAAAAAGTTCGTGCTGAATTGGATAAAAATCAAAGAGATTACGTTCTAAGAGAACAGATAAAAATTATTCAAGACGAGCTGGGAGAAGAAGATACCGTCGATCAAATCGAAGACTATGAAAAACGCCTGGCCGCCTTAGACGTCAGCCAAGAGGTACGCGCTAAAGTACATAACGAAATTAACCGTTTGCGAAAGGTACCCGCCGGTTCGGCAGAATCCGGTGTCATCGAAAGTTATATCGAATGGATATTGGATTTACCTTGGAATATTTATACGGAAGAAACTGTCGACGTGGCGAAGGCAAGAGCTGTTTTAGATAAGGATCACTACGCTCTGTATAAGGTTAAGGAGCGAATTTTAGAATATATATCGGTTTTAAAACTGGCGGATAATTTAAAATCACCCATTATTTGTCTGGTCGGACCGCCGGGAGTGGGTAAAACCTCGATCGCCAAGTCTATTGCCGAGGCTCTCGGAAGAAAATACGTTCGCATGTCCTTGGGCGGTATGCGTGATGAAGCCGAAATCAGAGGACATCGCCGCACCTATGTCGGTGCGATTCCGGGTCGTATTATTTACCATCTTAAACAGGCAAAATCTTCGAATCCCTTATTTTTATTGGACGAAGTGGATAAGCTCAGTCAAGATTTCAGGGGGGATCCGGCGTCGGCACTGTTGGAAGTATTGGATCCGGAGCAAAATACGAGCTTTACGGATAACTATTTGGAACTACCCTTCGATTTATCCAAAGTTCTGTTTTTAACGACTGCCAATACCGTTTCCACCATACCGAGACCTTTGTTGGATCGTATGGAAATTATCGAAGTGAACGGCTATGTAGAGAGTGAGAAGTTGGAGATTGCCAACCGCTATCTTATTCCGAAACAAAGAGATATCCACGGCTTAAAAGAAGATAATTTTAAAATAAGCCAAAACGCCTTGGAAAGCATTATCTCCTACCACACCAGAGAATCCGGCGTTCGAGAGTTGGATCGAAAAATTGCCCACGTGGCACGAGTTGCAGCTAAGGAAATCGTCGAATTCGAGAAAGACCGAATTTTTGTTACACAAAAAAATCTCAACAAATATTTAGGTAAGAACAAATACCATTTCGATTTGGCATCGGAGGAAAAAGTTGTCGGGCTGGTTAACGGTTTGGCCTGGACGGCTGTCGGGGGTGAAACCCTTCAAATTGAAGTTGTCGTTGTTCGCGGGAAAGGTAAAGTTGAAATTACCGGACAATTAGGCGAAGTGATGCAGGAATCCGTGAAAGCGGCTATCAGTTATATTCGCTCTCAATACGATTGTCTAGGCATTCCCGAAGATTTCTATGAAAAGAAAGATATTCACCTCCATGTGCCCGAAGGTGCTGTGCCCAAGGACGGTCCGTCCGCCGGTATTACTATGACAACGGCACTCATCTCGGCTTTAACAAAAAGAGGCGTGTCACAAAACCTGGCAATGACCGGAGAAATTACCTTGAGCGGTCGCGTTTTACCCATCGGCGGCCTTCGTGAAAAACTGACTGCGGCACATCGAGCCGGTATAAAAAAGGTTTGTATCCCTGCAGATAATGACAAAGATTTGGAAGAAGTTCCGGAAATTATCTTAAAAGATTTGGAAATCGTCAAAGTAGCAAAAATGGACGATGTGGTAAACACGGTATTCGGTGGTATTTTATGCTCATAACAAAAGCGGAAATTGCCATTTCGGCCGTTAGTCCCCAGCAATACCCGGAAGACCGCCTCCCTGAGGTGGTGCTTCTAGGGCGATCCAATGTGGGTAAATCCTCCTTTATCAATGCTATGATCAATCGTAAAGGTTTGGCACGCACCTCTTCTCAACCCGGAAAGACCCAAACTATTAATTTTTATTTGCTTAATGATCAATTTTACTTTGTGGATATGCCGGGTTACGGTTATGCTAAAGTCTCAAAAAAAGAAAGAGAAAAATTCGGTAAAATGATTGAAACCTACCTCCTTACCAGAGAACCTTTAAAAATGGTATTGTTGTTGGTAGACAGTCGCCACCCTCCCACCGAAGATGACATTTTAATGTACCGTTGGCTTGAATATTATCAGATTAAACCTCTGATCATTGCCTCGAAATCCGATAAGTTGTCAAAAAATCAACTCAATCGATCGATGGCAATACTTAAAAGAACACTGAACTTAGGAGATGACGATTACATTTATTTCTCTGCGACCACTAAAAAAGGAAAAGAGAAAACATGGCAAAAGATCGAACATCAGCTACAATTTTAAAAGAAAAAGACATTATTAAGCTTGCAAGGGAACAAGGAATCCCCATGATGGGATTTCTGAATCCGACCCCCCTTATAGAAGCCCAAAAGAGGCTATTACAACGGGAGAAAACGGGCAAAACGGAATTTGAACGTGTGCCCGTTGAAGAGCGCATTGATTTTAAAGAAGCGTTTAAAGAAGTTAAAACGGTGATTGTTTTCGGTATACCCTATGGCGGTACATTTCCGAATTTCGATGAAAAAGGTAGAGGACGTATTGCGGAAATAGCTTGGGGGCGGGATTATCACGCAGTTTTAAAAGAAAAAGCAAAAAATCTGATGGCACTGTTATCAAAAAGCTTTGGGCTGATTGGCTATCGGATTTATGTGGATAACACCCGACTGGTGGACAGAGAAAGCGCCTATATGGCAGGGTTGGGATTTTTCGGTAAAAATAATTTGTTGATTCATCCGAAATATGGCAGTTTTTTTAACATCGGTCAGATACTCATCGACAAAAAAGTCGACTTTAAACAGAAAGAACCGATGGTGTGCCGGTGCGGCACGTGTAAAAGCTGCCTGGAGGCTTGTCCGAACCGTGCCTTAGGTGAAGGCTTTAGCCTTGAACCCGGTCGTTGTATATCATACTTAACGCAAAAGAAAACCTTAACCCCTGAGGAAGAAAAATACATTCACACCTATCTTTACGGCTGCGATTTATGCCAATACGCCTGCCCCTACAATCGAAAAGTTTGCAAACCGTCAATAAAGTCTATCGATTGTATTGCACCGAAACTGGACACAATCCTCCGTATGTCCGGGGAAGACTATCAAAAAATGTATGGACACACGTCTATGGGATGGCGGGGCGTTCATATCATTCAAAGAAATGCCCGCTTGCTAATTAAATGGGATGAGCAGCAAGTTATATAATATCAGTTGTCGAGACAACCTAAACAATTATGCTAAGGAGAAAAATATTGAAATCCAAAAGGAGTAAAAAAAATGCAGGGCGTTTTTTATTGGCGCTTTGCACCATTGCCGTATTGGGCTTTGTGATGTTTCGCGGCATCTCAATCGGCATTTACGATATCGGGAACATTCAACAGCACCTGCACTACGGGCTGGATTTAACGGGCGGTGTTAACGTTGTGTTACAGGCCGAATCGGACGAGTCCGACGGTGTGACGACGGAAAAAATGGAGGCAACCATAGCCGCCATCACCAAACGGGTAGACAGCATGGGCGTTACCAATGCGACAGTGGCAAAACAGGGTGAGGATCGTATTCGCGTTTCGATCCCTTCTATTCAAGACCAACAGGAAGCTTTGGAAATGATCGGCAAAACGGCACAGCTGGAATTTATTGATCCGGATAATCAAGTCATACTGACCGGAAAAGATGTTATTGATTCCAAAGCGGTTAAACAGACCGGTGCAACGGGTATCGAACAACCGGTGGTTACATTAAAATTTAACGAAGCTGGTACCGACGCATTTGCAAAAGCGACGGAAAAATTTGTCGGTCAAACGATAAAAATTAAATTGGACGACGATATCATATCGGAACCTGTTGTGAATGTAGCCATTACCCAAGGGGAAGCCGTTATAGAAGGTATGAAAGATATGGACGAAGCAGGTCGCTTGGCTGAACTGATTCGCGGCGGAGCATTGCCCTTAAAGATGACACCCCTCGAAGTTAAAACCATCGGACCGACCCTGGGGCAAGACTCCTTAAACCAAGCTGCAAAAGCCGGTTTTATCGGTATTATCGGTGTATTTATTTTTATGCTGATATTTTACAGAGGTTTGGGTATGGTTGCCGACATTGCATTGTTTGTATTCATCCTATTTAACTTTTATTTGATGACGGCACTAAATGTTGTTTTAACCCTTCCTGGTATAGCCGGATTAATATTATCTGTGGGTATGGCGGTGGATGCCAATGTCATTATCTTTGAACGTATTAAGGACGAAGCCCGAACGGGTCGTTCCTTGCTTTCCGCCATTGATGCAGGCTTTTCCAGAGCGATGACCACCATTATGGACTCCAATATTACTACCTTAATTGCCGGCATTGTATTATATGTTCTCGGTACCGGTTCGGTACAAGGATTTGCCGTTACCCTGGTGTTGGGTATTGTTATTTCTTTATTAACGGCGGTAGTATTAACCAAGCAATTAATAAAATGGTTTGTAGGTGCTGAGTTTGTAAAGAAAGACCGATTTTACGGAGTTTAGAGGTGAGGATATGAAAAAGAATTTTAAAGTAATTGAAAAAACAAAGCTGTGGTTAACCTTATCCGCCCTCTTAATTGTAGTGACCATCGGTTCTTTATTGATACTGGGTTTAAATTACGGCATCGATTTTAAAGGTGGAACCATTATAACCATCGATTTACACCAAAGTTTTAAAACGGAAGACGCTCGAAAAATTGTAGACTCCTACGATACCGATGCGGATATCACCTATGCCGGGGACGATCAATCCACCGTTATAATCGGAACGAAGGAAGACCTCGATGAAAAACAACGTAAAGAAATTTTTGAGGATTTCAAGAAACAATACGGCTTGCAAGATAAGGATTTATTGTCTATCGATACTATCTCACCGACTATCGGTGGTGAAACGGTAAAAAAGGCCGCAATTGCTTCCGGCGTTGTGGTGGTTGCCATTCTCGTATATATTACTTTTCGTTTTCAATTTTTATTCGGAGTTGCTGCGGTTTTAACGTTGATTCATGATGTTGTGACGATGGTCGGCGTATACGCACTTTTCAGAATACCCGTTAACAGCCCCTTTATTGCGGCGATTTTGACGATATTAGGGTATTCCATCAACAATACCATTGTTGTGTTTGACCGTATCAGAGAAAATCGACGTTTATATAAAAAAATGGATATCGTCGAATTGGTAAATACTTCCGTCAATCAATCTTTCACGCGCAGTATCAATACGACACTAACAACTTTAACGGCGGTTGTCAGTCTTTATATTTTTGGTGGTGTTGCAATACGAGATTTTGCTTTACCGCTTATTGTCGGGTTGGTCGTCGGTTGCTACTCTTCGCTGTTTGTAGCAAGTTCAATTTGGGTGTTGCTCGAGAAAAAATTTCCCAATGCCGGTTTTTCAAAAAAAAGCAAAGCTGGTTTACGGACACGATAATTTAATGGACTAAGGTAATTTCAAAAATCGCTCATACCTCCGGGCAAGCACCTCATTGAAAACAGATGAGGCACAATGATGCCAGAGGTTCGGCGATTTTTATTAAATCGTAAAGTGTTTTGAATAAGGGGAGGGATAATGTCGGAGTGGAAATTAAGATGCGATAATATTGTTAATGAAAAACAAATAAATACAATTGCAATGCAAATGGGCATTGATACCCTAACCGCCGAAATTTTATATCGAAGGGGTGTACAAACCACGGAAGCGATGTCCGCTTTTTTACAACCCCGTCTCGAAGATTTACACGACCCTTTATTAATGCCCGATATGGAAAAGGCCGTACATCGCATTGTCGAAGCTCTTGGAAATAAGGAAAAAATATGTATTTATGGCGATTACGATGCTGACGGTACCGTAGGTACGGCGGTGCTTTGCCGTTATTTAAAGGCTGCCGGTGGCCAAGTGATATATCATATTTCCGATCGTCATAAGGAGGGTTACGGTCTTCATAAAGATGTTCTCAAAAAGCTCTACAATACCGGTGTCGGTTTAGTGATTACTGTCGATAACGGCATTGCCGCCCGAGAGGAGATTGATTTTGGTCACGCGCTGGGGTTGGATTTTATTGTGACCGACCACCACGAATGTCCCGGAATGCTGCCGGATGCGGTTGCGGTGATCGATGCGAAGAGAGAAGACAGCACTTACCCTTATCGAGAACTATGCGGTGCCGGTGTCGCCTTTAAATTAATACAGGCTTTAATGAAGGTACACCCTGCGTCGGTCAGTCTGTTAGAAATGTTGGAATGTGTTGCTTTGGCAACAATAGCGGATATGGTTCCCATAACCGGAGAAAATCGTATCATTGTTTTTCACGGTTTAAAGAGCATCAACGAAAGGTCTGAAAACTTCGGTATTGCCGCCATGTTGGCAACCAACAAACTGGAACAGCTTAACGCAGGGCAAGTTAGTTTTATTATCGGGCCGCAACTTAATGCCCCCGGTCGCTTGGAGAGTGGGGACGCTGTCGTTGAATTGTTATTATCCGAAAGCCTCGAAGGAACCGAAATGCAGGCGGATCGCTTGAAAAACTATAACGATGAACGACAATCCATTGAAAAACAAATGATGGATGAAGCTGTCAATATGATTCGTGAAACAGGGAGAGAATATAACGATATTCTGTTGGCATATCATCCCGAGTGGCATACTGGTGTGATCGGTATTGTAGCATCTAAAATTCAGGAAATTTGGTATAAACCCACCATCGTCATCGGGTTAGATGAAAAGGGCGTAGCAAAGGGTTCTTGCAGATCTGTAACGGGTACATCCATTTACGATTATTTAAAAGAGACGGAATCATATCTTTTGAATTGGGGAGGACATAACCAAGCAGCCGGCTTCAGCATACAACCGGATAAAATACCGGCATTTTACGATGCGTTATTGAAACGAGGAGCGGCGGTTAGCCAACAACAAAAAAATGTTAAAACAATTTTTTACGATACGGTTGTTTCCGCGAACCAAGTCACATTAAACGTAGCGAAGAATATAGAGCGTTTTGAACCTTACGGCTTAGGTAACCCAAAGCCCTTGCTATGTGTGAAAGACGAAGCGGTTGACAAGGTACGTTGGCTGGGGGAAGAGCAAAATCACCTCAGTTTCCAATTAGGTAAGGATAAAGCCATCGCTTTCAGGGCGAAAGACCGTTACCTTGTCAACGATCACCAAGTGGTTTCCGCAGTCGTTCAACCGACGGTTAACAGATATCGCGGTACGGAAAGCTTGCAATGGATCGTTCAGGATTTAAAAATCAACACGGAGTCAGCTTATCGACAAGCACTTGCATTGCTGAAAAACATAAGATTAGGACGGACATTAACACCTGCGGAACAACAAAAACTATATAATTCGAACATCGATCGACGTGCCTGTGTTCGCATGTATCAATGGCTAAAAAAAACACAAAGTCCGTATTTGTTACACACACATGCAGATTATGTTAAACTATTATTTGTATTGGAAATATTGGTTGAATTAGATTTAATATCCTATACAATAGAAGATGAATGTTTGTCTTTTAAACTGCGCATAGTGGAAGAAAAAAAAGATATTCAAAAAGCCCCTTTAATGATAAAATTAAAAACATATTCACATTGATAAGAAAGTGAGTTTCAAAATGCCATTGGAAAAATTGAAAGAAAAAATCCATGTTTACGAAGACTTTCCTATAGAAGGTATCAGCTTTAAAGATATCAACAGTGTATTACTTGACCCCGACGCTTATGTAGAAGTTATTAACACGTACTTAAAATTTGCTAAAGCATTGGATGTAAATAAAATTTGTGCACCGGAATCCAGAGGTTACTTTTTTGCCTCACCGCTGGCATATATGTTGGAGGTTGCTTTGGTACCTGTCAGAAAACCGGGAAAGCTTCCCGGAAATGTTGAAACAGAATCCTACAGCTTGGAATACGGAGAAAATATTGTAGAAATTCAGGAACACGCCATTGAACCGGGCGACAGAGTTTTAATTATAGACGATTTATTGGCAACGGGCGGCACCATGAAAGCAACGTGCAATTTAGTGGAACGTCTGGGCGGCGAAGTGGCCGGAGCTTTGTTTTTAATAGAACTGGTTGATTTAAAAGGTAGAGAACTGCTAAAAGAATATACAATTAAAAGTTTGGTAACCTACGACCGTTAATTTGCAACGGAAAAAAGACGCAAAGTTAAGAAAAGTAAATGATGAAAGAGAGCGGTTGGATTGAGCGACGGAATAAAAAGCAAAATAGATAATGTCATCAACCTGGTTAAAGCCAATGACACCGATGCCGATATCGAAATGATTCAAAGAGCATTTGAGCTGGCTAAGGAAGCACATAAAGATCAAAGAAGGATGTCCGGTGAACTTTACATCATACATCCTGTTTCTGTTGCTTACATTTTGGCCGAATTTAGAATGGACGTTGAAACCATTGTCGCGGCGATTTTGCACGATGTTATCGAAGATACGGATATTTCCTATGAAACCATAAAAAGTCAATTCAATGAAGCCGTTGCCGATTTAGTTGAAGGTGTTACCAAAATAGGGCGCATAGATTTCCAATCAAAGGAAGAAAGCCAAGCGGAAAATCTCAGAAAAATGATTTTGGCTATGGCAAAGGATATTCGGGTAGTTATCATTAAATTGGTGGATAGACTCCACAATATGCGAACCCTGGAATATATGAAAGAATCCAAGCAAATTGAAAAGGCAAAAGAAACCTTGGATATTTATGCACCGATTGCCAATCGTCTGGGAATACAAAAACTAAAAGGCGAATTGGAAGATCTTTCCTTAAAGTATCTGGATCCGAGGGCTTATTACGATCTGGTTAAAAAAGTAAAATTAAAAAAGAGAAGCCGGGACGATTATATCAACACGGTAATAGGGATGATTCAGGATTCCTTAAAAAAAGCGAAAATTGCGACAAAAGTTTACGGACGCCCCAAACACTTTTATTCGATCTACAAAAAAATGAAAGCCCAACACAAGGAGTTCGATGAAATTTATGATTTGATTGCCGTACGCATTATCGTTGAAACCTTACCCAATTGCTATGCGGTAATCGGGGCGGTACATCAAATATGGAATCCCATACCGGGACTATTTAAAGACTACATCGCAACGCCCAAGCCGAACAATTACCAATCCATTCATACAACGGTAATCGGGCCCAGCGGAGAACCCTTCGAAATTCAAGTGCGTACCGAAGAAATGCACAAAGTGGCGGAATACGGTATTGCGGCACACTGGAAATACAAAGAAGGCTCTAAAAGTAAAGATCATAAATTTGACGAGAAAATTGCATGGATTCGACAAATTATTGAGTGGCAACAGGAAATGGAAACCGCCACCGACTTAATGGAAACCGTTAAGGTGGATTTTTTAAACGAAGAGGTTTACGTTTTCACGCCGAAAGGTGAGGTGATGTCCTTACCGCAAGGGGCGTGTCCCTTGGACTTTGCTTATCGCATACATAGCGATGTTGGTAACAAATGTGTGGGTGCCAAAGTTAACGGACGGATTGTTCCTTTAAACTATACCTTAAAAAATGGCGATATCGTGGAAATTTTAACATCTAAAAATTCCAACGGACCCAGCAGAGATTGGCTAAAGATAGTAAAATCCGCCAACTCCCGCAATAAAATACGTCAGTTTTTTAAAAAGGCCGAGAAAGAAGACAACATTACCAAAGGTAAACATATTATCGAGCGGGAATTAAAACGCGAGGGCTTGCAGGATAGCAAGTTGGCCAATGTTTCCGAAATAGAAGTTGTGGCAGAAAAAATGGGTTATTCAAACCTTAACGATTTTTATGCGGCACTGGGCTTCGGTGGTATTCGTTTTCAAACGGTTTTTCAAAAAATGCAAATGATTTTCCCCGACGAATTCCCCAAGCCGGAGGAAAAGGAAATCGTCGGCATTGTCGAGGGAAAAACCGGCGGTTTAAGCGATATTACCGTCGCCGGTTACAGCGATATCGATGTACATTTTTCAAAATGTTGTCACCCCCTGCCGGGAGATCCTGTCGTAGGCTATATAACGGTGGGCAGAGGGATATCCGTTCACCGAAGTGATTGTAAAAACGTATTAAATTTAAAAGACCCTGGGCGTATCGTAAAAGTCGAATGGAATAAACACGGCTATAGCGGAACCTACCATGCGGAATTGGAAATCAAAGCACATGTGGGTGTCGGTATAACCATAGAAGTTCAAAAGGTTTTTATCGAGTCCAATATTCGTATGACCAATATATCCGCTTACGATGCTAACGACGGCTTTACCTATATTCGAATAGATTTTGAAGTTAAAAACAGACGAGAGCTGAGCCTGATTATGAATAAAATTAATAAAATTCCTCAGGTTTTATCGGTATCTCGGATTTAGGAGTATTATGAGAGCAGTTATTCAAAGAGTATCCGCCTCCTCGGTTTCGGTAGATGATCGCGTGATCGGTGCTATCGGCCCCGGCATTACTCTTTTTGTCGGAATAAAAGAAGGGGATACGCTTCAAGATTGTGAGTATATTATCAACAAAACCGTCAACTTGCGGATTTTTGAAGATGATGATGGAAAAATGAACCTCTCCCTATTGGATATCGGCGGCGAATTACTGGTGATATCCCAATTCACCCTATATGGTGATTGTCGAAAGGGCAGACGTCCCGGATTTTCCAGAGGCGGATCAATCGAAGATGCACAAAAACTGTACAATGAATTTGTTCGTATGGTTCGTGAAACTCCCGTAAAAAAAATTGCTACCGGCGAATTTCAAGCGGACATGCGGGTAAGTATCAATAACGACGGACCGGTTACCTTGCTGTTGGACAGTGAAAAAATGTTTTAGGAGAGGGTATGATTATAGAGAAACTGACGGTTGGACCGATGGGTGTAAATTGCTATATCGTATGGGATGAAAAAACCGCGAAGGCGGCAATCATCGACCCCGGGTATACAGACCCCCGTGTGGCTCAAACCATTAAAGATAATAATCTGAAAGTTGAAAAAATTATTTTAACCCACGGTCACATCGACCATCTTTTGGGATTAGATGAAGCACGTTCTTTGACCGACGCGGAGGTATATATCCATGAGGCGGATGCCTCCTGTTTAACGTCTGCCGCTCACAGCTTGTCGGATATGATGGGGCTTCACAAAACCTTTGCCCCCGCGGAACACACCATAAAAGACGGTGATGTGATATCAGTCGGTGGGGAATACTTAACGGTCATTCATACGCCCGGACATACGGTAGGATCTGTTTGTCTATTAACGGAAAAGGGAGATACTTTGTTTTCCGGGGATACGTTGTTTCAGTCTTCCATCGGTCGAACGGATTTTCCGGGCGGCTCTTATGAAACAATCATAAAGTCCTTAACAAGGCTGATGACCTTGCCCGATACAACCCGGGTTTTAACAGGTCATGGCGAAGATACGACGATCGCTTATGAAAAAAGCTCCAACCCCTTTATTACGAGGTAATCGGTGGATCAAGTAAGTATGCAAAGCAACCGCTCCGAAGTTAAGCGGTTGTTTTTTGAAATTATGCAACAGCTGAAACCGGATATACCAGTTCGATATACAGAAAAATGTAAGAACCATTTTTTTATCGAAGTTAAGGAAGATCTTTTAATTATCAAAGCGTATAAAGAAGCAACGATTGATCAAGAAAGGCATTTTGCTTTTGGCGACAATCGAACCGTTAATCAGCAAATAAAATTATTTCTATACGATTTCCTGTCACAATATTTTGGAAAATTTTTGGCATGGGGTGCTTTTACCGGTGTTAAGCCCGTTAAGCATGCGCACATGTTGTTAAGGCAAGGATACAGCGAAATGCAAACCCGTCAAAAAATCTGTGAGGACTTTCATTGCTCAAAGGAAAAAGCGACATTAATGACGGACTTGGCACGTCGCGAAATTCCTTTCATCTATCCGTTACAAAACGATAAAGTATCTTTGTATATCGGTATTCCGTTGTGCGTGAGTAAATGTGCCTATTGCTCCTTTATATCGACCGTTGTCGACAAGAAAGGTTCAAATTTAACCAGATATCTGGAAAACTTGTTAAAAGAAATTCGATGGACGGGTAATCTGTTAAACTTGGCCGGTAAAAAAATCGACACGGTTTATATCGGCGGGGGAACACCGTCGGTTTTATCGGCGACGGATCTTCAACAATTGTTGGCAACCATAGATGACAGCTTCGATTTATCCGCGCTTCGGGAATATACCTTTGAAGCCGGGCGGCCGGAAACAACAACGGAAGAAAAGGTTGCCCTCCTCAAAACCTTCGGAATTAGCCGTGTGTGCCTAAATCCTCAAACTTTGAAGGAAGATACTTTAAGGCAAATAGGTCGGCTGTATACAAGAAAAGATATTGAAAGATGTTATCAATTACTGAAAGTGGCGGACTTTCATGCAATTAATATGGATTTAATTGTTGGTTTGGCAAAAGAAACTCCGGAGGATTTTTTACTTTCTTTGGATTTTGTTTTGGATATGCAGCCGGAAAATATCACAGTACATTGTTTGTCTGTGAAAAAAGGTTCCCGTATAAAAGAGGAATCGGGTATTGTCGTAGACGAAAGCTACACAGAGAGCTTTCATAAAAAAGTGATGGTAAACCTTGACAGAAGGGGTTATCTTCCTTATTATTTATATCGACAAAAATATACGATCGGCAACGGAGAAAACATCGGTTATGCCTTACCCGGCAAAGAAGGGCTTTATAACATATTAATGATGGCTGAAAAACAAAGCATCATCGGTATCGGAGCCGGCTCATCCGGGAAGTTGTATCATCCTGAAAGAGATCAATACTACCGTGTGTTCACAGCAAAAGATGTCAAAACCTATAACGAACATTATGATGAAATTCTTGCTAAAAAAAATGAGAGTTATCGTCTTTATTTAAAATAAGAAACGGATTATAAACGACGTTTTGATCGGACAATGTTCGAAAACCACAAGACGTCCATTAAGGAGAATCAATGCAAACCCATTTTAGAAGTAACTTGTGTGGTGCGATCACCGTACAGGATGTAGGACAAAGAGTTAAACTGGCAGGTTGGGTCGATACCCGAAGGGACTTGGGCGGTGTGATTTTTATTGATTTAAGAGATCGTTCCGGCAAAGTCCAATTGGTGATTAACGAGGAAAACAGTAAGGAGCTGTTTAAAGAGGGCGAAAAAATCAGAAATGAGTATGTTCTTTGCGTCGAAGGGACGGTTGTCAAAAGATCACAAGCCAATATTAACCCTAAAATGAAAACCGGGGAACTGGAAATAATGGTTGACACTCTAACAATATTGGATACCGCGCAAACCCCGCCGATTTACATCGAAGACGAAGACCACGCTAATGAAGCGGCCCGTTTAAAATACCGATATTTGGATTTAAGAAAACCTAAAAACCAACAAATGCTTATGACTAGAGCAAAAACCGCCGCCGTTGTCAGACGATATCTGGAGAAAAACGGTTTTTGTGAAATAGAAACACCAATGTTGGCAAAACCGACACCGGAAGGTGCCAGAGATTTTTTAGTGCCTTCCCGCGTACAAAAGGGGAAATTTTTCGGCTTACCTCAAAGTCCGCAGTTGTTTAAACAAATTTTGATGGTCTCCGGTATGGATCGTTACTATCAAATTGTAAAATGCTTTAGAGATGAAGACTTAAGACAAGACAGGCAGCCGGAATTTACACAGATTGATATCGAGATGTCCTTCGTCACGAAGGAAGACATCCTGCCCATCATGGAAGGAATGCTGTTCGACATTTTTAAAGAAATAAAAGGCATAGAAATCGAAACTCCCTTTAAACGAATGACTTATCGCGAAGCCATGACACGCTACGGTTCCGACAAGCCGGATTTACGCTTTGGCATGGAATTGGTGGACTTGTCCGATATTGTTGAAAACTCCGATTTTAAAGTCTTTGCCTCCGCTGTGGGCAAGGGCGGTAAAGTACGTGCCATCAACGCCAAAGGTGCTCAGGGTAAATTGAGCAATAAAGCCTTAAAGAAATTGGAAAGCTTTGCGAAAATTTATAAAGCCAAAGGGCTTGCGTGGATTGACGTAACCGACGGCGAAGCCAAATCACCTATTTTAAAATTTATCTCGGAAGAAGAAAAAGAAGCCATCATCCGACGGATGGCAGCGGAAACGGGCGATCTTATTTTCATCGTAGCGGATACCGACGATATTGTCTGCACGGCCTTAGGTCAACTACGTTTGGAACTGGCGGACAAATTGGAGCTGGATCTGGGTGACGACTACAAATTTTTATGGGTCGTAGACTTTCCGTTATTGGAGTATGATAAAGAAGCCGGACGCTTTACGGCAATGCACCACCCTTTCACCTCACCTTTAAAAGAAGACCTGCCGTTACTGGAATCCGATCCTCAAGCGGTACACGCCGATGCCTACGACGTGGTCGTCAACGGGGTAGAACTGGGTGGCGGCTCTATACGTATCCACAATCAGGAAGTTCAGGAAAAAATGTTTAAAGCCCTGGGCTTCAGTACGGAATCTGCCTGGAATCAATTCGGTTTTCTTTTAGAAGCCTTAAAGTACGGCACACCGCCCCATGGCGGTATAGCCTTCGGTTTTGATCGACTTATTATGATGCTGCTGCAAATCGACAACATTCGCGATGTCATTGCATTTCCGAAAACACAAAATCATAGTTGTTTGATGTCCGACGCCCCTGCCGATGCGCAACTCGACCAGTTGATCGATCTGGGTATTTCCATCGACGAGATTTAACGTGAAAGAAATCGGAATTGTCAAAAAAAATCTCCGCGAAAAAGCCCAGGTGGAAATTCAACGACATGCCGCTTGCGGCAGTTGCGGTGCATGTCAATTAGGCAGCAAGCGCCTGGCCATGGAAGTGTTTGCGGAAAACCCCCTTGGGGCAAGGGAGGGAGATACGGTACTCTTGGAAGTGCAATTTGCCAACGTATTTAAAGCGACCCTTATCGGATACGGCTTACCCTTTGTAATGTTTATTACAGGTATATTTTTCGGTTATTTTCTGAATGAATCGCAAAATTTAAATAATGAACTCATACCGTTCTTTACCGGTTTGTTTATGGTTGCGGCAACCTATTTGGGGATTCATTTTATGGATAAAAGAAAAATGATTCACCTGAACCATCACGCCCAAATTACGCAAATTGTTTCCGAAAACGAAATGGAACCTTTAACGCTTTTAGATAACTAAAAGCGTTAAAGGTTCCGACTCCTTTAGTAAGTTAAGAAAGAAATAAATTTAAATCAAAAAAGGTTAAACTTTCCTTGCAATTTTAAAAGTTTAAGATTATAATAAGTACGATGTCTGGGTGTAGCACAGTTTGGTAGCGCGCGTGAATGGGGTTCACGAGGCCGGAGGTTCGAATCCTCTCACTCAGACCATTTTTTATTTCAGGTGATAAATAAATGGGACATATAGAAAGAGAAAAGAGAAGACGTGCCAATAAACGAAGAAACAGAATTATTGGCGGCGTTCTTTTTTTTATTCTCTTTGTTGTTATTTTTTTGGTAATGCAAAAAAACAAAGAGATAATTTTAGAAAAAAATATTTATACCAATAGCTACAACACTAACTTTTTTTTATTTAAAGACATCGGCTATGTTAAACTTCAGGATTTTTCTATTGAAGATTTGACCATCGAAGAAGGGCAAAAAAGTAACGGTTATTTAAAACTTACAAAAGAACCGATGGCATTGGATCAAAACTTTGTTTCGGAACAAATCGGCACTATCGATCAGACCATCAACGAAAAATATTTTGAAAATTGGCCCGCTATTATTGATGAAATTAAAACCAACTATGTGGGAATGGCAAAAGTAAAAACACAATTCGGTCAGGAAGAAAGAGACAGAAAGTTGTTTTTGGTTAATTCCGTACAATTTATGGGAAGTGATGAAAAGTCTTTAAAAGAAAAGAAAAAAATTTACGAAGATATGCAGGGTGACAAAACCAGAAATATTACCTTAAGCGACTTGCATTTGCCGGCTTCGGGCTATGTTTTTTCCACACTTAATAATATGGAAAAAGTGGTATCTCAATCGGCGTTACCCTTTATTAACACCTCTTTTTTGGAAAATGCCAGTAAAATAGAACGCCAGGACGAAACCGCTTTAAAGGTTGTCAACAACGACCATATTTTTGCTGCATTCGCCATGCCCGCCGAAGGTGTTATTTCCGGTGAATCGGAGATGAAAAAGCTCAAAGATAACCATCTTAAAGATTACGAAATTGCAAACCGTTCGGATTAC
Organism: uncultured Lachnospiraceae bacterium; assembly: GCA_964346185.1. GTDB lineage: Bacteria > Bacillota > Clostridia > Eubacteriales > Eubacteriaceae > JAAYJS01. The sequence continues at coordinate 74,204 of CAYFTR010000002.1, read as the reverse complement.
TATCGCTTTTTGGTACGCCGGGTCGACTTTTTAAGAGAGTATCCGACCGTAAATTTTTCGACCGACCATTACGAATATTCCGCTTATTTTGTTGATGTACTGGAAGATGAAAAAAATAAGAATGAGAAAATTATTGTTCTTCTCATTAAGGATTATGTTAATGTCTTTGCAAAAGAAATTATGATTGAACCGGATATCTATCTGGAGCAGGAAGACGCTTATATTTTACCCCAAAGCTGTATTGAAAAAAAAGAGGACAAAACCTACGTACAAGTCTTAGAAAAGGGAACTTTTCCGGAATCCTACGAAGTTGACGTAAAAACCACATCGAAAGGTAAAGCGATACTCAGCCTGGAGTCGGAACTCAATCGCAAACTAAGCCCCGGCATGGTGATAAAAGTCTATCCATAGGAGACGAAATGATCAAAAACAACATCAAAAACATCTTAAAAACATTACCTGAGGACATCACACTCATTGCTGTTACCAAATATCGCAGTGAATCGGAAATCAGAGAAGTGATCGATGCGGGAATAAGGGACTTGGGAGAAAATAAAGTTCAGGAATTAATGACAAAAATGCCACACTTCGATTCAACGATTCGTTGGCATTTTATCGGTCATCTTCAACGCAACAAGGTAAAAGATTTGGTAGGGCGGGTTCATTTAATTCACTCCGTCGATTCCCTGCGTTTATTAAAAAAAATAGACTGCGAAAGTGTTAAAGCGGGGGTAAAAACACCCATTCTCATTCAATTTAACGTAGCAAAAGAACCTCAAAAATACGGCTTTTACGTTGAGGATTTGGAGGAAATAATGACTTCCGTTAAAGAGTGTCCCCATGTTGTGTTAAAGGGTATTATGGGCATGGCGCCTCATACCGATGATGTGGCCATACAACGGCAAGTATTTAGGAAACTAAAAGAAATCTATGATAAAATAAAACATAACTATGAGTTGAGTAATATGGCAATGGATACATTGTCCATGGGAATGTCCGAGGATTACCCCGTTGCTGTAGAAGAAGGATCGACAACAGTTAGAATAGGAAGAAAATTATTTACAGGAGAAGAGCAATGAACAAAATCACAAAATTTCTGGGATTAAACGACGAAGACGAAAATTTCGAAGACGAGGACATGGATCTTTATGAAGAAGACGGTATGCAGGAAGAAGAAGAACCCAGAGGTGTATTTTCTTCCAGAGCACCTAAAAAACAAACCAGAGTAAAAGCCGACGGCCCGGAAGTTTTAGTTTTAGAACCTTCTTCTTTTGAAGACGCACCGGGAATCGTTAGAAAAATACGTGACAATATTACCGTTGTGGTCAATTTAAAAAATACCGATTTGGCACAAGCCCGTAAAATATTTGATTTCTTAAACGGAGCTGTTTTTGCTTTAGACGGCACCATCAATAAAATAGCGGACAACGTATTTATTTTAGCACCGAAACGCGTCTACGTTTCGACAGAAATGGATACTACAACGGAATTCGCAACACCGATACTGGAATGGGATGACGACAGAGCATGAATGCGATGCAGGGAACCCTTTTAATAGCCGGAGATATTTTTTTCAGACTTGTCACCTATTTGGTTATCATCGATGTCCTTCTGAGCTGGGTTCCGGATTTAAAGCAATCTAAATTAGGGTATTGGGTGGGTAAAATGACCGACCCGTTATTGGATCCCTTTCGAAGATTTCTGGTCATCGGTGTTATGGACTTTTCGCCTATTGCGGTAATTGCCATAATACGTATCGTCGTGCAACCCTTGTATGTTTTGATAATCACTTCTATTTTTTAGTACAATCGTTGGAAGTACAGTTTAATAATGAGTTCGGCACGATATCCGACAAACGGTGTGACGACGGACAAAAAACCAATGGCTTTGTGCTTGTGCAAAAGGCATTGGTTTTTTACATTTGACGGAAAGATAAATAAGTAATGAACCCTTACGAAAAACAAGAAACTATTTTTATAGCTCGATTGGATGACATCGCAAGGCAATGCGATTATCCTTATTATTTTGATTTTTTAGATCCGCATCATCAAATGTTGGCAACAACTTATTTAAAAAACAAGCCCCTTTCTTATTTGTTGTGGGGTGGTTATACAGATGCCGAAAGAAAAATGCTTTGTATTTACCCCGACTATATTCGGGAAAAAGATTTGCGTTGGCCCCTTCGGCTTTGCAAAATTCCGATTAAATTTTCATGCTCCCATCGAGATGTTCTCGGTTCTTTAATGGCGCTGGGAATAGAACGAGATTGTATCGGTGATATATTCATTGATAAAAACTCTGTCCAGTTTTTATTTGTTGAAAGGCTGGAATCCTTTATTGATTTATCCTTGACGGAATTAAGAGGCAACGACATTCAAAAAAAATTTGTAGAAGATTCAGAGCTAACCCCTATAGAAATAAAAACAAAAAACATGCGTATTGTTGCCGCTTCTATGAGGGCAGACGGCGTTATCTCCAAAATTTGGGGACTGTCCCGGGCGGAGGCACAAAGAGCGGTTAAACAACAACGTCTTAAAATCAACGGAAAGCCTGTTATTAAGGAGACGTACGCACTTAACCTCGGAGACATTATCTCTTTAAGGGGTAAGGGCAAAGCCTGTGTGACCGGGGTAGAGGGAAAAACCAAAAAAGGAAATACCGTTTTAATAGTGGAGAAATACATTTGAAAAGCTACAACGTTACGGACAATATCGGTGAGCGACTGGATCGGTATCTGGAAAAGATGCTGGGGGAGATCAGTCGGTCACAAATTAAAAAATATATTTATGACGGGTCGGTTACTGTTAACGGGATAACGGTAAAAGCCGGTTATAAAATAAAAAACAAGGATCATATTGCGATCATTTTACCCGAAAAGGGCGAAATAAAACCCGTACCTAAACAGATACCGTTGGATATTTTGTACGAGGACAGCGATTTGTTGGTTGTAAACAAACAGAAAGGATTATTGGTTCACCCGACGGAAACGGAAAGGGAAGACACCTTAGTGTCGGCACTTCTTTATAAGGATACGCCCTTAGCGGATAATGGCGAAAACTATCGGCCGGGTATTGTTCATCGTTTGGATAAAGATACCGCGGGTTTAATGGTTGTCGCAAAATCAAACGTCGCTTACGAAGCCTTGACCGAGTTCATACAAAAACATCAAATAGAGAGACACTATACCGCTTTGGTTGAGGGGCATGTTAAGACGGTTTCGGGTTGTATCGATGAACCAATCGGTAGAAATCCCAAAAACCGTTATCTTAGAAAAGTAGTACCCGAAGGTCGAAAAGCGGTAACACAGTACGAAATAACAACTTACTATCCGCGCCATACCTTGGTCGGTTGTCTTTTGGCAACCGGTCGAACCCACCAAATTCGGGTGCATTTTTCCCATTTAGGGCACCCTGTGGTCGGGGATCCGCTTTACAACAAAACGGGGACCTTTTATAAACAAAAAGGACAACTGCTGGTAGCGGATCATTTGTCTTTTGCACATCCGATTACAGGAGATGTCCTTACTTTTAAGATAAATTTACCGACCTATTTTAAAGAAGCCCTAATAAAAGCCGAAACACTTTAAACGTCGGCAATTTGTTTTAAGCCTTCGATAACAGCTTTGGAGGGTGTGATATACATGGTGTTTTGATGGGTGTAGACCACCATGCCCGGTTTGGATTTATTGGGCTTTTTGACATATTTGTATTCCACATAGTCGACGGGAATATTTTCCGATTGTCTGGAGGGGCTGTAATAGCCCGCCAGGTGACCGGCTTCCAGCAGGGTTTGTTCCGTTATAAACCGTCCGTCGGCAACAATCAAAACGTGGGCACCGGGTGCATCTTTAACGTGCAGCCAGCAATCTTCATCCGTGCCCATACGGGTGGAGATGGTATCGTTTTGATAATTGTTTTTTCCGACATAAATATCGAACCCTTCCGAGGAGATAAAATGCATCGGCTTAGAACGCTGAACGGATTTGTTCTTTTTATCATAAGAGCCCTTTTTTCGGGAAAATTCGGAAAGTCTGAACTCCTCCTGAATCTCTGATAGTTCTTCTAATTCCGTTGAACTTTTAACCGAATTGGACAGACTCTCCAAATAGTAGATTTGTTCTTTTACAATTTCCAATTGTTCCGCCAACAGATTTGTTGCACGTTTTGCTTTGTTGTAACGTTTATAAAAACGTTGGGCATTTTGCGAAGGTGTTTCGTTGATTTTTAATTGAACTTCCACTTCCGACATATTCGGATCGTAGTAGTTGGGTAAGGATACCTTGGTCATACCTTTTTTTAATAGGTGAATGTTGGCGGTAATCAAATCGCCAAATAATTTATAGCGATCGGCCTTTTCCGCTTGTTTTAAATCCTGAAACAGGTTTTGTTGCTTTCGATAGGCTTTCTTCAGCAAAGAATCCAAACGGGTGGACAGTGCTTGACTCTTTGTCCGATAGCGTTGTTGTTTATCCCTTAGATAATAGTAGTCATCCAACATGGCGCAGACTGTGTCGTAGGTTTTTAAATTGTCCTGGGGCAAATGTTTTAAATGTAGTGTAGAAAAATCAATGACATCCCGTTGGTGCGAATAGACACTCGGACAAGGAATACTTTGAACTTCTTGAATAACTTCAATAAAACTATTAATTAAAAAATCACGTTTTTTAACGGTGAGATCCGTCACATAAGTGTCGGAATCCAACCCGCAGCGATAGCAAACTTCTTCAACAACCCTTGGGCTGATGCCGAGAAAATGTTTTAAAAAAAATTGGGTGAGGGTGCTTTTTCTTTCCGAACCGAGCTTTTCTTCGAGATGTTGAATGTCGGCAGAAAAAAAAGAAATTCGATCGTTTAAAGGCGGTGCCAGGTAAGGGTGTCCCGGATAAATTTGTCGATAACGGTTCTCCGCCAAACCGACTTTTTTTACCGCATCGATGATGATAGGTACATCTTCCTCGGGATTAATCAATAGAATATTGGCGTTGCGACCCATAATTTCAACAATAAGTTGTTTTATGATAAGATCGTTATAATCGTTTTTAACCAGAATATCAAAAATGACAACACGGTCGGTTAAATGCTGTGATACCCGTTGCACAATACCGTTATTTAAATGCTTTCTGAGAACCATACAAAAATTAGGCGGTGTTAAGGGATTAGGCTTATTAAAACTTGTCAAATGAACCCTGGGGCTGTTGGCGTTGCAGGTTAATAGCAATTGATGATTTTCTTTATTGTTATGTATTGTTAAACGAACTTCATCTTGTTCCGGTTGTGTGATTTTACGTATCCGACCTCCGGCCAAACATGTGTTTAATTCTTCAACTAAATGGTGTGTTACAATTCCGTCGAAAGGCATATGTTCTCCTCTCTCATATTAAACTATTTTTGCATTATACACCAAAGGTGCAATGAAGTCACGTTATAGTGGAGATAAAGAAAACCTGTGATGACAGTTGCAAAAGATTAAGCTTTTCTTGTATCATTTGAAAAAAAATGAGATAATAATAAAATAATAAATTAAATATAAACAAATGAGGAGGGTCCAATGAGAAGCATGACAGGTTTCGGTCGGACGGACTTTCGAGATGAAAATACAGAATTATCAATAGAAATACGTACTGTCAATCATCGCTATCAAGATTTTTTTATAAAAATGCCCAGAACCCTCAATGCCATTGAAGACAAAGTACGCAATTGTATCGGCAAATCGCTTTTAAGAGGACGCATTGAAGTTTTTATCAAATACAAGTCTTTGACAGAAACTGCGATTGAATTGGTATACAATCAAAAGTTGGCGGAAGCTTATATCGGTGTGATTAGCGAAATCATGGAAAGTGATGCAAGAATTCAACCTCATTTTAACGTCGAGTTAATTGCGAATTATCCGGATGTTATCACCACAAAAGAAAAACATAACGATATGGAAGATTTGTGGAAAACAATGGAGCCGGTGTTGTTACAATGTGTAAGGGAAGTGGAGAAAAGCAGAGTTTCAGAAGGCGAAAAACTGAAAAATAATATGTTGGCACATTGCACCGAAATCGAAGATAGGACATTTCTTATTTCAGAAAAAGCACCGGAAATGCTTAAATCCTACAGTGAGGAATTGCGAAAAAAAATAAAGGACTTAACAGAAGCGGATGCCCTCGATGAACAACGTATTATGACAGAGGTAGCCATTATGGCGGATCGTTTGGCCATAGATGAAGAGTTGACCAGACTTCAAGTACACTTGATGCGTTTTAGAGAAATATCGGAAAATCAAGTGGGACCGGTTGGACGGAAGTTGGATTTTCTTGTACAGGAAATGAACCGGGAAATTAACACCATCGGATCAAAATCCAATTGTATTCATATCTCCGAACAGGTGGTAAATATAAAAAGCGATATAGAAAAAATCAGAGAGCAAATTCAGAATATCGAGTAAATTTGAAACGAGGTAAGCATGACTGAGCAAAATGACGCACAATTTTTCAAAAAAGAAAAGGGCTGTTTAATTGTCATATCCGGACCGTCCTGTGCAGGAAAGGGTACAGTAACCCAATTGGTGCACCAATACTGTCCGGATATAAAATTCTCCGTATCGGACACCACACGTAATCCTCGACCGATGGAAAGAGAAGGGATCGACTACTTTTACCGATCCGTCGAAAACTTTGAAAAGAGAATCGACGACAACATGTATTTGGAATATGCTAAAGTTCACGGCAATTATTACGGTACGCCAAAAGATTATGTTGAAAATATGCTCGACCAAGGGTACGATGTGATTTTAGAAATTGATATTCAAGGTGCGGCACAAATTCGTAAAACATATAAAAAAGCGGTGTATATTTTTATTGCACCGCCTTCTATGGAAGAATTAAAGCGACGTATTCGTTACAGAGGTACGGAAACCGAAGAAGAAATGGAACGTCGTTTGGCTTGTGCCTACGAAGAAATGACCAATGCCGACGATTACTCATATATTGTCATCAACGAAGACAAACATAAAGCGGCACAACAGGTAACAGCAATTATTACGGCGGAAAAATGTAGAACGGAACGACTGATCAACCACGTATTGGAAATTTTAAAGAGGTAACAATGGACGAAAAAAAATTACAGGAATACATTTCTAAAGGCATGCGCTATCCGGCAATTAATTCTTTAATTGAAAAAGCGGGAAACAAATACGCATTGGTATTGGCGGCGGCTAAACGTGCCAGAGAAATTACCGACGGCGACGATGCATTGATACAAATTGATATCGACAATGCAGTGTCCGTTGCGACAGCGGAAATCTCTGAAGACCTGGTACATATTTGTCATATCGACGATTTGCCGAAACAGGCGGTAACGGAATCGGATACCGACCAACAGGAAATTCCCGAAGAAAATGAGCAACTGGAGGCATTGCAATCGGATTTAATCGGTGATGTGATGATAGAGGATATTATTTTGGACTGATCGGTTGTGGATATAGCGGAAGTTTATTTACGACAAAAAAGCAAAAAGATAGACCGTCCCTTCGATTACCGAATACCCGATCGGCTGTCAGGGCAAATTAAAAAAGGCATACGGGTGACGGTACCTTTTGGAAAGGGAAACAAACCCTACGAAGCCTTTGTAATAGCTTTAAAAAAAAATTCGGACTATGGAGAAAAAATAAAAGAAATACAGGATCGTATCGATATTCAACCAATTTTAAATGAGGCACAAATTAAGTTGTGTCACTTTATTCATCGCTATTATGGGTGTTTATTTTATGAAGCGTTAAATTTGTTCAGCGCACCGGTTAAAACGGTAAAAACCGTAAACGGAACCAAAGCGTATCGAAAGTCCGCCCAATATTACAGATTGGTAAAAGACGAAGCGGTATCGGGTTCGGTGCAACAACGGATTATGGCATTATTAAAACAATCGGACGTCAGCCGGAAGGCGTTGGTCGCTGTGGCGGGTAACACGGCAAGTATTGCCAATTTGGAAAAAAAGGGCTTTATCGAACGCTACCATGAAGTAGCCGAGTCTTACCAAAGACCTCGGATACATATAACCAATCCGACACCGTCCGATTTGTACGACCGCCTGGTTTCAATAAAAGAGCACGAGACGCCCCTTTATATTTGTTGCCCTAAAGGAGATATCCGCCAAGCATTTTACACCCGTATAATTCAGGAAACCTTACAAAAGGCACAAGGACAACTGGTGTGTTTACTGGCAGAAAGTAATTATATAACCCACTACCGTAAAGCGTTCACAGATATGTTCGGAACGCTTGTGTCATTTTATCACAGCGGTTTACCTCAAGAAGAAAAGTATCGCATTTATCAAGAAGTTGCTCACGGGCATACGCGGGTGGTTATCGGTACACGTTCCGCATTTTTTTTGCCCTTTCATCACTTAGAAACGATTATCATAGACGAAGCCAACGACCCTTCATATACCGTGCCACAAATGCCGAAATACGACATCATTACTTTGGCAACTCGCTGGCAATCGGATAACCCGCACACCGAAGTTGTTTTTTTAGAAGAAGTAAAAGCAATCAGAAGTGATAAACAATTAGTCGACAAAAAATGGCGTGAAATTACTTGTATGGAAAAAGCCTTGATGCCACAAACTCACATCGTGGATATGGCGTTAGAAATACGCCGGGGTAATTTGGATTTTTTAAGCAAAGCATTAAGGGAAAAACTCGAAAGTAATCTGTCGGCGGGAAAACAAACGGTATTTTTATTAAACGCAACGGGCTACGCTGCTTATGTTTTTTGTAAAAACTGCGGTTACGTCGAAAAATGTCCGGATTGTGGGGTAGCGTATAAATACGATAAACCGAACCATTTGCTCTATTGCCCTTATTGCGCGCACACAAAAAAACTGACAGGTGTTTGTCCCCAATGCCACCATAGTAAAGGGTATGGCCCTGTGGGGTTGGGCATCGACCGATTGTCGGAAATTTTTAATGAGCGTTATCCTGAGTACCGTACTTTAACCTTAGATGCTCGAGACACACAAAACAATAAAGCTTACCGACAAGGCATAAAAAAAATTCAATCACATTGGCAAATATTAATTGGCTCTTCGGCAATCTTACGCTTTTCTAATTATCCTGACACACTCGAAACGGTGGGTGTATTGTTAGCGGATATAGAGCTTAACCGAAGCCATTACACAGCGGCGGAACAAGCTTATCGATTTTTTAATTTGTTGAGGACTCTGGCACCGAGTGTTAAGGATGTGTGGGTACAAACCCATCAAATCGACCACTATGTCCTTAAAGGTTTAAAGAATGCCGATTACTACTATCGGGAAGAAATAAATTTCAGAAAATTACTACGTTACCCGCCTTACGGTAATTTGATACAATTAACAACCTTTGGCAAACAACCTAAAGATTTACTTAAGGATACGGCTAAACTCTACGACTGGCTAAAGGAAAAAGGGTTAGAATGTTATCGATCACCCAACGTGACCAGAATGCGTGGTCGGGACCAATTTAAAACCACTGTAATGATTAAAACGGAAAAAATAGAAAGATTTCATCATGCGATGGAATCAATTGTAGAAAAAAGGGAAAGCTATGGTTTTACTTCTAAAGTTTCCATAGACATTAACCCTATATGCGGATAGGAGAAATTGAATGGCAATCAGATATTTACGGGTCGATGATGATCCGATACTAAGAAAAAATTCCCGTGAAATAACGGAAGTCAATGAACGAATCAAAACATTGGAGCAAGATATGCTGGACACAATGTACGAATACGACGGTGTCGGCTTAGCCGCTCCCCAAGTGGGCGTTTTAAAACGTATCGTCGTTATTGATATCGGCGAGGGACCGATAACCATGCTTAACCCGGAAGTCATCGCGACGGAGGGCGAAGCAACTGGAATGGAGGGCTGTTTATCTTTCCCGGAAGTAATGGAGTTGGTGCCCAGACCGGAAAAAGTGACTGTCAGGTATCAAAACATGGATCTGGAAACCGTTGAGTTGGAATGTGAAGACTTATTGGCAAGGGCGGTTTGTCACGAAGTCGACCATATTAACGGTATTGTTTTTAAAGACAGAGCAATAGAACCTCAAAAAAATGAACAAGCTTAGAATTATTGCGTTCGGGTCGAGCGAATTTTCATGTGCCATGCTGAAAGCGTTGTCCCGCTCGGACTACGAGATTTTAGCTGTAGTCACCCAACCGGACAAACCCAGCGGCAGGAAACAAAAGATATCTTTTTTACCGGCAAAAGAAACCGCCTTAACTTTAAAATATCCTGTTTTGCAGCCCGAAAACGTTAAAGATCCGAAGTTTATACAAAAACTGAAAGAGATGAAGCCCGATCTTTTTGTTGTTGCGGCTTATGGTCAAATACTGTCACGCGAGTTGTTGAATATACCCATATACGGTGCCTTAAACATTCACGGATCTCTATTGCCGAAATATAGAGGTGCCGCACCAATTCATAGAGCGTTAATTGACGGTTGTAGCGAAATCGGCGTTACGATCATGAAGATGGATACAGGGATGGATACCGGTGATATGTTGGCAAAAGACAGCTTTAAAGTTCGGGAAGACACAACTGTGGGTATTGCTCATGACCGCTTAGCCGAAATGGGGGCAAACTTACTTATTAAGACTATCGACGGTTATGTGAACGGAACCGTTATTCCCCAAAAGCAAAACGAAGCCTTAGCAACATATGCTGACAAAGTCAACAGAGATACGGGTAAAATTAATTGGGAAGACACAACGGAAGCTATTGTTAATTTAATTAAAGGAACAGACCCCTATCCCGGTGCATATACTACCTTGGACGGTGTTAAGCTTAAATGTTTCGGAGGTCAAGCCGTCACCTATTCGGGAAAAGAAAAGCCCGGAACGGTTCTTGATGTGAAAGAACGGCTTGTTATTAAAACCGGTAACGGTGCCTTATCTTTAAGAGAGGTGCAATTAGCAGGAAAAAAACGCATGGATGTGCGTCCCTTTTTAATCGGACGAAATCTGGAAAAAGGAATGCTTTTAAATTAAGGAGCTGAAAAATGTTTTTTTATGATTGGACCTTTATAATTTTAATACCCGGCATGATTTTAGCCGCCTTTGCACAATCAAAGGTGAGATCCGCCTACAATAAATATTCTCAGGTGCGAACTCAAAACGGTTTAACAGGTACCCAGGCGGCACGACAAATATTGGATGCCAACGGTTTGTTTCACGTACGCGTTGAACAGGTAGCGGGCGAATTAACGGATCACTATGACCCCCGTACTAAAATATTACGCCTGTCTCAGGGTGTTGCAAACAATAACAGCATTGCTGCAGTGGGTATAGCAGCACACGAAACCGGTCATGCGCTACAAGATGCCAACGACTATGCACCCTTACGTTTCAGAAACTTTATTGTACCCATCAGCAATATCGCATCAACCGCCTCCTGGCCGTTGTTTTTAATCGGCCTTTTTATGGGTAGCGGTAACCTGGGTATGACTTTAATGAATTTGGGTATTTTATTATTTATAGTCGCTTTAGTTTTTTATGTCGTTACCCTGCCAGTCGAATTTAATGCCTCCGCTCAGGCGATGAAAATTCTAGAACAAAACTACATCGTCACCGAAGAGGAAAACCGCGGTGTAAAAAAAGTTTTATCTGCCGCCGCTCTGACCTATGTCGCCTCTATGGTAACGGCATTATTAAACTTGGTTCGTTTAGTCGCTTTGAGGAATAGTAGACGCTAATGGAAAACCCGAGAAGAAAAGCTTACAAGGTCTTGCTGTCGATAGACGGTGGCAAGGCCTTTTCCAATGAAGAAGTGCAGAAAGTTTTGGCTGAAAAATCCATGACGGAAGAAGATGCCCGCCTGTTTACAACCTTGGTATACGGCGTGTTACAAAACCGAATGGCTTTGGATTTTATGATTAGCAAAGGGGTCAAAAGACCTCTTAAAAAAATAGACAGAGAGGCGATTGTCATTTTACGCATAGCCCTGTACCAATTTTATTACTTGGACAGAATACCGACCTATGCCGCTGTTAACGAAGCGGTAAAAACCGCACAAAAATTTAAACCGAAACTTAAAGGGTTTATTAACGGTGTTTTGCGAGGTTTGTTGCGTCAGAAAACCTCGCCGGCATTGGAAATTGAAAAGCTTTCAGATGAAAAAGAAAAACTAACCCTTACATATTCCGTTCCTTACCGGATTATGGAGAAATATTTACAAGTGTATTCAAAAGCACAGGTAGAAACACTCTTTTCAAGATTTAACAACGTACCGCCCTTAACCTTGCGTACCAATACTTGTAAAACGACCGCTGATACATTGGCAAAGCAACTGAGCGATCAGGGCTACCGGATAACACCCGGACAAGTAGTTCCAGAAGCATTATATGTAGAAGCCATACCCCATGGGCAACTGATAACCGAAACAGAGCCCTATAAAAAAGGGCATTTTACCATACAGGATGAGGGTGCCATGTTGGCGGGACGATGGTTGGCACCGCAAAAAGGTGAAACCGTTTTGGATATGTGTGCCGC
>CAYFTR010000002.1:17435-61596 GCA_964346185.1 uncultured Lachnospiraceae bacterium | reverse complement strand
TGCGAACACAAGCCGTCTTATTGGAGAATGCCTATAAGGCATTAAAGCCCGGCGGTTTTTTATTGTACAGTACCTGTACCGTTAACCCGTCGGAAAACGAAGACCAAATTGCTAAAATAATGCAAAAATATCCGAAATTAAAGCTTATGACATTACCGCCCTATTTGGACAGTCATTATTACTCCCCGAAAGAAAGGGGAAGTGATTGCTTTTATCTTTGCCTGTTGCAAAAAAATGAGGACATTAAATGGTTTTAGAAACAAAAAACATATTTGGGTGGCCATTAAAGCGCTTGCAACAATTGGCCCTCGACCATGGCGAAAAAAAATTTCGAGGTCAGCAACTTTATGAGGGGATGTATCAACAAAAAATAAAGGACATTACTCAAATAAAAGGTTTGCCTACTCATTTTAAAGAACGTCTGACTCGATCCTACACTATCGATCGAGGGAACATTATTCAAGAACAAAAAGATGAAGGCATCTCTAAGTATCTGGTTGAATTCAAAGACGGACAAACCGTGGAATGTGTTTTAATGGCCTACCGCCACGGAATGAGTCTGTGTGTTTCTACACAAGTGGGGTGTCGTATGGGATGTACATTTTGTGCCTCTACCCGTAAGGGTTTGGTGCGCAACCTGACCCCGGGAGAAATGCTCTCTCAGGTTGCGTTGGCGGAAGAAGCTTCCGGCAAGCGGGTTGCTAATGTGGTGATGATGGGTATCGGTGAACCCTTGGATAATTACAATCACGCATTGGGGTTTATCCGTTTACTAAACGATGCCTGGGGTATCGGACAACGTCACATCACTTTATCGACCTGCGGTTTGGTCCCGCAAATCTATGACCTGGCAGAAGAAAACCTGCAAATTAATTTAGCCGTATCCTTGCATCATCCCGTCGATTTTAATCGGCAAGCAATAATGCCGGTTGCAAAAGCCTATCCGCTCGACGACCTGATCGAAGCCTGTCGTTATTATTTTGAAAAAACAGGTAGACGAATAACCTTTGAATACGCTTTGATTGAAGGCGTCAACGACAGCCTTAGAGAAGTAGAGGCTTTAGTTGAAATCGGACAACGGGTACCGATACATATTAATTTAATTCCACTGAATCCGGTGGAAGAAAGTGTATACAAGAGGAGTCCAATTGTAAAAAAGTTTGCCCTTGAGTTGAAAAAACGCGGATTAAACTGTACAATTAGAAGGATTATAGGTAAAAAAATCGATGCGGCTTGTGGCCAATTACGACACAAAGTGTTAACGAGGTGATTCTCCGATGAATTGTGCATATTCCTCCCATGTGGGGATACAAAGAAAAATCAACCAAGATGCCTGTCTTGCGGCAACCGTCGAATGTGAAAAAAAAGAATATTATATCTTTGTAGTAGCCGACGGTCTCGGCGGTCATCGCTCCGGAGATATTGCCAGCAGTATGGCTGTCGACTATATCAAACAAAATATATGCAAACTGGACGATTTGTTTTCAAAAGAAGAATTGCAAAATTTTGTATCGAAAATAAACAATGAAATTTTAAGCTTCGCTCGTACCGACAGGGAATACGCAGGAATGGCAACAACCCTGACAATGGCACTTGTTTGCGAAAACAACATGTGCCTGGTTCACATTGGCGACAGTAGGGCTTATCGTGTAAATAAAGACGGTATGGCCCAGCTGACAAAGGACCATTCTTTAGTACAGATACTTATCGATGAAGGGCGTATTTCCGATCGGGAAGCAATGACACATCCTCAAAAAAATGTAATTACCCGTGCATTGGGAACGGACAAAGTGGTAAAAACGGATTTTTATTGCTACCAATTAACGGATGAAGATACCATCATGCTTTGCACCGACGGTTTATATAATATGGTATCGGAAAACCGAATTCAAGAGCTGATTGTTCAAGACGACCTGGAAACATCGGCTAAAAACCTCATCAACGAAGCGAACGATAACGGCGGTACCGACAATATTACCGTTGTATTGTTTACCGAGAAAGGGGCTACCACCGATGATCAATAGAGTATTAAACGATCGCTATGAAATCCTGGAACTGATCGGTCGCGGCGGCATGGCTTATGTTTATAAAGCTATGGATACAAAACTGAATCGTTGTGTTGCGATTAAAGTTTTAAGAGAAGAATACACGGAAAACGAACAATTTATAAAAAAATTTGACCGCGAATCCCAAGCGGCTGCGGCCTTAACTCACCCCAATATTGTTTCTATTTACGATGTCGGGGTTGAGGAAGATATTTATTTTATCATTATGGAATATGTCGACGGCATCACCTTAAAACAATACCTGAATCAAAAAGGTCACTTGGATTATCTGGAAGCCATCGATTTTATTATTCTTATAGCGGAAGCATTGAGCTGTGCCCATGAAAACAAAATTATTCACAGAGATATTAAACCTCATAATATCTTATTGACAAAGGACAATATTCCTAAGGTGGCGGATTTCGGTATAGCCCGTGCCATTACAAGCTCTACTGTTACCATGACCAACCAAACCATGGGTTCCGTACACTATATATCACCGGAACAGGCCAGGGGTTCCTTTGTGGACGAACGTTCGGATTTGTATTCTTTAGGAATTATGTTTTATGAACTTTTAACCGGAGAGTTACCCTTTGATGAAGAAAGTACCGTAACCATCGCCATCAAACACATACAGGATCAATTGATCCCCCCTAAAGAGTTGCGTTCCGAAATACCGGACTCCGTTAACGATGTTGTTGTTAAATTAACGCAGAAAAAAACCGAAGATCGTTATCAAAGTATGGACGAACTCATAGAGGATTTGACAAAAATTAAGGAAGATGTCAATACCGACATACTTGGCGTATCGACGGCGGTAGCGGCACAAAACAGCATGCAAAGTTCCGTTAACGGTAGTAACGGTGTATTTACGGTCGTACCGGCCGGTGAACACCCGATGTACGAATCCGATTACGACGATACTCTGGACGAAGATTTTATTCAGGCAAAACGAAAAAAACGTCGCAATAATATTTTGGGATTTGTTTTCGGATTAGTTATTTTAGCGATATTAACAGGTGTTCTTCTGAACACTGTGTTTTTAAAGAGGATTGTTGTCCCCGATCTCAACAATAAAAGTATGGAAGAGGCACAAAAAGAACTCTCCGATTTAGGTTTGGTGTTGGAGATCGAAAAAGAAGTCAACGATCCCAACATAGAAGCCGGGCATATTATCAGCCAAAACCCGGAATCGGGAAAAGAAACAACGAAAGGCAAGAGTGTTCGTGTAACCGTATCGAAAGGTGTTAAAAACGTTGAAATTCCCGATGTTCGCGGTTATAAAGAAAGCGAAGCGATTCGTATCATTGAAAGTGCCCATTTAATGATCGAAAAGATTGAAAGAGAACACAACAGTAACGTGGAATCGGGTATGGCTTATGGCATCAGTCCTTCTGTCGGTACCTCGGTACCGGAAGGCACCAAGGTGACTTTGTTTATATCTAAGGGTAAAGATCTGGTTGTTGTACCCGGTATCGTCGGTTTAACTGAAGCCGATGCACGGGCACGAATCAGTAACAACGGTTTAACGGTCGGAACCATTACAACGGCGGAGAGCGATTTTTATGCAGCCGGATTGGTTATCTCCCAAAGCCCTGCTGAGGGTACAGAGATAGAAAGCCGAACGGCCGTCAACTTTGTCGTGTCGACGGGTAAACCGAAAAAAACCGATATTATTTTTAGAGATAACAGAACGGAAGATCCCCCGACATCCGAACCTGCAACACCGGAACAACCCCAAGAGGAACCGTAAACAAAATGATGAACGGAAATAAAATTAAAGGCTTTATTACGAAAGGTATCGGAGGGTTTTATGATGTAAAATCCTCCGATTTTAATGAAACTCTGCAATGTTCGTTAAGAGGATTATTGCGGATTAAAGGTGTAACACCGGCTATCGGAGATAAGGTCATTGTAAATAAAGAAGAAGACGGTCATTATGTTATAGAAGAAATCGAAGAAAGAAGCAACTATTTTGTACGTCCGCCGGTTGCCAATGTTGACACGGCGGTTTTGGTGTTTTCTGTCAACAATCCGCCACCGAACATGGAAGTATTGACAAAACTTTTAGTACAATGCGAATATAATGAAGTCGAAGTCATATTATGTTTTACAAAAGTAGATTTGGCGACGGAAAAAAACATCAACAAAATGAAAAACTACCTTTACGCCACCGACTATCCCGTGTTTCTTTTGGGTTTCAATGAGAAAAGACAATCTGTTGTTGATGAAATAAAAGAACGTCTCGTTGGTAAGATATCATTTTTAGCCGGTCCTTCAGGAACAGGTAAATCCACTTTAATTAATGCGATGATTCCCGAAGCACAAATGGAAATCGGAGAAATCAGTAAAAAAGCGTTGCGAGGACGGCATACTACCAGACATGTGGAGCTGATACCCTTGGGGGCGGGCGGTGCAGTTGTTGACACACCGGGTTTTACTTCCATAGAACTGGGAGCGTTCATAGAGAGGGATATTTTAAAATATTATTTTAAAGAATTCGATAACGACGGTTGTAAATTCAACGATTGTGTTCACTTAAATGAACCTCGTTGTGCAGTTAAAAAACAATTGGAAAGAAGCGAAATATCTTCTCAACGTTATCACGCTTATTTAGAGTTACTAAAAAAAACGGAGAACAAGTATTGAAAAGAGTTGCCATTTTTACAAATGGTCATTACGGCAAAAAAAATAAAATAAAAAAAATCTTCAAGCAAACAGCTTACGATAAAATAATCGGCGTAGACGGCGGATGCGATTTTTTGTACCGAATCGGCTGTATGCCGGATCTGATTATCGGAGATTTAGACTCTATTGCTCCTCAAACGAAAGCTTACTTTCAACAAAAAAATGTAGACGTACATACCTATCCGACAGATAAGGGCGAAACCGATACCCAATTGGCCGTTCGTCTCGCATTGGCAGAAGGTGCCGAAGCGATTGATATTTACGGCGGTATCGGAACACGTTTCGATCATAGCTACGGCAATTTGTTGCTGTTGAATGAATTGCTCGCAAAACAAATCCCGGCGGTTATTATCAATGCGAAACAACGTATTATATTGGTAGACAAGGTGTTACATTTAAATTTACCGAAAGGAACAACCCTTTCGGTACTTTCTTTTAGCAGTATTTGTGAAGGCGTAAGCCTGAAGGGATTTCGATACCCGTTAACAAATGCTACCCTTTATTTAAGTAACCCCGGTTACGGTATCAGTAATGTAACAAGTCAATCCGAACAAAGCATCACCGTGTTACAAGGGGTGCTGATGGTGGTTATCGTGTCGGATTTATTATAAATAAGTGATTTAAAAATCGGCATACAATATAAAAATACCCTAAAAACAATTCTTCGTACAATACGGTGAGTTGTTTTTAGGGTATTTTTTATTCGAATTGGCACGTAGCCTTAAGCACGTTCCACTCTGCCCGAACGAATGCAGTTCGTGCAAACATTTTTTCTTTGAGATTTACCATTCACTAAAATTCTGATTTTTTGTAAATTCGGTTTCCATACGCGTTTGCTATGTCTGTTAGAGTGAGACACGGCATTACCGGAGGAGACACTTTTATGGCATACAAAGCATTCTTTTGACATGTTTTCACCTCGCTTATGATACTCTTTTAAAACAGGGTATATTATAACATAAAAAAATGTAAAAATGCAACAGACATTTTGACAATATCAGAAAAGTTATGTAAAATAGTAGAAGCTCGTATATGAAGGAGATCGAAATGAGAAAAACTAACGCTTTGGGTTACATCGAAATATCCAAAAAAGCGATAGCGGATATAGCCGGGAATGCCACTACGTCCTGTTACGGTGTGGTCGGTATGGCACATAAAAGAGGAAAAGACGGTTTAATTGAAATACTAAGCCCCGAACATAACAGTAAAGGCGTGGGTATCGAATTTGAAGACGATAAAATTGTAATTGAACTCTTTATTATTGTCGAGAACGCAATAAAAATTTCTACAGTGGCGGAAAATATTATTGATACGGTTCAATATCGTGTAGAAAAACAAACCGGATTTAAGGTTAAACGCATCAGCGTCAATGTGGTGAGCGTCAGATTATAATGGAGGAGTTATGAAAACGGAAAAAATTGACAGCAAATGCTTAGTTAATATGCTGAAATCTGCTGCGGTCAATTTAGAGGCCAACAAAGCAATAGTAAATGAGCTCAATGTTTTCCCGGTACCGGACGGTGATACGGGAACCAATATGTCCATGACTTTTAAAAATTCGGTTCAGGAGATGTTGAGAATCGACCATGAAGACCTGTATTCCGTTGCCAAAACAGCATCTTCCGGTGCGTTAATCGGTGCACGGGGCAACTCCGGTGTTATTTTGTCCCAAATACTTAGAGGTTTTGCCGACGGTTGTAAAGGCAAAAAAGTTTTAGATATTCAGGGATTAGCCTTAGCATTAAAATCATCAGCGGAAGTTGCGTACAAAGCGGTGATGAAACCGACGGAAGGCACTATCCTCACTGTTATTAGGGAAATGTCCGAGTTTGCCATGGAAAATTATGAAACATATAGCGAATTGGATCTGTTTTTTAAAGACGTAATGAATAGCGGATGGACTTCCCTGAAAAATACGCCGAATTTATTACCGATTTTAAAAGAGTCCGGTGTGGTGGATTCCGGTGGTCAGGGACTCATGTACCTTGTGGAAGGTGCTTACAAAGCATTAACCGGTCAACCGTTGGAGGGTGATCAGTTGGTGATTCACAGAGATTATAGCGACCGCCTGGTGAACGACTCCCATATGCGCCCTGAAGACATTGGCTTTGCTTATTGTACCGAATTTATAATTAAAAATGCTCCGGAGGCCGATGAACACGAATTAAAAAATTATTTTGAAAGTATCGGTGATTCGGTTTTAGTAATTAAAGAAGGCGATATCGTCAAAGTACATCTACACACCGATCATCCCGGAGACGCTTTTGAAAAAGGCTTAACTTACGGATCACTCATTCGTATGAAAGTCGATAATATGAAAGAAATGGTTCAAAGCGAATCCTTTATGGAAAATGACACCAAGACCAACCCGGCTTTACCCTACGCCTTTATTGCCGTATCTCCCGGAGAGGGGATCAGCGATATGTTGACGAAAATCGGTGTGACAAAAATAATCTCCGGCGGTCAAACCATGAATCCCAGCACCCAGGATTTTCTCAAAGTGATTAATGAACTCAACACCGAAGAAATTGTTATTTTCCCCAATAACAGCAATATTATTATGGCGGCGGAACAGGCAAAGGAAATATCCGAAAAAAATATTTACGTGGTTGCAACTAAAACCTTACCTCAATGCGTCACGGCTATGCTAACCTTTAACCCCGACCTTTCTATGACGGAAAATGTAGAAGAAATGGAAGAAGCAATACAGTCCGTTAAAACAGGTGAAGTAACCTATGCGGTCAGAGATAATAAAGTAAATAAAAAGAAAATTAAAAAAGGCGATATTATCGGTATTACAGCGGGGAATATTATATCTAACGGTGCCGTAGTCGAAGATGTTGCGAAAGCGGTTATAGAAGAAATGATCGATGAAGACTCCGAACTGATTTCCGTTTATTACGGGCAGGATATTACGGAGACACAAGCCGATGCTTTTGTTGACGTGTTGAGAGAAACTTATGACGAATGCGATGTCGAGATAACTTACGGCGGGCAACCGCTTTATTACTACATACTGTCTGTCGAATAAGCACGCAAGGCTTAATCGTCCAACAGAACAGCATATAGTGTTTTTAAGCCCACAATTTGAAGTTACAACGCTTCAAATTGTGGGCTTTTGTCCAAAATATATAAATGAATGAGGCCATTATGAAACCGGATCAAAAGGTGACCGCTTTAAAAGGAATCGGATCCAAACGTGCTGAAGCATTGGCAAAAAAACAAATTTATACAGTCAGAGACTTGCTCTTTCTATTTCCTAGACAATATGAGGACAAGCGTGTGTTTTACTCGCCTCATACATTAATCGAAGGTAAAGTAACCGTTACCGTTGACATTCAGTCCAAAGGTTACACTTATTACCCAAAAAGAAACTTTTCAATTGCGGGTTATCAGGCATGGTGTACGGAATTTGACGGTATGCTCAAACTGACATGGTATAATCAGCCCTACATGCTTAAAAATGTACAACCCGGCAAAACCTACTATTGTTACGGTCGATTACTTAAGGAAAAAGGGCGTTACACGATGGTCAATCCGAAGTGTGCTTTAAAGTCCGAGCCCGGGAACTTTTTTGAGTTGACTCCGATATACCCTAAAATAGAAGGTGTTCCCCAAAGTTTAATTCAAAACGCTATTGCCGATTTTATTAAAAAAAGCAACCAAATCCTGCAGCCGGAGCCACCCCTATGGTTGGCTGAGGCTTTCAACTTACCAAGTTTTTCCAAAGCTTTGCAATACATTCACCGTCCGAAAAATAATGACGAAATTGAACAGGGATATCTGCGTCTGAAGGTGGAAGAGGCCCTAAAAATCCATTTGGGGCTATTGCATGTAAAACAGGATTTACAGGAGAGTAGTTTTGAATTTTCCCGTTGGGAAAAAATCGAACAATTTGTTCGCAGATTACCTATCACCTTAACCCGAGGACAAAGCGATGCCTTAGAAGATATCGTCGCCGATTTTAAATCCGGACAAGTGATGAATCGCCTCATTCAGGGTGATGTGGGCAGCGGCAAAACAGTTCTGGCCGTTATTGCTTGTTTTTTTGTTGCTGTTAACGGTTACCAAAGTGCCTATATGGCACCGACAGATATTTTGGCGAGACAGCACTACAAAACCTTTAAGGCTTTATTGGACCCTTTCGGCATTCGTGTCGGTTTATTGACCGGTACATTAAACTCGGAGGAGGAACGCACCGTCAGGCAAGGGCTGCAAAACGGTGATATTTCCGTTGTCATCGGTACCCATGCTTTAATTCAAGAAGCGACCTTGTTTTATCATTTGGCCTTTGTGGTCACCGACGAACAACATCGCTTCGGCGTAAAACAACGGGCAAGGCTGGCGACAAAGGGCAGCGAGGCACCACATGTGTTAATTATGAGTGCAACCCCCATTCCCAGAACACTGGCACTTATCCTGTACGGCGACTTACATATTTCAAAAATAAAAGAAAAACCGAAGGGGCGAAAACCCGTTAAAACCTTTTTTTACAGAGAAAAATATTGGAGCAAGGTTCTTGGCTTCATTACGGAACAGGTATTGAAAGGATCTCAAGCGTTCATTGTTTGTCCCTTTATCGAAGAATCCGAAGGAGTTAAAAACGTGCGGGATGTTCTAAACATTTATAAAGAAGTTGATAAAAAAATAGGACAAAAGTGTCGCATCGGTTTGCTTCACGGGCAAATGAACAACGACGAAAAAAACAAAGTCATCGAAGGGTTTACGCAAAAAGAAATCGATGTTTTGGTGGCAACCACCATTATCGAAGTGGGTATCGATGTTAAAAATGCCGATGTGATGGTTATTTTAAGTCCCGAACGTTTCGGGTTGGCACAGCTCCACCAATTGCGGGGACGTGTGGGTAGAGGAGAGACACAGGCGTATTGCATTTTACTATCCGACACACAAAACGAAGATACCCTAAAACGCATGGAGGTTTTGGTGAAGACTCAAGATGGGTTTAAAATAGCGGAAAAGGATTTTGAACTTAGAGGTAGTGGCGATTATTTCGGCACAAGACAACACGGTTTACCGCGATTTTTCGCATTGGATCCTTTAAGAGATTTGGAGATAATCGAAAAGACGAAAAAAACGGCTGAAACTCTGTATCGGAGCGGTTTAAAAGAAGATATGATTTATAAAGATTGCCTAATAACCGACTTTGAAGAGGAAATACGGGAAATGACATTAACTTAGGAGCAGGTATGCGTATAACATCCGGAAGCAAAAGAGGATTAGTATTGGAAACTGTTCGCGAAAAGGGTATTCGCCCCACATCGGATAAGGTGCGTCAAGCGGTGTTTAACAGCTTGCAAACGACATTGGATACCGAGACGGTTTTTTTGGATTTATATGCCGGTACAGGTGCCATGGGTATAGAAGCTCTCAGTCGAGGAGCCCGGCACACTTATTTTGTGGACAAACACCCGAAGAGCATCGCATTGATACGAAAAAACATTCATAAAGCGGGTTTTGAGGCACAGTCAACAGTGATACATCAAACAGCACGTAAGGCATTACAAATGTTACATACAAAAGGGATTTCTGCGGATATTATTTACATGGATCCGCCCTATGCCGACAGTGTGCAACTGGAAACGGATGCTTTAGCAATTATCGAACAAGAAATATTAAAGAAAAACGGAATTATGGTGCTTGAATATCAAAAAAATGATATAATCAGTATAAACATTAAAAATCTGGACTTATTCAAAGAAAAAACCTATGGAATAGCCGGAATTAAGATGTATCGCTTAGGGAGTAATGATGAGTAGTACAGCCTTGTATCCGGGAAGTTTTGATCCCTTAACGACCGGGCATGTCAAAATTATTGAAAGAGCGGCGAAAATTTTTAGTAAGGTCGTTGTGTGTATCTTTTATAATTATACAAAAAAAACACTTTTTACCGAAGACGAACGTCTATCCATGATTAAGGAAAGTGTCAAACACCTGGATAATGTTGTGGTGGATACATCCGACAAAATGTTGGTGAACTACGCGATTGAACACGATATTCAAATTGTCATTAAAGGTCTCAGAAACACCCGGGACTTTATTTATGAAGCGGAAATGGCGTGGGCTAACCACCATCTGAATGATAGGATTGAATCGGTTTTTTTAATGTCGGAGCCCGATTATCAATACCTGAGCTCCTCGGTCATCAAGGAAATTGCCACTTTTAAAGGTGATATCAGCGGTTTGGTACCACCGAACGTAGAAGTTGAAATACAAAATAAACTAGGAAGGAAATAGATGGAAAAATGAAGGTTTTGGAAAGACTGAAAGAACTAGAGGAATTAATTGTTTCCGGAAACTCCCTACCCTTTGGGTCAAGAGCATTGGTAAACCCGGTGGAAATGACAGAAATCATCGAAGAAATCAAGGAAGAGTTACCAAGAGAACTACAAGAAGCAAAAAAAATTGTAGAGGAAAGAAACCGCATCCTAGTTGAAGCCCAAAATGATGCCGAAAGAATTAAAAATGATGCCGAAAAAAGGTTGGAAGAGTTGATTAATACCAACGAAATAACCAGAAATGCAACGGCACAAGCGGAAACTATTTTAGAAAAAGCCAATAACACCGCTAAACAGATACGCATTGGCACAAAAAAATACTCGGATAAAATGCTTTACAGCGTACAAGTTCAATTAAAGGAACTCAACGATCAAATAGAAAAAAACAGAGAAGAGCTGAACAATATTAAGTAATCGTTAATAAAACACTGAATAAGACCCGGCTTTAAGAGACTTCATGTTGGAACGACATAGAGTCGGAAAACAAAAAAGTAAACGACACAAGATGTTATAGCTACAATCAACAAAATAAACACTTAAGGATTTGTAATCTTACAAATCCTTTTTTAAAAGGAAACAATGATTCAATTAGGAAAAATACAACAATTAGAAATAGACAGATTCACACCGAACGGTGCATATTTAAAATCCGTCGGATCAACGGATGGCAGTCAGTCTATTTTGTTACCCAAAAAAGAATGCCACCGTATGGAAGAAGTCGGAACCGTCGTGGAGGTGTTTGTTTATAAAGACTCCGAAGATCGCCCCGTCGCCACAAAGAAAAAGCCGAAAATAACCCTAGGTGAGGTATCGGTATTACGCGTCGTGGAAATGACTAAAATCGGTGCATTTTTGGACTGGGGGTTGGAAAAAGATTTGCTGTTGCCCTTCAGTGAGCAAGCCGGTAAGGTACATAAAGGAAAAAAATACCCCGTCTATCTGTACTTGGACAAAAGCAATCGTCTTTGTGCGACAATGAAGCTCTATCCGCATTTACAAATACAATCCCCTTACCAGGTTGGTGATCAGGTAGAAGGTGTGGTCTATCAAATCAACCGAAATGTAGGCACCTTTGTCGCGGTTGATTTTAAATACCACGGACTTATCCTGAAACAAGATAGCGTTCAGGCACAAGTCGGTGATATCATTCGAGCGGAAGTCGCACAAATCAAACATGACGGTAAGTTGACCCTCAGCTACAATCGTCAGGCTTATAAACAAATAAATCCGGATGCGAAAGAAGTATATCGGATTTTAATGCAAAACGACGGATATTTACCCTATGGAGATCAAGCGAGTCCCCAGGAAATAAAAAGAATGTTTAATATGTCCAAATCCGCTTATAAGCGTGCTATTGGTCGTTTATATCGAGATAAAAAGATAGAAATCCTCCCGGAGGGCATTCGTTTAATAAATGTATAAAAATTAACTTTAAAAGGTAGAACAGTTGGTTTATCATTACATAAACTGTTGTGAGGTGAAAATATGTTAGCATCAAGACTAATTTTAAAATGTTTAGAGCTGGAAGGTGTCACGACAATTTTCGGTTACCCGGGCGGTGCTTTGCTGCCCCTCTATAATGCATTAATGGATTCGAGTATAGACCATGTATTGGTGCGAAACGAACAAGCCGCCCCCCATTGTGCGTCCGGTTTTGCAAGAGAAACGGGTACTGTCGGTGTTTGTATGGCGACTTCGGGTCCCGGTGCGACAAATCTGATTACCGGTATTGCAACCGCTTATATGGACTCAATACCTATTGTGGCCATTACCGGGCAAGTTAATCGGGAGTTAATCGGAACCGATGCTTTTCAAGAGGCGGATATTACCGGTGCCACTCAACCTTTTACAAAACGCTCCTACTTGGTGACGGACGCCAATGAGCTTCCCCGAATTTTTAAAGAAGCCTTTCATATTGCACGAACGGGTAGACCGGGTCCTGTATTAGTTGATATACCGAAAGATGTTCAGGAAGAAAATGTTAAAATTTATGACTTTGATAAGCCTGTTCACATAGTCGGCTATAAACCTAATTACGAAGGACACTCGGGTCAAATTAAAAAGGCAATCAGAGAAATAAAATCCGCAGAACGCCCGGTAATTTATGCCGGTGGCGGTATCGTGTTGAGCAAAGCCCAAAAAGAGCTTGTTGCTTTTGCGGAAAAAAATAAAATTCCGGTTATTACAACCTTAATGGGAATCGGTTGTTTTCCACAAAGCCACCCCATGTATTGTGGTGTAATCGGAAGCCACGGTTATCAGTACACGTCCGAAATTATGGAAAAAGCCGACCTTTGTTTTTGTATCGGTGCCAGAATGTCCGACAGAGGCACAACCCCCTCTAAAGAATTGATCGACGACATGGTTTTGGTTCATATTGATATCGACCCGGCGGAAATCGGTAAAAATGTTTACAAAACGAATATTCCGATTGTCGGAGATGCTAAAATTGTTTTGGGACAATTGTTGGAGAAAGAAATCGGATTAGATACCGGTTCCTGGCTTGAAGAAGTTCAAGAAATTAAACAGCGCATACCGGTAGACTACAGCGAAAACATTCCCCACAGCGGTGTTAACCCGAAATTATTGTTTAAAACCTTGTCCGAGCTGGCAAAGGATGAAACAACCTTGGTAGCGGATGTCGGCTTAAACCAATTTTGGGCCTCTTTATACTTTAAGATAAACGGTAAAAGAAAATACTTTACCTCCGGGGGATTGGGTACCATGGGCTACAGTGTACCTGCTGCTATCGGTGCATATTTGGCAAAGAAAAGTGCGGACAGACAAATTATAGCCGTATGCGGCGACGGATCCTTCCAAATGTTTATAGGCGAATTGGCCGTTATCAGCGAACAAAAAATGAATATAAAAATCATTATGATCCGAAACAGAAAATTGGGTATGGTTCGTCAACTGCAAAAGAAAGCTTACGGCAAAACCGGCTTTTACGGAACCGATATTAATTTTGACATTCATTTTGATAAAATTGCCGAAGCGTACGACCTCAACTACTACTGCATTGATTCCGACGACACAATCAAAGAGCAGCTGACCGACGTATTGGCTTCCGATCGATCCGGCATTGTAGAGTGTATCGTCGATGAAGATTTTTTATATATTTAATTGAATGGAGCCGAAATGAATAAACACGTATTATCTTTATTGGTAGAAAACAATTCCGGTGTACTCAGCCGAATAGCCGGTTTATTCGCCAGAAGAGGCTACAATATCGACTCTTTGACAGTCGGTATTACGGAGAACAGTAAGGTTTCCAGAATTACCATTGTTACCTCCGGAGATGAGAAAACGCTGGAGCAAATTAAAAAACAGCTCAATAAAATTATCGATGTCATTAAAGTATTGGAGATAGATCCCGATAAAGAGGTATGCCGTGAATTGGTCTTTATAAAAGTTAAAGCGACCGACGGCAATCGTTCGGATATTATCAGCATTTCCAAATTGTTTAGAGCCAATGTTGTGGATGTGGGACGGGAAAGCCTCATCTTTGAAATAACCGGCATTTATTCCAAAGTAGAAGCATTCTTCAGAATGATGGAACCTTACGGTATTTTGGAATTTGTGCGCTCGGGTGCGACAGGCTTACAAAGAGGAAAACATTTGCTATAGGGAGCCTTACGTGACAGAAAAACAACAAGGTGTACTCTATGTCACCATTGCGATGATCATGATGAGTTTCGGGGGCTTGTTGATTAAAAGTGTCGATGCCAATCCCGTAACCATCGTGGTTTGTCGCTCTTTTTTTGCCGCCTTAATCTTTATACCCTTTATTCGTTGGAAAACTGTTGTATTTACAAAGAACTTTGCCTTTTTGGTATTGTCTTACATATTTTTAACCGTTTGCTACGTTACAGCCAATCGGATGACAACAGCAGCCAACGCCATTATACTTCAAAGTACGGCACCTTTATGGCTTTATTTAGGGTTGTTAATAAAAGGAGATGTTCAATTAACCGGGTTTGAAATGATTACACGGGGTTTCATCTTAGTGGGATTGCTGATTATTCTGTTAGGAGAAAAGGGTATTGTCACCCGGGAGATGATGCTGGGAAATCTTTTGGCAATATCGGCCGGAATCGGCTATGCCGTAGAGCAATATCAGTTTGAAAAGAAGTATCCCATGAACGATATTGCCATCAACGGCTTAATGAACCTTTTTCTGGTTATAACTGTTTCCTTAATTTTTTACAAACAAGTTGATATCGGACAAATACCTTTAAAAAGTTGGCTATATTTGGCGATTTTAGGATTATTGCAAATCGGTATATCTTACTATATATTTATTAAAGGTGTCCGCAGAATATCCGCTTCCGAAGCCTCCGTTTTAAGCTTGTTGGAGCCGATATTAAATCCGATATGGGTTTATTTATTTATAGGGGAAAAACCGACCGTCTACACTTTTATCGGTTTTTCTGTCATTTTAGTGGGTATTGGGTCCCGTTATTTACCCGTTTTTCGAAAAGAAAAATCTAAAGTATGAGGTCATTATGAGTAAAGTTGAAGCAATTATTGAAAGCTACGGCAATTCGGAAGGAAATTTAATTTCCATTCTGCAAAAAATTCAAGCGGAAGAAGGTTACATTTCCGTGGCAACTATGGATAGGATCTCACAAATACTGGAGATTCCCGTTGCTAAAATTTATGGCGTTGTTACCTTTTATTCCCAATTTCGACTGAAGCCGGTAGGTAAGCATCTGATTATGCTGTGCCAGGGCACGGCATGCCATGTCAATGGCTCTGCGGGGATTGAAGAAACCATCAAAGAATACTTGAAGATTGAAGACGGTGAAACGACAATCGACGGATTGTTTACCCTGGAAAATGTCGCATGTTTGGGTTGCTGTTCGCTTTCGCCGGCAATGATGATTTCGGGTGAAACCTACGGCGAATTGACCGATCAAAAAGTCATAGACATTCTAAAAAGTTACCAACAGTCTGAAACGGCAAAGGAGTAAAAATGAAAGATTATACCATTGTCATCGGAAAAGGGTCCTGCGGTTTGGCGGCCGGTGCAGGGAAAGTCGATGAAAGTTTTAAAACGTTAATCAAAGCACACAATTACCCTTTTCAAGTACGTACCACCGGGTGTAACGGCAATTGCTATCAAGAACCTATTGTGGATATTTACGACAGTCAAGGTAATAAAACGACCTATGTCAATGTCCATGAAGAGGACGTTCAAACGATTTTGGAGCAGCACTTGGTAAAGGGGCAACCGGTTCAAGAGCGGCTGGCACCGACTCCGACCAATCGCAAACAACAGGTGCGCATTGCTTTAGATCAATGCGGTATCATCGATCCGGAAAATATAGAGCATTATATTGAGGTAGGAGGCTATAAGGCGGCAGAGGATATTTACCGTTCCTGGATGCCGGAAGCCATTATTGAAGAACTGAAAATTTCGGGCTTGGCAGGTAGAGGCGGTGCCGGTTTTCCCACCTGGTTTAAATGGAACGAAGCAAAAAAAGCGGTGAGCGAAAAAAAATACATCGTCTGTAATGCGGATGAAGGAGACCCGGGTGCTTTTATGGATCGTTCCGTTCTGGAAGGTAACCCACATGCTGTAATAGAGGGGATGCTTATCGGAGCGAAAGCCATCGGTGCCGATGAAGGGGTGGTGTACGTTCGTGCGGAATACCCTCTTGCGATTGCACGTTTAACCGGAGCCATTGAACAGGCGGAAAAAAAAGGTTATTTGGGTGAGGGTATCTTCGGTACCGAATTTAATTTTAAATTAAAGATAAAAGCCGGTGCCGGCGCCTTTGTGTGCGGTGAAGAAACCGCCCTTATTGCCTCTCTGGAGGGCGAAAGGGGCATGCCCCGATTAAAACCTCCTTTCCCGGCACAAAAGGGTTATTGGAGCGAACCGACCAACATCAACAATGTAGAAACTTTTGCCAATATTCCCTGGATTTTTAAACACGGCGGCAAAACCTATGCGGAATATGGCAATGAAAACTCCAAAGGAACCAAGGTATTCGCCCTGACGGGTAAAATTAAAAAAGGCGGCTTGGTGGAAATTCCCATGGGGTATACCTTACGGGATGTCATCGAAGATATCGGCGGGGGGATTAAAAACGGCAGACAATTGAAAGCCGTTCAAATGGGCGGCCCGTCGGGCGGTTGTATCCCTGCAGAAAAAATAGATACGGTTATCGACTATCCCTCTGTCAGTCAAACCGGTGCCATTATGGGTTCCGGCGGTATGGTCGTCATGGACGACACCACCTGTATGGTGGATATGGCACGATTCTTCCTGGATTTTACAAGGAAAGAATCCTGCGGGAAATGTAACTATTGCCGTATCGGCACTTTGCGTATGTTGGAAATTTTAACCCGCATTACCGAGGGCAACGGACAAGACGGCGACATCGAACTATTGGAGGAACTTTGCCTCAAAGTAAAAGAAGGCTCCATGTGCGGATTGGGGCAAACGGCACCCAACCCGGTGTTGACAACCTTGAGGTACTTTAGAAACGAATACGAAGACCATATTTATAACAAACATTGTACCGCACACAGCTGTCGAGCTTTATTGACCTATACCATTGATGAGGATGCCTGTATCGGCTGTACCCGTTGTGCTAAGAATTGCCCGGTTAAAGCGATATCCGGGGATAAGAAAAAACCGCATGTGATTGATCAGACCCTCTGCATACAATGCGGTAAATGCTCAAAAGTCTGCAAATTTAATGCAGTAATCGTAGATTAGGATGTGACCCATGGCAACTATAAAACTAAAAATAAACGGACAATCCGTCGAAACTCAGGAAAACCAAAGTATTTTAAGCGTTGCTCGAGATAACGGCATTGTCATTCCCACACTTTGTTACGACGAACGTATGGAAACTTACGGATCCTGCGGTTTATGTATGGTAGAAATAGAAGGTTCGCCCAAACTCTTTAAAGCCTGTGCGACGATCGCCACGGACGGTATGGTCATCGAAACGCACAGTCCGCGGGTCATCGAATCCAGAAAAACAAATTTGGAACTCTTGCTTTCCAATCACATCGGCGATTGCGTGGCACCTTGCGTATTGGCTTGCCCCGGCAATACCGACTGTCAAGGCTATGTAGGGCTGATAGCCAACGGCGAATATAGTGAGGCCTTAAAACTTATAAAAGAGCAATTGCCCTTACCGGCATCCATTGGTCGTGTGTGCCCCCACCCATGCGAAACGGCATGCCGTAGGGGAGAAGTCGATGAACCCGTGTCCATTTTGTGGCTCAAACGTTTTGCGGCGGATATGGATCGGGCCACGGGAATGTATGTACCGAAATTAGCTACGGATAAAGGTAAAACCGTAGGTGTCATCGGCGGTGGTCCCGGCGGTTTAACTGCAGCTTATTTCTTGAGAACTATGGGTTACGGCGTCACCGTTTACGACGCCATGCCTAAAATGGGCGGTATGTTGCGTTACGGTATTCCTGAATACCGACTGCCGAAAAACGTCATCGATGACGAAGTGCAATTGATTCAAGAGATGGGTGCAACCTTTGTCAACAATGTTACAATCGGAACAGACGACAGATCACTGGAAGCATTGCGAAAGCAACACGATGCCCTATATTTAGCTGTCGGTGCATGGCGTGGCGGCAATATGCAAATAGAAGGGGCGGATCGTGTTAAAGTTTTGGACGGCATCGACTTTTTACGTAGAGTCGCCAACAACGAACCCTTTACTATCGGCAAAAAAGTAGCTGTTGTCGGTGGCGGCAACACGGCCATGGATGTTTGTCGGACAGCGGTGCGTTTAGGTGCACAAACGGTATACAACTTATACAGAAGAACTCGGGCGGAAATGCCGGCGGAAAGTATCGAAATCGATGAAGCCGTCGAAGAAGGGGTCATTTTAAAAAACTTGGTAAATCCCACCAAAGTTTATGCCGACGCCGAAGGCGGTATCGACCGTTTGGTACTCCAAAAAATGAAACTGGGCGAGCCCGACGCATCGGGGCGTCGTCGTCCCGTTAATATTGAGGGGGAAACCGAAACCCTGAAAGTGGATACATTAATTCTGGCTATCGGTCAATACCCCGAGTTACAGGGGTTTGAAGAATTGGAAACTACCAAATGGGGTACGATTATTGCTGATGAACACACTTATCGCACCAACTTGGACGGTGTATTTGCCGGCGGCGATTGTATCAACAAAGGGGCTTCCATCGCTATTCAGGCGATCGGAGATGCCAAACGAGCTGTCGAATTCATTGATCAATATTTACAAGGACAAGCGATCAACTATCGAGCACCATATTACGTTACCCGTGAGGGTTTGGAGCCGGAAGAAATAGAAAAATACAAAAAAAATAAACGACCCACCATGGCACAAATGGAAGCCGAAGCTCGAAAAGATAATTTTAGGGAAATTGTTCACGGGTACACCGAAGCACAAGCTGTAGCCGAGGGGAGCCGTTGCTTGGAGTGTGGTTGCCACGACTATTTTGAATGCCAATTGGTCGATTACGCCAACGATTATTACGTTGCACCGGCAAGATTTAGCGGTATCAAAAATAAACGTCGTAATGAAGACAACAACCCCTTTATTTTAAGAGATCCCAATAAATGTATTCTTTGCGGTAAATGCGTTCGTGTCTGTGATGAGGTGGTCGGTGTTACCGCCTTGGGATTGGTAGAAAGAGGTTTTGACACCTATGTTGCACCTGCATTGGATCGAACTTTACAGGAATCCCCCTGTATCTTTTGCGGTTCCTGTATCGATGTTTGTCCGACCGGTGCATTGGGTGCCGCCGCTGTAGGTAATAAAAATGTACCTGCACACTATCACAAGGCAAAGACCATTTGCGGTTTCTGTTCCTCCGCATGCTACCTGAGTGCGGAAATGGACGGCAACACCATCTTTCATACCGTTGCCGATACTAAACAAAAAGATCGTAACGGTATTATTTGCGGGCGCGGTCGTTTCGGGACCCAGTGGCTTCAGAGTGAAGAACGAATAACAACACCTCAAATAAAAACAGGTGACCATCGGTACAATATCTCCCTTTACGACAGCGTGGTGGAGATCGTTAAAAAAAGTCAAATTATTCAAGCCAAATACGGAGAAAAAGCATTTAAAATAGCATTGTCACCTAAATTAACATTAGATGAAGCACTGGCTTATTGTGCTATTGCCGAACAAAGAAGCATAGATGTTGTAAGTTTATCCGCAACTCCTAAAATTGCGGGGATCGATTACAGCAAAGCTCAATTGAATTACGACGTGCTTAAAAAATCCGAAAAAGTATTAACTTACGGCTTAAAGGAGAAAGACCAACCGGTATTATCCAATGTACTCCTACATATGAAGAAAGCAGGCAAAGTCATCGAAGAAGATATGTCCGCGATTGACACGGCGGATCTTCAAACAACTGTTATTTGGGGACCTCATTTGACTTTTGAGCAACGAAAAACCTTGTGGGCAAGCATTCGGAAACAAGGTTTGGCACAACGCCTGATGATTGTAGAGCGTTATAACAACAGTAAAGGTTTGGAAGCTTTGGGGATTCATGCACCGACCGATATGGGAGAAATTAAAGGGCTTCTGGTCATAGGGGAAGATATTACATGGCGTAGGGAGACACCGGAATTTTTAGCCGTAGCCGATACCTTACCGACGGATTTTACGGACAAAGCAAATTTGATCCTACCCTTGGAAACATACCCCGAGGTAACCGGACACAGCATGAATGCCGAAGGTAAAGTTGTTCGTTTTAAAGCAATTCAAAAAAGTTCTTTACCTTTCAGTAATTTGGATTTTATCAGGGAATTGTCAAAAGCTTTTAATGTAGATTCAGACATACTGGAAGAACGGATAAAAAACAAATTAAAAGCGTTAAGAAAAAATCGGAGTACACTTAACTTTGAAGATATCGCAGGTTATGCTGAGGATAATAATACCAATGTATTGATGAAAAAAATTGAAACAGCCTTAGAACCTCATTGGTAAAAATGATAAGCGACCTTCCGACTTATTCGGAAGGTCGCTTACTGTTATGTTTTACCGCTTTCTTTTTTTTCTTGAGCTGGCCTTTTTCTTTTTATCCGATGTTTTTGCCATAAGCCATAGGAGATAAAACAAAAAAGCAAAAATTAAATAGAATAAAGTTAAAGCCGACTTATGAAAAATAGTGTCCGCTCGGAAAGAACCTACAGCGGAAAATACAAAATATACAATACCTACTGTAAAAATTGTTTTAGAAAACATTAAAGTGCGGTAATTTTGTCTTTTAAATGTAAAAATATATAGGGCGTAAAGAAATAACAAATATAAAATTGTAGAAAATAAACCGGCTAACCGCAATGCTTCATTATGTTTAACGGTACCGTACCATAAAAGGTCGGGATTAACCTGTCCGACTACCGTTAAAATATGAACGCCGAGGGTAAGCAATAATAGTAGAAAGGTTATGATTTGTATCAACTTTGACGGATTGTTTTGTTTCATA
Source organism: uncultured Lachnospiraceae bacterium (assembly GCA_964346185.1). Classification (GTDB taxonomy): domain Bacteria; phylum Bacillota; class Clostridia; order Eubacteriales; family Eubacteriaceae; genus JAAYJS01. The sequence goes on along the minus strand of CAYFTR010000002.1, from coordinate 40,100 downwards.
ATTTCCTCCTCTGCTATTATAACATGCAAAGGTAAAGAAAATAATAATTGTGAAAAATGAAAAAGGCACTTGAAGGGTGCCTCTTGGATTTCGTTTAAATTTTAAATGAACAGGTTGCTTTTTTTCGGGGGAGGGGGCAACGTATTTGCTTTAATATTTAACGAAGCCTATCTTTTATATGCCTATGTTTATTTATTTGTTTATCAGGCGTGTGTTTTATGCAGTTTATTAATGATTTTTCAATTCGTTTGATACTGTGTTAACAGCGATAGGGTATGATGGTCGTGTAAAAATAATGATATGAATAGAAATATTAACTTTCTTTAACCGTTGTGTGCCCCTTACATTTATTGCGGGCACTACAACCGGAGCAACCGCCGCAACAACCGGAATCGCCTTTTTTAGAGTGCTTAACTTGGTTAAAAGCAACGCCCAGAACAAATAAAACAGCAAAAGTACCGGCTATATAATTAATCATAATATCATCCTTTCTATTGTTAGGTTAGGCTTATTTTAAAGGATTTGATATCATTTGTCAATGCTTCAAAAAAATATTGCATTCGAATTAATAAATGCTACAATATGTATTAGATTTAAAAACAAGTGCAGTTCATGGAGGGATGATGGAAAATTTTACCGGTCATTTCGTTTCGGTGGTTTGGGATATTATACCGATTTTTTTATTATTTTTTTTAATAACAGGTATTTTATTTTTTAATTATTATCGCATTAAAAGAGAAGAAGAACTGGCAATACTTCGACAAATAGCCAAAACGCTTTACGAATTAAATATTCAAAACAATTATAAATACTAAGGAGTCGCAATGGAGATGCTTAAAGAAACAGATGAAAAAATTTTTAATTTAATCAATGAGGAGCTGGTCAGACAACAAACACACTTGGAGTTAATCGCTTCGGAAAACTTTGTGTCGGAAGCGGTGATGGAAGCCATGGGGTCCTGTTTAACAAACAAATATGCGGAAGGCATTCCGGGCAACCGTTATTACGGTGGTTGTGATGTTGTCGATCAAGTGGAAAACATTGCGATTGAACGAGCAAAAAAATTGTTCGGTGCGGAATACGCCAATGTCCAGGCACATTCCGGCGTACAAGCCAACACGGCGGTATATTTTGCATTGCTGAATCCCGGAGATAAGGTTTTAGGTATGCGTTTAGACCAAGGCGGGCACTTAACCCATGGATCCAAAGTCAACTTGTCGGGTAAATACTTTAATTTTGTATCCTATGGTGTCGATCCCGAAACCGAACACATCGATTACGAAGAAATGGAAAGGTTAATTATCGAAGAAAAACCGAAACTAGTTGTTGCGGGTGCTTCCGCCTATCCGAGAGAAATTCAATTCGATAAAATCGGTAAAATGTGCAAAAAACATGGCGTTTTATTTATGGTAGATATGGCACATATCGCCGGTTTAGTTGCCGCAGGTATGCACCAAAATCCCGTTCCTTATGCCGACGTCGTCACTACTACAACCCATAAAACGCTTAGAGGTCCCAGAGGCGGCCTAATTCTCTGTAAAAAAGAATTGGGTTCTAAAATAGATAAAGGTGTATTTCCAGGTACGCAAGGTGGTCCTTTAATGCACATTGTTGCTGCGAAAGCTGTTGCGTTAAAAGAAGCGTTAAGCTCCGAATTTAAAGCTTATCAGGAACAAGTCGTAAAAAATGCCCGAAAGTTGGCGGAGGCATTAAGTTTAAAGGGGATTCGCATTGTATCCGGCGGTACGGATAATCATTTACTCCTCTTGGATGTCGGATCTATCGGAATGACCGGAGACGAAGCCGACCATTTATTAAGCGAAGTCAATATTACAGCTAATAAAAACGCCATTCCCAACGACCCTCAACCGCCGGCAATTACCAGCGGCATTCGATTGGGTACCCCTGCAGTAACCACCAGAGGATTAAAAGAAGCCGATATGGAAATTTTAGCTGACGCGATTGCCTTAACCCTAATTGAAAAGAAGAAGGAAGAGGCCAAAATCTTGGTAGAGGGGTTAACAGAAAAATACCCGCTTTACGATCAATTATCTACTAAGGGAAACGTGGGGTAATGTCTGCAGAAAATAACTAACGTCCATTATTATGATGACAGTGTAAAACTGAAAGGGTCACCACAAACGGAGGTGACCCTTTCATTGGTTTAACTTAGTTTTAGGACAAACACTATGCTTCTTGTGTGTTCCGAATCACTCGTAGTCTATCAGCAAGAATTGCAGCCGTGGCGGCTTTTGCAATATCGCCGGGTATAAAAGGCAATACGGCAGCCGCGAAGGCTTGTGACCAAGTGAGGGTGGCAAAATATTTTAACCACAATAAACCGAAACCATAAATAACGGGCATCCCCACAGTAACGGCAATCAGAAAAGGTTTTACAATCCGCGGGCGGTTAGGGACCTTTTCCAGGAGAATACCCATCAATGCTACCGCCGGTATATAACTAAACAAAAAACCGCCGGTTGGACCGAAGAGAACAGCTAGTCCCGCTTTCCCGCCGGAAAATATCGGCAAGCCGACAGCACCTAACAATAAATAAAGTGTAACGATGATCAACGAGTCCTCTTTTTTTTGACTCAAAGCAATTAAATTGACCACCAAAGTTTGTCCGGTTATCGGTACGCCCCAAGGCAACGGAACGCTGATATAGGCTGAAACGCCTAATAGGGCAATCATCAATGCGTTTTGTACTAATCTTTTTGTTGTCATTCAATACCTCGTTTGTAAGAATAAAAGAAGTATACCATAGGAACAAGTATATGTCACATAAAAAGAAAATTTAAATGTGACAATTTAATTTTAAATTAATAAGGTCTTTTAAAAAGAGTAAAAAAATATTTTTGTACGATCATATATATTAGATAAATAATTAAAAACACTTACTTGACATAGAAACAGGATGTGATTTATTTTCTTAAACATAGAACACTTAAATAATTTGAATTTAAGCAATGTTCAGAATTAAGTAAATACACTCGACATTTAAGACATTTAAAATGTTGAAAGTGTATGAAGAAATACTTATGACACAGGAGATGCAACATGACAGCTTAAGGTATGGAGATATCAACTAGTAACAAAGTTGACGATATCGGTGTTGACAATAAAATTGTGAAATATGAACTCTCATAAAACGGCGGGATGGAGCATCAAATAGAGAAAAATAAAGAATACCAACAAGAAAAATAATTTGTGCGAAACCGGTTTTTTGACAGTTGCAATACTTTAATTTTTTGTACTTCGGATTGAAAAGCCGTGGTTTCGTTTATGAGACAAAATTGGTATAATAAAACATAATACTCGAAATCCCTCCTTCGAGGGATCAATCATAAAAAGGAGCATAAATGAACACATTACAATTGGCGGAAATACTCTTTCCCCATATCGATAAGGATATCGCCTATTATGAAGAAAAATACCCCTACCGAAATCTGGGCAACTCCGCAAAGGTAACAAGACTTGGGCCGAGCCCGACGGGTTTTATCCACTTAGGTAATTTGTACGGTGCCTTGATCGATGAACGTCTCGCTCATAGTGGACAGGGTGTGATGTTTCTCCGTATTGAAGATACCGATGATAAACGAAAGGTTGAAGGTGCCGAACAATTGCTCATTCACTCTCTGGAATATTTCGGCATTCACTTTGATGAAGGGGTTACTCCGGAGGGCGAAATCGGCAACTACGGCCCTTATACTCAAAGCAAGCGGGTAGAAATTTACCAGACCGTTGCAAAAGAATTGGTACGCCGAGGAATGGCCTACCCGTCTTTTCAAACGGAAGAGGAATTAAGTGCCATTCGCGCGACACAGGAGGCGGCAAAAGCACCAACCACCGGCTATTACGGAGAGTGGGCGGCAGACAGAAACTTATCCGAGAAAGAAATAAACGACAAATTGGAAGCAGGTTTACCTTGGGTGTTGCGTTTAAAATCCGACGGTGACAGTACTCGAGCCTTGGACTTTAAAGATGCCGTAAAAGGCAAAATAACGGTTTATGAAAACAATCAGGATATTGTTTTGCTGAAAACCAACGGCGTACCGACCTATCACTTTGCCCACGTGGTAGATGACCATTTTATGCGGGTGACCCATGTGGTGCGGGGGGAAGAATGGTTGGCAACCTTACCTATTCATTTGGAATTGTTTAACAAATTGGGATGGCGTCCGCCGACTTATTGTCATACCGCCCATTTAATGAAATTGGAAGACGGTAAGAGACGAAAACTCTCTAAACGTAAAGACCCGGAACTTTCCCTGGGTTTTTATATGGAAACCGGTTATTTTCCCGAGGCGGTCAGAGAATATTTAATGATTCTATTAAATTCCAACTACGAAGATTGGAGACGGCAAAACCCGACCAAAGCTTTGGAAGAATTTCCCTTTAAAATTAATAAACTGGGAACTTCCGGAGCCCTGTTTGACATCAACAAACTGGACGACGTATCAAAAAACACCCTGGTGACCTTAAGCGAAACCCACATTGCCGATTTTCTAATTAATTGGGCAAAACAATACCAAACGGATTGTGCCGAGCTTTTAAAACAACATCGTGATGAGGTGATCCGTTTGTTGTCCATTGGGAGAAAGGGTAAAAAACCCAGAAAAGATCTGGTGCATTGCCGGCAAATTATGGAATTTATCAGCTATTATTTCGATGAAACCTTTGCGTTGGTCGATGAACTGCCCCAAAATGTCAGCGTGGAAGATGCGAAATCTATCTTAAAAGATTACCTGAGCACCTACAAACCCGATGATGACAACGGAAAATGGTTTGAAAAAGTTAAAACCATTGGGGAAAGGTATCAATACACCGGGGATATGCGTGCTTACAAAGAAAACCCCGATGCCTACCGCGGTAACATCAGTCATGTGTCCACCGTGGTGCGATTGGCTCTAACAGGCAAGAGTATTTCGCCGGATTTATGGGAAATCCAACAAATTATGGGGATAGATAAAGTCCAGGAACGTATCCGATCCTATAGCCTTCAATTGTCATAAAAATGTAAGAAACAAACTATTTATAGAGCGGCGGATACTACATAAAATTAAGTAACACCTGTTAAGATTGAAGCAACAATTTGAAGTTCTATCTTAACGGGGGTATCCATGTTAAATGAAAAAGTAAACGGTCTGACATCGATTGCCGATATACTGAAGCAACTGTATGAAGAACATTCCGGCGAATCGATGGAATTATACGCGCTTGCCAATCAAATGACCAAGGATTTGGCAGCAATAAAAAACAATTATATTGCCGCCATTAGAGATGTCCGTACACGATTGGAAATTTTAAGTGACGAATTTCACACCTTGCATCGTCGCAATCCGATTCATACCATTAAGAGCCGTGTCAAATCGGCTAACAGTATTGTAGAAAAATTGCACCGTCAAGGTTATGATATCAATAAAGCTTTGGCGATAGAAAAGATAGATGATATCGCGGGAATTAGAGTGATTTGTCCTTATATTGAAGATATTTATACTGTAAAAACACTATTACTCAATCAGGACGATATTCAATTGCTCAGTATTAAAGATTATATCGAAAAACCTAAGGCAAACGGTTATAGAAGTTTGCACTTAATTATCTGTGTTCCGGTTTTCTTTTCCGATCACAAAGAATCGGTAAAGGTAGAGGTACAAATACGGACCATTGCCATGGATTTTTGGGCGAGTCTGGAGCACGAAATTCGCTATAAAACTGTTGAGGGCATCGATGTGCCGGGGAGTATCGGCGAAGAGCTTAGAGAATGTGCCGATATTATTGCGGAAGTTGATCAACGCATGCAAAATTTGCATAATTTTGTTATTGAATAATGACGGCATTTTAACCCATAATGCATTATACGCAAAGAACCGCACCTTTTTCAGGGTGCGGTTCTTTGCTGTTTTAACGGTATTCATTCTGAACAATTGCTTCTATCATATAGCAAAGCGCGGCGGAATCTTCAATATGCATTTGAAAGGAAACGGTCTTGTCAAAGAGCAGTTGAAATCCGGCGGGGAAGTCTTCATCTCCGGACCAAAAATGTAGTTGTACCGGTATTCTCGGAGCAAAATAACCTGTGGCAATTAAATGATCGGCATTACCGGAAAGGTCAAACCTTAAATCTTTTAAAATAGATCTTAACTTGTCGCTGTCTACTCGGTGGTAAAAGCGTCCCAGGGGGTTGATAACGGTATTTACAATGTTGGGGTAAAAGACGCGACCGCCGGGTTGTTCCAAGTAGGAAATCCATTCATTAGATAGAGGCACCTTCTTGGCGAAGGAAAAATAATTAAGGATAATCAGTCGCCAAGTTACGGGCGGGTTGATGTTTGTGCCCTTGTAATAGACGATCCCCTCGGGGTAAGTAATGCGTAAGTCCATTTGAAAACATCGGAGTTCAAAACAATTTTCTTTGGGATGATAGGGGCAACCGGTGTTTTCGGAAATGATGTTCGGTGCCAGGGCTTTGTAGCGTCGGATACTTTCTTTAAAGGCATCTTCGTAGGGCGTTATCGTTTCGGGGCCTATTAGATAGTCTCGCATCTTCATTCCTTTCTGTCGCTGTTTTTAATTTCTCAAATTAATCTCTATGATATAATAACATACAACAATTGAATGAACAGGAGGCTTATGAAACAATTCAAACAGATAACGGATTTTTTAGTATATAGAAATAAACACTTTTGTTTAACTGCCGTAAAAGGTGACGCACTCTGTGACATTACGGATTTTCATTTATACCCGATTTCTTTTTCCTGCTATTGCCAAAAAGGTTATTTTATTGAATATATCTGCGAAAACAACTATTTGTATATTCATAATATTTATGTATCCGCTAACGGGCAATATCCGATAATAGCGGGCGTGGCGGCGGTTGATTTTAAACCGAACTTTTTAATGAGTGGATTTAAAATTTACCGCGATGTGATGATACGTTTGCGTTTTTCAGGCACTTTGTTAATCGGCGACAGACCGATACAGAGTTTTAAAAATTGTAATGGCGATCAGCCGTCTTACAGTTTTAGAGAAACGCATAAATTGGTTTTCAGGAAAGGCAATTTGATTACAGCCACGGATATTTCATACGATATGGTGAAAGTTCGAAAAAACATTTTATCTCCGATCTTGTACTACGAAAAAGAAGACAATTGGGGGAAAACATGATAAAATTTATTTTAGGAGACATTACGAATGACTACGGTTTCGACGGAATTGTCAACGCGGCTAACACCGGTTTGTTAGGTGGTGGCGGTGTCGACGGTGCCATTCACCGTGCGGCCGGTCCGAAACTTTTAGAGGAATGCAAAAAATTGGGCGGCTGTGAAACCGGTCAAGCAAAAATTACAAAGGCCTATAATTTGCCGACTCGTTACGTTATTCACACACCCGGGCCGGTATGGCACGGCGGTACCCATAACGAAGCGGAACTCTTAGCTTCCTGCTATCGTAATGCGGTGGAATTGGCACTTTCCCACAACATTAAAACCTTGGCGTTTCCATCTATTTCTACCGGCGTTTATGCTTACCCCGTAAAAGAAGCGGCCAAAATAGCCATTGCAACGGTTCTGGAAGCAACAAAAGCCTTCGGGCCGGACGTCACTTTTGTTTTATTCGATCGCGACACCTACGAAACTTATCGCCGGGTGTATGAAGGCGGACTCTATGAAGACGTTAATAGAAATATATGATAAGGATGAGGCCATTCACAATGTTTTAATCACTCTGATTTATCAACCCGAACATGTTATTTTTTTGGTTAAAACGCCGCTAACGGAAAAAGAAGAAAAAAATCTTCGTCATTTTCTTGAAATTCACGGTACACGGCCGGAGATTACTTTTATTCATTTTCCTAATTGGAATGTTCGACAAATGGTTCGAACTTTGGAAGAAATTACTTGGCAATATGAGGACATTACCTTTGAGATAACCGGCGGTAATTCCTTTTTAATATCGGTTATCAGCCAATATGCTTACACACGTGAGATTTCGTTACTTTACAAAGTGTGGAAAAGAAAACATATTATTGTACTCAATCATCTGCAGGAGGAATTAAAAGAAATTAAATTGCCTCATTTTAAAATTGGAGATATCTTAAACCTATACGGTGCCGGTATCGACCATTTAGATCACTTCAGAAGCCTGTTTAACGACAAGCAACGTCTCGAGCGATATACACGTTTAAGTCATATTTACTTTATGCGACTGGACACATGGGATTCTTTAATCGATTGGTTTCAAAAATCGGAGACTGTCGAAGAAAAAAACGACGACGGCACATTCAAAGGGACTTTACGGGTAGAGGGCAAGGCATTGAGCGGTAAAAAAGCAAAAAGGCTTTTACCCGTTTTTAAGGACTTAAGGGACAACGGCATTCTCAACATTCTCCAAATCGATGAATATAAAACAATCGTTACGCTTAAGGATAAAGATATCGCGACAGCCTTTAAAATTCAAGGTGCCTGGTTGGAATTGTGGACCTACTTAACACTTAAAAAAATGAATCTTTTCGATGATTTACAGATGAGTGTGATTATTAATTGGGATAAGGGAAAGCAAAATAAAGGCAATCCCATTATCAATGAAATTGATGTAATCGGCATAAGAGGCTTAACATCGGTTTTTATTTCCTGTAAAATGAGCTTATCCGGTCGTTCCGTTTATGACATGTATGAAATTAAAATTTTATGTGAAAAATTTGGTGGTATGCGTGCGAAAGCCGTCATGGTAACCTTGGAAAAAGAAAAGAAAATTAATTCCGTATTTTTACATAAAGCGGAAGAATTAGGTGTAACCGTCATCCCGTTTGAAGATGTATTTTCCGAAGGAATGGCAAATATTATTAGAGATTTAGTAGGAGAATCGTAATGGAAGAAAACTATGTAGAAATACCGGAAGACGCAATACAACCCCCATCCGAAGAAACTTCGGAACAACCTCAAAAAGAAAAAAAGAATATCTTTAAAAAAATAAAGTGGATTGCCACGGCAGTGGCAATTGTAACCTTAATTATAGCGGTAGTGGTTTTAACCATGATGTTCAGAAAAAAACCGGGTTATGTATACGGCGTCGATCTGTCCGCCTATCAGGGAGAAGTAAACTTCAAACGATTGGAAGAACAAAACATTCATTTTGCTTATATAAAAGCAACGGAAGGAACCCATTTAGAAGACACCCGCTTTGCTGAAAATTGGAAAAATGTACAACAAACCGATATAGCGTACGGTGCTTATCATTTTATGGACTTTGAAGTGGGGGGGCGTATCCAGGCGGATTATTTTATTGATCGTGTACCGAAGGACGACAGAGCCTTACCGCCGGTGATTGATATTGAATTGTACGGTCAATATCAGGAAAAACCCATGGTGGCATCCAAGGTTAAAAAGAATATCCAAGAAATGAACGAACGTCTAACCAGTTATTATGGGAAAGCACCTATCCTTTATACCAATTATCAAACCTACGAACTATATTTGAAAAATGATTTTAAGGATTCACGTATATGGATTGCGGATTACAACAATCAAAAGCCGGGACTGTCCGGAGGGCACCATTGGGTATTTTGGCAATATACGGACAGAGGCTTATTAAGCGGTTACGACGGTAGCGAAAAATTTATAGACATGAATACTTATAACGGCGAAATTAGCGACTTTAAAAAAGAATTCGAATTGGACGGTAAAGCAAAAAAATAAAGATGTCGGTTTGTTATTATATCTGAAAAGAACTGAAAGATTCACAGACAACTATAAAGCGGGGTTATAAAACGTTTTTTATTAAAAGAAAGCAAAGGAAAAAGGAGTTTATTATGGCGTTTTTTATCGGAAGAAACCCGGAACTTAATTTTTTAGAAAATTTAAATCCGAATAAAAGCCATTTTATATTACTGACAGGTCGTAAAGCGGTCGGTAAAACCGCTCTTATCAAAGCTTTTTTGAAAAACAACAGAGGTCTGTACTTTTGTGGACAACCAACGTCGGATTATAGAAACCGCCTTGCTTTTGCTACCTGTCTCGCCGACTATTCAGGTGAAATTCAAGAAAATTCGTCGGAGTTCGACTGGGAAAAACTGCTGTCAATTTACGCACAATACAAAGAAAAACGTAAGATTTTGGTGTTGGATAATAGCCATCATTTATTTTCAAAAAGCCATCATCCGGAAAAGGCACTGTACAATGTTTGGCACAAAAGCTTACAAAAACAAAATGCCATAATTATTGTTGTACTGCCTAACGCTTCAACCTTATTACATTTAGATAAAAAGCGGTATGTGTTTCAACTTTGTGCAACCTCTCAAATAAAGTTGCAGCCCCACGGATTTGTGGAAATGCTCCGGGAATATCCGTACCGTACTTACGAACAATTAGTGCATCTATACACAATTACCGGCGGAATCAGCAGTTATTGGGAACAATTTAACGATTGTGAAAAGAAAGAAGACTTTCTACAAAAAATAAGAGAAAATTTCTTAAACAAAAGAGGAACGCTTCATTTTGAAATACAACAATCTATGATTGAATGCACAAAAGACAGCGGAGTTTACAACACGGTTCTGGCAGCTGTTGCCGCCGGTTGCCACACACTTAAGGATATCGAATCCTGGGGCGGACTCGGGAAAAAACAAATTCAAAAAACGTTAAAGAATTTAGAAAAAACAGCCATAATTGCTAAGGGAAATCCCTTAGTGCGAAAAAAAAGGCTTTTAATGACACCTGAGCCCGTTTATGAAATCATTGACCCTATCGCTAAATTATGGTTTACTTATATCGCACCGAATTACCAACATTTGGAAAGGTGCGAAGACCTGAAGGCTTACGAACATTTAATAAACACCTATGAAGAATATCAAATGGAAACCTTACGACACATTTTTATAGAGATTTTTCAAAAGGCTTCGGTAAAAATTCCCTTTACAATCGATCGAATAGAACTCGATGACAACAGCCGATTTGTTGCCATCGACAAAAAAGATAAAAAGGTATTTGTAGGTGAGGTGTGGTCTTCCGGGGATACGATTCAACACGGATTGCGGGAAATCGAAAACTACATTGCACAATTAGCTGCAACAAAACGCTTTAAAAACCATAATATTCAATACGGCGTGTACAGCCTAAAACCTTACAGCTCCGAAATACTGACGAAAAAAAATAAAAACCTTGTATTATTTTATCAAAACGAAGTGTACGCTTAAACGAGTGTCCTTCGTTTTTATTACGAAACCTAACATGTGAAAGAAAAGAATATGAAAATAAGAGAAATGCTCGAAGAAATTTTACCTCATGTACAAAAACCCATCACCTACGTCGGCAACGAAGTAAATGCCGTTCGAAAAAACCCGAAAGATATTGCCGTCCGCTACGCATTGGCTTTTCCTGATATATATGAAGTCGGCATGTCCCACTTGGGTATTAAAATTTTATATGGTCTTCTTAATCGGGAAAAAGATATTTGGTGTGAACGAGTATTTGCACCTTGGACGGATATGGAAGAAAAAATGCGTAGCATACGCTTGCCGCTATATACCTTGGAATCCGCCACGCCTTTAAAAGAAATGGATTTTGTCGGCTTTACCCTTCAATACGAAATGAGTTACACCAACATTTTAAATATGTTAGATTTGGCACAGATTCCTTTACTCAGCAGTCAACGAGAGGAATGCGACCCTATTATCATGGCGGGAGGTCCGTGTGCCTATAATCCCGAACCTTTGGCAGATTTTGTTGATATTTTTGTTATCGGCGAAGCGGAGGAATCTCTCCCCGAAATTATGGACAAGTATAAGGTTCATCAGAGAAAAGGCGGTACCAAAAAAGACTTTTTGATATCCTTACTGGACATGGAAGGTGTTTATATTCCGAAGTTTTATGAAGTCCGATACAAAAAGGACGGAACAATAGCAGGGTGGACAACGGCACACAATGCGCCCTTTCCCGTTAAAAAACGCTTTGTACACGACATCGAAAATATTTATTACCCCGATCGGTTTGTAGTGCCCTATTCGGACACCGTCCATGATCGTGTCAACATGGAGGTATTTAGAGGCTGCGGACGTGGTTGTCGGTTTTGCCAGGCAGGCATCATCTACCGACCGACTCGGGAAAAATCTGTCGATTGCGTCATGCAAACTACCGAAAAATTGTTAAAAAACACGGGATATGACGAAGTGACACTTTCGTCATTAAGTACCGGCGATTACACAGGTGTTGAAGCAACCGTTCGCGAATTATTAACACACCAGGAAGACGTGGGTATTAATCTGCCGTCATTACGGATAGATTCTTTGTCTGTCAACTTATTGGAAGATATTCAAAAAGTTCGAAAAACAGGTATCACGTTGGCACCGGAAGCGGGTACCCAACGCATGCGTGATGTCATTAATAAAGGGGTTAGAGAAGAAGATCTTATACAAACCGTTACCGCGGCCTTCGAAAAAGGCTGGGGACATATTAAGCTTTACTTTGTTATCGGATTGCCGACAGAAAGGGACGAAGACCTCGACGGCATCGCGGATTTAGGAGAAAAAGTTGTGGATGCGTATTTTAAAACCGATAAGGCTGTCCGTAATCGACGGGTTCAAGTGGTTATATCGACCGCTTGCCTGGTACCGAAACCCTTTACCCCCTTTCAATGGATGGGGCAAAACAGTATAGCAACCTTTAATGAAAAACAAAGATACTTAAAAGAGCGTATAAAAAACAAAAAAATAACCTATAATTGGCACGATGCCACCCTCAGTTACTATGAAGCCGTCTTTGCACGGGGAGATCGTCGCTTGGGCAAAGTTTTGCTGGAAGCCCACCGTTTAGGCTGTAAGTTCGATGCCTGGGCGGAAAATTTTGATATTGAAAAATGGCAAAAAGCAATGGAAAGGTCAACCATGCACCCCGACTTTTATGCCTATCGGGAAAGAGATATTAATGAAAACCTGCCGTGGGATATTATAGATGTCGGTGTGACAAAGGAGTTTTTAATTGCCGAATGGCATAAAAGTTTATCGGAAGAATTAACCCCTTATTGTAAGGACAAATGTTCCGCCTGTGGTATAACAAAGTTTTCAAAAGGATATAAATGTCATGAGCAATACCATCGAATTTAAATTTACCAGAGAAGAACCTCTGCGTTTTTTATCTCATTTAGATCAGCAACGCGTGTTTCAACGGGCATTGCGACGTGCCGAAATACCCGTTGCATATTCGCAGGGTTTTAACCCTCACCCGATCCTTACCTTTGCGTTGGCCATGCCTGTCGGTATGACCAGCCTGGAAGAATACGGCAGAGTCGGCTTAACCGAAGAGATGAGTCCGGAATGCTTTATCTCCAAACTAAACGAGCAACTGCCCGTGGGTCTGAACATTATAAGTGCAAAAAAGTTGGAAGGCAAAACGACATCCTTAACAGCATCCATTACAGACTGCCTCTATCGTATTGAGGGAAAATTAAAATTAAATTTAGGCTCGGATACACTTACCGAAAAAATTGATGCAATTTTAAAAAACGACAGTTTAGTTGTTCTTAAAAGAAATAAAAAAGGTAAAATGATCGAAAAGGAAATACGCACTTTTATCAAAACAATTCGAGCAACGGAGCCGGGGGATAATCGTTTCATTATGGAAATGCGTTTAGCCTATCAGTCTCAGGAAAGTGTTAAGCCGGAATTGGTACTCGAGGGTATGAATAACCGATGGAACTCCGAAATTTTTGATTTAGATCTGGGACTAAAAATTAAGAGATTGGAAATGAACTTAAAAAAAATTTAAAAAAGTTATATGAAGTCCTTTACATTTCGACGCAAAGGGTGTATACTATAGTCAATCAACAAAGACAGCAATCCTTAAAGGAAAAACCGGTCAATCGTGGCAAGGTAACCTTTGAAACGTTGCTAGTAGGTTCAAAGAAATAGTGAACAGTACTGACTGGATAGCGGTAGTTCACGTGTAGTAAAGTAAAAATAAAAAGAACTGAAGGTAATGTGAAAAAAAGAACAACTGAATAGTGGAAGGGATTGTACGTTGATATCGTCGAAAGGAGTCATCCAAATATGACGAACGAAAGTCGAGACTAAAGCCAGCCTGAAAATAAAAATAAAGGTTGGCTTTAGTCGTTTTTGTATTATTATAAAGGAAGCTTGAAATATTATACATTTTAAGTTATAATTATGTAAAAAACAGGGAGTATAAAATGAAAAGAAACAAAATTATCTTAAGTTTATTGTTGGTTTTAGTCTTGTTGGTTTCCGTCGGTTGTGGCGGCGGTGGCGGCGACAAAAGTGCAACGGTCGAAGACCCGTTGGCAGGCGGTAAGTTAAAAATAGGTACCAACGATACCTATGTCCCATTGGAATACCGCGACGAAAACAACAAGTTGGTCGGCTTCGATATTGATTTGGGTGATGCACTTGCAAAAGAATTGGGCGTTGAATCCGAATGGGTATCTACCGCATGGGACGGCATTTTTAACGGATTAAATTCACGTCAATACGACATTATTCTTTCCGGGACATCCATTACCGAAGAAAGACTTGAAAATTTTAATATGACAGAACCTTACATTGCCAACGGTATTGTCATCGTATCAAAGACCGGTGCCGAACAAGCTAAAACCGCAAAGGATTTGGAAGGTAAAAAAGTAGGGGTTCAATTGGAGACCACGGCGGACTATGCTGCGGAAAGCATGAAAAAATCTGAAAACATCGAGTTTGAAATTAAAAAATTCGATGCGATGTTAGATGCTTTTGCTGCTTTGGAAGGCGGTTCTATCGAATATATTTTAACCGACAAGCCGGTTGGTGCATTCTACACATCTAAAAAACCGGAAGTTTACCAAATTTCATCGGAAGAATTGTCCAACGAACCTATCGGTGCAACGATGAGAAAGGACGACGTCGAATTCTCTAAAAAAGTTCAAGAAGCGATGAATAAATTAGTAGAAGACGGTACCATGAAAGAATTATCCATCAAATGGTTCGGGGAAGACGTTACACAAAACATCAGTAAAGAATTAAAAGTAATAGAATAAGATTCAATAAAGCATCGTCTTTATTTATAATGTTGGGATACTTCCGTTGTATCCCAACATTTTTTAAGTTATATTATTATTGATGCATTAAGAAATCAATTAATAATACACAGAGGTTCACATGTTATATAAAAAAGAACGAAAAGAAATGTGTAAAATCGTAAAATCGATGTATGATAGATGGTTAACCAATGCCGCCGGCGGTAATTTCAGCCAAAAAGTCAGTGAAGACTACTACATTATGACAGCATCCGGTTTGTCCTGTAAATGTATATGGGATATCGAGCCGGAGGATATCCTGGTTGTTAATAAAAATTGGGAAATTGTTGAAGGTAGGGGCAAGGTGACCAGGGAAGTTAATATGCACCGAGCCATGTACGAAAACGACAGTAAAGTACAAGCGGTTGTACATGCACACCCGAAAGATTTAATGGTTTACGCCTGTATGGGAAACGATATGCCGATAGTATCTGAAGCTTTAGCCTTTGTCGGTGAGAGTATTCCCTGTTTGCCCTACCGAGTAGCAACGACGCAAGAATTGGCAGATATGGTTGGACAATGGACAGCGGATTATTGTGTTGATTTTGAAAAAAAAGTGAATAGTTCCCACGAAGCATTTTATGCTTACGCCGCATTGATTAGGCGACACGGCGTCATTATTGCTTCCGATGATTTTCATACCGCCAATATGATGCTTGAAATATTGGAGACCAATGCTTACGTGCACCTCAATTCGATGATTTTAAAGCAGAACGGATTTGAATATAAAGAATAAAATTTGCATCAATCAGTATTCATACAATAGTGTATTCTTCAATATACATAGTTAAAACATAAATAAACCTCCTTAAAAATTTAAGTCATAACTTAACTCATTAAGGAGGTTTAATAGCTTATGGAATTTATTTATCCTGAAGGTCTTCAAAATTTTCTAAAAAGACTCTGCCGTTATAAGAGCCTTTATTTTCTTTGTTTTGCAAACGTAGGTAGTCGATATAGGTCGGCTCGTATTGATACAACATTTCAAAGGCTTTTAACAAATCATAGAGATCCGACAATTCATCGGCGGTGGGGTTATTAATAAAAACTTCGGCCTTTTCTTTCAATTTTTCGTTGAGGGCTTTTTTCATATCCTCGTCGTTTTCCAATATTTTATAGTCACAGGCTCTACCGCTATTTTTAATAATGGTGGGAATTTTGTCACGCACCAAGGTGTTGCTGGTAATTCTCATAATCTGCCTCCTTTTTGATTTCAATATAAAAATTGTAGCATATGTCCGTCACAGAACCCTTAACCTTTAAGTAAGAAAAGAGGTCTCAAAGAGACCTTTTAACGTCGGCAATGTAGTCAATTACGGCTACATTGCTCGATATGTTTTAAGTTTATTCCTTTATTAAAATAAAGGTTACAGGGCAAAGGCGTTTTTCATAGCCATAGATCCTTTATATCCGTCCGTTTTGTTAACAACACAAGTCACGCGGATTTCCGATGTGGTAATCATTAAAATCGGAATATTATTGGCGGTTAGGGTGTTAAAAAATTTTGATGCAACACCGGGTTGACTGCGCATACCGATACCCGTAATGGCCAGGCAAGTAATTTGATCATTAAAGACGGTGATAATTTCAGGATAACGCTCTTTCAGCTTATTAAAAACAATTTCCACCGCCTTACGTTGATCTGCTAAAACAATAACGGCAATGTCTATGCGGCTATTGATAGGGGCGGTTTGGGAAATTACGTCAATATTGATACCGGCAGCACTGATCAAATTTAAGAAGTCCGTCAGCACGGAGGAGCCGGTCGGAGCATTTTTAACGGTGATCATCATTTTTTCTTCATCGATGATGATGCCGTCGACGGTATGGTTTTCTAAATTAATCATGGGTCACCTACAATTCAAAATGATCTGCAACAGCAATGACCGCTTTTTCTTTTAAAGTGGCGGGGATCATACAGGAGATGCGGATTTCCGATGTGGTAATCATCTCAACAGGTATACGGTTCTCCTGAAGCACTTCGAATAAACGAAGTGCGACACCGGGTTGGTAGCGCATACCGACACCGACAACTGACAACTTAACGACGTTACGGTTGATCGTGTATACGGTTGACAGGTATTTTACCTTTAAGTCCTCAAATAAGCCTTCCAGAACTTGCAATTCATCCTTCGGGGCACTGAATGAGATGTCAACTAAAGCGTTGGTGGGAGAGGTCTGGGAGATCATATCGATATTAACATTTTCGTCGGCTAAGCGTGTAAATAAATTAGAGACAATATCGTAATGTTCCGGAAGTCCGGACAGGGATACCAAGACCTCTGCAGTGTCAACGGCAAGACCGGTAATGGCTTTTTTTTGAGAAATTTTTAAAGTTTCTTCTTCATTGTCTATAGTGGTACCGGACGTTTTATGGATACTTGAGGCGACATAAAGTTTCGCATTGTATTTACTGCCCAGTTCAATCGAACGACCATGCATAATACCGGAACCCAAACTTGCCATTTCCAACATTTCATCGAAGGTTACGTGTTCCAACTTTTTAGCCGGGGGATAAAGCTTGGGGTCGACACCGTAAATGCCGTCGACATCGGTGTATATTTCGCAGGGACATTGTAAGACACAGGAAAGGGCAACGGCGGAGGTATCGGAACCGCCCCGTCCCAGGGTGGTTATGTCGTCCCGTTCGTTGACGCCTTGAAAGCCTGCCACAATAACGATGTTGTTGTCAAATAATGCTTGTTCGATTTTACGGGTTTCAATATCCATAATTCTGGATTTTCCATGATAGCCCATGGTGTGAATACCCACTTGTTGCCCTGTAAAGGAAATAGCTTTATGGCCCATGGCATTTAAAGTCATGGACAACATGGCGATGGATACCTGTTCGCCGGTAGCCAATAACATATCCAATTCTCTTTTGGTGGGGCTGTCCGTTACGCTGTATGCCATTTGTACCAATTGGTCGGTGGTGGACCCCATGGCGGAAACTACCACTACGGGACTGTAGCCGGCTAATTTTTTTTCTATGATTCTGTAGGCGACGTTTTTTATTCGCGGTATGGTGGCAAGGGAGGAGCCACCGTATTTTTGTACAACAATATTCATGTTATTTTCCGTTAATGAGGTCATCCATATTGTAGTAGCCCGGCTTTTGATTGATTAGATAAGCGGCAGCGGATAAAGCACCTTGGGCGAATACTTTTTTTGACAAAGCATTATGTTTGATTTCGAGCAGTTCATCTTCTCCCGCAAAGAGGACTAAATGTTCTCCGGGGATAGTGCCGCCCCGTACAGTGTGTACACCGATTTCGTTGCCGCGTTTTTCCGCTTTACCGTATCGGCCGTAAATGCTTTCTTTCTTTTCAGGTAAAGCGTTGTTAACGGTATCACGGAGCAAGTAAGCCGTACCGCTGGGAGCATCTACCTTTTTTCGGTGGTGTTTTTCGATAATTTCGATATCAAAGCCGCTTTCCGCCAGTAACGGTGCGACAGCTTTTAACGCTTTCGCCATAAGGTTAATACCCAAAGACATATTGGCGGATTGAAATACGGGGATTTTTTTCGCCGCTTCCCGTAATTGTATTTTTTGTGTGTCGGATAAGCCGGTGGTCGCCATAACTAAAGGTTTTTTCTTTTCCAAAGCCAGTTTCAAAACGGCATCAAATACCGAAAAGTGAGAGAAATCGATGATTACATCAAAATCTTCTTTGACGTTGTCGAGGCTTTGATATACGGAAAAATCTCTTTGAGGTTTGTCTCTATCGTACCCTGCGACAATCGTATCTTGAGCTTTTTCCGCAACCATATCGGCGATCACACAACCCATCGCACCGGATACACCGGATAAAAATATCTTCATAAAATACTCCTAAAGCAATCCGTAGGTTTTCAAGGCTTCTTTTAAACGGGCTTCGTTGGCTTCTTCCATTTCAATCAGGGGCATACGCATTTCGCCAGTGTCGGTGTTCAGTAATTTCATTGCCGTTTTAACAGGTATGGGGTTGGTTTCGTAGAACATGGCACGGTTAATGACGTTGGTTGTCAATTGCATTTCTCTGGCTTTGTTCCAATCGCCGTTCAAAGCGGCTTGGGTTAAGTCGTGTATATCTTTTGGAATGATATTGGCGGAAACGGAGATAACCCCTTTGCCGCCAATAGACATAACGGGCACAATGTGGTCGTCGTTGCCGCAATATATATCTAAATTCGGACATTCTTCCGCAATAGCGGTTATTTGAGAAATATCGCCACTGGCTTCTTTAACAGCTTGAACATTGGGGATTTTGGCCAGTGCTTTAAAAGTGTTAACGGTAATGTTAAGGCCGGTTCTGCCGGGGACATTATAAACAATAACCGGGATGGTAATTGTTTCTGCAATAGCTTTGATGTGTGCGATAATGCCTTTTTGTGTGGATTTATTGTAATAAGGGTTGATGATGAGCACGGCATCGGCACCGCATTTTTCCGCATGTCGGGATAACATGATGGAGTAGGCGGTATCGTTGGATCCGGATCCGGCTATGTAGGGGACACGCCCGGCAATGTGTTCGCCGGCAACTTCCAACAGCTTTAAGTGTTCTTCATCAGTCAGGGTAGAGGTTTCGCCCGTCGTGCCGGCAATGAGCAGGGCGTCGGTTTGGTTGTCGATATGCCAGTCGATGAGTTTTTTAAAGTGATCGTAGTCGATTTGATTGTTTCTGAAAGGGGTAACAAGGGCAACACAGCTGCCTGTAAAAATAGTTGACATGACGGTTCTCCTTTTTAAATCAAGTTATTTTCGATGAGGGATAATGCGATTTGTACGGTGTTTACAGCAGCACCTTTTCGGATATTGTCGGCGACACACCAGAAGTTGATGCCGTTTTCTACACTGTCGTCTCGACGAATACGACCGACAAATACCTCGTTATGCCCTTCGGCGGTCAGTGCCATGGGGTATAGGTTTTGGGCGGGGTCGTCCTGAACGACAATGCCGGGAGCGTTGTTTAAGATTTCTCTAACTTCACTGACGGAGCTGAAAGGTTTTTCAAACTCTACATTAATACTCTCGGAGTGTCCGTAGTAAACCGGTACACGCACGGTGGTAGCGGTAACCTTTAAATTGGGGTGTTCCAATATTTTTCTGGTTTCATTAACCATTTTCATTTCTTCTTTGGTATAGCCGTTGTCCAAAAAGTCATCGATGTGGGGCAGACAGTTAAAGGCGATAGGATGGGCATAAAAGCTGTTGGCTTCTCCTTGTGTACCTTTTCTTAAATCTTCATATCCTTTGACGCCGGATCCGGAAACAGCTTGGTAAGTCGAAAAGACAATTCTTTTAATTTTGTAAATATCATCTAACGGTTTTAAGGCAACCATTGCCTGTATAGTTGAACAATTGGGGTTTGCGATGATATTATTGTGATTTTTGAGTGCATGAGGGTTAACCTCCGGCACCACCAAAGGGACCTTCGGATCCATACGCCATGCGGAGCTGTTGTCTACAACCACAACACCTCTTTTGGCGGCTTCCGGTGCGAATTTTTGGCTGGTACCGCCCCCGGCGGAAAACAATGCCAAGTCGATATCCTTATCGAAGGCTTCAGCCGTCAATTCTTCCACGATATAATCGTTACCTTTCCATGAAACAGTTTTACCTGCGGAGCGACTGGAAGCCATGGGGTAAAGGGTTTCTACCGGGAAATCCAACTCATCCAACACGTCCAACATTTTTTGACCGACCATACCCGTTGCACCGACAACGGCCACTTTATATTTTTTCATTTTAATGTCCTCCTAAAAATATCTATAATAAAAAAAGCCAGTTACCACCGGCTACAAAACAGAATAATTGATATCATACCTTATCAAATTTTAATTTTCTGTTTGATAGCTCTCCATCATAAATGATGACAACACAAAAGCTCTTAACTTCTGCGCCAAGGTAAAACCATCGGCAAAGGTTTTCCTTTCGGCATTTTTTCCTTTCGCAACCTTCATACCCTTGCCCGAGTCCGACTTGCTACTGATAAAAAATGCACCTCTATCTTTTTCAAAAGTATTATAACAGATCGCTCGGTAAAAGCAAAGTTTTTATTCTTTTTTATCATAAGCTTAAATTGTAATATTTTTAACAAGTTTGTACAATTCTTGCTAGGGAAGCAGTTGTTTGTTATACTATCAAACATGATAATGTGAATATTAGATTAAATATTAATGTAAGGAAAAACGTAAAACAATGTATCAGGATTTTTCTAAAATATACGATAACTTAATGCAAGAGGTGGATTATGTGCAATGGGCGGACTACCTTTTTCGTATTATGCTCAACCATCCGAAGAAAATCACCACCATTCTGGAGTTCGGCTGTGGAACCGGCAATATTACTTGCGAATTAGCTAAAAAGAATTTTGATTTGACGGCGGTAGATCTGTCCGAAGATATGTTGATGGTGGCGGACGAAAAGGCTGTCGAGCAAGGTTTACACAATATTTCCTTTTATCTGGGAGATATGAGTTGCTTTCAAATTGACCGCACCTTTGATGCCGTAATTGCCTGTTGCGATTCGGTGAATTACTTAACATCGATTGAACAAGTTCAGGCTTTTTTATATTGCAGTCAATTGGCTTTAAAAGATGGCGGTTTGTTAATTTTTGATATTAACACACTTAGCAAGTATAAAGAAAAAATCGGAGACAATACTTTTACTTACGATTTGGACGATATATTTTGTTCCTGGCATAACAATCCGAATTTTAACGAAGGTTATATTGATTACGACTTAACTTTTTTTGTAGAGGATGAAGATGGACGCTACAATCGCTTCAATGAAACCCAAAGGCAATATATTTTTAAAGTCGAAGACATTTTTCACAGTATGAAACATTTAGGCTATAAAGATATTAAAGTTTATAATTTCGGTACCTTTCTGCAAGGGTCAAACTATAATGACAGAGTGGTGTTTATAGCGGAAAAGTAAAAAAGATTATTTTTTTAGTTATGACAGTCAAGTCCTAGAATTCGTATGAGATATGAGATAAGGAATTTAAATTGGCAACTAAAAGCTACTATGGGATTATTTTATCAATAGTTGCTAATTGAATGTCACAAAATATGTGTTTACAATATTATAAAGTTTGTTTTTATTTTTATTTATACTAGTTAAAAGATATTGAATATTAACAGGATAGGATTCAGATATTTGGAAATTTATTGTTGTAAGTACAGAGATGTGTATTGTCGATTCGTGGGCAAACTGATAATAGAAAGGCTTAATCGCACTCAAACACTACTAAACCCTCCACTAAGCATCAGCTTCGCGGAGGGTTTGGTATTTTAAATATGTTGTTGTCATTAATGGTGCGCCCGATACGATTCGAACGTACGGCACATGGCTTCGGAGACCATTGCTCTATCCACCTGAGCTACGGGCGCATAATAAAAAACATGTAAAATGTTACGCAAGCTATTATAACACAGCTTATTTTTTTTGTCACAATTATTTTAAAGCAAATCGTTCTTTTGCACTCATATACAGATAGTGGTAAAATAATAAACATGTGTTGTAAAAAGTTTATACCGATCCAATCTTGTTTCAAAAAAATATTTATAGAAAAGGAGGGCATTATTTCGGTTTATGCAGATGAAAACAAATTATTTAATTTC
>CAYFTR010000002.1:13173-17335 GCA_964346185.1 uncultured Lachnospiraceae bacterium | reverse complement strand
GCTAAAATAGAAACCGATATGCGTCGGGATTTATTCGACCACCTGCAACAACTTTCATTTTCCTATTATAGCAATACTCAAGTAGGGCAGATAATGGCACGCATTACTTCGGACCTTTTTGATGTTACGGAGTTTGCCCACCATGTCCCGGAAGAGTTTTTTATAGCAGGTTTGAAAATTACTGTAGCTTTTATTATATTAGTACAGATTAATATTCCTTTAACCGTAGCGATTTTTGCGATTATTCCTTTTATGATATTTTTTTCGAGTCGTTACAACCGAAAAATGCGTCGAGCCTTTAAAAGGAGTCGTGTTCAAATTGGAGATATCAACGCACAGGTGGAGGATTCTCTATTAGGCATTCGTGTGGTAAAAAGTTTTGCTAATGAAGAGATGGAATGTCATAAATTTGAAGAGAGTAATGCCCAATTTCTGGATATTAAAAAATTAAACTATCGTTACATGGGCGGATTTGTCGCTATGATCCGATTTTTCGATTCTCTCATGTACATTACCGTACTCATCGGCGGGTCGCTGTTACTCATAAAGGGCTACATAAGCCCCGGAGATTTTATCGCTTATTTGTTATTTGTCGGCACCTTATTAACCAGTATACGAAGAGTTGTAGAATTTACGGAACAATTCCAAAGAGGACTCACCGGTATCGAACGTTTTGTAGAAATTATGGATGAACCTTTCGACATTACCGACAAGCCCGGTGCGGAGGTTTTAAAAGGCGTACGAGGCCAAATTGATTTTGACAATGTCAGCTTTCAATATTCCGACGGAGACAGCGAAGTACTCACGAATATTGATTTGCACGTTAAGCCCGGGGAAAATATTGCCATAATCGGTCCTTCCGGCGGCGGGAAAACAACTTTGTGTAACTTAATACCCCGGTTTTATGATGTGACCGCAGGCAGCATTAAAGTTGACGGACACGATATTCGAGAGGTTACCTTAAAATCCTTACGCTCCAACATCGGTATGGTTCAGCAAGATGTTTATTTGTTTTCCGGTACGTTAATGGAGAATATCGCCTACGGTAAGCCCGATGCTACTCGGGAAGAGATTATCCAAGCGGCAAAGTTGGCAGGTGCCCACGATTTTATTATGGCATTAAAAGACGGTTATCGCTCCTATGTCGGTGAAAGGGGTTTAAAACTCTCCGGAGGGCAAAGGCAAAGAATCAGCATTGCCCGAGTGTTTTTAAAAAATCCGCCAATTCTTATTTTAGATGAAGCGACTTCGGCACTGGATAACGAAAGCGAGCGACTGGTACAGCAATCATTAAAAAAACTGACCAGAGGTCGCACCACCTTTACCATTGCCCATCGTTTAACGACAATACGTCACGCCGATATCATTTTAGTATTGACTAAAGAAGGTATTGTTGAAAGAGGAACCCACGAAAACTTATTAAATGAAGAAGGTGTTTATCACCATATGTTGACAATGTACCAAGATTAACACGGAAAAAGAGGACAACAATGTTCAATAAAGAAAATTATTTATTAAAAAATTTTAGTATATCGAAAGAAACAACGGCATTTGTCGACCGTATAGCGGAAGAATATAAAGAAATTGTCAATGCTATAGACGAAATGGCGGAAATGCACCAATATCGTGTCATTAAAGCGATGCAACATGTGGGTTTGGCGGAACATCACTTTAACGGTACCACGGGCTACGGGTATGACGATGTAGGCAGGGAGGCGTTAGAAGCTATTTATGCCGAAGTTTTCGGCGGCGAAGATGCCTTGGTACGACCCCATATCGCATCAGGTACTCATGCCATTGCCCTATGTCTGTATGGCATTTTACGTCCCGGTGACGAATTGTTATCCGTTACGGGTAGCCCTTACGATACTATTGTATCGGTGATCGGAGCTGAGGACAGTACGTCTGATAAGGGCACATTAAAGGATCTCGGTGTACACTACCGTCAGGTTGAATTGACTGAATCCGGAGATATTGATATTCAAGCCGCCTTGGCACAAATTAATGAAAAGACCAAATTAATTTACATACAACGATCCAAAGGGTATAGTTGGCGTAAGGCTTTAACCATCACCGATATAGAAAAAGCGGTAACGGAAATAAAAAAAGCGGCACCGAAGGTAAAAATTTTCGTAGACAATTGTTACGGAGAGTTTTTAGACACGAAAGAACCGATCCACGTTGGTGTCGATTTAATGGCCGGATCTCTAATTAAAAACCCGGGAGGCGGTATTGCACCTACAGGCGGCTATGTTGTCGGTCGAAAACACTGCGTTATGCAAGCGGCTGCACGATTAACTGCGCCGGGAATTGCGAAAGAAGTCGGTGCCACGTTGGGTATTAATCGCACATTAATGATGGGACTTTTTTTAGCTCCGACGGTTGTGGCACAAGCACTTAAAACGGCTATTTTAATGTCTGCAACCTATAATGCATTGGGATACGAGGTTTGTCCCGGAGCAAAAGATTATCGCTCCGATATTATTCAGAGTATTCAATTCGGTGATCCCGAAGCGGTGATTACATTTTGCAAAGCCGTACAGGAGGCGGCTCCGGTGGACGCTTACGTCACGCCGGAACCATGGGAGATGCCGGGCTATAATTGTCCGGTCATTATGGCGGCCGGTGCTTTTATTCAAGGATCCTCCATCGAGTTATCGGCCGATGCCCCCATGAGGGAACCCTACATTGCATATTTTCAAGGCGGATTGACCCATTATCATGGAAAATTGGGGTTGCTCTTAACATTAGAGCGATTAAAACAAGCCGGATTATTAAAAAATAAGGAGAGACTTAATAATGTTAAGTAAAGAAAAAATAGATCGTATTAACGAATTGGCACGTAAAGGCAAACGGGGAGAGACGCTAACACCTGAAGAAAAGACTGAACAACAGACATTAAGGCAGGAATATATCACTGTATTCAGGGAAAGTTTACGCAGCCAATTGGAAAGAATAGAATTTGTCGATGAAGAACCGAACTATACGGAAGAAGAAAAAGCCCATATAGCTGAAGTATCTAAGAAGTTGGAAAAAGAATATTTAGAAAAAAATAAAAACTAGGAGAGATTATGTCAGAACCAAAAGCAGTTGAATTACAGGAAAAACTTGGTCGTACCGTTCCTTGTGCATGGACGAAAGTCGACGAGACGGAAAAAGAAAAAGTGTTTACTTTCAACGAAACGTACAGAACGTTTTTAAGTGATTGTAAAACCGAGCGCACCTGCAGCACTTACTTTATACGGGAAGCTACTGAAAAAGGGTTTGTTGATTTATACGAGTGGCCCAAGGATAAACCTTTGCAAGCCGGTGATAAAGCTTATGTCAATCATCAAAACAAAGCGGTGTTGCTTTTTATTATCGGTCGGCAGCCTTTATCGAAGGGGATGAACATCGTCGGCGGACACATCGATTCGCCTCGGTTGGATTTAAAACCCAACCCGTTGTACGAAGAATGTGAGATGGCATTTTTAAAAACCCATTATTACGGCGGCATTAAAAAATACCAATGGGTGACCATTCCTCTGGCACTTCACGGCGTTATCATTAAAAAAGACGGTACAAAAATAGAAGTGACCATCGGAGAAAAGCCGGAAGATCCGGTATTTGTTATTACCGATTTATTACCCCATTTGGCACAGGAACAAATGCAGAAAAAAATGTCCGAAGGTATTCAAGGTGAAGGTCTTAATTTATTGGTCGGTAACATTCCCTATAATGACAAAGAGATAAATGAACCTGTTAAACTGGCAATTTTAGAACACCTTTACAAAACCTACGGCATTTTGGAAGAGGACTTTGTATCGGCAGAATTGGAAGCGGTTCCCGCCGGAGAGGCACGCGATGTAGGCTTTGACAGAAGCTTTATCGGCGGCTACGGACAAGACGACAGAGTCTGTTCCTATACGGCGGCGGCGGCGTTACTGTCGCTGACGGAAGTGCCGGAACGTACCGCTTGCGTTATTTTGGCGGATAAAGAGGAGATAGGATCCTACGGCAGCACGGGCATGATGTCCAAATATTTCGAGTATGCGGTTGCGGAACTGGCATATTTAAGCGGAGAAGCCTTACCGGAATCTGCAATCCGTCGCGGACTCATGGCTTCCGATGCTCTATCTGCGGATGTCAATTCGGCTTATGACCCGAACTACACCGGAACCCA
>CAYFTR010000002.1:0-13163 GCA_964346185.1 uncultured Lachnospiraceae bacterium | reverse complement strand
TTTAAAAAATGCGTCTTATGCAGGAAAAGGTGTAACCATTTCCAAATATGGCGGTGCCAGAGGTAAAAGCGGCTCTAACGATGCCCATGCTGAATTTATGGCAGGGTTACGCACCTGTTTTGATCAAGACAATGTGTCTTGGCAAACCGGAGACTTGGGCAGAGTGGATTTGGGGGGCGGTGGCACCATCGCCTGGATGCTGGCACAATACGGTATGAATGTTGTCGACTGCGGCCCCGCTTTGTTGTCCATGCATGCACCCTTTGAATTATGTTCTAAAATTGATGTTTATATGGCTTATAAAGCCTATCGCACCTTCCTTTTAGACTTTAAAAAAGTTGGTTAAAGCAGAGATACGGAATTAAATGATCGCCTGTTCAGGATATTTCGAAAAAACTTGATAAATAACCGAAATTAGGATTTTTTCCTACTTAAAAGCACCTTGTTCAAGGTGCTTTTAAGTTTTTTACGTTGAGATTTTACACTATACGTAAACGTTTCTTAATGTTAAAATACAGTAATGGAATTTGTGTAAGTGTTTTGGAGGTAAAGATGAAATCAAAAACTTTCCGTGGCGGTATACACCCGCCCTATCGGAAAAAAAGAACGGCTGAGGTATCCGTAAAGGTTGCACCCGAACCGGAACTTGTAACCATTCCGATGTCTCAGCATATCGGAGCACCGGCCAAACCGCTGGTTAAGAAAAAGGATTATGTTTACTTCGGACAAAAAGTCGGTGAAGCAAACGGATTTGTTTCGGTACCGGCTCATGCCAGTGTCAGCGGTACGGTTGTTGCTGTAGAGCCGCGACCCCATGCCAACGGCGATAATGTGATGTCCGTTGTCATAGAATCCGACGGGCAGAACCAAGTCGATCCGGCCATAAAACCCTTTGGCAATCACCAAAATTTTGAACCGAAAGAAGTTATCAGTATTATTCAGGATGCCGGTATTGTCGGCCTTGGCGGGGCAATGTTTCCGACTCATGTCAAATTGTCGATTCCGCCGGATAAAAAGGTGGACTGTATCGTATTAAACGGTGCGGAATGCGAGCCCTATGTAACGGCGGATCACCACTTGATGATGGCAAGACCCAAACGTGTTTTGCAAGGCTTGCGAATTGCCATGTATGCAACCGGTGTCACCAAAGGGTATATCGGTGTAGAGGATAACAAACCGGAGGCTATCGAAAAATTACGGGAAGCCCTTACTCCGGAAGACGATATTGAAATTGTTCCGTTAGAAACAAAATACCCGCAAGGAGGAGAAAAACAACTCATTAATGCCGTCACCGGCAGGGAAGTACCTTCCGGCGGGTTACCGGCAGATGCCGGCGTTGTCGTACTTAATGTTGCTACGGCAAGCCAAATCGCCGTAACCTTTGAAACTGGTATGCCTTTGTACTCGCGACTTTTAACCTGCACGGGCGATGCGATTAAAGAAGCACGCACTTTCGAAGTAAAAATCGGAACACCGTTGCAAAATGTTATCGATTTGTGCGGAGGTTTTGAGTCGGATCCCTATAAGGTTATTATGGGAGGCCCCATGATGGGTATTGCCTTATTCGGAACGGATGTGCCGGCTATTAAAGGAACGTCCTGTATTTTATGTTTGACGAAAAAATCGGCCTATATCCCCGAACCGCAAAATTGCATTCGTTGCGGAAAATGTACCGAAGTTTGTCCGATTCATTTGCAACCCCTGTATCTTTCGGCTTATGCTCAAAAAAGCCAGTGGGCGAATTGTGAAGAATTGCATGCCTTGGATTGTATTGAGTGCGGCAGCTGTTCCTTTATTTGTCCTGCAAAACGCACCCTTGTCTCCTCGATCAGAGTGGCTAAAAGAGAAATCAACGATTTGAGAAGAAAAGGAAAGATTTAGGAGGGCATTGTGAAAAATTTATTTGTATCATCATCACCACATATCAGAAGTGTCGAAACCACCTCCGGTATTATGCAGAATGTGGTTATCGCTTTGTTACCGGCATTGGCGGTTGCAGCCTATGTTTTCGGCGTTCGTGTACTTATGTTGGTTGCGGTTTGCATAGCAAGCTGTGTTGCTACCGAATACATCATTCAAAAAATACTAAAAAAACCGATCACAATTAATGATTGGAGTGCCGTAGTTACGGGGTTATTATTGGCATTTAACTTGCCGATCAATGCACCGTGGTGGTTGGGCGTACTTGGTTCCGTTTTTGCGATTGCCTTGGTTAAGCAATGCTTTGGCGGTTTGGGACATAATTTTATGAACCCCGCATTGGCTGCAAGAGCTTTTTTGGTTGCCTCATGGCCAGTACGAATGACAGGTAACGCTTATATACCGCTCACCGATACTTTTACAACCGCAACACCCTTGGGTATGTTGGAAGCCGGAGCGGATCCGTCACTTTTACCCTCTTATATGGATTTATTTTTAGGACTCAACGGTGTGTATGGCAGTATCGGCGAAATATCCGCTTTGGCTTTAATATTGGGTGGTGTGTATTTAATTGTTAGAGGTGTTATCTCCTACAGAATTCCCGTTGCTTACTTGGGAACGGTAGCTGTATTGTCTTTAATTTTTAAACAAGATGTATTATTTCAATTACTAAGTGGCGGTTTGATGTTGGGTGCCTTTTTTATGGCGACCGACTATGTATCGTCACCCTCCTCACCGAAAGGTCAAATAATATTTGCTGTCGGATGTGGTTTGCTGACGGTCATCATCAGATTATTCGGCGGCTATCCAGAAGGTGTTTCCTATTCCATTTTATTAATGAATGTCGCGGCACCTTTAATTGAAAAATATACGAGACCGAAAGTTTACGGCTATAAACCGCAACAGGTTAAGGAAGGAGGACAATAATATGACTGAAAAAAAATCAGGTATCGAATGGGGAAAAGTTGTCCGACTGGGCTTAATTCTTTTTGCTATTACCGCCGTATGTTCGGCTGCCTTGGCATTTGCCAACTCGGCAACCCACACCATCATTCAACAACGTAACGAAGAAGCGAATGTCGTCGCAAGACAGGCGGTATTGCCCGAGGCGGATCGCTTTGAAAAAGTTGAAAATGTAGAAGCTATTGCGGCGGAAGTCAACCCGAACGACCCCGAGGTAATAGTGGAAGCCTATGTCGGCTATAAAGGCGATGAGATTGTCGGATACACGGTTAAGACCAACCCGAGGGGATACGCCGGCGGTATCGAGATGTTAACCGGCTTTAAATCGGCGGATAACAGCATCGGAGGCATTACGATTATCAATCAATCGGAAACTCCGGGATTAGGTGCGAAATCTGCGGAAACCGCTTTTCAAGAGCAATTTAGCGGTAAGGACGGCTCACAACCGGTTGTCGTCGTTAAGGGCGGTAATGCCGTTGATAACGAGATAGACGCCATTACCGGCGCCACCATTACATCCAATGCGGTTACAAACGGTGTTAATCTTTCAGAAATGGTGTTCTTAAAACTTATTGAAGCACCGCAAAATAGCCAATCTCAACCGCAAGGGGATACACCCGTACAGCCGGAAGGTGAAAATACCGACAGCGCAACGCAATCGACTGTGGGAATAAACCGGTTCATTGGCGGTTTCATTGTATCCGATGTTCTGGAATCATGGAGGGGGTAAAATGAAAAAGTTTTTAGGTTATTTAACCAACGGTATAATAAAAGAAAATCCGACCTTTCGTCTGTTGTTGGGTATGTGCCCGACTTTGGCCGTTTCCACATTGGCAATTAACGGTTTGGGTATGGGGCTTGCAACGACAGCGGTACTCATCGGATCCAACGTGTGTATATCCGCGTTGCGTAAGGTAATTCCCGATGATATTCGTATCCCCGCATTTGTCGTTGTTATTGCATCCTTTGTTACCATCGTCGGTATGTTAATGAAAGCTTATGTACCGGCTTTAGACGCGGCTTTAGGTATTTTTATTCCATTAATCGTTGTTAACTGTATTATTTTAGGGCGTGCGGAAGCTTTTGCTTTTGACCATACTGTCATTGAGTCTTTAGCGGACGGTATCGGCATGGGGCTCGGTTTCACCTTATCTTTAACAGTTTTAGGAGCCGTTCGCGAAATTATCGGAGCCGGTACAATTTTCGGCTTCAGTCTTTTCGGCGCGGCATATGAGCCGATGATTTTAATGATTTTACCACCGGGCGCTTTCTTAACCTTGGGATTAGGCATCGGTTTAATCAATAAAATTTCTGAAATGTCCGAAAAGAAAAAAGCGGAAAAGGTAACAGAGTTGCCGCAAATCGTAGAGGAGGCCGCGTAAGATGAAAAATATTTTAATTATTCTGGTCAGCGGTATCTTTGTACAAAACTTTATCACGAGCCGATTTTTAGGTTGTTGCCCTTTCCTCGGAGTATCTAAGAAAATAGAAACGGCAATTGGCATGGGGGTAGCGGTAACCTTTGTTATGGCTTTAGCCTCCGCCATTACCTACGTTATTCAGTATGCAGTTTTAAACCCGATGGGCTTAGGTTATTTACAAACCATCGCTTTTATTCTTGTAATAGCTACCTTGGTTCAATTTGTTGAAATGGTTATTCACAAATCCAGTCCGGCTTTATATGAAGCACTGGGGGTATACTTACCCTTAATTACCACCAACTGTGCGGTACTTGGTGTTGCTGTTTTAAATATCCAGGAAGGCTACAATTTTATTGAAACGGTTTTTAACGGTGTTGCCGGTGCCTTAGGTTTCACCTTAGCTATTGTTATGTTTGCCGGTATTCGAGAGCAACTGGAACTTTCCGACATACCGGAAAGTCTCGAAGGCTTTCCCATTGCTCTTGTTTCGGCCGGTTTAATGTCAATTGCATTTTTGGGATTTTCCGGAATGCTATAAGGAGGTATGGACAACATGATGGATATCTTATTGCCAATTCTTATACTAGGTGGATTTGGCTTATTATTCGGCGTCGGATTGGCCATTGCTTCTAAAATTTTTGAAATCGAACAGGACGAAAGAATCCCCCAAGTGCGTGCGGCCTTACCCGGTGCCAATTGCGGCGGTTGCGGCTATCCCGGTTGCGACGGGTTGGCGGCTGCCATTGTCGCGGGTTCGGCTTCCGTTAATGCCTGTCCGGTTGGCGGTTCCGATATGGTTGAAGCTATTTCAGGCATTATGGGTGTTACTGCAACAGAATCCGAAAAAATGGTTGCCAACATCCATTGTAAAGGGGACTGTAGCGTTGTCGAAGAACGAGCTACCTATTACGGTATTCGAGACTGTAAAGAAGCGGTTATAGCCAACGGCGGAACGAAAGCATGCCGTTACGGTTGTCTGGGCATGGGAACATGTGTACGGGTTTGCCAATTCGACGCTCTTAAGATTAATGCCAATGGTATTGCGGAAATAGATGTCGATAAATGCACCGCTTGCGGTCAATGTATTGATGTGTGTCCTAAAGGTATTATTGCTTTAGCACCCTACGGTCAGGTGATCCATGTGGATTGCTCTTCCAATGCGAAGGGAAAACAGGTGCGTTCGGTTTGTGGTGTAGGCTGTATTGCCTGCAGTGCCTGTGTAAAAGCCTGCGAATACGATGCTATTCATATGGCTGACAATTTAGCAGTTATCGACTACGACAAATGTGTCCAATGTGGTGCCTGTGTCGAAAAATGTCCCACAAAAGCGATTACCTTCGAAGGTAGAGAGATACCGAAAGAACATCAAAGAAAAACGATGGCGGATTTGCCTAAGCAAGTAGATCTCTTGGAACTTAAAGATAAAGAACCGGTGTCTTAAAAACTTTATGAAAAAGCGACAAACTTAAAAACTCGAACCTTTCCTATGCGGATGGGTTCGAGTTTTTTGTATTATATTATTTAAATTGTTTAAATCAGTCAATAAATTCGATAGATATATCACCGACACCACTGTCAATTTTTATAGTATGCGGTCCGTTATCGGATAAAGAAAGACCTTCATAACGTTCACCGTTGATCTTTAAAGTGCTGACACCTTTATCAATATCAAATTTGTAATCGTTGATGTTGCCGCAGATTTTAAGTTTGGTTTCTCCGATACCGTTTTCTATTTCGGTTTCTCCGGTTAATACGCCCTCAATGGTTACGGCACCAATACCGGCTTTAAGTTTTAAATCGTGTATATTGGCATTTTGAATGGCAACGGCACCGACGCCAGTTTCTAATGTTGCTTCGTCGTGAATGTCCATGCCGTTTATTTTCAATTCGCCGACACCGGTTTTAAGCTCGCATTCTTCCGCTTTTAAAGCATCAATATTAAAAATACCGATACCCAAACGCATTTTGACATCATCTAAAACTTGACCGTTTTTAAAAACAGTAACTTTATTTTTATTTTCAACATCACCGTTCAGATTTTTTGTAACGGCATTATCAGGTGTAGTTTCGATAACCAAGTCGTCACCGTCATTATCATCGTCATCATAATCTATGTAAGCATCAATACTGATTTTTTCTTCAAAAGTGTTTTCGTCCCAGTAGATATCATAGCCGCTTTTATCACTGTTTCCATTATAATTGAAGGCACCTAGGGCGATATTTACTTTTAATGATTCGAAATCCACATCTTCTTTCTTGGTAAAAATTTCGCCTTGTGTTTCTTTTTTATTTTTAGTTTCAGATTTTTTTTCCGTTTCCTGTCGACTTTCTGTTGTTTCCTGTTTTTGGTTTGTTTCTTTCGCTCCACAGGCACCGAGCGTTACTAAGGCGAGTGTTACAAAAAGAATACTTACAATTTTAAATAGATTTTTATTAAATGCAATCATTTAATACCTCCTTTATGAAATTTAATATACCATTAGCGTCTAAATTTTATCTTATATCTATGGAAACTTTTATTATGTGTGAATTGTTTTGATAAAGGTCGTCATCAATGATAAAATAATAAAGACTATTTTTATGGAGTATAGAAATGATTTTATCGGATAAAACAATATTAAAACATTTAAAATCGGGTGAGTTGGTCATTGACCCCATGGTTGAAGGTCAAATTCAGCCGGCGTCTGTGGATATTCGTTTAGGGAGACATTATCTTAAGTTGGACGAAAACAAATTTGAAGCGATGACCATGACGGACGAAATACATTATGTGGAATTTGAGAGTGATTCCATCATCATTCCCTCCAATTCTTTTTTGTTGGCAACCACGATGGAGTACATCAAATTGCCGAACTATTTAACCGCCTTTGTTGAGGGCAGAAGCTCGATCGGCAGAATGGGTTTATTTATCCAAAATGCCGGCTGGGTTGATGCCGGTTTTGAAGGCGAGATTACCTTGGAGTTGTATAACGCCAATCGTCTGCCTATTCGTTTGGAAGCCGGGCGACGCATTTGTCAATTGGTTTTTGCGGAGATGGACCAGGTAGCATTAAATCCATACAAAGGTAAGTACCAGGGGCAACGGCGTGCGGTAGGTTCGAAAATCTTTTTAGACGAGGATCGCAATGACTAACCGCCTATCGGAAATTTATTTGGATAATGCGGCAACCATGCCCCTCCATCCGAATGTGCTGGAAGCAATGCTCCCCTTTTTAAAAGACAATTATTATAACCCTTCCGCTCTGTATTGGCCGGGAGGAGCGGTCGAAAAAGTTATGAAAGAATGCAAGGAACGCTTTGGTGCAGAAATCGGCGTTTCGTCGGAGGAACTGTATGTGACTTCCGGTGGAACCGAGGGTAATAACACCCTGATACGGGGTGTAGTGGACAGTTTGCGCCCGGCTATAAGAAAAGATGCCAGGTTGATCACAACGATGATCGAACACCCTTCCGTTATGGAAGTTTTTAAATTTTATGAAGAGCAGGGTTTGGATGTCATTTACCTGCCGGTAGACGGTAACGGTCGGGTAAAATTGGATGATTTAAAAAAAGAAATGACCGGCAATACCGTATTGGTTTCCGTTATCGGGGTCAGTAATGAAGTTGGTACAGCACAGGATCTAAAAGCGATCGGTAAAATTGTTAAGAACATCAGCCCGAATTGTGTTTTTCATTCGGATTTTGTACAAGGTTTCTTAAAAATGCCCTTGAACATTGCCGCGTCTCAATTGGATGCGGTTACTTTTTGCGCGCATAAATTTATGGGTCCTAAAGGAATCGGGGCGTTATATTTAAAAAAAGGAACGAAATGTGCACCATTGTTGTTGGGCGGAGGGCAGGAAAACAAATTTCGTTCCGGCACGGAAAATGTTCCCGCTATTGTCGGTATGACGCGGGCCATCGAAGTTTTTTCCGAATTGCACCAAAACAAAGCTTCAGGTGCCGCAGCTTGTCGCCATGCACTGCTTCAAGCCTTACAGCGTGAATTGGACGATTACAAAGTGGTTGAAGATCCCGAAGGCTCACCCTATATCCTTTGCCTTACTATTTCGGGTATTAAAGCGGAGGTGCTCCTCCACGCTTTGGAAAAGGAAAACATTTATTTGTCTACCGGATCGGCCTGTTCCAAGCACAGTAAGGAAAAAAACAGAACCTTACAAGCTGTGGGCTTGTCCGATAAGGAGGTGGAAGGTGCCGTACGTATTTCTTTTTCTCCTTTATCGGACCCTACCCAAATGGAAACGGTGGCAAATGCCATTGCGCGGCAAAGTCATTACATACGAAAAATTATCGGTTACGGAAAGGGAGAAAAATGAATCGCATCATTCTGGTACGCTATGGAGAAATCAGCTTAAAGGGTCTAAACAAAAATTATTTTATCGATTGTCTGGTGCGTAATATACGTGCCGCATTACAACCGGTTTGCCCTGCAAAAACGGAAAAAATTCAAGGAAGAATCATTATACATTTAAATGAAACGGATTTACGAAAAGCTTTAGCCGCCGTTACAAAGGTATTCGGAATTGTATCGGTCAGCCCCGGTGTGGTCATTTCTTCGGAAATGGCCGATATCGAAAATCAAGTACGTTTTGAAGCGGAAAACACGGATTTTAATACATTCAGAGTATCCGTGAAAAGAAGTGACAAAAGTTTTCCCATGACGTCTATGGATTTGGCACGTCATTTGGGCGGTGTGGTTTTAAAGCATTGCGACAATATTAAAGTAGATCTA
Organism: uncultured Lachnospiraceae bacterium; assembly: GCA_964346185.1. Classification (GTDB taxonomy): domain Bacteria; phylum Bacillota; class Clostridia; order Eubacteriales; family Eubacteriaceae; genus JAAYJS01. The sequence continues at coordinate 4,127 of CAYFTR010000002.1, read as the reverse complement.
CACAATCCCGACTTTCACCTGTGGGTAGAGGTGAGGGGAAAGCGTCAAACCTACGTTTATCACAAAATAATTGCGGGTCGGGGCGGCATGCCTGTGGGGACGGCAGGTAAATCCGCTATGTTGTTATCCGGCGGTATTGACAGCCCTGTAGCGGGCTATATGATGGCAAAACGAGGTCTTGAAATAATTGGTGTTCACTTTCATTCGTTTCCATTTACATCGGACCGCGCTAAACAAAAAGTAGTGGATTTGGCAAAAATACTGGCACAATATACCGGAAAACTGAAACTCTATGTTGTTCCCTTTACGGAAATACAAACAAAAATTGTGGAGGTATGCCCGGAACGCCAAACCACTTTAATTATCAGGCGGTATATGATGCGCATTACACAACGTATTGCGGAGATAGAGAAGGCAAAATCCTTAATTACAGGAGAAAGCCTCGGTCAGGTGGCCAGTCAAACCCAAGAAAGTTTGGCCGTTACCAACGATGTGGTACACATGCCGGTGTTTAGGCCATTAATCGGCTTAGATAAAGTGGAGATTGTGGAGATTGCACAACAAATCGGAACTTTTGAGACTTCCATATTACCTTACGAAGATTGTTGTACGATTTTTGTGCCGAAACACCCCGAAACAAAACCGAAAGTCGATAAAATCAGGGAATCGGAAATGGCGATGGAACCTTTCGCGGAAACCATGATGGCTACAGCCATTGAAAAGTCGGAGATTATAATACTTTAAAAAAACATAAAGTATTCATGTCTATACTGATGACAGGAGGTATACATATGGCTATTAATTCGGGACCGGCAATGTGGTTAGTTTTAAGTGTTATATTTTTGATTGTCGAAATTGTCACGGTAGGCAACCTGATTTCCATTTGGTTTTCCATAGGTGCCGCGTTAGCTTATTTGGTGTATCTTCCGGGAGGTCCTTTCTGGTTACAGGTGGCGGTGTTTATCCTGTCGTCCGTCGGCTTTGCCGTGTTGACAAGACCCTTAAGCAAAAAATTAATCGGCAAAAGAACATTAAAAACTGATGTCGACAGAATCATCGGCAGCACGGGTGTTGTCACCGTGGCTATCAATAATTTACACGGTACAGGTACCGTTAAAATTAAGGGGATGGACTGGACAGCTCGAAACATTGACAGCGATCAAATTATTCCGGAAAATACGGAAGTGGAAGTCATTCGGTTGGAAGGTGTAAAAGCCTTGGTTCGACAAAAGTAAAGGAGTTATAATATGCCCTTTTTATTCGTTATTATCGTTTTAGTTATTGTTCTGATTGTCAGTAATTCCAGGATTGTACCCCAAGCTTACGCGCAAATTGTAGAGCGCTTAGGTGCCTACCATGCCACTTGGGAAACGGGTTTTCACATTGCGGTGCCAATTATAGATAAAATTTCAAAAAAAATCAGCTTAAAAGAACATGTGTTGGACTTTCCACCGCAACCGGTCATCACAAAAGATAATGTAACCATGCAAATCGATACGGTTATTTATATGCAAATTACCGACCCCAGATATTACAAATACGGCGTGGAACAACCCATAAAAGCAATAGAAAATCTAACGGCAACCACTTTGAGAAATATTATCGGTGACTTGGAGTTAGACCAAACCCTGACATCTAGAGATACCATTAACACAAAAATGCGGTCGATTCTGGACGAAGCGACCGACCCCTGGGGTATTAAAATTAACCGTGTAGAGTTAAAAAATATTATGCCTCCGGCGGAAATTCAAAACGCCATGGAACGCCAAATGAAAGCGGAACGTGAACGTCGAGAAAAAATCCTTCAGGCTGAGGGCGAAAAGAAATCCGCCGTATTAGTTGCAGAAGGTGAAAAAACCGCTGCAATCTTAAAAGCGGAGGCGGATAAGGAGTCCAGAATTCGCATAGCGGAAGGGGAAGCACAGGCAATTTTAACCGTACAAAAAGCAACGGCGGAAGGGCTTAAAATGCTCAATGAAGCAAATCCGCAACAAAATATCGTTGCACTGAAAGGTTTAGATGCTCTGGAAAAAGTGGCCGACGGTCAATCGACAAAAATTATTATCCCGTCGGATCTTCAAAGTATTGCCGGTTTGGCAACCGCTACAGCGGAACTCTTTAAAGAGCCGAAGAAATAAATTTTACATTCATTGCCCTCTGTAGTAAAATACAGAGGGTTTTCTGTTAGATGGACGGAGTGAAGATGTAATTTTAAAAGGTGGGCATATGAGTAAAGCGGCACGAAAAAAAGCTTATATATTAGATAAGGCAAAAGATGTTTTTATGGAAAAGGGTTTTATTGCCGTTACGATGAAAGACATTGTGGATGCCTGTGCCATTAGTCGTGGCGGCCTTTACCTATACTTTTCATCAACGGAAGAAGTGTTTCAAGCTTTGTTTTTAAGGGAAGCGGAGTACGAACAGCAACGTATGGAAATTGCCATTTGGGAAAACCTTCCGGCTAAGGAAATCCTGTTACATTATTTGGAGAAACGAAAAGAGATGATCTTAAAAAAAAGTCCCTCATTAACACAAGCGGGACACGAGTTTTTAACTCGTAATACCGATGCTCAAATGATTAGAAAGTGGCAATTTGACGGCATCACTGAAATGCTCAGAGGGTTAATCGTGTACGGTATAAAAACCAAGGAGTTTAAACGGGTGGATGCCGGCGTTTGGGCACGGCACATCGCGTTGCTACTCTACGGGTTGGAATTAACGGGACAATCTTTAAATTTACGGGAAAAAATTGTTGATGAACAAATCGGTTTTGCTCTACGAGGTCTGGTACAATGAAAGATCTGCACCTGAAAATCACTCAGATGCAGATCTTTTTTTATGGACTTATTTTTGCATTGACGTCTGCCTTAAAATTAATTTTTGACGGTATCCTCTTCGATGTTAATATCCCGATAAAAAAATGCCGAAATCAATGTAGTTAAAGGTATGGTAAAAAGAATGCCGAAGCTTCCGATCAAAGCCTGCAAACTTTCAACGATAATCAGCTCCTGGTTGAGTAAAGCCTCCAAGGATCCGGAATGGACCATCATCAACAAAGTTTGTGCCAAGGACCCGCCGATATAGGCCAGAATCAGTGTATTGGTCATCGTTCCCATCATATCGCGACCGATAGCAAAACCGGAGCGTACCAATTGGATAAAGCCCGCATTTTCTTTTCCTGTTATTTTTACTTCGTACAAAGCGGAGGCAATAGACATGGAAACGTCCATAACGGCACCCATGGCACCGATGATAATACCGGCAAATACGACACCTCTTAAATCAATTTGCACATTGGGCAGCATTGTTAAATAGTGCGCGGAATCATCGACTAACCCCGAAATCATTAATACCCGGTTCATAATAAGCGTCATGGATGCGGCAACCAAAATACCGCCGACACAACCTAAAATAGATACAAGGTTTTTAATGGAAAAGCGGTTGATAATTAAAAAGGTCATAACAATGGTATATATACAGGTGAGAATCGACCACAAGTAAATATTGTGTCCGTTGATGACCGAAGGCAAAAACACAAAGAATACGGACATCACCGTCAATACCAGGGTAACAATGGTATTAAATCCCTTTGACCATCCGAATAATAATAAAAAGAAAAAGAATACCCCGGTTAACAGTATAATGGTGTTAAATCGTTGAAATTCATAAAACACCCAACTCACGCCGTCAATACGAGACGCACCCCGAAAAACATAAATATGATCTCCGGTTTTTACCTGAGCGTAGTGTTTTTGCATCGACTCCATAATGTGTTGGGTCGCACTGACGGATTCACCTTTTCTTTCTCCATGGGTAAAGCGACTTTGGAATAATACCGTTACGTTTTTACCTGTGGCGGTATCACCGGGTGCGGCTTCTTCCTTAATGCTGATAATTTCCGTTACTTTCGCTTTTTCGATGCCAAGATCTTGTCCAATAAAAAAATTGCCGTCTCCTCGTACATAAAGATTACCGAGAACAATCAGCAATACGGAAATTAAGATCAAACTGATATATATTAAAAGGTTTTTATAAGAAATGATCGGCTTCTTCATATATATTTCCCCAAAAAATAAAATGGAGCGGAAGACGAGATTCGAACTCGCGACCCTCGCCTTGGCAAGGCG
>CAYFTR010000001.1:0-137647 GCA_964346185.1 uncultured Lachnospiraceae bacterium | reverse complement strand
CAGCTGGGAGAGCACCTGCCTTACAAGCAGGGGGTCATTGGTTCGAGCCCAATAGCGACCACCATTTTTTATTTATAGAACAATTAACTGCTTCGGGCGGGCTTCGTAAGCCTGTTTCATCCTTAGTTAACATGAGTTGCGAAGCAAATTTTTATTTGACGGCGAATGGAAAATGGAAAAAAAAATTCTTGAATTTATTGAGCAAAACAGCATCTTTGCGGCCGACGAAAAAGTTCTCATTGCGGTATCCGGTGGGGCAGATTCGTTGGCCTTATTGCATTTTTTGGATCGATATCAAAAACACTTAAAAATAAAACTCGGCGTTGCCCATCTTAACCACGGCATGCGGGGGGAAACGGCCCTTGCCGACGAAAACTATGTTAAAGAGCAATGCCGCAGACGCGGCATTCCCTTTTATACCCGTTATACGGCGGTGGAAGCCCTAAGCGAAGATTTAAAAATAAGTGTGGAAGAAGGTGGGCGTAAAGCCCGGTATGATTTTTTCTATGACGTTATGCAAACCGAAGGGTTTAACGCTTTGGCACTGGGTCACCATATGGACGACCAGGCGGAAACCGTTTTAATGCGACTTTTAAGAGGGACGGGCATTAAAGGTGCGTCGGGTATGCTGCCCCGAGACGGTGTTAAAGCAAGGCCCTTATTATGTCTTAGAAAAGAAGAAATTTTAACTTATTGTACGGTACACGATCTTAAACATCGGTGGGATGCTACCAACGAAGAAACGGAATGGACCCGTAACTTTTTAAGATTGCGGGTAATGCCGCTTTTGGAACAGGTGAACCCTCAGAGTGTTAAACATCTTTACGAGTTTTCACGCATTTCGGCGGACTATCAGGCAATGCTTTCCTACCAAGCACAAAACTATTGTGACCGCCATTTAAAATTAAAGGACAATACCGCCGTCTTAACACTGCGCGACTTTGAAACACTTCCGAACCTGCTAAAAAAAGAAATAATACGCCTGACCATCGAAAAAATTAAAGGAGATTTAATAGATGTTGGGTACAATCATATATCGTCGGTTCTGGATAAATTAAAAAAACCGAGCCCTTTCGTGTTGCCTTTGGTACACGGTTACTGGCTGAAACGCCGTTATCATCAATTGACGGTCTATTCGGAAAAAGTAAAAAGACGCTCCCGTACCTTCGGTACATACAGCGTGTATCCCGATAAAATTTATTATTTTTCAAAGGAAGGTTGGAAATTTAAATTTCAAACCTTAGAAAAAAATAAAAAACAAAAGGACAATCGGAAACCGAATCATTTTGATAATGCAATTTTGTTAGATTATGATAAAATAAAGGGAACGTTAAAATTAAGGAAGCGACAACCCGGAGATCGCATACAGTTAAAGGGTATGACGGGAAGAAAAAAAATTAAAAATTTAATGATCGACAATAAAATTCCCGTAGAAGAAAGAGACGAAATACCCCTGCTGACCTGTGACGACGACATTTTATGGGTGGTCGGTTTATGTTTAAACGGCAATTACGGTATCTCGAAGGATACAAAACGCTTATTGGCGATTGAATACGAAAAATTTTAGGAGAAAAAGTGGAAGATTATATCAGTGAAATTCTTATCGACGAAGCGGCCATCCGCGAAAAGGTTTTAGAAACGGGCCGTATACTCTCGGAAGAGTTGGCAGATAAAGAACCGGTATTTATTTGTATATTGAAGGGCAGTATTCTTTTTTTTGCGGATTTAATTCGGGCGGTCACTACACCCTTGGAGATAGATTTTCTTAAAGCATCCAGCTACGGTGCCGGTACAAAGAGCCCGGGAATTGTGGAGATGGCCTTTGACTTAAAAATAGATTTGACCGATAGACATGTGGTGCTGGTCGAAGATATTGTAGACAGCGGCAATACCCTGGAATACATACAAAACTTTATAAAAAAACTCAAGGTTGCATCCTTAACAACCTGCACATTATTGGATAAACCCGACAGGAGACAGGTAGATGTGTGTGTCGATCACTCCTGCTTTGTTATTCCCGATGCTTTTGTAGTGGGCTACGGTTTGGATTACAATCAAAAATTCAGAAACCTGCCCTATATCGGCATATTGGACGAATCCTATTATTCGGAATAAGACGCATTAAACAACTGAGAGAAAGGAGCGTTGCATGAATAAATATTTAAGAGTATTCGGATTTTATTTAGTCATACTGTTGATCATTGTTACGGCTGTTACTTTTTTCTATCCGCAAAGAAGTGAAACAACCGTACTTAAATACTCCGAGTTGCTTCAAAAATTGGAGAACAACGAAATAGCGGAAATAAAAGTCGGAGAGACCAAAGTATCCGGTGTCTTAAAAGAAGGCAACAAAAACTTTGAATCGATCGTCCCCAGATACACCATCGACGAAAAAGTAACGGAATACAGCATTAAAAACCCTGACATGAAAGTTGTCATGGATCCGCCCAAGGATTCCTGGTGGATCAGCCTAATACCGTCGGTATTTATCGTCATTATGATGATTGTTTTCTTAGTGATGATGAACCAACAAAGTGGCGGTGGCGGCCGTGTGATGAGCTTCGGTAAAAGTAAAGCCCAGCTGCACATGGATAATAAAAAGAAGGTGACCTTTGAACATGTTGCCGGTGCCGACGAGGAAAAGGAAGAACTGGCGGAAGTGGTGGATTTTCTAAAATCCCCCGAACGATATAACCGAATGGGTGCACGTATCCCCAAGGGTATTTTGCTGGTCGGACCTCCCGGTACGGGAAAAACCCTCTTGGCAAGAGCCGTAGCCGGCGAAGCCTCGGTACCTTTTTACATTATTTCCGGTTCCGACTTTGTAGAGATGTTTGTAGGGGTCGGTGCATCCCGTGTTCGTGACCTGTTTGATACCGCAAAAAAAAGCTCTCCCTGCATTATTTTTATCGATGAAATCGATGCGGTGGGACGTCACCGCGGGGCGGGATTAGGCGGCGGTCACGACGAAAGAGAGCAAACCTTAAACCAATTGCTGGTAGAAATGGATGGCTTCGGCATTAACGAAGGTGTGATTGTCATTGCGGCCACCAACCGACCGGATATCCTGGATCCTGCACTGTTAAGACCCGGTCGTTTCGACAGACAAATTACCGTCGGTATTCCCGACGTTAAAGGACGTTATGAAATTTTACAGGTCCACCGTAAAGACAAACCTCTGGATTCCACGGTAGATTTAAATGTTATTGCCAAGGGGACTCCGGGCTTTACCGGTGCGGATCTGGAAAATCTGATGAACGAGGCGGCACTTTTAGCTGCCCGTAAAAAGCATAAAATCATCACCATGGATGAGCTACAGGAGGCTATCAAACGCATTATTGCAGGACCGGAAAAACGTTCCAAAGTCATCGAAGAATCCGACAGAGTTATTACGGCTTATCACGAATCCGGCCATGCCATTGTTATGGAATACCTGCAGGAAGGGGAAGATGTCCACGAAATATCCATTGTTCCAAGAGGAATGGCGGCAGGGTACACCATCGCCCTACCGACCGACGACACGACCCACATGAGCAGAGGCCGCCTGTTGGCTAAAATAACCGGCTTATTGGGCGGACGTGCAGCGGAAAAGGTTGCCTTGGAAGATATTTGCACAGGTGCTTCCAACGATATCGAAAGAGTGACCACCATTGCCAGAAAAATGGTAACCGAATGGGGTATGAGCGAACACTTGGGGCCGATGACTTTCGGTCATACCAACGGTGATGAAGTTTTCTTAGGTCGCGATTTCGGACGAGCACGCAACTACTCTGAAGAAGTCGCCGCCGTTATTGACCAGGAAATTCGCTTTATTGTTGAAGGCGCCTTCGACAAAGCGGTGGATATTTTAACCGAGAAGAGAGATGTTCTTGAAAAAATCGCGGTTAAACTTTTAGAAGTAAATACCTTAACGGGGGATGAATTCAGAGAGATTTATTATTCGCAAGAAAAGATTGAACCTCAAACAGACGAGCAAGCGGCACTATCCGCTCCGGAAATAACCGAAGCCGATAACTCGGACGCCAAGGTTGAGGATGTAGCAGCGGAGAACGACAATGCCCCCTCTTAAAATCGGACAAACAGAAAGTAAAACATTTGCGGTAACCAAAAAGGATACAGCAGCAACGGTGGGTAGCGGCGACTTAAATGTGCTCGCTACACCGAAACTCATTGCATGGATGGAACATGTCGCCTATGAGGCGGCTCAACAACACTTAAGTGCAAACAGTTCGACGGTAGGTTTCGAGATTCAATGCCGTCACTTAGCACCGACATTACCCGGCAATCGGATTAAAATTGTCGCTGAATTGAGTGCACTTGAAGGTAAACGCATTGTTTTTAACATAAAAGCGTGGGACGGAATCGACACTATGGTCGGCGAAGCACACCACACCAGATTCATCATAGACAGTGATCGTTTTATGGATAAAGCGACCGAAAATAACCAGGGGTAATCATGATATTAGTGATTGATGTGGGAAACACAAATACGGAATTGGGCATTATAGAAGGGGAAAAAATTATTTATTCCTGGCGTTTTGTTACAAAAACACCCAGAACTTCCGACGAATATGCCAGTATGCTTTCAGGATTTTGCAGAAACGAAGGCTTTGATTCCAAAGAAGTGGGTTCCGTTATCGTATCTTCCGTTGTGCCGAATATTATGTATTCATTTAACAACGGTTTAAGAAAATTATTCGGCAAAGAACCGATGGAAGTGGGACCCGGTATAAAAACGGGTATGCCGATATTAACCAGCGACCCGGCGGATGTCGGTGCGGACAGAATTATAGATGCGGTCGGTGCCTATAATGTTTACGGCGGTCCTTGTATTGTCATAGACTTCGGGACGGCAACCACCTACGATTACGTTACTCGGGAAGGTGCTCTGGCGGCAAAAGTAACCGCCCCCGGCATACAAATTTGTGCCGAAGCATTGTTTCGCAATGCTGCACAATTGCCTTCCGTTGCCATAGAAAAACCCCCATCCATTCTGGCTAAGGATACCGTTACATCTATGCAGGCCGGTATTGTTTATGGTTATATTGGGCAGTTGGAATACACGGTTAACAGAATGAAAGAGGAAATTAACGAACCCGACATTAAAGTTGTGGCGACCGGCGGATATGGCAGAATGTTTACGGAAGAAAGTGCCATGATCGACATTTATGATGCACAATTGTCCTTAAAAGGCTTGAAGATTATCCACGATAAAAATATCAAAAGACGAAGATAAATGAAGATACCCTATATTCATACGGAAAAACCCGTTTATTTAGCACCTATGGCAGGTTATACAAACCTGCCATTTCGCGTCATAGCTAAAGCCATGGGGGCGGACGTTGTTCTCACTGAGATGGTTTCCGCTAAGGGCCTTTATTACGGGGACAAAAAAACAAAAACATTGATGCAAACCCTGGAATGTGAAAAACCCGTCGGACTTCAAATTTTCGGTCATGAGATTTCCATTCTCACCCATGTGGTAAAAAAAGAATTAAACAATACCACCTTCGACTTTATTGATTTTAATGCCGGTTGTCCCGCACCGAAGATTGTAAAAAATGGTGAAGGAGCGGCACTGATGAAAAAGCCGGACATGTTGACAGATCTCCTTAAAGCTCTGATTGATGTTTCGGAAAAACCGGTGTCCGTAAAACTGCGTACCGGTTGGGATGAAACATCTATTAATATTTTATCCTTGGTAGAGAAGCTTCAAAAAATTAATCTGGCCGCTATCTGCATTCACGGACGCAGCCGAGAAGCCTTTTATTCGGGCACTGCGGATTGGGGCATTATTCGAGAAGCGGCAACGATCAGCGACATTCCGGTTATTTTAAACGGCGACGTAACAACCGGGGATTTGGCATCAAAAGCCTTTGATAAAACGGGTTGTGCGGGGATTATGATCGGCCGCGGAGCTATCGGAAACCCTTTTATCTTTCGGGAGATTAAAGAAGCATTGTCAGGCAAGGCCCGACAACCGCTGTCCTTTGAAAAACGTTTAGAAACGGCCGTTGCCCACGCACGGCTCATTGAACGTTTGGACTATCCGACAGCCGCTGTAAAAGAGATGCGTCGACATTTGGTTGCTTATACGAAAAATATGCCCCGGGCTACAACTCTGAGACAAGCCCTTTTTAAAACGACAACAACTGAGGATATTGAGGACACTTTAACAACCTATGCATTCAATGTACTGGGATTAAGCTTAAATATCAAAGCAAATGAATACGCAATATAGGAGCAACGTAATGAAAGATGAAAAAATTCGGACTCTGCTGTCGTCGATTCTATCCGATGACGCCATTCTGGTTGACGAACCGATGAAAAACAGAACCTCGTTTCAAGTCGGTGGTCCGGCGGATTTTTTAGTTTTACCGAACACGCCCGAAAAATTTTGTGAGGTTATCAAGCTTTTACAGCAGGAAAATAAGCCCTTTTATGTGATGGGCAACGGCACCAATTTATTAGTAGGTGATAAAGGCTATCGCGGAGTAATTGTTCATGTTGGTCATATGAAGCAAATTCAACGAAAAGGCAAAGAATTAATTGCAGAAGCCGGTGCACTTTATAAAGACGTTGCACAAACGGCACAGGAAAATGGCTTGCAAGGTTTGGAATTTGCATCGGGTATTCCCGGAACTGTCGGGGGAGCCGCCGTTATGAATGCCGGTGCCTACGACGGTGAAACTAAAAAAGTACTAAAATGGATGGAAGTTCTCACCGAAACAAATGCGATTAAAAAAATTCCTGTCGAAGATTGTAACATGGGCTATCGCCATTCGATAATTCAGGAAAACCCCTGGTATGTGTTACGGGTATGTTTTGCTTTGGAAGAGGGTAATCCCGAAGCCATACAAGCCAAAATGGATGACTTAAACCAAAGGCGACGGGACAAACAACCCTTGGAGTACCCTTCCGCCGGCAGTACCTTCAGGCGACCGAAAGGGTACTATGCCGGAAAACTCATCGAAGACGCCGGCTTTAGAGGGTATCGACACGGCGGTGCCCAAGTTTCTGAAAAGCATTGCGGTTTTGTCATTAATGCGGATCATGCCACCACACAGGATATTCGAGAATTAATCGCGCTTATTCAGAATAAAATTAAAAAAGAAGTCGGTGTCGAAATGCGAACCGAAGTGATTTTTCTCGGCGAGTAAGCACAGCCTTAGTTAGTGCGGGTGGTGATATCAAAAAATATATCGCAAGTATTTGATACGAACCTGTTCAAAGATTACTAAATTTTTAAGTATTTATAACGGTTTATCCCTGCTTTATAAGCGGGGTTTTATTATTTGATTAGATCTTTAAAGTTAAATCAAACACCGTCGTGTATGATAAAGAAGAAAACTTTAAAAGGACAATTGTATGAAATTACTGATGGATATGCACACCCATACGACTTACAGTCGTAACGGGCACGGAAAAAACACAATCGAAGAAATGGTTAATCAGGCACGTAAAATCGGTTTAAAGGGTTTGGTGATTTCGGATCACGGACGCTCCCACCCGATTTACGGTGTCAGAAAAACCGATTTCGCTAAAATGCGAAAAGAAATAGATGCTTTAAACCGACGCTACTCGGATATTGAAATTTTTTTGTCCGTTGAAGCCAACATCACCGGCAGAGGGACCATTGATATCGGAGAAGAAGAATGCCGCTATTGCGATTGGATTATTTTCGGCTACCACTTCGGTTTTATTCCGAAGGACATAAAAAGTTTTTTTACTTTTTTACTCCCCAATCTGCTGGCAATCGTATTACCTTTTTTAAGACCTCTTATGAAAAAAATTAATACGCAATGCTATGTGGATATTATGGATCACTACCCCGTGGTGATGATTACCCACCCCGGTGATAAGATAGCCATCGACATCGAACCGGTTGCGAAAAAAGCGGCGGAAAAAGGGGTTATACTGGAAATCAACCCCCACCACGGTCGTCTGAGTGTCACTGATATTCAAAAAGCGATGAACTATCCCGTATTTTTTGCCGTAAACTCCGATGCCCACAGCATCGCAAGGCTTGCTCAGGTTCAGGGTGCAAAAAAAATGATAGCGGCGGCAGAGCTTCCAAACGAAAGGATTGTCAACACCTGCCCGCTTAAAAAGGATAAAAAATGAAAACATATATTATAACCGGCATGTCCGGTGCCGGCAAATCGGTTACCACACAAATTTTAGAAGATTTCGGAGTCTTTTGTATTGATAATGTGCCTGTTAATTTGGTTTCGACCTTTATAAAACTTTGCGAATCCAATCAGGAGATGGAAAAGGTAGCCATTGTTACCGATATACGGGGCGGTTTGTATAAAGATAATCTGAGAGCGGAATTTATCGATTACCTGAAACAAAATCCCGAGATTGAAATTATATTTTTAGAAACCGATGACGAGGTGTTAATCAGTCGATATCAGGAAACCAGAAGAAGACACCCCCTGCATAAAGGTGGAGGCAGTACGGGGCAGTGTATTGCTTTGGAAAGGCAAACTTTGGTCGCAATAAAAGCAATGTCGGATTTTGTCATCAACACAACAACACGCAGTTTAAAAGAATTGCGGGAAAAATTAAAAACAATTCTGAATACGGACTTCGATGAAGAAAAAATGCGGATTAACTTGGTGAGTTTCGGTTTTAAATATGGCATTGTCTTATCGGCGGATTATATTTTTGATGTACGATTTTTGCCGAACCCTTTTTATAAAAAGGACTTAAGGGCATTCACAGGAAAGGATAAACCTGTTCAAAACTATGTGATGGGTTTTAAAGAAGCCGAAGAATTTTTAAAACGGCTTTATAACTTTGTGTCGTGGGTGGTTCCCCATTATCGACACATCGGTAAAAGCACAGTTGAAATTGGAATAGGGTGCACAGGGGGGCAACACCGTTCCGTTACCATGACCACCCTGCTCGGGCGTCAATTAACGGAGGCCGGCTTTAACGTGCATATGGAAGACAGAGATATTAAGAAAGACCGCGAAAAAGAATATTAAGGTGAGAACCGTGCTAAAAACTCGACGTTATGATTTTAAAGACCATATGTATATGAGAAGCCCTCGTGTCGTTGCCATTGGCGGCGGTACGGGTTTATCAACCATATTAAGAGGCATAAAGGGCTACACCAAAAATATAACGGCCATTGTTACCGTAGGCGACGACGGCGGGTCTTCCGGTGCTCTACGTCGGGATTTGGGTATTTTACCCCCCGGCGATATTCGCAACTGTATTTTAGCCTTAGCCGACGATGAAACAATTATGCAGGAGCTCTTTAACTACCGCTTTAGCGAAGGTGTTTTAGAGGGGCATAATTTCGGTAATTTATTTTTGGCCGCTATGAACGAAATTTCCAATAATTTTTTAGAAGCGGTCATTCAAACCTCCCAAGTATTGCAAATTTCAGGTAAGGTTTTGCCCGTAACATTGGAGGAAATGGTATTGGTTGCGGAAATGCAAAACGGCACAATTGTTAAAGGGGAGTCCAAAATTCCGGAGGCGGCTATAAAATCCGGAACTTCTATACGACAACTAACACTGGAAAATCCGAACGCAAAAGCTCTGCCTGAGATTATAGAGGCCATTGTCATGGCGGATATTGTTATTTTAGGGCCCGGGAGTTTGTACACGTCCGTCATACCCAACTTATTGATTCCTCAAGTTCAAGAAGCGATTGTTGACGGTCAGGCTTATACATACTATATTGCCAATATCATGACACAACCGGGTGAAACCGACGGCTATACCGTCTCGGACCATGTCCGGGCAATTGAAACCCACACCCGTGTTGACAGAAAATTAATTCAGAAAGTTGTTTACAATAACGGCAAGATACCGATACCTGTGCTGGACCGTTATCGTCAAATGCATACCGACGTAGCATTAAAGGGTACATACTTGGGTGATTATGAGGAGATTGCCGATGACTTTGTGCGAATAGAAAACGCCCGAGTGCGGCATAACTCGGAAATATTGGCGAAAAGAATTTTTCAGGACTATTTTTGGAGGAAACGAACTTGAGCTTTATCAATCAAGTGAAGCGTGATTTATGCCGAAAATCGGAAACGGAAACAAAATATTTACGTGCGGAACTTTCCGGTTTCTTTGCGACAGCCGGCAGTCAACTCCTTACCGCACAAAATCAAAAACAAGTTATCAAATTGCCGGTCGATCAGGCATTTTTAAGTCGCTATTTATATCAGCAGTTGAAGACATTATTTCATGTAACGCCGGTTTTAAATGTACATCCCCCTAAACGACAGGGGCATCAGAAACGTTACGACCTTTATCTTGTGGATATCGATCCGGAGCGTATTCTTCGGTTTTTGCGTTTGGAGACAACAAGTCGCAAATTGATCATACAAGATAAAATGCCCCCTTTGTTTTTAGGTGATGATTTAGCCTTTCGCTTATATTTAAAAGGTGTTTTTTTATCCTGCGGCTATATTAACGAACCGGAGAAGAGTTATCATTGCGAAATGTCCGCCGGGGCGGTTGCACTCATGCAAAATATCGGTGACCACTTGGAGGCGAGGGGTATAAAAAATGCGGTTTTAAACAGAAAAACCTCGGCAACCCTGTATATGAAAGACAGCATGATGATTGCCGATTTTTTAAACCTTATCGGTGCCCATAAAAGTATGTTGAAGATGGAAGATGTTCGCATACTCAAAGAAATGCGTAATGACGTTAATCGGCAAGTGAATTGTGATCTTGCCAACGTTACCAAAACTTTGCGGGCATCGGAAGAGCAAATTGAAAATATCGAATACTTATTAATGAACATCAACCCTAAGGTCCTTCCCGAAAGGGTTAAGGCGGTTGCGCGGGCACGTTTGGAAAACCCCGAATTGTCTTTAAAGGAATTGGGGGAATCGCTAACACCGCCTTTAAGCAAATCTACCGTCTATCGTTCCTTAAAAAAAGTAACGGATATGGCGGAAAAACATCGTAATTTAACCAATCAATAAGCAACAAACTGGCAACAAACAGCTTTTATACACTAAAACCCACCCTCGACAGTTTTAATCGGGGTGGGTTTTAACTTTTAATAAGTCCGACTGATGGGGGTTAGCCAATGGGTTTTTAATGGTGCCGAGGTTTTAATAAATACATAGCCCTTAGGATCTAAGACAATGTTGTTAGGATCGACGGATTGTTGGCTTAAAGGATCAAGGGCGTTAAAGGTTTTATCGAATAAAGTCCCTAAGGGACAGTCGTCATCTTTTTGGTTAAAGAAACAGTGAATATAGGTATCTTCGAAGTATCTGGAATAAACCAATACATCGGCTTCGCTGTAATAGGGGATCCATTGTCCTTTTTTTAAAACGACTTCTTTGTTTCTTAGAGCGGTCATTCGGCGATAGTGGTTGTACAACTCCGTATCTTCATATCCCCAAGGGTAGGTTTTTCTGTTGTAGGGGTCCTCATAGCCCTGCAGACCCGCTTCGTCTCCGTAATAAATACACGGCACACCGGGAAAACTCATTTGAATGGCGGACAATTGCATGAGCCTTTGTTTTGCCTTTTTGTAGGCGGTGTCGCTTAAGAAAAAGTTTTCTTTATCGGGGTGATCCGAAGGTGCTTCACCTAATATCGTAAGAATACGGGCACGGTCGTGGCTGCCGAGGAGGTTCATATTGCCGAACCATTGATCGGGCGGATAGTTTTCGCACAAAGCGACCAGTTGATATGTTATCTGTGTCGGTGTCGCCCGCTCCAACGAAAAGTCCAGCAAAGCTGCCCTAAAGGGATAATTCATAACGGCATCTAATTCGTTGCCCCAAAAGTATTGCCGCAATTGGTCATAAGCAACTTTGTTGGAAGCGTCTTCCCAGACTTCTCCGATAAGTACGGCATCTTTCTTTTCTTCTTTTAAAGCTTTTTTAATTTCAACGATAAAGTCGTCGGGTAATTCGTCTGCAACGTCCAAACGCCAACCCGATGCACCGTTTTTCAACCAATATCGGATGACCGAGTCCTCCGAGTTGCAAATAAAATCTCTATAGGAGGTGTTGTGTTCGTCGGTGTTGGGCATGGTGCCGATGCCCCACCAGGATTCGTAGTTGTCGGGATAGTTATCGAAACGGTACCAGGAATAGTAGGGTGAGTCTTGACTTTGATAGGCACCCAAATCACTGTAATAACCGTCTTTATTAAAGTAGCGGCTGTTGGAGCCGGTGTGGCTGAATACACCGTCTAAAATAATGCGAATACCCTTGGCCTTTGCCTCGCTGCACAGGGTTTGAAAGGTTTTTAAATCTCCGAACTCGGGCGAGATACGAAGATAGTCCGAGGTGTCGTATTTATGATTACTGTGGGATTCAAATATCGGGTTTAAGTATAGGATAGATACATTTAAACTTTTTAAATAATCCAATTGATCGATGATGCCTTGAAGGTTGCCGCCGTAAAAATCCCAATAATTAATGCTGCCGTCACAATTTCTGAAATAACTGGGTGTGTCCTCCCAACGTCCGTGTATGACGGATTTAGGGAAGTATTTGGCGTCGGGGTAGTGTCCTTTGCAAAAACGATCCGGAAAAATCTGGTACATAATACCTTCCCGATACCAATCGGGTAAGCTGTCTTCGGGTTGGTAGACTGTTATTTGATAACGTTTTTTTAATGTTCTTGTAATGATACCCGGTCCGCCGGTTTCGGTAATGTCGGGTCCGTAGAAGAGGGTTTCACGGGCGGATTCAAAGGTAAAGTAGTAATGCAGCAGGCCGGGTTCGTCGGGCAGGGTTATCTTGCAGCCGTAACAGGTGGGTGCCTCCAAAGGTTCTAAAGGAACGGCGTAGGAGGTATTCTTAAATTGTACCTGTAGATGGATATTGGAGACTTTATACCCCTTACATCGAATAGCAATAAGAGAACCCGTCGGTTGGGACCCGAAGGGTTCTCTGTATTTTATATGCCAACTATTGTGTTTAAAGGTCATATTTTAATGTTTCCTGTAATTTTTTTGTAGAAGTACAAATACTCCGCAGCGGATTTACGCCAATGGAAATCGGACTTGGTTGCATTTAATTCCAAGGTCTGCCAATCTTTTTTATTGTCGTAATACATACCGACGGCTTTTTGAACCGTAAACAACAGGTCGTGGGCATTGTAAGTGGCAAAGCTGAAACCGTTGCCAGTTTTTTTCGTCGCGTTGAAGTAGTGTACCGTATCTTTTAAACCACCGGTTTCCCGAACAATGGGTATGGCACCGTAGCGTAGAGCTATCATTTGTGAAAGACCGCAAGGCTCAAACTTGGAGGGCATTAAGAACATATCGGCCGCCGCATAAAGTTTTCGGGACAAAGCTTCGTCAAATTGAATAAGACTTTTCATTTTATTCGGATACATAGACGCTACATCGCTGAGCAGATATTCGTAGTGGCTGTTGCCGGTACCCAGTACTACAAATTGTAAATCCATTTGAAGGATTTCATGAATAACCGCCGTTATCAAATCGATGCCTTTTTGTTCGTCTAAACGGGAAATCATCACCAACATGGGGATGTTCGGATCGACGGGTAAGCCTAAATCTTCCTGAAGGCGGGTTTTATTCATCCGCTTTTTTTCTACACTGTTAATGTAATTAACATAGACATGAGGGTCGGTTTTCGGCGAGTAAACCGAAGTGTCGATACCGTTTAAAATGCCGACGGTTTTATAAGTAATGTCCCTCATCACACCGTCCAGACCTTCTCCGTAATAGGGGTCCTTGAGTTCCTCGGCGTAACTGGGGCTGACCGTGGTTACCAAATCGGCCGAATAAAGGGCACCTTTCATCAAGTTGATTTCGCCGTGGTATTCTAAAGATGGGGGCAGGTAGTCAATATTCAGCAAACCTTGCAAATCGTGGAAGCCGTAACGCCCTTGAAACTTCATGTTATGAATGGTAAAGACCGTTTTAGTATTTAAATAATGGTGTTGGTATTGTTCCTTTAACAAGAAAGGAACTAAAGCGGTCTGCCAATCGTGGCAATGCAATACGTCGGGGTAAAAATCAATATAAGGGAGCATTTCCAGCACAACTCTGGAAAAATAAACAAAGCGCTCGCCGTCGTCGTAATAACCGTAAAGCCCCGGGCGTTTAAAATAATATTCGTTATCCACAAAATAGTAGGTGACGTTGTCTTTTTTATAGGTCATAATACCGGCATATACGTCGGTATAGCCGATGCGTACGTAAAAGACGTCTACCAGGTGCATTTTATCTACATATTCTTGAGGAATACTGCCGTACTTCGGTATGACCACGCGAATATCTACATCTTCCGGCGGGAAGGCTTTCGGCAATGCACCGATTACATCTGCCAAACCTCCGGATTTTGCAAAAGGAAACGCTTCGGATGCAGCAAATAAAACTTTCAGTTTTGGCATTAGATATTGGTTCCTTTCTTTAAGATAATGGGGTTGTCCTGCGTTCCGATTAAGGTTGCGTTATCTCTGATGACCACGTCTTTATCCAGAACGACATAGTCCAAGGTAACATTTTCTCCGATATGTGCTTTCTGCATGATAATGGAGTTGGAAATTTTACTGTTCTTGTTGACGGTAACTTCCCTGAACAAAATACTGTTTTTGACGGAACCTTCGATTCGGCTACCGCTTCCCAAGATGGATAAAGAGGTTTCAGCTGTCGATGTATAGTAAGTGGGGTGATTGTCTTTAACCTTGGTATAAATCGGTTTATTGTCTAAAAACAAGGCTCTCAATACTTCGGCGTCCAATAAATCCATATTGGCGTTAAAGTAACCTTGCAAATCAAAAATGCGTCTGTAATAACCGACATGGGGTGCCCCGTACACTTTAACGGAATCCAAATTATTTTTGATCATATCCAATAAATCCATTTCGCCGGTGTCATCGAAGAGATTGATAAATTCACTTAATACTTCCTGACGGATAATTAACATATCGGCATAGTAATAGTCGGTCATCAATTCGTCTTTGTGGGTCATGGAAGCAACTTTGTATTTATCAAAATCTAAAAAGATATCATTTTCGATGAAATTTCGTTCTCTTGTAATTTTTTTAAAGACTAAAGTAACATCCGCTTTGTTGGTTCTGTGAATGCGCAATGCCTGACCGAAATTGTAGTTGGTGACCAGGTTCGGAGAGACGATCACAAAGTCTTCAATATCTTTGTTTTTAAGAAAACGTTGATTGAGTCTGAGTTCTCTCATGTTTATTTTAATGAAACGATCCAGCCGACCGGTGGTACTGTTGGACAAAATGGTCAGATTTTGGTTTTTACGGCTGAGCATCCATTCTTTACCGGTCCCCAAGTGGTCAACCAAAGAGGAATATTTGTAGGAGCCGATGGCACGGATTCGTTGAATATCGGAGTTAACCAAGTTGGATAAAGCAAAGTCGATTAAACGATACCGACCGCCGAAAGGCAAGGTGCTTAAGCTGCGATAGTGTAATAAATCTTTTAAATTGGAGTGTTCTCCATCTACATTTAATATGATTCCTGCTGTGTTTTTCATGTCCAACTCCTTTATGAATTGATTACGTGGATCTCTTCCGGATTATCGTTTTCATTTGCAATAATGCGTGTTGTACCGGAAACGACCGCGTTGGAGCCGATAATGCAACGTTCCAAATGAGCACCGTCTTCAATAACGGCACCGTTATGAATGATGGAGTCCTTAATGACGACATTTTTTTTGATTGTTACACCGTGGGATATGATGGAGTGATCGACCTGACCTAAAATAATGCAGGAGTCGCAGATCAAGGAATCTTTGACGACGGCATCCTGACCGATATAGTGGGGATACAAACTTTGGTTATTGGAATAAATTCTGAAGCTTGTATCGTTTAAATCGAAATCGCAGGCCGGATCCAAAAGGTCCATATTGGCATCGTAGTAACTTTGAATGGTCCCGACATCTTTCCAATAACCTTGGAAGGGATAGGCAAAGATGCGTTTGTTGTTTTCATGCAGCAACGGGATAACGTTCATACCGAAATCGTTTTCGGAATTGGGGTCGGCGTTGTCCATCGTTAAATATTTTTTCAGGATATCCCAGGTAAAGACGTAAATACCCATAGAGGCGTGGTTGCTCTTCGGCTCTTTCGGTTTTTCCTGGAATTCCAAAATACGTTTGTCGTCGTTGTGAATGACGACGCCGAAACGATGAGCTTCTTCGATAGGCACGTCCATGACGGCTATGGTTAAGTCTGCCGATTTTTTAGCATGAAAATCGATCATACGGGCGTAGTCCATTTTATAAATATGGTCACCGGAAAGGATTAAAACGTATTCGGGATCGAAGCTTTCGATAAAATCTAAATTTTGATAGATGGCGTTGGCGGTGCCTTTGTACCACGTACCGCCGCCTCTGCTGACATAGGGTGGAAGAATTCTGGCTCCGGCGTTCATTTTATCCAATGCCCATGCGGAGCCGTCCCCGATATAGTTGTTGAGTACATAGGGGTGGTATTGAGTGAGTACACCGACCACATCGATGTCGGAGTTCATACAATTACTGAGGGGAAAGTCGATAATGCGATATTTCCCGCCGAATTGTACGGCCGGTTTTGCATTCGTGGCGGTGAGGGATTCCAGGCGACTGCCTTGCCCTCCTGCTAGCAACATTGCAACACTTTTTGTCTTCATACTTGCTTCCTCCTTGTGGATCGGTGTTTTCCCGGGAAACTCCCGGAAAAACACTTTACATATGTATTTTATACGATAATACTAAGAGTAAGATTAAAAATTGATGATTTTAATAAAAAAACTGAAATTTTATAAATAACGGATCAGGATTCTTTGTAAGTTTTCCAAATGCGTTTTTGATAATCTCTGATAGAGCGATCCGAAGAAAAGAAACCGGAGTTTGCAATATTATGAATGGACATACGGTTCCACTTGTTTCGATTTAAATATTCTTTGCTGAGGCACTGTTGAGTTTTTACATAGTCGTCGAAGTCCGCCAATACAAAGTATTGATCGTTATGAATCAGCAAAGAGTCATAAATAGAGTGGAAGCCGTAGGTTTCCAAATAACTTTCATCGATGAGTTGCTTTAAGACTCTTTGAATTCGTTCGTCATTGTTAAAATAATCGATGGAGTGGTAACCGTCGTTTTGTTGATAGTTGGCAACGGCAATGTCGGACAAGCCGAAAGTAAAAATGTTATCCAAGCCGACGTTTTGCGAAATTTCGACATTGGCTCCGTCCATCGTACCGATGGTTACGGCACCGTTCATCATAAACTTCATGTTACCGGTACCGGATGCCTCTTTTCCGGCTGTGGATATTTGTTCCGATACTTCCGCCGCCGGATAAATAATTTCCGCAACAGATACATTAAAGTTCGGGATAAACACAACACTTAACTTGTCCTTCATATCCGGATCGTTATTAATTTTTGCTGAAAGAGTATTAATTAAGCGAATAACTTCCTTTGCAAAGGCATAGGAAGGTGCCGCCTTCCCGGCGATGATAAAGGTTCTGGGAACCCAAGCCATGTTCGGATTGTCTTTTAGCATATTGTAGCAATGCATGATATGTAAAGCATTGAGTTGTTGGCGTTTGTATTCGTGAATTCTTTTTACCTGAATATCAAAAATAGAGTGGGGGTTTATTTGAATGCCTTGGGTTTTCGCAATGTGTTCCGCCAGGCGTTTTTTGTTTTGTAGCTTAATGTCCTCCACTTTTTTTTGAAATTCGGTGTCGTCTTCGTAAGCTTCGAGGGCTTTTAAGGCGGTTAAGTTGGTTGCACGTTTAAAGTCCTCCCCAATGGTGTCGCTAATTAACTCGATCAGTTTCGGGTTGTTACCGAACATAAAACGTCTCGGAGTAACACCGTTGGTAACGGAATTAAACTTGTGGGGATACACTTCATAATAATTTTTAAAAGTGTGCTCTCTTAATATTTTTGAATGGAGTGCGGCAACGCCGTTAACGGAGCTGCTACCGATAATGGCCAGATTTGCCATGTGTACCTGCCCACCCTGAATAACGGACATGGCGTAGTTGCGTGCCTCATGGTGGGGGTAGTGTCGGTTCATTTCTTCAACAAAGCGTTTGTCAATTTCGTGGATAATCATATAAATACGGGGTAATAAATTTTGCATCATATCCACGGGCCATTTTTCCAGAGCTTCGGGCAAAACGGTATGGTTGGTAAAAGTTAAAGTTTTTGTTGTGACCGCCCAGGCATCGTCCCAGCCCAAGCCTTCTTCATCAATCAGTATACGCATTAATTCGGGAACGCAAAGTGCCGGATGGGTATCGTTAATATGGATACAGGTTTTCTCTTCGAATTGCTCGATACTGCCGTTATGGTGCCGTTTAAAACGGCTGACCAAATGCTTTAGTCCTGCGGATACAAAAAAGTATTCCTGTTTCAATCGTAATAATTTTCCGTCGAAGCCGCTGTCGCTGGGGTACAAAATATGAGAGATGGCCGCGGCTTCCGATTGGCGTTCAATTGCCTGGAGGTGATTACCGTTGTTAAAGGTAACTAAATCGAAATCGTCGACAGTTTCCGCATTCCACAAACGCAAGTAGTTGGTGGTGTCGTTATGATAGCCTTGGACGGGTATCTCGTAGGGGACGGCTAAAACGGGGGAATAGTCTTTTTGAATAAACACTTGTTTATTACCGACGGTTTCCTGTTGTACATATCCGCCATATTTAACGATGACCGCCTCTTCGGGTTTGGCGTGTTCGAAAGGGTATCCGTTTTTCAGCC
Organism: uncultured Lachnospiraceae bacterium; assembly: GCA_964346185.1. Taxonomy (GTDB): domain Bacteria; phylum Bacillota; class Clostridia; order Eubacteriales; family Eubacteriaceae; genus JAAYJS01. Next base: position 118,946 of record CAYFTR010000001.1, on the reverse strand, counting down.
AGTTGTCTGCGACTTCCACCTGCTCGTTATTTAAAATTTTCTGTTCGAAAAGCCCGTATTTGTAACGGATACCGTTTCCGAAAACGGGCAGCCCCATGGAGGCACCGGAGTCGAGAAAACAGGCCATCAGGCGACCGAGACCGCCGTTACCCAGGGCGGGGTCGTGCTCCAGTGCTTGTAAGTCGTCAAAGTCGATGCCCAACTCGCTTAAAGCATCGTAAACGAAGTTGTCCCAACCCAGGTTGATAATGTAGTTACGCATCATCTGTCCGATTAAAAACTCGATACTGAAAAAATGAATTTCTCTGTCTTCGTGTTTGGTGTATCGTAAATTGCTTTCCGCCAAGCCCGAGTTGACGTGCTCCATAATAATTTCCGCCAAGGCTCGGTAATTATGCAAAGGTAGGGAAACCTCGAATTTTTTTCCGGAGACTTCCTCAACTTTCTTTTTAAAAGTGGCTTTAAAGTTATCTTTCTTTTGTTGCAATTCTTTTTTTGTTAATTGCTTAACTGTCTGTTTATTTTTTTTCATAGTTAATATTTTTTAATTAATCCTTTAAGGCTCGTTGAATTATTTTTTTGTTTTACTTTTCGGCTTATGCGTTTTTTTCTTAACGCGCGGAACAATACCTTTCATCATCAGAGTGCTGCTCGGCGGTATGTTTAAAGTAATACTGTAGGGCTGGTTTTTCCAAGGGGTTTGTTGGGGTTTGGCGGTTTTTTTAACGGTATACCCCTGACCGCCGAAAGCTTTGTCGTCGCTGTTAAAGACCGTTCGATAGGTTCTATTTGTCGGTACACCGATTCTGAAGTTTTGCCTTTCGACGGGGCAAAAGTTAATGACAATAACAAGATCGTCGTCGGGATTGTCGCCCATTCGCCTGAAAGACAGCACCGAGGTTTCTCTGTCATCGGGGTCAATCCATTCAAAACCGGTCCAACTGTGGTCTTCCTGCCAAAGGGCGGGTTCTTTTAAGTACAATTTGTTAAGTGCCTGAATATAGTCTTTGGTGAGACGATGGGGTTCGTAATCCAGCATAAACCACTCCAGGGACTCGTCATAACGCCATTCGATAAAGGGTGCAAATTCGTTGCCCATAAAATTAAGCTTTTTACCCGGATGAAAAAACATGTAGGCATACAATAAACGAAATTGGTCGAATTTCATTTCATAGTGTCCGAACATTTTATCGAGGATGGAAGCCTTGCCGTGTACCACCTCGTCGTGGGACAGGGGTAAAATAAAGTTTTCACTAAAGGCATAAGCCATGGAAAAGGTCAGTTTGTCGTGGAACTGGCTACGTACAAAGGGGTCGGTTTGCATGTAGGACAAGGTGTCGTGCATCCAACCCAAGTCCCACTTATAATTAAAACCCAAGCCGTCTTTATGAACCGGCATGGTCACCAAAGGAAAGGAGGTGGATTCTTCCGCCGCCATAACGGCATAGGGGTAGTCTTTAAAAATAGCGGTATTCAATGCTTTGAAAAAGGCAATCGCTTCTAAATCGGTGTCGCCGCCTTCTTTGTTTTTTAATTGTCCGCCGGAGATTCCGTAATTTAAATAAAGCATGGAGGCAACACCGTCGACACGTAAGCCGTCGATATGGTATTTGTCAAACCAAAAATAGGCGTTGGATATTAAAAAGTTTTTGACTTGAGGACGTCCGTAATCAAACTCCGCAGTGCCCCATTCGGGGTGGTCTTTAATCTCGTAGAGTCTTTCGCCGTCAAATTCCGCCAGACCGTGGGCATCTTTGCACATATGGCCGGGCACCCAATCCAAAATAACGGAAATGTTGGCTCGGTGCAGCGTATCGATCAGGTGCATAAAACCCTGCGGGTCGCCGTAACGGGAGGTGGTTGCAAAGTATCCGGTCAGTTGATAGCCCCAGGATCCGCCGTAGGGATGCTCCATGACGGGCATAAATTCAACATGGGTATAGCCCATATCTTTTAAATAACCGGGCAGTTCCTCGGCAAGTTCTTCGTAGGTGTAGGGGGTGCCGTCTTCGTGGGTTTTCCAGGAGCCCAAGTGCATTTCGTAAATGTTCATGGGCTCTTTCATAACATTTTTTTTGCCCCTTTTTAAGCACCAGTCGTCGTCTTGCCATTGGTAGTCGCCGATGGTCCACACCATGGATGCGGTTTGCGGCGGTTCTTCTCCTTTTAATGCGTAGGGATCCGCTTTGTAGGATTTCCTGCCGTTGGGGTTGGATATGTAGTATTTGTAGAGGTCCCCTTTTTTAACCCCGGGTATGTGGCATTCCCAAATACCGCCGGAATCGGGCAGGCAGGTCATCGGGTGAACGGCTTCGTCCCAATTGTTAAACGAACCGACAACGGCAATGTAATCGGCACGGGGTGCCCACACGCGAAAGGTACAGCCTTTTTTAGTTAAATGAGATCCGAAAAATTCGTAGCTCTTTTTGTAGTTTCCTTCGTGAAACAAATAAATTGCTTTTGATTTTTCCATAAAATCACAACTCCTTATTATAAATCGGATTCGGTGATATCAATACACAACGAAATCCTGAAAAAAATCTGATGAATGTATGTATTGTAGCATAAATTGATGAGAAATGCCTTATAATGGGGCTAATTGGAAGTTAAATTTGAAGATATATTAAAATTATAATATAAAACAGACGAGCGTCTTTGACTGAACGGCTTACAACAGCAATAAAATATAAATTAACGTGAATATAAAAAAACAGAATGCTTAACGGACGCCATTCACACCAATTGCATAACAAGAATAACCGGGGGAAACGGGTGTAAATCCCGTACAGTTCCGCTACTGTAATTGCGTATGCATAAGTCAGATTACCCGAATTTTAGGTAGAATATCTCTACGAGAATGGTGATGTTCTATGCATTTTACAGCACTTTTCTTTTGAGAAGTGTTTTTTTTATTTTTGTAGAGAAAATTTTAGGAGGATCTATGAAAACAAAAATCCAAAAATGTTTGCTGCTGTTACTGGTCGGAGTGTTGGTTTTTTCTTTAGCCGCTTGCAACAAAACCGATCAACCGTCAGAAACGGCAACACAAAAGGAAAGTGCGGAAGACAGGCTGCTGACAATTGCAAGTCACAGAGACGTCGGCAGAGGCAATGAAGATGCCTATTGGACAAATTTAAATTTATATGTTTGGGAACCGTTAATCGGACAAAGTAATGACGGAGAACTGGTTCCCGTACTCGCAACCGAATGGAACACCGAAGACAACGGTAAGACTTGGAAATTTAAACTTCGCGAAGGTGTAAAGTTTTCGGACGGAACAGATTTTAATGCCGATGTTTGTATCCAAAATTATGAAAGAATGGAAAAGGTATCGCCCATTTCTTCAACGTTCTTTACTTTGGACATCAACAAATCGTATCCCGGATATAAGGAATTTAAAAAAACGGGAGATTACGAAGTAGAAATAACCTTTGAAGATCCCGTTCCGATGTTGCCTTACACCATGCTGAATTGGGGCAGCCCTATGATTAGCCCGAATTGCTTTGATCCCGAAACGGGAATGTTTACAAAACCGGTAATCGGAACGGGACAATTTGTAATTGCCGAACACAAAAAAGATGAATATACCGATTTTGTTCGAAATGAAGAGTATTGGGGTGAAAAAGCAAAAGTTGGTAAGTTCAGAGTTAAAATGATTCCTGAACACGATACAAGAATAGCCGCTTTGCGTTCAGGAGAAGTGCAAGGGCTTTACGACAACGGTGCCATTCAACCTTTAGCTGCAAAAGAGCTGGAAGAAACGGGAGACTACAACATTTCTTCAACAATATCCGCTAATATTCATTTTATCGGACTCAACCAAAAGGTTAAACCTTTGGACGACGTCAGGTTAAGACAGGCAATCAGCCTAGCGGTTGACAGAGATGTATTGTTAAACGATATTTATGGCGGCTACGGAAAAAAATCATCCAATGTTGTGACACCTTTAAATTATTTTTATGTAGAAACGCCGGTTGAAAAAGATGTCGAAAAAGCAAAAAAACTGGCAAAAGAAGTTTTGGGAGATAACAGACTGAGCCTGACGATGATTTGCAGATCCCAATATCAAACCGACTGCCAATTAATAGCTTCATACTTAAAAGAAATCGGGTTGGATATCAATATTCAGGTATTGGAATCAAACGCATATCAGGAACGAAGAAAGTCCGGAGATTTTGAAATAAGCTACGGCTTTAGAGGAGCCGACAATTCGGACCCGACCACCATGCTGTACAGCTTTTTAGCAGCCGACGGAAGAGACAATGTTCTATACAATTCAAACTTCTATGATGAAGAAGTCGAGAAAAAATTAGCGGAATTAAAACAAACGTTTGATATGAAAGAACGTACGAAACTCATCGAAGAACTGCAATACATGTCATCGGAAAAATTACCGATTGTTCCGCTTTTCGGAGTGGATACGACAGTTGCAAGCTCAAAAGACATAAAAGGATACGATGCAATGTGGACAGGAGTAACTATTTTTAATACCGAATGGAGTAAATAGTGCGATATATCTTCGAAAGATTATTAAGCTTAATTCCCGTTTTGTTATGAATTACATTAATTGCTTTTTTAGTCGGAGTCATCATGCCGGGCGATCCGGCTGAAATAGCTTTAAGTGCGGGGGGGGGAACTATTCCCCCTCCGCTGAACAGATAGAAATTCAAAGAGAAAAAATGGGGCTCGACAAACCCTATGCCAATCAGTACCTGAATTGGTTAAAAAATGTGTTGCAAGGTGATTTCGGAAAGTCTTTCGGAACGAAAGCACCGGTGATCGAAGAATTACAAAGAAAATTTCTAAACACGGTAAAACTCGCACTCGTTTCCATTTGTATTTCTACAATAACAGGTATCTTTACAGGAATTGTTTCGGTCATCTATAAAAATAAATTTATAGATGAGTTACAACAGTTTTTCAATATTTTATTCGTTTCGTTGCCGGGCTTTTGGATCGCAATTATTTTAATCAGTATATTCTCCGAAATTTTAGGTTGGCTTCCTACAAACGGAATGGGCACCTTTAAGCACTATATTATGCCTGCCGCAACACTTTCGTTAGGAACGTCGGGGCATATTTCCAGGCTTACCAGAGCGACGCTTTTAAACGAGCTCGACAAACAATATATTTCTGTAGCAAAATCCAAAGGAATTAAAAACTTTTTAGTCATAATCAAACATGCCTTCAGGAATTCTTTAATACCGATTATTGCAACTATCGGAAACAACTTCGGCTCTTTGCTGGGCGGATCCGTCATTGTTGAAACGGTGTTCGCTATTAACGGCATCGGTAAATTTGCAATGGATTCGATAGGAACGAAAGATTTTCCTGCACTGCAAGGCTATGTTTTAATCACGGGACTCACTTATGTTCTAATGAATTTAGCTGTGGATATTATTTATTATTTTGTTAATCCGTCGGTTAAATTAGGGGGTCATCATGAATAAAAAATCAAAGATAATTGCATTGTTTTTTGTGAGCTTAATGTCTTTATTTATTTTGATGATTGTATTGGCACCGCTGATCACAAAACACGATCCTTTAGCAATTAAAATGACGGAAGCCTTTCAAAAACCCTCAAGCGAGCACCTGTTGGGTAACGATATTTTAGGTAGAGATATCTTTGCAAGAATTTTATACGGTGGAAGAGTTTCCATACTTTTGTCGATGGCGGCAACCTTTTTGTCGTTGGCACTCGGTATGTTGCTTGGGTTGATCTCGGGTTATTACTTAGGAAAAACGGATCAAATTATTACTGTTTTCACCAATATTTTTCAAGGCCTCCCCGGAACCTGTATGATTATCGCAATCTCGGCTATGTTGGAGCCGGGAATAAATACCCTCTTATTTGCCTTGGTTGTTACAAATTGGGCGAACTTTTCGAGAGTTGTCAGAGGGGAAGTCATAAAAACAAGAAACAAAACCTTTATTCAAGGAGCTAAATCTATCGGTGCATCCGATTTAAGGGTGATGTTTTTATATGTCATCCCGGATATTTTACCGGACTTAGTGGTTATTTTTGCAGGCAGGGTAGCATCAAATATTTTACAAATATCCGGATTGAGCTATTTAGGATTGGGTATTCAACCGCCAACCCCCGATTGGGGCGGTATGATTGCGGAAGCAAGAACCGGGTTTTGAACCAATCCCGTTATGATATTGGCACCGGGGCTTGCGATTTTAATCATATCCTTAGGGATTAACTACGGTGCGGAAATATTAAGAGCTCGCTGGAGTAAAAAGTCAATCATTAGTGATTTATAATGAAAAATACAAATATAAATATAAAAAATTTAACGGTCGAATTTCCCTCAGGGAAAAAAGTGGATAATATTTCTTTCGAATTTAAAAAAGATAAAATAACAACAATTATCGGAGAAAGCGGCAGCGGAAAATCTTTGTTGGTTACAAGTATTTTGCAATTGTTGCCTGAAAATTCAAGCGTTCAGGGAGAAGTTATTTATAATGATAAAAACTTACTTGAATTGAATAATGAAGAAATCCGAAAAATTAGAGGTAAAAAGATCGGGTTTATTCCACAAAATCCTGTGGAATCCTTTAATAAAGTATTAAAGGTAAAAGTGCAATTGGAAGAAATATTAAAGGAGCACTGTAAAGAATTTGACCAAACCAAAAGAAAAGAAATCATCTATGCGTCGCTGGAAGATTTCGGCTTCGAAAATCCCCGGAAAATAGCCGAGTCATACCCTATGGAACTCAGTGGAGGGATGATGCAAAGAGTGCTTTCATTGTTTGGCACAATTGCCGAGCCGGATTGGGTAATAGCCGATGAACCGACCAAAGGTTTAGATGCGATATTAAGAAACCAAGTATTTAAGATATTAAAAAAAATTCAAAACGAAACAACAAAAAGTATGATTATTGTTACGCATGATTTACAACTTGCCTATCATATAGCAGAGATAATCGTAGTAATGAAAGACGGTAATATTGTAGAAATCGGAGAACCGAAAGATATTTTTTACAATCCGCAAAAGGATTACACAAAAACGTTGATAAACAGTATGCCCTCCAATATGATAAAAGGTGATAAATATGTTGGCAACATTTAATAATGTATCAAAAATATATCACAGCAGGTTTTTTTCTAAAGAAAAAACAATTGCACTCGATAATATCAACTTTTCAATAAAAGAAAATAAAATACTGGGCATTATCGGCAACAGCGGTTCCGGCAAATCAACTATTGCTAAAATATTGGCAGGACTCTTAAAACCGACGACAGGTAATATTTATTATAAAGACAAGCCTGACCTGTATAGCGAGAGGAAATTAAGAAAAGAACTTTCAAAAGAAATTCAAATTGTTTTTCAACATCCGGAAAATTCTCTCAACCCCAATATGACGGTTTTACAAAATCTTTTAGAGCCGATAAAAATTCATAGACATTATACAAAAAAAGAAGCTGCAAATAAAATCGAAGAAAAATTGGCATTAACCAAATTATCTAAAGATTTATTGAGAAGATATCCGAAAGCAATCAGCGGCGGAGAAGCCCAAAGAATAATGATATGCAGAGCATTATTAATGATGCCCTCACTTATAATATTGGACGAGCCGACATCAATGCTGGACGTAACAACTCAGGAACAAATTATTAAACTGCTTGAAGAATTAAAAGAAAAAGAGCATTTAACCTATCTGTTTGTAACCCACGACTTGGAATTGGCCAGGTACTTTTGCGATGAAATAATCATCATGGAAAAGGGGAGAATGATCGAATGCGGACAAACAGAAGAAATATTCTCCGATCCTAAAGAAAATTTCACGAGGAATTTAATTAAAAATTTTGAAGAGTTAAAAATTTATTGATTGCGGTCATACGGAGTTTAAAATTTTTGCCTGTCAGAATGGAAGAATATGATTAAAGTTTAAATTTAACGAATTCGGCAAGAGTGCCTCTCTTAATACCGTTCATTCGGGAACGGTCATTGTATAAAAACCTAAAAAATAAAAGGCTATGAGCAGACATACTTATAGCCTTTTTAATTTGTCATAAAATTTTTTAATTATTTAGCTAGAGAGCACTCAGAGTCTGCTTTTACGATCTTCGGTAGGTATGTGCGTAATAAGCATTCATATTGGCTCCGACATTTAACAGAACCGCATACCAGTATATCATCACCAATAAAACAAAAAGTCCGGCAAAATTGCCGTAAACCCGAATATATTGTGAGGATTGATTGGTAAAAAAAATTAATATTTTTAATCCGATATTAAAGCCGAGAGTACATAAAACAGCTCCGGGTAAGGTGTGTTTAAAAGACAGCCGATCGATCGATACCAAATAATAAATACCGGAAAATAATAACAGGGATAAAAAGGATGTTAACACAAAAAGGTTCTGACTGATAAATGTAACTAATGACAGCTGTAAAGAAAAAGACGTCAACACTTTCTTAACGATATCATTGCCAAAAAGAATGGCGACAATCATCACCAAAACGGTCATACTGAAGAAAAGGGTAAACAGTGCCGAACGCAATAACAAAACCCAAGGTGACAACGTATGTCGCCCTTTGGAATGAACGTGGTTTAATCCGCGTATGATATTTCTAAACCCGATAACGGTAAACACAAAAGAAAAAATAAGTAAAACGATGTGGTTTTCAGGGCTGTCAAAATGAAAGCTTGATAAAACGTCATAAACATAATCTGCCGAGATATCGGGCATATAAGCTACCAAGGTATCGATGATTAGACTGTCTTCCACAAAGGTGCCCACAAAATTAATTAAAAATATAAATAAGGGAAAAAACACCATCATCATATAAAAAGACATTTGGGCACAAATCCCGAAAAAGTTAAGCTCCTTGGACTCTTTTAAAAAGTGTGTGACATAATTTTTTGCGATTTGAAAGGCGGATTTTGTTTTATTTGTCGGTTTCATTTTTTGACCTCTTGTACAAAACATACTCATTAACGACACACCCAAACAATAACAGGATACAGGCAAGATACACATGGAGTAAAAAGCCAAATAAAGATATTAAAACAGCGGTGGTGCTGCCGGCAATGTGATCGAGGGTTTTTCCGAACAGATCGAGGAGCGGCGGTAAAATCAACCATAAAAGGACGACAAATAAAGACCCGGGTATTGCCTGCCGAAAAGTATAACCGGAGCAGGGAGCCCGACGGTATAAAAAATTCACGACAAAAAAACCGACTATTACACCCGAGTAACGTAATATGTAAGAAAATATTGCCGCCAAAGGTTGTATGCTAAAATAAGAAAATAAAAAGTTGATGAATAGTTCCATCATCCGCGTGCTGAAAAACAACAACACAATTAATAACAAAATAGAAAGTGAGAGTTTAAAAGCGGCGAGCCACAATATTACGAAGGAACGGTGTTCCTCCGTGTTTCTCATCGTGTTGATGACGGTCATAAAGGTGCGAACGGCAACCACGTAAATACGCAAAATAAACACAATTAGAAAAAAGTTGGCAAGTATAAACCCGGGGGATATCACAAAATTATTTTGGGCAACATCAATCATGCTGTCAAAAACACCCGGCATGGACCTTTTTAAACCGACAATAAAATCGCCGGGAATATAGCGGGATAAGGTATTGACGGTTAAAAAAAGCAACATGACAAAGGGAACAAAGGCCAGAATAAACCGATAGGCCAACTCGGCGGCATGATCGACTATTTGAAATTGTTGTTTTTTTAGTTGGTAAAAATTAATAAAAGACATAGCACTACTTTCATATAATGATTTTTTTAATTATAACATGAAGGCATAGTGAATGAAACGTCGAGGTCGCGTAACACAGAATATATTTGTTCAGGTTCTACAATTGTGGTACACTAAAGTAAATTGAAAAGCTTGAAATAAAAGGAGTAACTATGCCATTAACGATAACGGAAAAAATCATTCATGAGCATCTGGTTGAAGGTGAGATGATTAAAGGAGAGGAGATCGGTATTCGTATCGATCAAACGCTTACCCAGGATTCAACGGGAACTATGGCCTACATGCAATTGGAAGCCATGGAAATTGATCGCGTTAAAACAAAACGTTCTCTCGCTTATATTGACCACAATATGCTACAGGAAGGTCCCGAAAATATGGATGACCACCGCTACATTCAAAGTGTTGCCAAAAAACACGGTGTTTATTATTCCAAGCCGGGCACAGGCATTTGCCATCAGGTTGAAATTGAACGTTTCGGTGAACCCGGCCAAACCCTGTTGGGCTCCGACTCCCATACTCCCACCGGCGGCGGTATCGGAATGTTGGCGATCGGTGCCGGCGGGTTGGATGTTGCCGTCGCCATGGCTGGCGGTCCCTACTATCTGCTGATGCCGAAGGTTGTCAAGGTGCATTTAACGGGACAACTGCGAAAGGGTGTATCTTCTAAAGACATTATTTTGGAAGTGCTGCGTCAATGTACCGTTAAGGGTGGTGTCAACAAAGTGTTTGAATACACTGGCGACGGTGTGGCAACCTTAAGCGTGCCGGAACGGGCGACCATCACCAATATGGGTGCCGAGTTGGGCGCGACGACTTCCGTATTTCCTTCCGACGAAAACACACGTCTCTTCTTAAAAGCACAAGGCAGGGAGGACGCCTACAAACCTCTGTCCGCAGATGAAGGAGCGGCTTATGACGAAGTGGTAGAGGTGAACCTGTCCACTTTAGAACCCCTGGTGGCCTGCCCCCACAGCCCGGACAACGTCCGAAAGATTTCCGAATTGCAAGGATTAAAAGTGGACCAAATTGCCATCGGTTCCTGCACCAACTCCTCTTATATGGACTTGATGAAGGTTGCGGCGATTTTAAAAGACAATACCGTAGCGGAAAACGTCCAATTGGTCATTGCTCCGGGCTCTCGACAGGTACTGTCCATGCTAGCGGATAACGGTGCGTTGACCGATTTGTTGAACGCCGGTGCACGTATCTTGGAATGCGGTTGCGGCCCCTGTATCGGAATGGGGCAGGCACCCTGTACCGACGGCGTGTCCTTACGAACTTTTAACCGAAACTTTAAAGGCAGAAGCGGAACCGTCGGTGCCGATGTATACTTATTAAGCCCGGAAGCCGCTGCAGTGTCCGCCATTGAGGGTGTCCTCACCGACCCTATGGGTTTGGTCGATGATATCGACATTACCATGCCGGAAAAATTTTTAATCAATGATAATACCATTGTGGCACCGGCAGCGCCCGGAGAGACAGTCGAAATTGTAAAAGGACCCAATATCCAACCGTTTCCGTTGGGTGAAACATTAAAAGACAATTTTAAGAGCAAGGTACTGATTCACGTGGAGGACAACATTACTACCGACCACATTATGCCCTCCAACGCCAAGTTGTTGCCTTACCGTTCCAATATTCCTTATTTGGCGAATCATTGCCTAACCCCCTGCGATCCTAAATTTCCCGAACGTGCAAAGGAAAACCCCGGCGGTACCATTGTCGCGGGACATAACTACGGACAAGGTTCCAGTCGTGAACATGCCGCCTTGGCACCGGTACATTTAGGGGTAAAAGCCGTAATGGCAAAATCTTTTGCCCGAATACACAAAAATAACTTGATTAACAACGGCATTTTGCCCTTGGTTTTTGAAAACGAAAAAGACTACGACACCATCGAAGTAGGCGACGAACTGACATTTACCGATGTACAAAACCAATTGTCCAACAGAAAACTGACGGTTATCAACGAAACAAAAAACTTAACCTACACTTTGAACATCGAAATTTCCGATCGACAGGAAAAAATGCTGCGAGCCGGCGGTTTAATCCTGCAAATGCGTGCAGAGGCGTAAGGATTTTCTGCGATTTTAAGTAAACATAATAACGACTCGGGTGCAAAAGCTTTGAAACACTTGTGCCCGGGTCTTTTACGTTATTAACAAGAATTTTAAAAATTATTTAAACAAAAGCCATCAAAGTTTGTTATGGTAAAATGAACTAACAAATAGGATGAAAACGAATAATTACAACATAGGGAGCGATGGTATAAATGGAAAACTTCGGAATGTCGATGCTGTGGTTTTGGCAGGTTATCTATTGGTAACCCTTGTAGGAATTCTACACACCGTTTTTAACATTTATGTTTTAAAAATGAAACCGATGGATCATCAAAGCATGGGTGAAGCTTATGAAAACACAAAGCCCTGGCACCCGCTTTATAACATTGTGTTGTTTTCTCTTTTCGGGTGGTTGTACATGAAAGGCGTGACCGTACCGACCCTTTCGGAAGCACTTAAAACCGGTGTGTTGTGGGTGGGCATTTGTATTGCATTTGATGTTTTCGGATGGGTATTGATCAAACACCCCTGGTCCTTAAGTTTTAAAGAATTTTATATTGACTACCAACCGTGGATTACACTGATATATCTTGCTATTTTTGCAGGACCCGTAATCGGGTTTTACCTGACTTAAAAGAAAAAGGATCCTAACCCATCCACCGTTGTAGCGGAGGGCACTTTGATGTTCCGATGTTTGTAATTTTTAATCGTACAAGCTTACGTCTCTGATGTTTACAACCTAAAATTTTGCCGATACAAAAGCCCCCGAGCTTTCAAACGAATGAAAACTCGGGGGCTTTTTTTAAGTCAGTTCGATATTTTTTGTATATAGTTTGTAGTAAAATCCTTTTTCCGCCATCAGGCTGTCGTGGGTACCTTTTTCCGCAACCTTACCTTTATCAATGACTAAGATAAGATCGGCATTATAGATTGTCGATAAGCGGTGGGCAATTACAAAAACGGTTCGACCGGTCATCAGACGGTCCATACCCTCTTGGATATGGCGTTCCGTCATAGTGTCGATGGAGGAGGTTGCCTCATCTAAAATAAGTACCGGAGGGTCGGCAATGGCGGCACGGGCAATGGACAACAATTGCCGTTGACCTTGGCTGAGGTTGGCGCCGTCTGTTTCCAAGAGTGTGTGATAGCCCTCGGGCAAACGGTTGATAAACGTGTCGGCATTGGCGAGGATTGCCGCACGGATGACCTCGTCATCGGTTGCGTCCAAACGTCCGTAACGAATGTTATCCATTATGGTGCCTTCAAATAAACGGGTGTCTTGAAGGACGGTTCCCAGCGATCGGCGTAAAGCCGATTTTTTTATATTACGAATATGAAAGCCGTCGTAAGCAATTTGCCCGAGGTTCACATCGTAAAAGCGGGTTAATAAATTGGCGACCGTAGTTTTGCCTGCCCCGGTATGCCCGACCAGGGCAATCTTTTGTCCCGGTTTGGCATGGAGTTGTACGTTGGTAAAAATGGGTTTGTCTTCGACGTATTGAAAGCATACGTTGGAGAAGCGGATATCTCCGGATACTTTTTTGTAATAAAAATGTGTGCAGTCTTTACCCGGAATTTTCCACGCCCATTGCCCTTTGTAAGAGTCGGTTTCCATAAAACCGTTCTCGTTTTCTATAACATGGCACAGGTCAATGTTACCTTCGTCCACCTCCGGTTTTTGTGCCATGAGGTCAAAAATTCTTTCTGCCCCCGCCAATGCGGAGAGAACGACATTAATTTCCTGAGACACCATGGAAATAGGCTGGGAGAACTGACGGGTATATTGCAGATATGCGGCAACCGATCCGATGTCCGTCATACTTTTTAAGATGAGAACGGCACCGACCATGGCGGTGGTTGCGTATTGCAGGTGGGATAAATTGCCCATAATCGGCATCAGAATATTGGCGTTGGACAAAGCGTAGGTCGAAGCGACCCGTAGCGTTTCGTTGTAGTCGTTAAAGTCGGTTTTAACCTTTTCTTCGTGACCGAAAACCTTAATAACCTTTTGTCCCGACAACATTTCCTCGATATAGCCGTTTAACTTACCGAGAGCGGCTTGTTGCTCGATAAACCCTTTAGAAGAACGGGAACCGATTAATTTTATAATCCCGTACATTATAAAAATAAGCAAAACGGTGATAACCGTTAAAGGCAAACTCAACCAAACCATCATGATAAAGGTACCGGTAACGGAAAAACCGGTACTGATAACATTGGGAAAGGAGATACTGAGCATTTGCCTTAAGGTGTCAATGTCGTTGGTGTAGTGACTCATAATTTCGCCGTGTGAGCGGGTGTCAAAAAAGCCGATAGACAATTTTTGCATCGTCCCGAACATATCCCGACGAATACGGTTTAAAACACTGTGGGTTATTTTAACCAACATGCGGCTTTGTAAGTAGGTGATAACGGTACTTACCAAATGCAGAACAACCGTTAAAATAATAAGCTTGATAAGAGGAGTCAGGGTTGTTAAGGTTGGGCGTGTGCCGATTAAAGGCAATATACCGTCGTTGATAATGGGCTTTATCAGATATTGGCTGTACACTGTAAGAACGGAAGCGGTAATAACCATCAAAAAAATGGCGATCATGTGGAGACGGTAGTCTTTAAAATAACCTGCGAGAGCCGTCATGGTTCTTCGAACATTTTTCGGTTTGACAGGTGCTTTTTGATTTCTCATAAGGCACCTCCTTGACTGTTGTAAATTTCCCGGTAAATAGGATTATCTTCTAATAGTTGTGTGTGAGTACCGGTGCCGGCAACTTCGCCGTTATGCAGCACGATAATTTGATCGCTTTCGGCTACGGAAGCAATCCGCTGTGCAATAATAAGAACCGTTGTTTCCGCCGGCATATTTTTTAATGCCCTTTGAATTTTGGCTTCGGTTCCCGAGTCGATAGCGGAGGTGCTGTCGTCGAGTATTAGAATTTTAGGTTTCTTTAAAAGTGCCCGAGCAATACACAATCTTTGTTTTTGACCGCCGGAAAGGTTAACGCCCCCTTGTCCCAATAGGGTTTGGTAGCCTTCGGGGAGCTCCTGAATAAAATCATGGATTTGTGCAATTTTAGCGGCAGCAATTAAATCTTCCGTACCGGCATCGGCATTTCCCCAACGTAGGTTATCGGCAATTGTACCGGAAAACAGGGTGTTGTTTTGTAATACGACGGCAATATCTTTTCGCAAATTTTTCGTGGTGTAGTTTTTTAGGGGAAGTCCGTCTATGCGTATTTCACCGTCAGTAACATCGTATAGTCTGGGTATTAAATGAATTAAGGTTGTTTTGGACGAACCGGTGGCACCGACAACGGCAACGGTGGATCCGGCCTCCACAGTCAGGTTGATGTTGTTTAAAGTTGCAACGGGAGCATTATCATCGTATCGGAAGCTGACATTTTCAAACACAATTTCGCCTTTAGTGATGCGTTTGTCCGAAAGGGCATCGGTGTCGTTAATATCGGGCACTTCGTTTAAAACGGCGGCGACACGATCGACAGAAGCCTTGGTAATCACCAAGAAGACCATGACACGTGCAATGGTCATCAAGGAAAACACAATTTGTGCCACATAGGCAATAAATCCGATAAGTTGGCCGACTTGCATGGTTTCTGAAATAACCATATTGCCGCCGAACCATAAAATAGCAACAATGGTTAAGTTCATGGTGAGCATCACCAAGGGGATGGTCAAAATGATAATATTTTCCGCTTGAACGGATCGGTTCATTAAATCGTCGTTGGCCGTTTTAAATTTTTTCTCTTCATAACTTTCGCGAACAAAATTTTTAATGACGCGAATATTTCTCAGATTTTCCTGAACCTTTCCGTTTAAGCTGTCATAGTGTTTGAGCATTTCGCCGAACAGGGGAAAGGATTTTTTAGTGATGTAGGCAATGGCAACCACCATGGCGGGGATAAACAGCAAAAAGACCGAAATCAGCTCGGAACTGACCATAGTCGCCATAAAAAAGGCGGCGACTACCATTACGGGACCGCGAACCAACACACGAATGGTCATCATATAGGCTTGTTGTATATTGGTAATATCGGTTGTTAAGCGAGTAATTAAACCGGGTATGCTGTAACGATCGATGTTGGAAAAACTGAAATTTTGCACATGGTAAAAAAGCCCTTTGCGCAACTCTGTCGAAAACCCGACGGCACCCCGGGCGGCAAATTGACCGGATAAAATACCGCAGGTCATGGAAAACAGGGCAATAACCATCATAAAAATACCGTTTTGCACCACAAAGTCCAAACGACTTTGAGCAATGCCGATATCTACAATACGGGACATTAAAAAAGGTATTTGAACCTCCAACAATACCTCACCGACCATAAATAAAGGGGCCAAAATTGAGGGGCGTTTATATTTTTTTGCGTATGGAATAAATTGTTTGTACATTTTGTCTCCTAATCTCCCATCTATTTTACAAGAAAAAAATTTATTTACAAGAAAAAATTTAAAAGTAAAATTTTTAATCTTTCGCAAAGGTAAGAACACATTTATTGACGTTTAAGACGGATAGATATTTGTCCAGTTTAAAGAATTATTGAAGAAAGGCTTTATATCCGTACTGAAAGGGGTATAATAATTTTAATATAAGGATAATAGAGACGGGGGCGTAAAGATGAGCGAGATGAACCAAACAAAATTTTTTCAAGTTAAACCGGCCATTTATTACGGTATTCATTCAATACAAAAATTAAGTGAACTGAATTTAGGTACGGTTTGTATTGTCACGGACGAAGGCATGGTTAAATTCGGTCTGCTGAAAATGATTACCGACGTTTTGGATCGAAACGGTATCCGTTACCATGTATTTGACGATGTACAGCCGGACCCTTCTACCGATATTGTAGAGAAGGGTTTATATCATATATTACTGGAAAAACCTGACGCCCTCATTGCCTTGGGCGGCGGCTCTGCAATTGACTCCGCCAAAGCTATCATCTACTATTGCTACCATTTTAAAGAAGTTTTTATCGAGCCCGCTCTCATCCAAAAACCGTTGTTTATTGCTTTGCCGACCACAGCGGGTACCGGTTCGGAAGTTACCGACTATGCGGTGATAACGGATAAAAACAACAACGCTAAAATTGCCTTAACCGATACCTTGATGATGCCCGATATTGCCATTTTAGATCCGAAATTAATTGAAAGTGTACCGGCAGGTGCCACCGCCGCGACGGGTATGGATGTATTAACCCATGGATATGAAGCTTATGTATCGACGGGAAACAACCCTTTTTCCGAGGCATATGCCCTGAAAGCCGTCGAATTGGTCTTTAAAAACCTGACGAATGCTTATACAGACGCATCGGATCTTCACGCCAAGACCGGTATGCAAATTGCCTCCTGTATGGCGGGCATTGCTTTTAACTCTGCAGGGTTGGGTATTACCCACAGTATCGCCCATGCAATCGGTGCCCGTTGGCACTTACCCCACGGTCTTGCCAATGCCATTGTGTTGCCTTATGTGATTGCTTTTAACGGTAACAAACCCGAGGTTAACCGTCTCCACGGCAGAATTTTAGAGGTGATACAAACCGGTACCACAACCGACAATGCGACGGCAAAACTGTTGGCGGATGTTCTCGGATTAAAACAACAATTGCAATTACCCGTAAGTTTAAAGGAACACGGCATTGTGGAGGAAGAATATTTAGCATCGAAAGAGGAAATTGTTCGTCAGGCTATAAAGGATATTTGTACCAAAACAACGCCGATACCGCCGACGGAACAGCAATTGAAGGACTTGTTGGACAGCATTTATTACGGGCGTTAAGTAAATGGATAAATAGATTCTTACAATCGCTAATTAAATATAACTTAAAATGTATATGAGCCATGTAATGCCTCTCGGTGTGTTTTTCAAAGCATTGTACCGCAAAGGGTTTTACATGGCTTTTTTATATAATCGTATAATTTGCGAATGTAAATTTTTAAGTGTCCTGGTAGTATTTCCATCGTAAATGAGAAAATGATGAATCAGCAATAAAAATAAATATACGGTTTGTTTAAAATATAGTTCAATTCATAATCACAAATATAGTGTGGTACCCGAAACATGCCACATTAGTTTAAATAATAAACATGATGGTTTGAATGGGCAAAAAAGTAGTAATCTTAATCAATTGGCATTACAAAACCTACCAAGTTTTGGCATGTAATTTGCGTTAATGATCTTTAATAGCTGGATGTGGGTTGATTTAGGAGGAGCTATGGAGAAAAAATTATTAGAAGTTTTAAAAAAAGAGAGTTACTTCAATCCCCTGACAGATGAACAAATTGGAGAAAAATTAAATGTTGGGCGGGAACAAATAGTACTTTTGCGGCAACGTCTTTCTATTGAAAACTCAAGAGAACGACTAAAAAAAATATTTTAACTCATATTGAAAAAAATCCGGAAAATTATTTAGGTTTATCTGAACGAAGTTTAACAACAAAACTCAATGAAGAAGGTTTTGTAGTTTCCCGTTACGTTGTTCGAAAATTAAATAAAAAAATAAAACTAATAGAAAATATTGCATCAAAAGAAACGGCAATATACATGAGTTCCAAAAAAGACCCTTTTTCTGATTTAGTCGGTTATCAAGGGAGCTTGTCCCCTGTTATAAAACAAGCAAAAGCTGCAATAATGTACCCACCAATGGGTTTACATACTTTAATTTTAGGAGAAACTGGTGTAGGAAAAAGTGATTTGGCAGGGTTAATGTTTCGGTTTGCAAAAGAAGAAAACTTACTTGATGAAAAAGCTGAATTTATCGTATTTAATTGCGCAGACTATGCAGAGAATCCGGAGCTTTTAATGTCACATTTATTCGGATATAAAAAAGGAGCTTTTACAGGGGCAGATGTCGATAAAGAGGGATTAGTAGAAAGAGCTAACAATAGTATTTTATTTTTGGATGAAATTCATCGTCTTCCTCCTGAGGGGCAAGAACAGTTGTTTTATCTAATTGATAAGGGTAAATTCAGAAGATTAGGGGAAACAAGTCATGAGAGGTCAGTTAACTTAACAATAATTGCTGCAACGACTGAGAACTCGGAATTAACACTTCTAAGCACTTTTAGACGTCGTATTCCAATGGTTATAGAAATACTCCCATTAAAAGATAGACCATTAGAAGAACGCTTCAGTTTAATTAAATACTTTTTTTACCGAGAATCTATACGTATTGAAAAACAAATTGTAGTTGAGAACGAAGCGATTAAAGCTTTACTTCTCTTTGATTGTCCTGGAAATCTGGGACAATTAAAGAGTGAAATACAAGTTGCTTGTGCTAAAAGTTTTTTAAATATGATTGTTGATGAAAGTGATTATCTAAGAATATCTTTAAAAGTTTTATCTAAAAATGTAAAGCAAGGGCTTTTTCAAATAAAACATTTTAGACAAGTAATAGAGAGAATGATAGGTCGTGGAGAAATTGTTATAAACAATAAGATTAATAAAAATTCAAATGCAGAAAATACGAAGTTCAATTTATTGGATGATATATACTCCTATATCGAAAGACGTTACGGTGAATTATTATTAAAGTATGAGAATCAGGATATAGTTAATAATATAATTGGCTCTGAAGTTGATAATCAATTAAAAAAATTTGTAGAGAAAATAGAAAAGAACAAAAGTAAACTTAGCATGAAAGAGCTTGTAGGTATTTATGGAGTTGAAATCGTTGAAATTGTAGAAAAAATTAAAAAAATGGTTAAAACGTTATATCATCTTAACATTGATAGTCTTTATTATGTTTTAATCGCTCACCTAAATGCTGCAGTGGAGAGGATTAGGAGAGGCAAAAGCATCAAAAATCCCAAAATTACAAGTATTAGAGAAAAATATCCACGAGAATTTATGGTTGCAATGGATATTTTGGGGTTAATTGAAATTGAAACGGGGCTTAATATGCCTATTGATGAAGCTGGATTTATCACGATGTATTTGAATATGATTGTAAGAGATTCCTATACAATTGAAGACAGAAAAGTAGGCGTCATTGTTATTTCACACGGTAGCGTTGCAAGTGGTATGGTTGCAGTTGCAAACAAAGTTTTAGGTATTGATCATGGTAGATATATTGAAATGGCAATGAATGAAAAGCACGAAAGTGCGCTAGAAAGAACGATAGACTTAGTAAAAAAAATCGATCAAGGAAAAGGTGTGCTTTTGCTGGCTGATATGGGTTCGTTAACAACTTTTGGTGATATGGTAACGGAAACGACGGGTATACCAACAAGAACTCTCGATAGAACCGACACAATAACAGTGATTGAAGCACTGCGAAGGGCAATTTTAAATGATTCGGACCTAGATCAAATAGCAGATGAACTTCGCTATGAAAAAGATATTCAACAAAATAAATTATGCTCTAAAAGGCAAGAATTTAATGAAAAGAAGTATCTAATAATCACAACATGTCTAACAGGAAAAGGTACAGGTTTATTTTTAAAAAATTGGTTGACAAAAGAACTCAAAAATGAACAAATTGTGATTGAGACGTTCGGAGTCTTTGAGCATGAAAATATGGAACAATATATTAGAGGCTTTGAAAAACAATACAATATTGTTTGTATTGTTGGAACTGTAAAACCCAAAATAGATTATATTCCATTTTTCACAATAGATGAGATTTTTTCAGGGGACAGAATAGAAGAAATCAAAAAAATTTATAGAAAAAATAAAGAAAAAAAATGGTATGAATTTGATGATAAAATAGTGTTTGTTCAAAAATCATTTAATAATAAAGAAGAAATTATCCGTTTTCTATGTAATCAAATGTTTATAGAGGCTTATGTTACCGAAAAATATTATAAAACAGTTCTTGAGCGCATGGAATTAGAGCCGTTTGACATGTTGGATGGAGATGAAAAAGGTATTGCTGTGATCCATTCTCCTAAATTTGATACTGTATTAAAAAATGGTATTGGTATTATAACACTAAAACAAAAAATCCAATGGGATCGAGTAGAGGTCGATGTAATATTTCTTTTAGGAATGAAAGATAATGATGCTGAAATACCAAGAGGTTTTCAAAAAAATATTATAAGAAACAGAAACACGATGAAAAACATACGATTGGCAAAAAGTAAAAACGATTTACTGGAAGTATTAAAAGCCTAAGCGAAAAAATGAAAACTCCACTATTTGGATATAATGTTAAATAGCATTCTATGATTATTAAAAAAATATGGGAGTATAGATAAATTTTTGTTAATTATGGCATTCTATCAGTAGGTAACATTTTTAAGTTGGAAGGGAAAGTAAAATTATCTCCCTTTCGATTTTTTTATTGTAATAAATTTAAATGCTTGTAAAAAGGGCAAGTGTTAAATACTGTGTTCTTTCTTTTTCAACAAATAATAACTAATGATAACTAGTTAAACATGGTGTAATTGGAGAAAAATTGGTATATAAAGATGGAATCGGAATGATATGTAATATATGTACGCGCTAACACAGAAAATACAAGGTTACAAATAAAACCAAATATTTGGCACAAGTCTTGCAAATAATTCTAAGTACATGGAAAACTTAAATTACAAGGAGGTTTAAATGTTAAGGAGCTTGAGAGAGGCGGTTTTAAATACTGCCAAGAAACTAGTTGAATATGAATTAGTTGTAATGGCAGGCGGAACTGTCTGTGCAAGGGATCCTGATACTGGCAATATTTGCATAACGCCCAGTGGAATGGAATATGACAATATGACCTGGGAAGACATTGTAATTATAGATGAAAACGTTAGCATCATAGAGGCGCGTCGTAAAATTTCAGTCGCCTCCAAGATGTTTGCAGAGATCCTAAAAAGCAGGCAAGATATACACTCAGTCATCCATACTCATTCCATCTATGCAACGGCTTACTCTTGCGTTGGAAAGGAAATACCATGTGTAACAACAACACAAGGTAATCTAGTTGGTGGAGGTGTACCAGTAGTAAAAGGGCTTGAACTAGGTCCATATGATGAAAGATTTTATCGAAGGATTGTTGAGACACTTAAAGGCAAAAGAGCTGTTAATTTGTTTGCACATGGTCCAATTGCTGTAGGGGAAAACTTGGAAAAATGCCTTGAAGTTGCTGTAACAGTCGAAGTCACGGCGAAAATTGCTGATATTGCTAACAGATTAGGTGAACCAATTGTCCTTACGGCGGAGCAAGCAAATCATGCTTATAGTTTTTGTTCACAGGTTGTTGGTCAAAATTAAAGGAGGATAAGAAATTGTCAGAGAAAAAACTGGTTTTATGTGTGTGTGGTGCTGGAATTAATACATCTGTCAATGCAGAAATGACGATTACGGAGTACTTGGGCAAACTGGGTGTGACAGATTATGAAGTTAAACACTGTATGATCAGTGATTTAGATCCGTATAAAGGAAGAGAAAATATGGTTGTTTGCTGGATGACTTCCATAGATGAAAGTTTTGGGGCACCATCTGTACAGGGAATTGATTACATTATAGGAGGTAAGAAAAAGAAAGAAGAAACAACAAAAAAATTATTAAGATGATGAAAAATATCTATATAGAATAAACTAAAATTTCTACATGAAGTGCTAATGATGCGAATTTAAAAATAAAGAGGAGAAAAAAATGGAAAATATGTCAACTGCCGTATCAGTTTTATTAGGGAATTTAGTTGGTCCTATATTAGTGTCCATAGTTATTTTCTTTTTAGGTCTTATATTTCAAGCGGGATTCAAAAGAAGTTTACGTGGAGGATTATATACAGGAATTGGATTAGCAGGTCTTTTTGTCATAGTAAATAATGCTATTGCAGTTATAACACCTGCGCTGCAAATCTTCTCACAGAACTTTAACAAATCTATGGCGGTCACAGATGTGGGTTGGGGATCAGCAGTTTTGGCTTTTGCATGGCCTGGACTAGCATTTACATTTTTTTCGGTTTTTGCAGTGAATATAATACTGGTAATGTTAAAGATTGTAAAAATGATGTGGACAGATGTATGGAGTATCTGGCATGGTCAAGTAGTTGGTGCTTTTGTATGGGGTTTAACAGATGGTAATGTATTCCTGGGTGTTGCAGCTGCTACGATTTATTTAACAATTGGGTCGTTTATTGCTGACTATACTGCAAAAAATTATCAGGAGTTTAACGGATTGCCAGGTATATCCGTTCCATGTGCCGTTACTTTACTAGGGTTATTTGCAAAACCGTTTAATTTATTAATAGAGAAAATACCGGGAATAAGAGATATCAATGCTTCTCCTCAATCGATAAAGAATAAAATGGGTGTATTTGGTGTAATCGGTGTAATGGGAGTTCTAATTGGAATGTTTATTGGTATTGTTGCAAAAATGCCATACGGAGACATATTAAATCTGGGTATTCAAGTCGGTGTGTTAATGGTATTTTTCCCCAAAACCGTTTCGGTACTTTGTGAAGGTGTTATCCCCATTGCTAATGCTGTAACTGAATTTGTTCAAGAAAAATTTGAAGATCGCGAAGTTTACATTGCTGTCGATTGCGCCGCATTAGTTGGAAATCCGTCAGTTATGGCGACAACTTTGTTGATATTTCCTTGTTCGATTTTATTAGCAATGGTTCTACCCGGCAATCAGATGCTCGCTATAGCCAGCTTAGCAGTTGTTCCTTATTGGTGTGGTGCCATAGCACCATATCTAAAAGGCAATGTTTTTAGAATGTTTTTATTTATTATGATATGGATGGTGCCCGTTTTTTTAATTGCAACTTCAATGGCAGAACTTCATACATCTGCAATGTCTAATTTAGGGTTACATGACGCCTCAAACGGACTTGTTTCCAGCTTCGATATGGGTGGAGATCCGTTAGGATATATTATTACAAAAGTATTTAGTTTATTTGTGAAATAAGTAGCAGAAGGTTAAGAATGATGGTATTTCGAGAAGAAAATATCTTATTTAATTTAAATATTCCAACAAAAGAAGAAGCGATAAAGGCGATTGTTGAAAAAATGGTTGAAAACGGAAGTGTAAATCGGGAATATTTTTCAGATGTTATGAATAGAGAAAACAAATATCCGACAGGGCTTCCAACAGTTCCGATCGGGATTGCAATTCCACATGCTAATTCAGGACATGTACTCCAATCAGATGTTGGGTTAGTGTTTTTGGAAAAATCTGTAAAATTTACAAATATGGCAACAATGCAGAGCAGGTACCGGTGAAACTGATATTTTTATTAGCAAACAAAAATCCGGAAGATCATATCAATGATCTAAGCAAACTTATGGAAATTTTTTCTTCAGAGTCACTTTTGTCTGAAATTGCAGAGGTAAAAAATAAAGAAATGTTAATTGAAAAATTGGCTGAGCTTAAAGAAAAAAAGGAAGATAATTATGACATTAACATCAAGAGAGAGAGTTAGAAAGACTTTAAACCACGAAGAACCGGACCGGGTGCCGATTTGCATCGGTGCAACAGGTGCTAGTGTTAATGACTTGGTTTACTTTCAACTGAAAGAGTATTTTAAAATAGAAGGTGATATAGAACCTTTTAGAAGTGGTCACGGTGATAATATTTATGACCCGAGAATTTTTGATCATTTAGGTGGAGATTTTCGTCATGTTTTTTTAAAGGGAAACCAAAATTTTCAAGGCGAAGTCTTGCCCAACGGAGGTGTAAAAAATGAGTGGGGAGTAACTACTATTAAAGTGGGACAATTTAATGAATGGATAGGTACACCTCTAGCTTCCGCTTCTTTAATTGATTTAGACAGTTATAATTGGCCCAATCCATATGAAGGAAATCGCAATCGAGAATTAAAAGAAACAGTAGAAGATTACTACTTTAATTCTAATTATAGTATATCTACACGTTCGCCAGCTAGAGGATTTTTTGATATGGCTTGCTTTCTTAGAGGATACGACAGATTCATGATGGACATGGTTCATGCAAAAAAGTTAGCTCATAAATTAATGGGTAAAATATTGGATGTTCTATTAGCGTTTTACGATGTTTTATTAAGCACGGCTGGTCCTTATGTAGATATTGTTGAAACACAAGACGATTTAGCACATCAGAATGCACCGTTTTTTTCTCCTAAAATGTATCATGAATTTATGTTGCCCTACCGAAAGGAATTAAATGCTTTTATAAAGTCTAAGGCACCACAGGCCAAAATTTTCCAACACTGTTGCGGTGCTATACGTAAAATAATACCTAATATGATGAAAGCGGGAATTGAAGTTTTTAATCCGGTACAACCATTGGCAAAAGGTATGAATACGGCCGAACTAAAAAGAGATTTTGGTAAAGACATCATTTTTTTTGGTGGTATAGATCTTCAGCAAAAATTAGCAGGTCCTCCTGAAGTTGTAGAAGAAGAAGTTAAAGAAAGAATTAGAGATTTAGCTCCAGGCGGAGGATTTATTCTTTCACCTGCTAACGTAGTACAGCCAGATGTACCGGTTTCTAATTTAATATTATTATTTAAACTGGCTCAAAAATACGGACAATACCCGATCCGATTATAAATGATGACCGCAACATTAAGAGTTCATTTCGTTGGAGGTCTGTGTGGAACGACCATGTTAAGGGGTGCGGAACTTATAAGAGAAGCAGCAGCAAAAAAAGGTATTATCGTCAACACGACTATTCAAAATGTCTGGGAATCACCGGAAGTGAATTTAAAAGGAATACATGTTTTGGTGCAAATGATGCCGCTCTGTAAAGATGGTAGTGTATATATTGTCAGCGGTAAACCTTTTATTAACCATATTGGGGAAAAGAAGATGGTAAAAGAAATATCAGAATATCTAGAGAAATTGAAGGAAAGAGGAAAAGAGAAATGATATATCTAGATAACAGTGCAACAACCCCAATAGATGAAGAGGTTCTTGAGACGATGAAAAAATATCTTGCAAAAGACTACTATAATCTATCGGCAATATACCCTAAAGCAAAAGAAGTCAAGAAAGCGATAGAAACTGCTCGAAGCCAAGTTGCCGATTTATAGGGTGCTGATCCTTCGGAAATTATATTTACATCTTCAGGGACAGAATCTGTAAATATGGCTATTAAAGGTTGTGCTCTAGCTTTAAAAAAAAGAGGAAATCATCTTATTACTACAGCAATTGAGCACCATTGTGTATTAAATAGTTTTAAATGGCTAAAAAGAATGGGTTTTGAAGTAACAATTTTGCCAGTGGATAAAGATTTTAAAGTAAAACTATTAGACTTTGAAAACGCAATATCCGAAGAAACAATACTTGCCTCTGTTATGACGGTAAATAATGAAGTTGGAGCAATTGAACCTATATATGATTTATCTCAAATTGCAAAAAGAAAGGGAATTTTGATACATTCAGACGGTGTCCAAGCTATTGGTACAGAATATATTAATGTAAAAACATTGGATGTTGATTTTTACAGTATCTCAGCACATAAAATTTATGGCCCCAAAGGGATCGGTGCCCTATATGTAAAAAAAGGGGTACACGTAATAGAACTTATCAGTGGGGGTGGACAGGAAAAACAAATGAGAGCGGGAACTGAAAATGTTGCCGGTATTGTAGGTTTTGGCTTAGCATGTAAAAAATTAAAAAAAGAAAAAGATAAATATCGAAAGCATTTAATAAAATTAAGAAATAGTTTTTTGAAAATCGTGCATAAAGATAACATAATAGTCAACTGTGAAGAAGATAGTGTGCCAGGAATTTTAAGTATCAGTATCAAAGACTTAAGTAGCGAAACCTTATTACAGCTTTTGTCTCGAAAAGGAATTTTAGCATCTATGGGATCAGCTTGCAATAGTGATCGATTAGAGGCTTCCCACGTTATCCAGGCAGGGAATGTTGGAAAAGAGTATGAGAATGGAAGTTTGCGCTTTTCTTTCGGAAAATATAATACAATTAAAGAAGTAGAAATCGCAGCAAAAACATTGAATATGGAAATAAAAAGATTGAGAGAATTTTAAGGAGTAAATATGAGTTCATTGGAGATGATTAAGCAGAATATTCTTGATGGTGATGAAGAAGCTATTCGAAAATCTGTATTGAAGGCGATAGAAGAAAATGTTGATATTTCAGATATATTAAATAAAGGACTAATAGATACTATGGCTTTGGTTGGTGAATTATGGAAACAAGATGAAATTTTTACTCCTGAAGTTCTTGTGTCAGCCAGTACAATGAAAATAGGTGTGGATATATTGAAGCCTATATTGTAAGAAAAAGGTGTTAAACCTATCGGAAAAATTGTTTTGGGAACAGTGAAACACGATATTCATGATATTGGAAAAAATTTAGTGGGAATGATGTTTACCGGTGCGGGTTTTGAGGTCATAGATATTGGAATTGATGTTTCTGAAGCTAAATTTGTTGAAGCAGTAAAAAAATATGAACCAAATATATTAGCATTGAGTGCGTTATTAACGACGACAATTGGAGAACTTGAAATTGTTATAAACTCGCTTAAAAAAGCAAACATAAGAGACAAAGTTAAAGTAATGATTAGAGGTGCGCCTGTCACACAGGAATTGGCAGATAAAATCGGTGCAGATGGATTTGCTGAAGACGCAGCAACAGCAGCACAAAAAGCAAGAGAGATTCTTAAACAATGAAGATGAGATGATTATTGTCGGAGAGAAAATAAATTCGTCGTTAAAGGGCATCGGTGAAGCAATTAGAAATAGAGATGGAAAATTCATTAAAATTTAAAATTAATCAGGCAAAATGGGTACTGATTATATTGATGTAAATTGTGCCAGCTTTTTAGATGGAAATGAAGAAAAAGAAAGTATAATATGATTAATGAAAACGATGCAAAATGCTGTTGAACTACCTATTTGTACAGACAGCCCTAATCATGAGGTTTTAGAATTAGGTTTGCGTTTATACAATCAAATCAAACACCTGTTGATTAATTCCATTACATATGAAAGAAGCTTGGTTTGACTAAATCTTACCTTAAGTTAAAAACAGTACAATGCGGGAATTATTGCATTGATTATTGATGACGAACATGGAATATCTGATAATACAAAAGTACGAATTGATATTGGTACAAAAATAAAAAAGAAATGTTGGATAATGGGTTTATAGAAAACATTTATGTCGACCTATTAATTCAACCAGTATCATCTAACACTAAAATTGGAAACGTACTATTGCTGGAATTAAGAAAGAGTTTGCTAAAGTCCATTCTATGTGTGGACTTAATAATGTTTCTTATGACTTAACGAAACGCAGTTAAATGAATCAGCCTTATTAGGCACTTAGTGTGCAGAGTTGCTATATAGATAAAGATAAAAATAGTAAGAACTATCTTAAAGTTTTATAATAAAGGCTGTTAGAGTAGAAAAATTTCATTTATATTTATTATTAGTCACGATACCAGGCAAAGTGAAATTACTTGTTTGAATAACATTGCCTTTCAAAGTGACATATAATTTAGTTCAAAGGTAATTTATTAGCACCGAATGGCATGATAAAACCACCAGTTCAACTGGTGGTTCTTATTTTGTATAAGGGGTTCAATTATATATCTGTTACGCAAGCTTAGATCCAAAGTTTATAAATAGAAATTAGATTGGAAAAAGACATTAGAGAAAGATTGTATATTTTAATCAATAAGAACTTTATATCAAAATCGCATGCTGTAATTCATTACAAGATTTTATTATTCTTTATAAAGATGAAAAATACCAACTCCTCTGATATGATGGTCTTAAAAGAAACAAGGTGTGGCAAATGGACGTAAGTAATTTTACAAAAAAATACGGTATCACTCTCAACGACCAACAAAGTGAAGCGGTGGCAAGGACCGAAGGTGCAACTTTATTGTTGGCGGTACCCGGGAGCGGTAAAACAACGGTTATATTATGTCGCATCGCTTATATGATTAAGGTGCACCGTATATCGCCGAACCGAATTTTAACCTTAACCTTTTCCAAAGCCGGTGCACGGGAGTTGGAAAAACGTTACACAAACATGTTCGGGTCGGGGACCTGCTCCATGCCCCAATTTTCCACAATACATGCCTTTGCCTTAAAGGTGATCCGAACGTACGAAAGGCATATCCATTGCAGACCGCATCATGTGTTGGCCGACTCCGGTAAGTTGTTGCAAGCACTTTACAAAAGAATGTACCCCGTCAGGGGGGGTACCGCAGATAATGACCTGTCGGATATTGCAACAACCATAACCTATGCGGTGAACAATCTGCTCTCCGAGGGGGAAATCAAAAAAATAGACCTGGGAGAGATAAATTTTTATGCGATTTACAAGGCGTATTGTGCATATAAACAACAACATAATTTTGTGGATTTTGACGATATGTTGGTTTTAGCACACCGTTACCTCATAGAAAACCCGGGATTGTTACGATCTTTTCAACAACAATACCCTTATATTCATATCGATGAAGCTCAGGACACATCGAAGCTGCAATTTAAAATTTTAAATTTATTGGCAAAGGACAGCAAACAGTTGTTTATGGTCGGTGATGAGGATCAAAGCATTTACGCTTTTAGAGGTGCACATCCGAAAGCCTTGCTCAACTTTAAGAAACAGTATCCGGGCGGTCGTGTGTTATTAATGGAAACCAATTATCGGAGCAACCAACATATTATAGAGGTAGCCAATCGTTTTATTACCTATAATCGGGAACGCTATCCGAAACAAATGAAAGGGGTAAAGCCCCTTGGATTGCCGGTGAAACACCATGTTTTTAAAAATAACAAAGCACAATACCGTTATTTACTTAATGCCGTTCAATTCGAAAATAAAGAAATAGCCATTCTTTATCGGAATAACGAATCCGCGATACCCTTGATCGATTTATTCGAAAGAAACGCAATAGCCTATCGAACAAGAGAACATCAACCTTTATTTTTCAGCCATTACATCATCAGGGACTTTAACCTGTTTTACCGCTTTGCAAAAGACCCGACAGATCTCGACGCTTTTCGGCAATTATATTTTAAAATGGGGTGTAAAATGTCCAAGGAGCAAGCCGAAGCGGTGGTCTATCATCATATGGTTGGAGATTTTGTCTGGGATACGGTAGACAGCCTGATATCCCTACCGTCATGGCTTAAAGATAAAATGAAGGAAAGACAAGAAATTTTTGAAAAATTTCCGACACTAAAGGCAAAAGAAGCCATCGACTGTTTTTTGTACGAACTGGCCTATGCCGACTATTTGGAGTTTCGCGTTAAAAAGGGCATTTGGGATGAAAACATCCGCAAAAAAATAGATGTACTTCGACTCATAGCGGAAAACGAAAATACCGTAGCGGATTTTTTAGATCGTTTGGATATTTTAAAAGGAAAAATCGAAGAAAGAAATCCGACATTGCAAAACTGTAGGGGTGTTATCCTGTCGACCATCCACTCATCGAAGGGCTTGGAATACGAAAAGGTCTTTTTAATCGACCTGTCCGATGGTGAATTTCCTTCTCAAAAGGCGTTGGATGAAAAAGAAGAAAATCCCGACCTTTTGGAAGAAGAAGCTCGATTGTTTTATGTCGGAATGACACGGGCAAAAGAAGAGTTGGAACTGCTGAGTACCAAGTCGGCACTTACAAAAAAAGTTCCCTTATTCATTCAACGTTCGTTAAAATCGCAACCTGAAAAAATCCTCTCACATTTTAAAAAGCATTTGCCCTCCTTTGGCAAGCAACGCCAACATCGTTTAAAAGGTTCGTGGCAAGTCGGTGAAACCATCAGGCACAGACAATTCGGCTCAGGTGTTATCAAAAAAATTAAAGGAAGGGTTGCGGAGGTATCTTTTAAAGATAAAACACGTAAGCTGGATTTAGCCCTGTGTGAAGACAATCGGCTCATTGAAAATATGAAGGAGACCCCATGAATTTAAAAGGAATAGTGATAACCGATCAACCGGCACAAATAGAATTAAGCCGACACATTGCAAAATTAATAGCTCGAGATAAGCCCCAAACCTTGGTGCTGATATCCAGAGGCGGTGACATTTTTAACGACGGTATCTCTTTAAACTACGGCATAAAAACGGTGGGAGAAACCCTTGAAAGCGACGGTCGTAAAACCTTTAGTGCGCCTACCGATTTGGAACTCCTCGAACATCTGCGTGATCACCTAACGGAAGATAACCGAAATTTTATTGCCGTTAACGATCGTATCGTTGCGGAGTATGGAATCAACAGACGGTTGGATCCCCTTTATGCGTCTTTAATGACAACCGTTCAAAATTATTATCCGAATTTTAAAATGGTTGAAATTAAAATATCGGGCGAAAACCCCCTCACGCATTATGCAATAGGAACCAGCCTCCGTAAAGCTATCGAATCCTCCAACAGATCCCTATGGATTTTAGCGGAAGGATATACCGACCGACCTTATCCGCAACTTAAAAAACTGCTGGAAGTGAACCATACGGAAGCATTGCTTCGTTATATCATCAAAGAAAAAGACCCGGACCTTAATTTTACCGCAAAGGGTATATTAATGGCGTTGGGTGTAACCGACGGACTACGAATGCACACAAATTCATCGTTGCCGTTTAAGGATAACGAGGCCTATTGCATGACTTATCGTTATGCCGTCGATGAGGAGCCGTTAACAATTTCAAGTGTATTGGAGATATTTAATAAGAACAAGCCTTTAAACAGAGATACTAAAAAAAATATTTATCTGGAGCTGGCATGGAAAACCTTGGAGCACATTATCACAGCCCGAAGGCGAGTTTTGCTTAAAAACTTTTTAAAAGATAAAAGTAAGGAGGAACGAAAAAGTTTAACGGATTGTCAAAAGGGTGTTTTTATTACACTTTATGAATACGGTGAACTGAGGGGCTGCATGGGAACGCTGTATCCTGTTACCGATAATTTAGGAGAAGAGATTATTCGCAATACCATCGAATCCGCCATCAATGACAATCGCTTCGCACCGATGGAGGCAAAAGATCTGCCAAACATCGAAATAGTTATGGATATTATCGAAGAGGTTGTGCCGTTACAGGATTTTAACGGATTGGATCCGAAACAATTCGGACTGATTGCCGAGCAAGGTTTAAGTAAAGGTATCTTGCTGCCCGATCTGGGAGGGATCGACACGGCACAAGAACAAATTGACAATGTTTGCAGAGTCGGGGGCATTATCAAAGAAAACAAAGATATCGAACCGATCTATTACAGTCTGTTAAAAACAACTAAAATTAAATAAGGCAATTAAATGACCTGTAAAAAACGGCAAGAAAGCGTCGTTAAAACCGTCTCTCTTTGCCGTTTAGTTCGTTTAAAATACTTATACCGCGATACAAATTTATAAAACTTCGCCGTTGGATGCAATGACGTTTCGATACCAGTTAAAAGAAGCTTTCTTTGAACGCTTTAGACTTCCCTTGCCTCGGTTGTCTAAATCCACATAGATCATGCCGTATCTTTTTGCCATTTCTCCGGTGGTAAAAGAAATAAGGTCGATGATTCCCCACGGGAGATAGCCGATTAGCTCAACACCGTCGTCCAGAACGGCTTTTTTCATTTCTATAATGTGGGCTTTCAGATAATTAATTCTGTCGACATCGTTGATGTGGCCGTTTTTGTCGGGTGTTTCCTCTAAGCCGATGCCGTTTTCCACAATAAACAAGGACAGTTCGTATCTGTCCCACAATCGGTTCATCACATATCTTAAGCCGACAGGGTCGATGGTCCAGCCCCATTGGGAGGCTTTCAGATAAGGGTTTTCCATTTGGTTGGGAATTTTACCGTGTATATTTTCCGAGTCGTCCTTTGTTGCGTGGGCAGCACTGACGGTTGCCGTCATATAGTAGGAAAAACCGATGTAATCAACCGTCCCCCGAGACAGGATGTCTTCATCATTAACGAGAATGGGAATGTTAAAGTTATTTTTTTGCCATTCTTTCTTAATATAGTTGGGATAATGCCCCCGTGCCATAACGTCGGGGAAAAAGTACCGAATACGCATGGTTTCTTCTGCGAGCATCACATCGTTCGGGTTGGAGGAGTAGGGGTACATGGGTATGTGGGAAATCATCGCACCGATTTTAAAATCGGGGTTAATCTCCTTTCCTTTTTTGATGGCTAAAGCGGACGCCAATAAAATATGGTGGGCGGCCGTATAGATGGTTTCCGTGGGTTTCGGGTCGTTCTTATCGACGATAAACCCCGCGTTGGTCCAGGTAAACACATCGTTGGTGTAGTCCATCATGTTGTTGACTTCGTTAAAGGTCATCCAGTATTTAACCTTATCTTTATAGCGGTTAAAGACGGTTTCGGCAAATCGTACAAAGTAATTCACGAGTTTTCTGTTTTTAAAGCCACCGTAATTTTTCGCCAAATTTAAAGGAATTTCAAAATGAGTCAGTGTAACCACCGGTTCGATGTTATATTTTAATAATTCATCGAAAAAGTCATCGTAAAACTGCAGCCCTTTTTCATTGGGGGTGGGTCGTCACCCTTCGGGAAAATCCTTGTCCAATTGATGGACGTTCTAAAAGCTTTCAGCCCCATCTCCGCAAACAATTTGATATCCTCTTTGTATCGGTGATACATATCAATTGCTGTGTGGTTTTAGAAGCAATATTATTAAAAATATCAAAAAATATAAAAAATCTGATTGGATTGTAAACAAATCTAAACAGCTTGGTTTAAAATCGATGGTAAGCGAGACATGATCCTTAAAAAATCAGGAAGAAAATTAAAAATAAAGAAAAGATGAAGCTGACAGGTGAATACTATAAACAAGTAAATTGATATGAATCAAATAAGGAGTTAAATGAATGATAAGTATAATGTATGAACCCCAAAATAAAAGAGCGGCAGCTTACGACAACAAAAAGGAAATCGGAGAAAGTACTTATTCCGAATCGGAAACCTTATGGATTATCGATCACACCGTTGTTAACAGTAATTACGGCGGACAAGGCATTGCATCTCAATTAGTGTTGGAATTGGTTAATCAGGCAAGGGCAAAAAAAGTAAAGATTGTGCCGCTATGCCCCTTTGCTAAAAAAGAATTTGAGAAGAAAAAAGAATACGCAGATATTTGGCAAAAATAATAAAAAAGCGGCTGTTGCAATGGTATAAATAAGCCGATATTTCCGTTATTTTAAGTATTATGTAATGGAAGAGGACAATCGGGAAGTTATCTTTACTCATTCTTAGCGGTATTATTGAAATACATTTGTCTATGATATTATGGTTATAAGTCGTTTAATAACGGCATATGTTTAGTTAAATACTAACGCATGTTATAGAAAACAATGCTTGCTGTCATTCGGCTGAAATGATATAAAAAGAGAACAAAATGAAAGTAGGACTGATTGTAGGATCTTTAAGAAAAGAATCTTGGAACAGAAAAGTGGCGGAAGTCGCAAAGGGATTATTCCCGAAGGATGTTGAAGCTGAATTCATCGATATTTCCGAAGTACCCCTCTAGAATCCGGATTTGGACGGCGACACGCCTCTGGAAGCGTACAAAACGCTTAGAGAAGCAATCAGAAAATACGATGCTTACCTGTTTTTCACACCGGAATACAACCGATCCTTTGCACCGGCACTTAAAAATGTAATAGATGTGGGTTCCAGAGACCCCGAAGGCAACCCTTGGGCAGGAAAACCGGCTGCTGTATTCAGTGCATCCCCCGGCGGCTTCGGTGCTATGGCCGGTAACCACGGTTTTCGCCAAAACTTTATTTTTGTCGATTTGATCCCCTTGCAACAACCCGAAATTTATTTATCAAAAGTGGATACATTATTCGATGAGAACGGCAACATGGTCGAAAGAACAAAAACGTTTTTAGAAAAGGCTGTTAAAGCTTTTGTAGACCATGCGGCATTATTTCTTTAACAGAAAAAAGATTAACCGGCACAAAACTCCGCGTCACATGACTAAAAGTTATTTCGGTTAAGTGTGCAGGCAATGTCCGGTTGATGAGTAGAAAAACTTTTGCCTGTCTGCATTGCCGAATATTGTTTTATTAACGGTCGGCTGTTAAAATCTTATAAAATAATGTAAAAAAAAGCAAGGTATGGGATGATACCTTGCTATTTTGTTTGTAATGTTTTTGCATCCAATACAAAATAATCGGATTTAATATAATACTCGTTATAGGAGATGGGTTGTTTACTGTCGACGGATACAATGGTTTGATGAATAAAGATAACGCCTTCTTCGGGGTCGCATTGTAATTGACGACGCATATGGTAATTGGGGCGAATGACCTCCAAGGTAAAATTTTTGTCCAATTGAAATTGCAAACGGCTCTTTTCTAAAAGTCCGTGAAAATTGGCAAAATGAATAACATCTTCTATGATGGGATCTCCTTTAACATAGGGGAGGTAAACAATCATATACTCCGCCGGGCGACCGCCGATAATCACTTGTTTTTCTACTTTTAAAACTTTGTCACCGGTGTGAACATTTAAAGCACGCATCAATTTGTGTCCGGGGCGGATACCCTTTACGCTTAAAAGACGGACTTCGTCGACTTCGCCTTTAAGGCTGTCAATTTCGTCAAAATAAAATTGATAGGCGGATATCTTCGGTTCGGATACGTAATTACCTTTACCGGGAATCGAATAAATAAAATTACGATTGACAAGCAATGCCAAACTTTTTCTTAAAGTGGTGCGGGATACGCCGTAGTATTCGGACAATTCGTGTTCCGGCGGAAGGACATCGCCGGGTTTTAATTCGCCATGTTCTATTTGTGCTTGAATATCGTTAACGATATCCAAATATAGGACTTTACGCATTTAACGGCTCTCTTTCAACCAGTTTACACAAATTTTAACACCTTCAATGGCGTCCTTGGAATAGCCGTCCGCCTTGACATAACGGCAGTAATTTTCGTCGGCGATATTACCGCCGAGAATAATTTTCAAGTTATCCCTTAAGCCTTCCGCTTCGATAGCGTCGATGACTTCTTTTATATTATCGATGACCGAAGTTAAAATACCGCTGATGCCTAAAATAGCTGGCTTATGTTTGCGAATGGCTTGAATAAATCGTTTTTTAGAGACATCCGCACCGATATCCACCACATTCAAGCCTTCCGACCGTAACATGCTGATAAAAATATTTTTACCCACCTCGTGAATATCGTCATAAACCGTACCGACTACAATTTTTTTGTTTCCGGTTGTCAGGATAAACATTTCGTAATCCCTCTGCATTTGTTGCATTAGGGTGGTAATCAGATCCCCGGCGATAATAAGGTCGGCAATATAATACTGGCCTTCCTCGTATAATCGGGCAACTTGTTGTAAGGCAATATTCATGTCATTGGTAATGATATTGGGATCAAGCCCCTCGTGTATCATGCGATGATAAATTGCTTTTGATTTTTTTTCATCGATATTGGTAATTGCTTCAATAAATTCTTTATTCATAATACTCCTTTATCCTTCAAGTATTTTAACACATTTATATAGCAATAAAAAGGCTTCCACAGTCGTGAAACTATCTTTATAAATGATTCGCCGCATTGAACAATTAAAGATGTAAAGGTATAATACAATTAAGACACGATATGGATAATAGAGATGTCAACAGATACACCTGCACAGCAAGTATAATCGATACTTGGCAAAAGGTGACATATTTGGACTTTACAACTTAAAAGGAGAGTAGCATGCGTACCTATTCTAAAGAGGAATTAACAGAGAATGTTCGTTATTTGGAGTTGTTGTCAAAGAGTTTTCCGACGGTCAATAAGGCGGTCGGTGAAATCGTTAACTTATCCGCTATTTTAAACCTCCCGAAGGGAACGGAGCACTTTTTAACGGATATTCATGGTGAAGACCAAGCCTTTCACCACGTGATGCAAAATGCCTCCGGTGCCATACGCCGTAAAGTAATGGAAGAGTTGGAAAATACCGTCAGCATTACGGAATTAAACGAGCTGGTTACCTTAATTTATTACCCGAAAGAAAAGCTGGAGCTGATAAAAAAAGAAAAGTCCGAAACACTTTTGGAGAATTGGTACAAGTTGACCATTTACCGTCTGGTAATTGTTTGTCGTGCCGCCGCTTCCAAGTACACGCGTTCTAAAGTTAGAAAAGCTCTTCCGGAGGATTTTGCCTACATCATGGAAGAGCTCATCCAAGAAGAGGAAGAACGCTTAAACAAAAAAGAATACTATCACAACATCATAGACAGTTTGGTATTTTACGGCAGAGCCGATACCTTTATTATTAAAATAGCACAAGTCATAAAGTGCTTTGTGATTGACCACTTACATATATTGGGCGATATTTTTGACAGAGGTCCGGGTCCTCACCACGTCATGGAAACCTTAATGGACCACCATTCTTTAGACATACAATGGGGGAATCATGACATTTTATGGATGGGTGCCGCCGCAGGTAACCTGGCTTGTATTTGCAGCGTGGTTCGAATTGCCCTAAGATACGGCAATCTTAATGTGTTGGAAGACGGCTACGGCATTAATATGATTAACCTGGCGGGCTTGGCGGAAAATTACTATGCCGATGATCCCTGCACCGCTTTTTTACCGAAAGTAGACCCCGAAACAATGACGGCATACGAATACGGTTTAATGGCACGTATGCACAAAGCAATTTCCGTTATTCAATTTAAAATTGAAGACCAAATGATCAAAAGTCATCCGGAATATATGATGGATGATCGCGTTATCCTTTCGACTTACAATGCGGAAAGGGGAACGGTAATGGTGGAAGGTGTTGAATATCCGCTCAATGATACCTACTTCCCGACAATCGATCCGAAGGATCCGTCCAAGTTAAACGAAACGGAACAAAACGTCATCGATAAGCTGCTTATCTCCTTTCAAGTCAGCGATAAATTGCAAAAACATATTCGCTTTTTATTCAACAAAGGCTCCATGTATTTGGTCTATAACAACAATTTATTGTTTCATGCCGGTTTGCCCATTACCGAAGACGGTACCTTTAAAGTTATTAAACTGGAGGACGAATACTATTCCGGGAAACGCTTAATGGATAAAATGGATCAAATGGCAAGGGAAGCCTATTTTAATCAGAAAGACCTGCGTCAAACCGATTTCTTTTGGTTTTTATGGTGCCATAGAGATTCACCCCTGTTCGGTAAATCTAAAATGGCAACCTTCGAACGCTATTTTATTGACAACAAAGAAACTCACAAAGAAAAACACATGCCCTACTTTACAGTAATGGACGATGACGGAACCTTTGCAAAAATGTTGTTGGCGGAATTCGGTATCAATCCGGAAACGGGGCACATCATCAACGGGCATGTACCGGTTAAAGTTAAATCGGGCGAAAGCCCCATTCGTGCCGGCGGCAAACTGTTGGTGATTGACGGCGGCTTTGCAAAAGCTTATCAAAAATCGACCGGTATTGCAGGCTATACCCTTACTTACAACTCCTACGGACTGACCTTAATGGTTCACCAACCCTTTGAATCTTTAGAAAGAGTGTTGGCCGATGAATACGACATGGTATCTATGAAAAATGTTGTAGAAACCGTTGTGGAACGTATCCGTGTTCGCGATACCGACATCGGGAAAAAACTGGCTCGGCAAAAAGAAGATTTGGAAATGTTGGTGGAAGGATACCGAAAAGGGATCATCAAAGAAAAAATATAGTTCACAGCAAAAATCGAGGAATATGGCGGAATGATTTACCGTCGTTAAAAATATTTATTTTTTATTATTATAAATTAAAAAGGAGGAAAGTCATGAAACGTGTTTATGAGTTCATCAAAAAATGTCGTGTTTATTATTTGGCAACTTTAGACGGCAACCGCCCCAGGGTACGCCCCTTCGGCACCATCGATCTTTTTGAAGACAAATTATACATTCAAACCGGAAAAGTAAAAGAGGTTTCCAAACAAATTGCAAAAAACCCTTATGTGGAAATCTCCTGCTTTGACGGCGAACAATGGCTGCGTCTGGAAGCGGAAGCCGTGGAAGACGATCGTATCGAAGCCAGAGAACATATGTTGGATGCTTACCCCGAGCTTCAAGCCATGTATAAAGCCGATGACGGCAACACACAGGTATTTTATTTAAAAAATGTCAAAGCAACCTTTTGTTCCTTTACGGCACAACCCGAAGTTGAGACTTTTTAAAATGACAGACGTATCAAGTCGAGCACATACCCGGTGGCTCGACTTTTTTATTGGAGAAAATTAATAGTGTTTAAGTTATCGAACCTTTTAATTGTAAAGATTGACAGAAGAGACTAACAAGATTATAATAAGCTTAAATATACAACATGAATCGTGGTAGGATGAAGGAGTTTACTATGAAAAGCATGGATCAATTAAAGGACGGTTTTTCGGGTACGGTTGTGGCACTACAAGGAGATAAACGCTTTATTAACCGTATTACATCCATCGGAATTATTCCGGGATCTAATTTTGAGGTAGTGCAAAACCCTGATAACAAACCGATTATAATAAACAGCAGAGATACAATGATCGCCATTAACAGTCAAGATTGTAAAAACATTTTGTGTAAGGCGTGTCAAAAATGTCAAACCGCATAATAGCCCTGTTAGGGCAACCCAACGCAGGTAAAAGTACCTTGTTTAACGGGCTTACCGGTTCAAAACAGCATGTGGGCAACTGGCCGGGTAAAACCGTCGAACGTAAGGAAGGGCAGTTTTCTTACAAAGGGCGGGACTATACCATTGTAGATTTACCCGGTTCCTACAGCTTGTCCGCAAGTTCCGATGAGGAAATCATCACACGGCAATACATCGCCGAGGGCGAAAGCCAATTAACCTGCGTTCTTATCGATTCCTCCCAATTGGAACGCTCCCTGTACATGTTGGCAGATTACGTCGGCATACAGCGAAAAGCAATTGTTGTCCTCAATATGATTGACGTCAGTCGTGCTCAAGGTAAAGAAATCGATACTGCACTACTCAGTGAAAGACTGGGGCTTCCCGTTATTCCTTTTAATGCGGCGGATTTAAAAAACTACGAATCTTTTTATGAAGCTTTGGAAAATGGCGCCATTGCTCTCGAAGAAAGTTTGGTTCAAAAACAAAAAGAAATAAACGGCGATAAGTACCGGCGGTTGGCTGAACTTTTATCAGCGTATGATTTTAACCCCTACTCCAACAATTGGATCATTACAAAGCTCATAGAAGGTGACGAAGAGATTGCAAATCTTGTTAAGACACAGCTGACAGATGAACAAAGCCGAATTTTGGAGAAAGAAATTGACGACGGGTTGGAAGGAACCCTTAAAACGGGAGAAGCAAAATTTAAATGGATAGAAGACCTGGTCTCCGGCGCGGTTACTTATCGTGAATCCGGAACTTTTAATAGAAGCCGCTTTGATCGCTTAGCGACCCATCATACATGGGGCAAGCCTTTGGCGGTGTTTATTATTTTACTGGGTTTAATGCTTTCTTATGTTCCCGCTTTCCCTTTTATGCAGGCGGGTGAATGGATTTACACCAATGGCGTTGCCTATGTAACGGCGGCACTTTATGAAGCAGGTGTGTCATCTTTTATTGCCGGCTTGGTCGGTGTGCTGGTATCCTCCGTCGGGTTTTCCTTATCCATGGCGGGTTTTGTTGTCGGTGTCGCTTTTGTTTTCGGATTAATGGAAGATGTCGGTTATATGGCAAGGGTCTCTTATGTGTTTGACGATACCATGTCTCGTTTGGGTTTGCAGGGCAAATCTATTATGCCGATATTATTGTCTTTCGGTTGTACCATCGGCGGGGCTTCCGGATCGCGAGTTATCGACTCCTGGGGACAAAAGGTTTTAACCATGGCATTGGCATGGGCAATACCCTGTGCCGGAACTTGGGGTGTGGTCGGATTTATGTCCGGTGTTTTTTTCGGCGTTTACACACCTTTGGTGATTGCAACGTTATTTTTTGTCGCCGTTTTACACATTGTCATCACATCAAAAATATTTGTATCCTCTTTGGTACGCAGCGACGAACGACATGGCTTAATCATGGAATTGCCTCCATACCACAAGCCCAAATGGGGGAACATTTTTCAGTTCGTTTCCAATAGATTTAAAGAAATATTGGTGCGTGCCCTGCGGGTGATTATACTGGTATCAATTGTGTTTTACTTTCTGTCCTATTCATCGGACGGTAACGTGGCAAACAGTGTTATCTATCGGATTGGTGTACTCATCGAACCTTTTACACGTATTTTCGGTATGACATGGCAATTGTTTATGGCTTTTGTAGCATCTTTTATGGGCAAAGAGGCGGCGTTAGGCGTATTGAGTTCGCTTTACAGCAGCGGTACTTCCATCATGGAAGCGACGTTTTTAAGGGGCGATATCAGCAGCTATTTGGGAAATGTATTAACCGCTCAAATCGGTAAAGCACAGGCTTTGGCCTTTATTTTTGCTTTTACTTTTAATGTGCCTTGTGTTATGGCGGTATCTTCCACCTATCAGGAAACCCGATCACTGCCTTGGACCATTAAACTAACCTTATATTATATCGGAACGGCCTTTTTCTATGCGTTTTTGGTGTACCGTATCGGCTTATTGCTTTGGGGATTCTAATAAACCCCTTCAAAGCAGCGGCATGTCGGCTATCGGCAAAAAAACGGCGCAACGGAAAAACAGAACATCTTAACTGTACGGGTGTAAAACAATGAAAAAAATTTTAGAAATATTAAAAAGAGGTCACACCGTGACAATCGAAGACATTGCTCATGAACTGGCGCTTACGAAGGAAGCAACCATGGCGAGGCTTTCGATATTGGAAAACAAAGGCTATATTCGACGAGTGATCGACTTACCGACGGGCAATTGTTCCAATTGCAGTGCCTGTGCCAAAGGGGCTCTTGTTAATCCGGTAAAAAATGCGCCGACCCTTTGGGAAGTTGTCGAATAATCAAATATGGATTTGACGCGAATGTCATCCGGTTATGCTCAACATGAGTTAGCCGGATTTTTTATTTTCTGAAATTTTATCCGATAGAGACAAAGGTGGTGTCGAAGTATGAAAGGCAACAAAAATGATAACCATAAGGTACTTACATTCAAAAAAAGAAATAATATAAAAAAATATAAAAAAAAAGAAGCAATTTATTAAATAATACTGGAAAAGTATTATTTAATCTGGTAGAATACATCTAATTACTAGTTTTTCTGATAAAAATTTAATGATATGGAGGCTCGTATGATGAAAAAATCAATTAAAAAATCGATGAGCTTAATGATTGCTCTGTTGGTAATGTTCGGCATATTTGCGGGCACTACAACTGTATTCGCGCAGGATTCTTCCGGGGAGAAGTATCCGCTTTACTTAACCATGGATATTCTGCAAAATCCTGATTATGGCCACTCAAGCCCGGGTGCTCCCGGTCAACTGAAAAATCCCGAACATGAAGACATGTGGAAAAATCTTACAATAACAGTCAGTGATCAAAGTGGAACGGTGGTCAACGCTGAGAGGGAGGTGGATAGACATTTCAAACGATATGTCGGCGAATATGCTGTCGGAGAAGAATTGACAATAACGGTTGATATTTCCGGCATCGCGGATGGATACCATTTATCCTACGAAGAAGACTACGAATACGCGGCTAACAACTACAACGTGTTTAAAGTTAAATTTGAAAAAAATGTCAGCAATGCCATGAACGTAAGGATTCCTTTCGGTTATATGGATGTAAAATTTGATTTACAAGGCGGCAACATTAATGGAAACCAAGACCCGATTATCAGAAGGGTAAAAAAGGATAATACAGTTGATTTTTCCCGCCGATCCGACTAAAGAAAATTTAACCTTTAAGGGTTGGTACACGCAAAGACCTCTAACATATAAAGGAGAACCACTGAAAGAACCCGGAAAAGTATACTATTGGGATGAAGGTGACGGATTTTCCGATTATAACAGAGACTGGAAGTTGTACAATGACCCGAGTGTAGACCCTCTGTATGATGAAGTGTTTTTACTTAGAGCCGAGTGGATGGCTAATGTAACGTTTGATTCCAACGGGGGAAATCCGGTAGATGATGTCATGGTTAAAGAGGGCGAAAAAGTAGCTGAACCGACAGCTCCGACAAAAAAATACGCGGAATTTGTCAATTGGCAGACAGAAAACCAAGAAGATTACAATTTTGATATGCCGGTAACAGGACATATGGTATTAACAGCGAAATGGAATGAATATCCATTACCTGAAACGAAGGATATAACAATAACAGCCGGAGATAATTTTGACTTTAAAGATGGAATTGTTAATAAAGACAAATTTCCAGAAGGAACAATAATTGCCCTCCAAGAAGAGGTCGATGCAAGCACCGTAGGAAAAAAAGAAGTCAAAGTACTTGTTACCTATCCGAACGGAGATGAAAAACAAGTAACATATCAATTAACCGTCAATCCTAAAATGGGCATCATTAATCAGGCGCCGACGCTTGTAGTTAAAGATGTGACCATTATACGTGGTGAAAAACTTAATTTAATGGACCTTGTCGTAACGGATCAAGATAAAGAAGACGGCGACTTAACTAAAGAGGTAAAATTGATTGATGATGGCGGTTATAATAAAGACAAATTAGGCAAATATACAATTACATTCAAGGTGACCGACAAAGATGGAGCCTCTACAACCAAGAAAGCCATTGTAACGGTTGTTGAGAAGGAAAAGCCTGTACCGACACCGGACAACAGCAAACCCAAGGCATCCAACACAAAAACAAGCCGCACTTTACAAAACCGTGCTTTACGTAACACCGGAGACAGCACGAACATATTGTTATTTGTAGCATTGTTAGGATTGTCGGGAGCACTGTTGATAATAATCGGCTACAAACGTAGAAAAAATAATAAACAATCTTAATACAACTGAAGGACTATTACACCAAAGTGTAAAAGTCCTTCTTTTTTGTTAAGTTTAAAACTTAAGTAAAGTGCATGTAAAGAAATGGCAGGAGCGTCACTTGTTGTAAAGGTGAGAATATGAATGAGAATAATGATTCCTCAAAACATATCCGCTTATTTACGATTAAAGTTGATTTAATAATTCTCGAAAATTATAATAAAGATAAAACTAAACAAAATGAAGGGGATGTTTATGAACCGGAATGAATTGATCGTTCTTTTGGAAAAAATTCAAAAGAAAGAGTTAACCGTAGATGAAGCGGTAGAAGAATTAAAAAACCTACCTTATCACGATTTACAATATGCCAAGGTGGATTATCATCGGGAATTGAGAAGCGGTTTTCCGGAAGTCATTTACAGTCCGGGAAAAACAACTCCTCAAATTTTGGGCATTGTAGCGGATA
Organism: uncultured Lachnospiraceae bacterium; assembly: GCA_964346185.1. Classification (GTDB taxonomy): domain Bacteria; phylum Bacillota; class Clostridia; order Eubacteriales; family Eubacteriaceae; genus JAAYJS01. The sequence continues at coordinate 74,962 of CAYFTR010000001.1, read as the reverse complement.
TGATGGAAAAAACGACAGGTAATATACTGATTTCCCGTGCCGGAGAAGATGTCTATGCGGCGTTAAAAGAAAAATTTTCCGAAGCGATTTATCATCCCGAAGCCCGTTCCGTCGTTATTAAACGCAAACCCTATCAAACCACGGAGGGAAAGATACTGGTCGTTACGGCGGGGACGGCGGATATCCCTGTCGCTGAAGAAGCGGCCGTTACAGCCGAGGTCATGGGCAATACTGTCCTGCGATTGTACGATGTGGGTGTTGCCGGTATCCATCGCTTGTTGGGTAATATCGACGTCATTTCAAAAGCAAAGGTATTAATAGTGGTGGCGGGGATGGAAGGTGCCTTGGCATCGGTAGTGGGCGGTATCACCGATAAACCCGTCATAGCGGTACCCACATCTGTAGGATACGGTGCTAATTTTGGCGGTTTATCTGCTTTATTGGGTATGTTGACTTCCTGTGCCAACGGCATCGGTGTGGTGAATATCGACAACGGCTACGGTGCGGCATGCTTGGCATCAAAAATTAACCATCTTTAGAGGAGTCTATGAAAATTTTATATTTCGATTGCTATTCCGGAATCAGCGGCGACATGGTTTTGGGTGCCTGTTTAGATGCCGGCGTTCCCTCGGAACACTTGATAACGGGCTTAAACCGACTGTCCGTGGACGGTTTTCATTTGGAAATTTCTAAAACAACTAAAAGCGGTATCAGCGGTACGGCGTGTCGCGTGGTGATGGATCGTCACGAACACGTTCATCGTCATTATGCGGATATCGAAAAAATTATTGTCGACAGTCAATTGTCCGAGGCAGTTGCCCAAACCGCTTTAAACATTTTTAAACGGGTCGCTGAAGCGGAAGCCAAAGTTCACAATATATCTTTTGACAGGGTTCATTTTCATGAAGTCGGTGCTGTTGATTCGATTGTGGATATTGTCGGTGCGGCAATTTGCTATCATTATTTGAAGCCCGATCGGGTTTATTGTTCCGCAGTGAATACGGGCAGCGGCTTTGTTAAATGTGCCCACGGCATTTTACCGGTGCCGGCTCCCGCCACGGCGGAGATACTTGCAAAAACCGATATTCCCATGTACGCAAAATTTATAGAGGCCGAATCGGCAACGCCGACGGGGGTAGCCATTTTAGCGGAATTGGCCGCCTATACCCCGGGAATTCCCGAAATGGTATTACAAAAAACGGCTTACGGCTTCGGTGAAAGAGAATTTGACATTTTAAACGCCCTGCGTTTGCAGGTGGGTGAAATGCGAAATTCGGAAAACGAGGATACCATTACGGTACTGGAAACCAATATCGACGATATGACCGGGGAAAATGCCGGCTATATTATGGAAAAATTATTCGAATTGCCGGTGCGGGATGCTTTCTACACACCGATTTATATGAAAAAAAACAGACCTGCCCTCAGGTTGACGGTTCTTTGCGATGATCATCAAGTTGACAGAATACATCAGATTCTGTTTAAAGAAAGTTCGACTATCGGTATCCGCAGGACGAAAGCAAAACGTACCCTGATGGGGCGAGAACACTATCGTCTCAAAACACCCTACGGGGAAGTTCGGATTAAAAAATTAACCTACGGCGAAATTGTAAAACAACAACCGGAATACGAAGATATTCGTCATGTTGCAAAAGAAACAGGAAAAAGTTTCAACGAAGTGATGTCTCTCGTTCAAACGCTGATTATCAATCAATAAAAAATGAACCCCTTGTGAGTTTGATACTTACAAGGGGTTTTTTGCAAAAAACATCATTGTATAAAATCCGTTAATTGTCTTGCCAGCAGGGCAACGGGTAAACCGACGACGTTAAAATAGTCACCGTTAATTTTTTCCACCAATAACGCACCCTTTTCCTGAATGCCGTAGGCACCGGCTTTATCCATCGGTTCACCGCTTTCAATGTAGGCATCTATCTCTTCCGCACTTAAAGGATAAAAACACACATCGGTTTTGGCGTAAAAGGTTTTTACATTGCCGGCGGTCTCCGCGATACAAACACCGGTGTAGACGCTGTGGGTTTTACCTTGCAAAAGAGTCAACATGTTTTTGGCATCTTGTCGGTCGGCAGGTTTACCGAGAATGTGACCGTCGCACACCACAACGGTATCCGCCCCGACAACGATTGTCGGTTGTTTTTGTTTGGATAAAACATCAAATGCCTTGCGACGGGCAAGGGTTTGCACCACTTCTTCCGGTGGCAGGTTACAAGGCAGGTTTTCATCTGCGTTCGAGGGGACGCAAAAAAAGGGCAAGCCCAAAAGTTGAATTAATGCCTGTCTTCTCGGAGAAGCGGAAGCTAAAATATAAGTTGTCATAAAGGATCCTTTCGTATGAATAAGTGTAGACCGTTATTTTAGAAAAGCCGATCGATTTAAAAGTGCCGACTATGGTATAATGATACTAAAACTTTATCATGGCAAAAAACGAAAAGCAACCGAAATGACGAAGGGACGGAGGACCTATGACAATACAGCAAAACGAAATGAACGCAACGTTATTTTGCGTAAATTGCGATAAGGAAACGACCCATCGGGTATCTTACAACGAAGGTCAAATCAGTGAAATTACTTGCGCCGAATGCAAGATGGCCATACATCTTAATCAACAATACATTAAGGAACATATAAAGGAAGACTTTATATCAAGGGTATTAAGTAAGCCTGCCCGAATGACCCGAGAAATGGAGATTGATTTATCCGCCTTTATCAGATATTTGCCCTATCGCATTGTAACGAAACCCTTTCGGGTGTATCAGGAGTTTAACGAAGATAAAAAAAGCTAAAATAACGGGCACTTGTTTACAAATGTTATTATGAAAGACAAAACAGGCATATAAAAAGGGAATAGTGCGGTAAATGGGCAAGGGTTGCAAAAGAATGAGCGGGTGAACTATACAAGAATGAAAAAATATGATTTAATAAATTTAAGCGGTTGTATGCCGTTTAGAATCGGACAGGGGTACGATGTACACACCTTGGTAGCGAACACGCCTTTAATACTTGGCGGCGTCACCTTAGATTACCCTCTGGGGTTAAAGGGTCACTCCGATGCCGATGTGCTAACCCACGCGGTGATGGATGCTTTGTTGGGGGCATGCGCTCTGGGAGATATCGGCCGACATTTTCCTGACAGCGACCCGCGATATAAAGGCGCAGATTCGATCGCTTTGTTAAAAGAAGTCGGCAACCTGTTGCACAGCAAGGGTTATGCCGTCGGCAATATCGATGCGACAATTGTTGCTCAAGCACCGAAATGCGCACCCTATCTGCCCGAAATGCGAAGGCATATGGCCCAAGCACTGTCGATAGAAGAAAGCAATATTAACATTAAAGCCACAACCGAAGAGGGGTTAGGTTTTACCGGCGAAGGCAAAGGTATCGCCGCGAAGGCTGTCGCTCTGGTTTACCGTAAGGAGTTTAGATGATAGGAATTATCGCAGCCCTGGAAGGGGAAGTATCAGCAATTAAACAGCAAATGACCGATGTCAGGCAAATACACTACGCAAGTCTTTACTTTTTCAAAGGTTTTCTAAAAGGGGTACCCGTAGTTGTTGTGCGGTGCGGGGTCGGCAAGGTGAACGCTGCCATGTGTACCCAAATTTTGGCGGATTTATACCATGCGCATGTAATTATTAATATCGGCGTTGCCGGCGGTGCCGCTAAAGATATTCGCATCGGTGATGTGGTTATATCATCGGACTCCGTACAATACGATATGGATGCCCGCGCATTCGGTCACCCTAAAGGGGAAATTCCCAATATGGACCGCACCTTTTTCCCCGCGGATGACAAACTGATCGCCTTGGCGGAAAAAGCGGCAAAAGAAATGGGATTTGCCGTTCGTGTCGGACGCATTATGACGGCGGATTTGGGTGTCAATTCCCCCGAGCTTAAAGAAGCTTTGTGTGCCGATTTTGGCGGTGCCTGTGTAGAGATGGAAGGTGCGGCCATTGCGCAAGTGGCTCATTTAAACAGAATACCTCACCTCATTGTACGGGCAATTTCCGACAATGCCGATGGCGATTTAATGGAAGATTACAGCCAAAACTTTAAACGTGCCGTTACCAACGCAACGGCCATGGTAGTTCATATGGTAGAGGAGATGGCTTAACACGAATAATATGACACATAGCGCAAAACGAAACACTTGGGCGGTTGTTAATTTAAAAAATGCTCGCAACAATTTTAGAGCGATCAGAAAAAAAGTGGGCGACTGTATAAAAATTATGGCAATTGTCAAAGCGGATGCCTATGGACACGGCTTTCCCATGATTCAAGCCTTGGTTGAAGAAGGCGCAGACGCGTTAGGAGTTGCTTTTTTAGAAGAAGCCCTCACTTTAAGGCGACAAGGCCTGAAAGATATACCGATATTTATCTTGGGTACCACCATGACAGCGGAAATTCCGGAACTGGTTAACAATTGTATCACTCCGGGGGTATACCGTTACGATTTTGCCAAGGCCTTATCCGATTATTTGTCGGAAAAACAACCGTCATCGCCTTACCCCGTTCATATAAAAATAGATACGGGGATGGGACGTATCGGCTTAAAGTCTCGGGAAGCGGTCGAAGAAATTGTAAAAATGGCCGCTTTGCCGCACATTACAATTGAGGGGCTGTACACGCACTTGGCAACAGCCGACGAAGCGGATAAAACCTTCACAAAACAACAGGTAGAGCGCTTTCAGAAGGTTTTTAGGGATTTAAATGACAGAGGAATAACGCCGCCGGTGGTTCATATCGAAAACTCCGCCGGTGTGATAGAGTTCGATGATACCCTGTATACGACGGTGCGTCCCGGTATTGTTTTGTACGGCTACTACCCCTCCCGGGAAGTACATAAAGAAAACTTACCGATTTTACCGGTGATGAGTTTGTATACAACGGTGACACATCTAAAAACCATTGCCCCCGGTGATTCCTTAGGTTACGGCCGACGATATATTGCCGAAGAAGTACGAAAAATTGCCACCTTACCCGTCGGTTACGCCGACGGCTTTTCAAGACTTTTGTCGGGAAGAGGCTATTGTGTTAAAATAGGGGAAGCCTTTGCACCGGTTGTAGGCAATATTTGTATGGATCAATGTATGGTTGATGTCACCGATATCGATACCGTCGCCGTGGGGGATCGGGTGGAAATTTTTGGAGAAGACTACCCGGCAGATACAATGGCAACAACCTTGGGTACCATATCTTATGAAGTATTGTGCATGGTATCCGCCAGGGTGCCGAGAATATATATAGACGGATAGTTCAAAATCAATTAATAATAAATAGAATAACAAAAGGAGAATTTATGAAAGAACTGGAAAAAATCGCCAATAAAATACGCTGCGATATTGTTAAAATGGTTGCAAAAGCCGGTTCCGGTCACCCCGGCGGCTCTTTGTCTTCGGTTGAAATATTAACCATGCTTTACTTCGATAAAATGACGGTTGATCCGAAAAATCCTAAAATGCCCAACAGAGATCGTCTGGTTATGTCTAAAGGTCATGCGACACCGGTGTTGTACTCAGTATTGGCGGCTAAAGGATTTTTCCCGGAAGAAGAGCTCCAACACTTCAGACAATTGGGGTCTATTTTGCAAGGTCACCCGGATATGAAAAAAGTTCCCGGGGTGGATATGTCTACAGGCTCTTTAGGTCAGGGAATATCCACGGCTGTAGGTATGGCGATTTCCGGTAAACTGGATCAATCCGATCACAGAGTTTATGCCGTATTAGGCGACGGCGAATTACAGGAGGGTTTGGTTTGGGAGGCGGCCATGTCGGCGGCACACCACAAATTAGATAATCTTATGGCCTTTGTAGACAACAACAACCTGCAAATAGACGGTGATATCCGCGACGTTATGTGCCCCTATCCTATTGTCGACAAATTTAAAGCCTTCGGCTGGCACGTTATATCGGTTGACGACGGCAACTCTTTGGAATTGTTAGAACAAGCTTGGACAGAGGCTCAAAGCGTTAAGGGCAAGCCGACCGCTATTATCTGCAAAACCGTAAAAGGTAAAGGTGTATCCTACATGGAAAATGTTTGCGGTTGGCACGGTGTGGCACCGAAGCCGGAAGAACTGGAAATCGCTTTAAAAGAATTGGAGATGGAGGACTGAGATGAAAAAATCCACAAGACAAGCCTACGGCGAACATTTAAACGAACTTTTTAAAAGTTATCCTAAAATGGTCGTGTTGGATGCCGATTTATCCGGATCCACCAAAACATCCGTCTTTAAAAAAGAACACCCCGAGCGTCACTTTAATTTGGGTATTGCTGAAGCCAACTTAATGGGTGTTGCGGCAGGTTTAGCGGCAGGTGGTCAAATGCCATGGGCATCGACTTTTGCCGTATTCGGAACCGGTCGTGCTTTTGAAATTATTCGTAACAGCATCTGCTATCCGAACCTTAATGTCAAACTGGCTTTAAGTCATGCAGGAATATCCGCAGGTGAAGACGGCGGATCCCACCAGAGTGTGGAGGACGTGTCTATTATGCGTACGCTCCCCAATATGACGGTTTTGGTACCGGCGGACGCAACGGAAACCTGTCGTATGATGGAAGCCGCCATGAAAATAGACGGTCCCGTTTATATTCGATTGGGCCGAATGGATCTGGAAGTTCTTTTTGATGAAGACTACGAATTTAATGTCGGCGAAGGGGTTGAGCTGAAAACCGGGCGAGATGTTACCATTATCGCCATGGGCTTAATGGTCGAACAAGCTCTTAAAGCGGCGGAACGCTTAAAAGATGAAGGTATTTCCGCGGAAGTAATCAATATGGGATCCGTTAAACCCATCGATGCCGATTTAATTGTAGAATCGGCGGCTAAAACCGGAGCTGTTGTTACGGCGGAGGAACACTCCGTCATCGGTGGATTAGGTTCCGCCGTTTGCGAAGTATTGTCGGAACGTTTCCCCGTACCTGTGGTACGTGTGGGTCTTCAGGATACTTTCGGGCAATCTGGTAAAGCACAAGATTTATTGGAGCATTACGGTATGAATGCACAGAGTATTGTTGCCGCGGCTAAAAAAGCCATCTCTCAAAAAGATTGATAGGGAAGTAACAATAAAAAAGCCTCTCATATGAGAGGCTTTTTTACGTTTTCAGGCGTTACACGCGTACAATTGCAGATTTGTTCAGAATATAACTAGGGTTGGTGAAAACAAATTTTATAAATAGTGTGCCCTTAATGCTTCGGGAGTAAGGGGCGAGAGCAACCCGGGTGCCACATCGAAAACGGTGTAAGCACCGATTTCGTCTTTTTGATTTAAACGGTAGCAGGCTCGGGCGTAGGCAGCATTTACCGCTGCGGTAAACTCCGAGTTTTTATCCAACTCCAAGCAAAAACGCATAATTTGATGGTTGGTATCCCTATCCGTGCCGGTATAGCCCGACGCAATAACCTGCCCGCCATGGGGCATGCCCTTATGGTTCGCTTCAAAGGTGGCGTTGTCAATAAAATGGACAATTGTTTTGTACCCTTTAAAATAATTGGGCATTGTAACAATTGCTTGCTCAACGGCAACGGCATCGGCACCATCTTCCAATACAACGTAGCATTCCCGAGTGTGACGGGCAAACGTATCTTCGCCGATATCGTTACCTTGTTCAATTTGTGTAATCATATCTTTGTTGGGGAGGGTGTATTGAACCGCCTTTGCAACACCCGGTACACGTCTTAAGGCATCGCTGTGACCTTGACTGACACCCTTACCCCAAAATGTATATAGCTTGCCGCCGGTTAAAATGCTGTCCGCCAGTACCCGGTTTAAAGAAAACAAACCCGGATCCCAACCGGTTGCAATAATGGCGGTGTGTCTCGCGGATTGGGCGGAGGCGTTTACACGGTTAAAATAGTCCGGTATGCGGGCATGGGTATCGAAGGCATCGACGGTGTTGGTATATCGGGCAATTTCAGGCCCCTGTTCGGTTAAATCCGTGGCTGAGCCGCCACATAAAATAGCGACATCAATGTGTTGGGCATCCTTCGGTAAATCAGTCATAGCTCGTACTTGGGTACCGTAGGTTTGCAGACTTTGTGCCGGGCGGCGGGAGTAAACCGCGTAGACGGACATATCCGGCTGTTGTTTGACGGCCAATTCCACTCCTTTTCCGAGGTTGCCGTAGCCGACAATGGCAATTTGTATTTTTTTCATAAGTACTCCTATTCATCATACTAAAGTTAATTAGCTGTATTATACTATCGAGAAGAGAGGACTTCAAATTGTTTCTCAAAAAGTACTTTGTAAACGATGTGCAGATAATCGGTACGAATCGGTGTTATAAGGTTAAGACCATTAAACGGGAGGCACTATAAGTCCCGCCTCGATGATAAAAAGCCTGTTTGTTGGTGCCGTATGTTGTAAAACCGAATTTGCGATAGAGTGCCAAAGCACGGCGATTTTCCGCCAAAACTTCCAGTTCTATTTGTCGATAGCCCATAAGCGGTGCACTCTCCATAAGTGCGGTTGTCATCAAGGTGCCGATACCGCAGCCCCAATAATTTTTTAAAACGACAATCCCGAAAGAGGCTCTATGAGCACATTTCTCACATTCCGCCACCGGTGCCAGGCTTGCGGTTGCAACAATTTTTTCGTTTACAAGTGCGGCAATCATCATGGCTTTCGGATTGCCCGACATTATTTCCAAAAACTCACGTTCCTCTTCAATGCTTAATTGAATTTCGTCGGGGTAGCGTAGCATATTGTTTGTTTCTCCGGAGGTTGTTTTTAAAATATCTAAAACGGATCGGGCGTCTCCTGCTGTGGGGTTTCTTAAAACACAAGCGGTACCGTCTTTTAATAAAACGCGGTTAAAGTATTCCATGTTGTTTAGTCCTTTTTTAAAAAATTTTATTGAATTATCGGGTCAGCCGATCGAACCCGGGGGTTTGTGCCGTTGTACCGTCTTTAAAGACCCAAAAAACATTGACACCGTTTTGTTGTTTTGCAAAGTCAACCCCCGCTTCGTAGGGTATACAGAACAATGCGGTGGATAGGGCATCTGCCGTGCCGGAATGGTCGGTAATAACGGAAACGGAATCAAAGTAGGTCGCAGGCTTAAGGGTTTCAGGGTCGATGATGTGATTGTAGTTGTTGCCGGCGACGCTATAAAACCGTTGGTAGCTGCCGGAGGTTACCAGAGAAGTATCTACGGCTTTTATTTGAGCAATGCTGTTGTTTGCGGCATCTAAAGACGGGTTTTGAATACCGACGACCCAGGGGCTGCCGTCGGGTTTGCTACCCAGTGCACAGACATTGCCTCCAAGGGACAATAATAACGAATCCACGCCGTACGCTTCGGCTTGACGGACAGCCATTTCCGCCGCATAGCCTTTGGCAACGGCGCCGACATCCAGACGCATGTCGGGATCTTCCAAAAATACGGTACTATTTTTCTCGTCGATAATGACTTTGTTGATATCGGTGTGTTGTGCCGCTTCGGATAATTCCGCCATCGGAGGCAATTGGGCAGCGGCGGGGTTTTTCAACCCCTCTTGTCGGTAGCGGTGCCATATGGAAAGTACGGATCCCATAGCGACGTTGGTTTGTCCCTCGGTGGTTCGATACATTTCTTTAGAGAAATTTAAGAGGTCAATAATTTTTTGATCCACAACCACCGGCTCTATGCCGGCATGGTCGTTGACGGTTTTCAAATTATTTAGCCCGGGATAGTCGTTATAAATATCATAAAGAGCATGATAGTTTTTTAAGTCCGCTAAAAGAATTCGGCTTTTTTCTTCAAAAGCGGTTTCATCTTCGGTGTAAAGGGTTATTTGTGTAACGGTATCAAAAATATCCATGGTTGTGGTTTCAAAGCGTTGCAAGTTTCGGTTATCGGCGGCTTCATTTTGAAACCTTGTGCGATACCAACCTAATCCGATTATTCCGACCAATAAAATAATAATAATAATTCTTAAATCGTTACGACGCATTGGGGGAATCTCCGTTTTCTTTATGAATGTATTGAAAGGCAGGTATTAAAAAACGTAAGGAAGTGGCGGTCAGTGCTCCGGCAGCAACGCCGGACAAAATAAGAATCGGTAATAAAACCCACATGGCGGTGCCGTAAAACAACAGAACCATTAAAAATTGCCCTAAATTGTGAAAGACCGCTCCAACGATAGAAACGCTCAGATATGTAGCTTTATTTTTAAACATTAACAGCACAGTTATCATGGCACAAAGGGCAATCAAACCGCCTGTGGTAGAGAAAGCTCCCGCCATGGCACCGCGGCTGCCGAAGGCAAAAAACCCTTTTAAGAGTGCAAGAGCTAAAGCCGACCTATACCCTAAAAACAACAGGGCATACATTACAATAATATTGGAAAGTCCGAATTTTAGACCCGGTACGGTCGGTATAGGGGGTGGCAAAATGTTTTCGACAAATGACAACAAGATGGCGATTGCAAAGAGTAAAGCCAGAAAAACCGTACGTTTTGTTTTGTTTTTTAATATGAAAGTTTTCATCGCGTATTCCTTTGAACTAATGCACAATGATGTCGGGCGTATCGTCCTTTGGTGAGGTATCGGCAGGAACAATTTTAATTAATAAGTTATTGGGCAAACAGGCGGCACTTTCACCGACTTTGGAAAGTTTGCCCGTACGCACACAAATTTGATCGGGGCAATCGGAAGTCAAAAATTGAATGCTGCCGTCGGCATTTAAACGAAAGGTAACATGGGTGTTACCTTCTAACTGAAACACTTTCTCCTTGCCTTCGGTTAAGGGAACGGTTTGAACCAAACGGTTGCCTTCGTAAATTTGTGCGATCGGTTTTTTCCCCTCACTGTATCGCTGTAAGGCTAACCAAATCCCGAATGAGATAATAATCAACAGGAAAATTAGAATGATATCGGATTTTTTATAATACTTCATAAATACACTCTCATTAAAATTTAATCTAAAATACGGATTTATATGTCGAGGTGGAGATGCTTATATTCATTTAATAATTTTATGCTGTTTACTTTCTTTTAACAAGGGTATGTTAGTTTAAGACGGTAGCAATTGATGCAATGAATGGTTCTCGAACTAATTATCGTCTTAGTTTTTCATTTACTTTAACATATTTATAAGGCTTAAAAAACAATTTTAATAATTTTGTGTATAATAGAGGTAAATAAGAGCGAAAACGAGGAAAATTATGAATGTTTTAGTAACCGGCGGTGCCGGCTATATCGGTTCTCATACTTGCGTGGCACTACTGGAAGCTGGCCATAGGGTTGTTATTGCCGACGACTTCAGCAACAGTAATGAACAGGCATTGGAAGGTATTCGAAAAATAACGGGAAAAGATTTTAAATTTTATCAGATAAATGTCGCCCGCTTTCATCGAATGGAGCCCGTTTTTACGGAACAAAAAATTGACGGTGTCATTCATTTTGCAGGTTTTAAAGCGGTGGGCGAATCGGTCAAAAACCCCCTGGATTATTATGCCAACAATTTAAAGTCGACCATTACCCTATTAAAACTATGTCGAAAATATAACGTCAACCAATTTGTGTTCAGCTCATCGGCGACGGTTTACGGCGACGGCAAGGTTCCCTTTGTAGAAACTCAACATCTAAAGCCCGCAACCAACCCTTATGGCGAAACTAAAGTAATGAACGAGAAAATTTTAAAGGATTGCGCAGAGGCTGATCCGAATTTTTCCGTCACCTTATTGCGTTACTTTAACCCGGTCGGCGCGCACCCGAGCGGGTTAATCGGCGAGTATCCTCGAGGTATTCCTAACAACTTAATGCCCTATATCACCCAGGTGGCAAAAGGACTAAGGGAACAATTGTACGTTTTCGGTAATGATTACGATACGGTAGACGGTACAGGCGTTCGGGACTACATTCACGTTATGGATTTGGCGCAAGGGCATGTCCAAGCGTTGGAGCATATACAAAAAGGCTGGGATGTCTTTAACTTGGGTACCGGAGAGGGAACCTCGGTTTTGGAACTGGTTCACGCGTTTGAAAAAGTCAATAACATTCAAATACCTTATACCGTTGCACCGAGAAGACAGGGCGATATCGCCATATGTTATGCCGATACGAAAAAGGCGAAAGAAATGCTGAATTGGCAGGCAAAAAGAGATATAAAAGATATGTGTCGGGACGCGTGGCGATTCGAAAAAAACAACAATGCACAAGAAAAATAGGGATCAAAACAATCCCTTAAACTTTCTGTAACTTGCAGATGCTTATGGTATACTTTTGGCGAGTTGGAGGCATGTGGAGTCGAAACGTATAAACGGCTGATAATATGAAATAGAGGAACAAAAATGGCGGCAAAATTTACACATTTACATGTCCACAGCGAATATTCGTTGTTGGACGGATTCGGACAAATCGATCGCATTGTGACGGAAACTAAAAAAATGGGGATGGACAGCATTGCCATTACCGACCACGGTGTGTTATTTGCTGCGGTTTCCTTTTACAAAGAATGTTTAAAACAGCAAATCAAACCGATCATCGGGTCGGAAGTTTACGTAGCACCCCGAGCTTTAACACAAAAAGAAGGGGAGTTGGATAAAAACCCCTATCATTTAATATTGTTGGCGGAAAACAATACCGGCTATAAAAATTTATCCAAAATAGTATCGGAGAGTTTTATTCGAGGATTTTACTATAAACCCCGTGTCGATTATGACTTGCTCCGTGCCCATAGCGAGGGGATTATATGCCTGTCTGCCTGCATTGCCGGCGAAATCCCGCAATTGCTGTTACAAAACCAAAAAGAAAAAGCCGAAGAAAAATGTCGCCTGTATCAGGATATTTTCGGTACGGACAATTTTTTTCTGGAAATACAGGATCACAGATTGCCGGAAGAAGTTTTGGTTAACAAAGAATTGATAGAGTTGTCCCGTAAACTGGAAATACCTTTGGTTGCTACCAACGACGCCCATTATATTCATCGGGAAGATGCGGAAGCCCACGACATCCTTCTGTGTATTCAAACCGGTACCACTGTCGAAGAAGAAAAACGGATGCGTTTTCCCAACGACGAGTTTTACATTAAATCTCCGGAAGAAATGGCCGCTTTATTTATCGATGTGCCGGAGGCCATTACCAACAGCAGAGTCATTGCCGAACGTTGTGCGGTCAGCTTTGACTTGGAAAGTGCCCACCTGCCGGAGTTCGAGCTGCCCCCCGGGGTCAGTGACTCCCAAACATATTTAAAAAGTTTATGCGAAGAAGGCTTAGTCCGACGCTACGGCAAGCACCCCGCACCGGAAGTGCTGTCCCGTATGGAAGAAGAGCTTTCAACAATACACAACATGGGCTTTGACAATTATTTTTTAATTGTTTGGGACTTTATTAAATACGCAAAAGACAGGGGCATAATGGTCGGACCGGGCAGAGGCTCCGCGGCAGGATCCTTGGTCTCTTACTTATTGGATATTACTACCTTGGATCCTTTAAAATATCAACTGCTTTTTGAACGCTTTCTAAACTCCGAACGGGTTACTCTGCCGGATATTGACGTCGACTTTTGCTACGAACGCCGACAGGAAGTCATCGATTACGTTACTGAAAAATACGGTGAAGACCGAGTTGCTCAAATTATTACTTTCGGGACATTGGCGGCACGTGCCGCCGTTAGAGATGTGGGTCGCGTGATGAATATGCCCTACAACGAGGTTGACAAGGTCGCAAAGGAAATACCCATGCACCCCGGCGTTGCAATGACTCTAAAAAAAGCAAAAAAGGAAAACCCCGTCCTTGTGCGGATGGCGGAGGACAACGTACAAATTGCAAAATTGCTGAAACACGCCGAATCCTTACAGGGCCTCAGTCGCCATGCCTCCACCCATGCGGCGGGTGTAGTAATTTCCGACAAAGCTTTAACGGAATACGTTCCCTTATACCGCAACGGTGATGTCATTACGACCCAATACCCCATGGGACTTTTGGAAGACTTGGGTTTAATTAAGATGGACTTTCTGGGCTTGCGAACCCTAACCGTTATACGGGATGCGGTAGAAAATATTCGTTACAACCGGCAATTGGATATTGACATTCATGCCCTTTCTTTTGACGATGATAAAGTTTATAAGATGTTATCAAAAGGGGATACCTTAGGCGTTTTCCAACTGGAAAGCAGCGGTATGATTGCCTTTATGAAAGAGCTGGCACCTCAAAACTTTGAGGATATTGTCGCCGGCATTTCCCTTTATCGTCCCGGCCCGATGGATCAAATACCCAGGTATTTGAAAAATAAAAATAACCCCGAACATATACAATTTGACCACCCCTTATTGGAGCCCATACTCGATGTTACCTATGGTTGCATGGTGTACCAGGAACAGGTCATGCAAATATTCAGGGATTTGGCCGGGTTTTCTCTCGGACGCTCGGACTTGGTGCGTCGTGCCATGTCTAAGAAGAAGGAGGATGTCATGCTCAACGAAGGCAACGCCTTTATTTACGGCGAAGTCGACGAGCAGGGCAAAGTTATTACTCCGGGTGCCGTTCGTCGCGGTGTCCCAAAAGAGGTGGCGGAGAAAATTCTCTCGGAAATGATGGAGTTTGCCAAGTACGCCTTCAACAAATCCCATGCGGCTGCCTACGCGGTGATTGCCTATCAAACGGCGTGGCTGAAGTGCCATTATCCTGTGGAGTTTATGGCGGCACTTATGTCTTCGGTAATGGATGACGAGAAAAAAGTTTCTAAATACATCGATGATTGTCGTAAAATGCGCATCCCGGTGCAGCGACCCAATGTGAACAAAAGTTACCTTAAATTTACGGTGGACGGGCATCGTATCCTCTTCGGGTTGGGTGCGGTAAAAGGCTTGGGCAAAAATGCCGTTGATGAGATTGTAGCCGCACGTGAAGAAGACGGTCCCTACAAAAGCTTCGGTGATTTTTGTAGACGTGTGGATATGAAAGCCATTAACAAAAAAAATATTGAAGGCCTCATTAAATCAGGTGCCTTTGATTTTACGACCGTTCCCCGCGGGGACATGCTTCTCGGGTACGATGTGATAATGGATCGGGTTGTTCAGGAAAAAAAAGATAAATTAGCGGGGCAAATGTCCTTATTGGATTTAAATCCGCAAATTAAAAAAACATTGGAGGAAGATAATTTTCCATCGACATTACCTCTGTCTAAGGATAAAATATTAGCGATGGAAAAGGATGTTCTGGGCGTTTACATCAGTGGACACCCTCTGGATCGCTACAAATCTCTTTTGCGTCGCAGCACCAATTTAACTGCCAATATGTTAGACAGCTTAGAAGACTTAACGGCGGCAGGTATTCGAGACGGCGACAGAGTATCCGCGGGCGGTATGATTGATCATATTAAAAAACAATTAACCCGCACCGGAAATCTGATGGCTTTTATCACCTTGGAGGATTTGTACGGTAAAATGGAAGTTGTGGTGTTTCCCAACACCTACAGCCAATACCGCGGCTTTATAAAAGAGGGAGATGTGGTTCTCCTGCGTGGTAAAATCAACTATAACGAAGAGATGAATATCTCAATTATTGCGGAAAATATGCAACCCTTAATAACGGATGATTCGGAAGTCCCCCATAAAAAGATGTGGATTCGTTTGGAAAATAAAGACGACTCTTTTAATAAAGTCACGGCAATATTAAGCCGGTATCCTGGCAAAACGCCGGTTATCATTTATCTTCCGAAGGAAAAACAAAAGTTGGCCGCTCCGAAAAAACTATGGGTTAATTTAAAATCGAACGTTCGAGAGGCTTTGTCCGAAGCCATCGGAAACAACAATGTGGAGGTTCAATAGTGAAAATCGGCGTATTAACCAGTGGCGGCGACGCACCGGGAATGAATGCAGCATTAAGAGCGGTGGTTCGCACCGCCGTGTATAACGATATACCTATTTACGGTATTAATAACGGCTATGCAGGTTTATTGGAAAAAGATATTATACCGCTAACGGTTTTTTCGGTTGCCAATATCATACAGCAGGGGGGGACCATTCTTAAGTCTTCCCGTTCGGAGTTTTTTCAAACGGTAACGGGACAAAAGACCGCCGTGCGCATTTTAAGCGAATATGGTATCGACCATTTGGTGGTCATCGGCGGTGACGGCAGCTTAAAAGGTGCTTTGGCTTTAAAAGAATTAGGTATAAACGTGATGGGAATTCCCGCCACTATCGATAACGATTTCGGCGCCAGCGATTTTACCATCGGATTTGATACGGCGGTTAATACCGCTATTGATGCCATCAGCAAAATCAGAGATACCACCTACAGTCATAACCGTATCAACGTGGTGCAGGTCATGGGCAGAAAATGCGGAGACATAGCCTTGTATTCCGGGTTTTCCGTCGGGGCGGAGGTTGTTATAATTCCCGAAGTACCCTACGATCCCGAAGAGGTTTGCAATACTTTACTTCGCGGTAAGGAAAGAGGAAAAATGCACAACATTGTTATGTTGGCGGAAGGGCGGGGCTCCTATAGAGATTATATCGGTGCGATCGAAAAACAAACTCGCGTCAGCACCAGAGGCACTAACCTGGGGTACATACAAAGAGGCGGATCGCCGTCACATTACGACAGAAACTTGGCGGGCAACATGGGCTACCATGCGGTAGAAGCAATTGTTAAAAACCAAAGTGGCGGGGTTATTGTCAAACAAAACGGCAATTATGTCAACATGCCGTTGGAAGAAGCACTTGAAGTCCCCAAGGCTTTCAACAAAGATCTTTATGAAAAGATAAAAATTTTGTCTATATAAATAAAGGCAAGAAAAATGATGAAAAATAAATTAAAACGAACAAAAATGGTCTGTACTTTGGGACCGGCAACGGATCCCGAAGGTATGGTTGAAGCCTTAATTGAAAACGGTATGAATGTTGTTCGGATGAACTTCTCCCACGGCAGCCACACGGAACATGCGGCAAGAATTGCACAGGTTAAAGCGGCACGTAAGGCGATAGGCATACCCGTTGCCATCTTATTGGATACAAAAGGTCCCGAAATTCGTACAGGTCAACTTGCTGACGGAAAAGTGATCCTTAAAACAAGCAATCACGTCACATTAACCACCGAACAAATTCAGGGAGATGAAAACAGAGTATCCATCTCCTATGCCGACTTACCCAAGGATGTAGCAGTCGGTAACCGTATTCTAATCGATGACGGCTTAATTGAATTAACCATTGTCGATATTCCGAGCGACACCGAAATTGTATGTCATATCGACAACGGCGGCGAACTGGGTGTACGCAAAGGTGTCAATGTACCCAATGTCAAAATTAACCTGCCCGGCTTAACGGAACAGGACGAAAAGGATTTAATCTTCGGTATCGAACAGGGGATTGATTTTGTTGCGGCATCCTTTGTGAGAAAACCGCAAGATGTCATTGCCATCAGAAAAATTCTGGATAACAACGGCGGTTCTCATATACAGATTATCGCAAAGATCGAAAACAGAGAAGGCGTCGAAAATATCGACCGTATTTTGGCGGTCTGCGACGGCATTATGGTAGCACGGGGGGACTTGGGTGTGGAAATTCCGCCGGAAGAAGTACCCCTTGCACAAAAAGCCATTATTCGCAAATGTAACTTGTTGGGCAAACCGGTTATCACGGCGACACAAATGCTGGACTCGATGATTCGCAACCCCAGACCGACCAGAGCGGAAGTGGCCGACGTAGCCAATGCCGTTTTTGACGGAACCGATGCGGTGATGCTCTCCGGTGAAACTGCTGTGGGGCTTTACCCCTTGGAAGCCGTTAAGATGATGGCCAACACCGTTCAAATGATTGAATCCTCCGATGCCTACAAACGACGCTTGGTTGTGGAACATGGCGAAAACACCGTGACCAATGCAGTCAGTTCGGCAGTGGTGTCCATTGTCGAAAATGTCGATGCCAAAGCCATTATTGCGGCCTCCGCATCGGGCTACACACCCAGAATGCTTGCGAAATATCGGCCCGACTGTAAAATATTTGCGGTTTCCGATGATGTTAGAACCGTCAGGCGTTTAACCTTAACTTGGGGCGTTTATTGTCTATATCAGGAAAAGTTTGAATCCAACGACGAATTGGTTCATGAAGCCGTCGAATCGGTTGAACAATTGGGGGCCATTAAAACCGGAGACACGGTGGTAATTGCCGCCGGTGTGCCCTTAGGTGTTCAAGGCTATACCAATATGATTATGGTGCATGTTGTCGGTGATGCCGTCTTAAAAGGCATCGGCATCGGCAAAAAACCGGTTACGGGCTATGCACGTCTTATAGATATCGAACACCAAGAGGATATCAGCGAAGGCGATATTGTTGTCGCTAAAACATTTAACCATAATATGGAATGGCTGTTAAGCAAAGCGGCTGCACTGATTACCGAAGAAAGTGACGGAAAAAAATCGGAGGGTGCCAAACTGGCAAAACAAAACGGGATCCCCGCGATTGTCGGCGTCGCAAAAGCCTTTGAGTTGATTAAAGATAGAGATGTCATTACCGTTGATCCGCAACGGGGTGCGGTTTACATGGGAAGTGTCAGAATAACCCGTTAATAAACGACATAAAAAAGAAGCTCCACAAACTTACAATCGGGAGCTTCTTTTTTGTGTCTGCGCAAAAATTATTTTGTAGCCAATACTTTTTTTAATTTGGCAAACCTCGGTAAGCCGTTTACCAGCGGCGGCATCGAGGGTTCGGCGATCAGCGGCGCGGCGTAGTCGATAAAATCCCGGGTGACAAAATTGCCTTCTTCGTTAATCCAGTGTCTCGGAATTGTTTTTTCGATATTGGCGGCTTCTGTCAGGTCGACCAATTTCATCTCGCAGCGGTAGGGGTTATCGGAGACACGATCGTAGGCAATCATATAACCGGAACAACCCTCAATCATTTTTTGAACAGCGGTAGCACCGGCTAGGTAAGCTTCGTCGACATCAATTTTCGATGCCCAATGGGAAGCACAACGTTGCAATAAAGAAAACTCGATACCGCGCACCTTGCCGCCGATCATATATTTCAGGTAATCGGCCAGAACCGATGCGGCACCGCCTAATTGCGCGTGACCGAAGGAGTCGCGGGCAATCTCCTCGGTGACCAGTTCGGGAATAAATTTACCGTCCTTGGTTTTAACGCCTTCCGAAACGGCAATCATTACTTTCTTTTTCTTTTTAAATATTTTATATGTATCCTGGAGCATTGTGTCCATATCAAAGGGGATTTCCGGTAAATAAATTAAATCCGGTCCGCAACCGTGGGTAGAGGCTAAGGCTGTTGCCGCCGTTAACCAGCCGGCATGGCGTCCCATCACTTCAAGAACACATATCATCGTATTGTCGTACACATTGGCGTCTTTATATACTTCCATGGTAGCGGTGGCAATATATCGTGCGGCGGAGGCATAGCCGGGGCAATGGTCTGTGCCGTACAAGTCGTTGTCTATGGTTTTAGGAACACCCATGACACGACATTCGTAATCGTGGTGCTTTAAATAGTTGGATATTTTGTTACAGGTATCCATAGAGTCGTTGCCGCCGTTGTACAGAAAATAGCGAACGTTATATTTCTTAAACACTTCTAAAATTTTATGATAATCGGTGTCGTCAACATCGGGGTCCGATAATTTATAACGACAAGAGCCCAGCTCGGAAGAGGGCGTCGTTTTTAGCAATTGTATTTCAGAGGGATCTTCCTGACCGATATCGTAAAGTTGCTCGTTTAAAATCCCGACGATACCATGAGCAGCACCATAGACTTTTTCGATGACATCATTTCTTTTTAGAGCCTCCGTAAATACACCGGCTGCAGAAGCGTTGATGACCGCCGTCGGTCCTCCGGATTGCCCAAAAATCAGATTTCCCTTTAAAATGCTCATGTTAATATAGTTACTCCTTTAGAAATTCTTAAACAAAAATATTGTAACATATAAAATATTAAAAAAATAGACTGTTCATGTAAAGTTTTCATTGACACCGTTTGCAAAAAACAAAGTGTATGTAAATAACGCAATGTGCTTTATTTGTGTTGCTTAAAAGGTATTTTAAAGTAAAATATCCGTTTGAGAAAACTCAAACGGATATGGATAATAGCAAATGTTCTTAAATAATTCAGGATACGGCTTCCGGTAAGTGGCTTTCGTTGTCGGTTTCATTGAGTTCATCTAAATCCAGACGGGTGACTTTAATTTCCGTAACGGCTTTATGGCTGGATTTTGTCACTAACACTTCAACGTTTTGGTATCGGAACGTTTCGCCCGGTTTGGGTATGTGCATGAGTTGCTCGATGACCCAACCGTTGACAGTATTGGATTCCAGGTCGACATTTTTAAAATCTATTTGAAAATATTCAAACATGTCGATTAAATTGGCGTGACAGGAAACCAAGGTGGATTTATCGTCGATCGGTCTGAATTTATCATCTATTTCATCGTGTTCATCCCAGATGTCGCCGACCAATTCCTCCAAGATGTCCTCCATGGTTACCAAGCCGAAAGTACCGCCAAATTCGTCCGCAATAATGGCCATGTGAGTTTTGGAAGTTTGTAATTGTTTTAATAAGAGGGATATTTTTGTGTTTTCCGTTGCGTACACCACATTGGATATAATTTGTTCGATAGAATCGGCCTTAGCACGGTACAGGTAGTGGAAATCTTTTTCGTGAATCATGCCGATAATATTGTCGATGGTGTCGCGGTAAACCGGCAATCTGGAATAACCGTGGGTCGCAAAGGCAAGATCAATCTCTTCCATGGGGGTTTCGATATCCACGGCGGTAATGTCCACGCGGGGAATTGCGATGTCGCTCGCGTTCAAGTCGTCAAATTCTATAGCGGAGCGTATCAAGTCGACCTCGTGTTTTTCCAGAACACCTTCGGTTTCGGCTTCATCGACTATGGTCATCAGTTCTTCATCGGTATAATTCGGTTCTTTTTTTGATTTAAAAAATTTACGAGCCAATGCTTTCCACAGTTGAAACAAAAAAGTAACCGGTGTCAACACTAGGATAATCCCGTGCATGATGCTTGCGGTTTTTAATACGAAGGTTTCCGCGTATTCTTTTGCAATACTTTTTGGCGTAATTTCACCGATCAGCAAAATGGCACCGGTCGAAATAGCGGTGGCAATCGGTACACCGTAGTTGCCCGTAGCCAAATTGGTAACAATAACCGTAGTTATCGAAGCAATAGATATGTTGACAATATTATTGCCTACCAAAACTGCCGTAAGCAGACGGTCAAAATCGTCACTGATTTTGAGTACCAATTGTGCACGCTTATCGCCGTTGGAGGCATAGTTTTTTATGCGTATACGATTATAAGATGAAAATGCCGTTTCCGAAGCGGAAAAATAAGCAGACATGAGTAAAAATAAAATTAATATGCCCGCAGAAGGACCGTCTATGTCCATAAGTTGTTGCTTCCTCCTTAAAAAAGATATGTTTTATTTTTGATCGTTATTTAGTAATTATAACATTATTTATTTTAGATGTATAGAAAATTAAAAAGATCCTTTGAAACAGCTCGTGTTTATCGGCATATGTCAGTCAATTAAAGAGACGACAATATTCATTTTCCCTGTGTCTACCTCGTCTGAAAGATTTAGTTATATGCACGGGCGACTCGGTCGGATTCCGGTAAGCGGTAATGCAGTGCATACACATCAACCATATAATCGCCGGCAGGTTCTGTCGGCTGGTTGCTTTCGACCGAAAAGTACAGGGTTTGACTGTTCGGTTCGATGATAATTTTTGATGCCAAGTTTAAAGGTGAAGTGACTTGTGTGATGTTTTCTCCTTCTAGGCTCGAATAGTAAATAGCTTCCAAGGGTTTTTTTGTCGAGTCACTGCTTCGTGTAAAAAATAATCCGGAATCGTCTGGAGCAATAAACACCCGTTTAATCTTACCGCTATAAAGGATTTCCGGAGGTTCGGGTGTCCTTAAATTGAAAGTGTAAATTTTGTTATCCGTTGCGGTTTCCTTAATATATGCCAAGGTTCCCGTATTTGCGTTATAATCAAAATAAGGTACGTCGGATTCCAGTAAAACAGGTTTTAAATTGTTATCTTTAAGTTCGACCATGTAAAGCCTGTTTTTATCGTCCTTCGGTGTTTTTCCGATATAAACCATCGTATTTAACTCGGAGTCGCAAGCGAGTTGACTGATACGGTGGTTTTCTACATTTTTGTAAACTTTTCTGTATTGTTCATGATTGGTAACCACAATTTCGTTCTTGTTGTTGGCGTAGAGAACATTGTTATCCGCCATAACATAAAAGGGTGAGGTGACGGAGTAATCCGGATGGGAGACAATTTCGGTAACGCTCTTGTCCAAAGAGGTCCATATCAGCTGTTGATTGCCGATGCCAGTATCCGAGTTGACATTGGTGTCGCTTTCCTGTTGGAGATAATAGATACCCTCGTTGTTGTTGTCGTAGCACGCCATGTGATGGATTTTATCGGATAGAACCAGGTTACTTAATTTATTTTCCGAACGTTGATCGAAGTTATTAATGGCATTGGAAGCGGGAGCTGCAGAGGAACGATCCGTTAACAATAAGTTGTGTGTTGTTGTATCGTAACTTTGTACAATGCCTGCACTGAGATATTGGTAATCGGAAATAGCGGCCATTTGTATTTCGCTTTGATCCTCAACGACAGTCGGTTTATCCTTCATAAAAAAGATGGAGCTGCAACCCGATAACAGAAGAGAGATACTAAGGGTTACACTGAGTACTTTTATTTTTGTTTTATTCATGGCTGTTCCCTTCGTCTTCCAATTGTATGACGGGCAAGTTGACAATCATATTGGTTCCTTCGTCCTCGTGGCTGTCTACACGGATGTAACCGTTGTGTTTGTCGAGTATTTCTTTGACCAGATTAAGGCCGATACCGGCACCGCCTTCGCCGTCGGAGCGGGCTCTGTCTTCCTCTACGCGGTAAAAGGCATCGAAAATTCTGGCTTTTTCGTTTTCGGAAATACCGATGCCGTAGTCCCTGACTGAAACGGTTACGTAGTTGGGATTTTCGTGGTTGAGTGCCGCAAATACATTAATAACGTCCCCACGGTTCGAGTATTTTATGCTGTTGTGGATGATATTGGTAAAGAGCTGTTGCAGGCGGTCGTAGTCGCCGAAAACCATGGGCATATCGGGGTCGCCGCCTAGCAGAATGTCAATATCTTTGGTAAAGGATTTAACACGCATATGCTCCACGACGGTTTCCAACAATTGATAAAGGTTGACATTGGATTTGTTGATGTCAAACTCCGGAAGATCGTACTGATGAATATTGATAAGATCATCGACTAAACGCAGTAAACGATGTCCCTCTTTATTGATGGAGTTAAGGGATTTAGTAATGACGGCCCGGTCTTCGACATTGCGTCTGAGCAGCATATCCGTATAACCGATAATGGTAGTTAACGGTGTTCGCAACTCGTGGGAAACCGAAGAGATAAACTTTTTCTGTTCTTTTTCCAATTGTTTATGGGCTGTAATGTTACGGATTAAAATTAAATAGTTGACTTCCAAATCACTGCCGGAAGTGGGACTGCCGATGAGTAGCAATTGTTTGTTGTCGATCTCTATTTCTTCAATGACGTGGGGAACGCCGGAACGCAATTTATCGTAAATATCCCGAAGAAAGGACTGGTGTTGAAAGTCGTAGATACTTTTCGGGCTACTGACGTTAAAATAAGTTCGGATATAGGAGTTGTAAGAGATGACTCGTCCGTTCTGGTCCAACCCCAATACACCGTCGTCCAAGGCGGCCAGCAGGCTTGCCAACCGTTTTCGTTCGGAATCCAGTTGACGAATCGCCATGTTGATGTTTCTGGTCATATTATTGTAGACATGGGTTAAGTCACCGATTTCATCTTTTTTAAAATATTGAACGGTTACATCATAATGACCTTCGGCAATTTTTCCGGAGAGTTCCGTTAATTCCTTTAAAGGTGAAATCATGTGGTTGGCAAATGTAAGAACAACCATAAAAAGTGTAATAAAACAGAGCAAGGCACCGAAGGCGTAAAGCAGTGTAAAGCTCTTGGTCATGGCATCGGTAATATTAAGTCTGTTAATTGTAACGATATAACCGACGGTATTGCTGTCTATTTTCAGAGGGGCGGCATATAGGAGGTGGGTATTATTGTTTTCGGTTCGAACGGTCATCACCGGTTGATGATTTTCAACGGACAGAGACAATTCGTCATTAATGTCCGGCAGGTCGTACCCGTTGTAGGAATCCATTAAAAATTGCCCTTCGGCGTTGTATAGAAGAAAACGCTGATCGATAAACCGGTTTAATCGGTTGTAATAGAGTCGGTAATTTTGGTTAAAATCCTCCACCGCCGTTTTTTCAGGCTTGTTGTAGAGTTTAAGGGTTTCCACAACAGCCAGTTGTGCGTCACGTACGGTTTGCTGGGTTTCGGCTTTTTTATTATCGATACTTATGTACCATAAGCCTTGTAAAACCAAAAAATAGATGAATATAAATGACCCTACATAGAGGGTCATGTTATATAAAATCAACCGTGTACGATAATTCAGTTGCATTAAATCTTCCTCATTTTATAGCCGATTCCAAATACGGTTTGGATATATTTGTTGGGGTGGGGATCGATTTTTCGGCGAATTCTTTGAATGTGCATATCTACGGTTCTTGTGTCGCCGTAGTAATCGTATCCCCAAATTTTTTCAAGGAGTACATCCCTCGAAAAAACTTTATCCGGATGGCTAACCAAAAGCAAAAGCAGATCAAACTCCTTAGGTGTCAGGTGCACGTTTTCGCCTTTAACTTTTAAGGAGCGTTCGTCCGGGCTTAAGACCAGGTCACCGTTGGTTATTATTTTAGGTACTTGGTTTTTGGGTACTGTACTTTTTTTGACCCGGCGTAATAACGCTTTAATGCGAGCCAACAATTCTCGATTGTCGAAGGGTTTGGTTAAATAGTCGTCGGCACCCAACTCCAAGCCCAATACTTTATTGACGATATCGGTTTTGGCGGTTAAAAAGATAATGGGAATGTTCAGTTCGGGCATAATTTCTTTACAGACATCATAGCCGTTTTTCTTCGGCAACATGATGTCCAGCACCATTAAATCCGGGTGGTAACTTCTGGCTTTTGCGACAGCCTCTTCGCCGTCGTAGGCGGTTTCAACGAGATAACCTTCAAATTCCAGTTCCATTTTAATCAGTTCGACAATGGACGCTTCGTCATCTACGACTAATATTTTTTCGTTCATATAATCTCCTTTAAAACCATAGTCTGAATTGCTTTTTGTTTTGGATGGCGGTCATAATTTTGTCGTCTATACCGGGTATTTTTTCTTTTAACTGACAGATGAGCTGTTTGGTTTCTTCCCGTTTTGTGACACCGTCCACAGGACAGGTGCTGGCGACCAAGGGCAGGCTTTGTACGTCCGCACTTTTTAATATCTCCGATTTTTTTAAAAAAACAAAGGGCCGTATCAAGGTAATATCTTTGCGATCCAGGTAGGTCACGGGTAAAAAGGTGTTGATGCGTCCTTCGTAAAACAGACTCATTAAAAAGGTTTCGACGGCATCGTCGGCGTGGTGTCCGAAGGCAATTTTTTTACAGCCTCTGGACAAAGCCAAATCGTGCAGTGCACCCCTTTTCATTCTGGCACAGAGTGCACAGGGGTTCTTTTCTTTTCGCACTTCGAATACAATAGGACCGATTTTGGTGTTTTCAACGGTATAGGGGACATCTAATTGTGCACAAAGTTTTTGAATCGGTGAGAAGTCCATTCCTTTAAACCCCATATCCAGGGTTATGGCCTCCAATTGAAAGGAGTGGGGTGAAAAGTGTCGATATCGGGCAAGAGCTGCTAATAAGGCAACGGAATCTTTCCCGCCGGATACGCCTACGGCAATTTTATCACCGGGTTGTATCATAGAAAAGGTTTCAATCCCTCGACGCATGACGCTCAAAATTTTTTTCATGAGGTATTCCTTCAGTTATTTCTTGTGGGTAAGTTCAACTTGTAATTGTCTTTTAAAATCGTTACAATATTCTGTATATTTGATAATATACAGGTGTTAACAGCACGGAAATTCCGCTACTTATATTTAACACTATTTTATCATAAAACTATAAATAAAAAAGGAGAATTAATGAGCCAAGCAATCATCTCATTTTTCAGTTTTTTAACTCCGGATCTACAAGTGTTTGTTATCTCCGCAATTCCCATTGTGGAATTAAGAGGCGCTATACCGTGGGGCATATTTGCGCATCACATGCCTTACATTAAAACCTATTTTTTAGCATGGTTGGGCAGTGTGCTGCCGGCACCCTTTATCCTTCTTTTGATGCCAACAATTTTAAATTGGATGCGAGGTACAAAGCTCTTCGGACCCTTGGCCAATTGGATTCACGACAGGGGTATGCGTAAATCCGAAGAGATTGCAAAGTACGAATTTTGGGGGCTAACCATTTTTATAGCCGTTCCCTTACCGGGCACCGGTGTATGGACGGGGTGTCTTGCGGCATCTTTAATGGATATGGATTTTAAACACGGTTTGATTTCCTCCATGATTGGTGCGGCCGTAGCCGGGGTAGTGGTTTCGTTATTATGTTATTTCGGTTTAACGGCCATAGGAGGTTAATGTGATTAAATTGGTTGCAACGGATTTGGACGATACTTTGCTTACCGATGACAAGCGTATCACCGAAGGTAATCGCAAGGCCATCAAGGCGTGTTTGGACAAAGGCATTCACTTTGTAACCGCAAGCGGCCGCTTTAACAGAGCCCAATTGACTTTTATAAAAAAGATCAATTTAAACTTAGAAAAACAATTGCATATCGGCGACGGTGGCGGCACGTTATTTAACGAAGACAAAATTCACCGCACTTTCGGCGTAATGGAAAAGCCTATCTATTTACAATTATTGAAAGAAGTGCGGCTGACGGGCATACCGTGTATGGTCGCCACCTACGAGAACATTTATTACGATATCAAAGACCAACCTTTAAGTGCCGTATATGGCAGCATAAAGGGCGGGTTGCGTTCCTATGTACGTTATATCGATGATTTGTGCAATGTTCCGAATAAAGTGTTGAAGATGATTTTTTTCAGAGAAAACGACAAGGTTCATGACACTTTGATGTCTTTAAAACGCCCGGGCTTGTCCGTCTTTATGTCGGCAAAGTATTTGATTGAAATCACTGCGGAAAATTTGTGCAAATTCAATGCAATTCGTGCATTGGCACAGCAATTAAACATTCAACAGGAAGAGATTTGCTGTATCGGCGACAGCGGTAACGATGTCGGCATGGTTCGCAATGCGGGCTTGGGATTAAGCGTTCAAAACGCATTGCCTGTCGTAAAAGCCGTCAGCGATGCGGTCGGTTTAAAAAACAACAACGAAGACGGCGTTGCCTGGTTGTTGGAAAAATATGTTTTATAAAAAATAAATAAAATAATACAGAAAGAAATCGAGGAAGCTATGAGTTTATCACCGAAATTTTATCAAAATAATCGTCAGAGTTTAGCGGAAAAATTGGAAAACGGTTGTGCCGTTATCGTATATTCCGGTCGGGAAATTACACAGTCCCTAGATGCCAATTATCCCTTTTTTTATGACAATAACTTTTATTATCTCACCGGTTTAACGGAACCCGATATTGTTTTATTGTTGGTAAAGGACCAACATGGAAATGTAACCGAAAAATTGTATGTAATTGAGAACGATCCCGTCACTGTTAAGTGGGTCGGTGCCAGAATACTGCCGGAACAGGCAGCCGCCTTGTCCGGTATTCGTGATGTTGCTTTTATGCCGCAGTTCACCGAAGACCTTTGCAGCTTGGAGCTGGTCAACACTTATTATTTTGATCGGACGGCACCCAAGCACCAAAGCTTAGCCCTTGAGGAAAAAGCGGCAGCCCACTTAACAGGCAAAAATGCACAAGACATCGGTCCCGTGCTTGCCGCCATGCGTCTTTATAAACAGGAAGAGGAGATTCATGCAATAAAAAAAGCAATTGATATTACACAAGTTGCTTTGGAAACCTTGCTTAAAAATTTAAAATCGAATAAAAACGAATTGGAAATGGACGCCTTATTCGAGTACAGCATTCGTATGGCCGGTGCCGAAGGATTGGCTTTTCCGACTATTGCCGCCTCCGGCGAACACGCAACAACTTTACACTATGTTCAAAACAACGCAACCTTGGCTCCCGAAACCTTATTGTTATTGGATTTAGGTGCACGCTACAAGGGCTATTGTGCCGATATTACACGTACCTACCCGGTAGACGGTCGCTACACCGGTGTACGTAAAACAGTGTACGGCATTGTTTTGGACGTTCAGAAAGAATTAATCAAACACTACCGACCGGGCGTCGAAATGAAAGCATTGCAAAACAAAACCAAAGAATTGTTTTTGGAAAAATGTTTGAGTGTCGGTTTGGTTCCGGAAGACCGCAACATCGATCAATACTATTATCACGGTATCGGCCATTCCCTGGGTATAGACGTTCACGACACAAAGGACAAACGGGAATACGTTTTGGAACCCGGTATGGTACTAACCTGTGAACCGGGGTTATATATTAAAGAACACGGTGTCGGTGTTCGCATCGAGGACGACATTTTAATCACCGAAGAGGGTCCCGTCAACTTAAGTACGGGCATCATCAAAGAGATGGCGGAAATTGAAGCTTTCATGAACTGAGAACCTTGACAGTTACATTAAAGAGCGTTATACTGATCAAGTAATTGAATACAACCTATCCAGAGCGGTGGAGGGACAGGCCCTATGAAACCCGGCAACCAGCATATGAATTGTATTGGTGCCAATACCTGCAGTGAACTGTAATGATGGGGTTTTCAGACTTTAAGCCTCATAGTAAATATGAGGCTGTTTTTTTATTTAATTCAACAAAAGGAGATATGAATGAACTATTTATTTACATCCGAGTCGGTAACGGAAGGCCATCCGGATAAAATGTGTGACCAAATATCCGACGGCATCTTAGATGCTATTTTGGAAAAAGACCCGATGGGCAGGGTTGCTTGCGAAACATCGGTATCGACGGGAATGGTATTGGTTGCAGGAGAAATTACCACCGATTGTTATGTGGATATTCCCGCCGTTGTAAGAGAAGTCGTAGGAAATATAGGGTTTGATCGTGCCAAATACGGCTTCGATTGCGAAACCTGTGCGGTATTAGTATCCATCGACGAACAATCTCCGGACATTGCCATGGGTGTCGATAAATCTTTAGAAGCGAAAGAAGGTAAAGAGCACGACGAATACGCCACCGGGGCCGGAGACCAGGGCATGATGTTCGGTTACGCTTGTAACGAAACAAAAACCTATATGCCTATGGCTATTTACTTGGCACACAAATTGACAAAAAAAATGGCGGACGTACGCAAATCCGGTGAAGTGGCCTATATGCGTCCCGACGGTAAAGCACAAGTAACCGTAGAATATGTTGACGACATTCCGACCAGAGTGGATACGGTGGTTATTTCAACGCAACACAGCCCCGATATCTCCTTGGAAACCATCCGCGAAGATATGATTGAAAAAGTCATTAAACCGGTTATCCCGGCAGAGTTGATGGACGATAACACCAAATTTTTAGTCAACCCGACGGGTCGTTTTGTTATCGGAGGTCCCCAAGGGGATGCGGGCTTGACCGGTCGAAAAATTATTGTTGACACCTACGGCGGCTACGGACGCCACGGTGGCGGTGCTTTCTCCGGAAAAGACCCGACAAAAGTCGACCGATCCGCCGCATATGCCGCACGCTATGTCGCAAAAAATATTGTTGCCGCGGGGTTGGCCGATCGTTGTGAGGTGCAACTGGCCTATGCCATCGGCGTTGCCCATCCCGTATCCGTTTATGTGGATACCTTCGGTACCGGAAAAATAAATGATGAAGCCATTAAAGAGCTGATCAATCAGCACTTTGACCTGCGCCCCGCAGCTATTATTCGCGACCTGGATTTAAGAAAGCCTGTCTACAGACAAGTTGCCTCCTATGGACATTTCGGACGGGACGACTTGGACTTGACCTGGGAAAAGCTGGATAAGGTAGATGTTTTAAAAGAAGCCTTAAAATAAATTATATTCATATCATCAAACGACTTTTGTTTGATTTGAAGCCGATATCAAAAGAGGTATCTCTTACGGACTCCGTAAGGGAACCTCTTTTTTACAAATTTTCGAGCTGCTTCCAAGTTTAAATCCGTAACGGTAACGATTCGATACCCGGAAAATTTTGAAGAGCCATAATGCCGCCCTTACCCATAGTACCGGCAGCAAATAACAATACTTTCATTTCTCTCTTCCTTATCGCTTTATCCAAAGGCGAAACTATAAAAGATTAATAATTACAATTTATAAGCGTGGCTCTGTTGTCAATAAAGTTTTTAAAAGATAAGAAGATCGACTGAGTATTTTATCAAGAAATATCTAAGTATTGAAAGCGATCGCAAAACAAGCAGCAATAAAGTATAAAAGCAGTATAAAAAGTTGCGAATTGCCCTTAAGTATTTGCTTCTTCACTTGAAAAGATTGCCAAATAAAGATACAATTAACAATAATCTTAAAGTATGTATTTTTTTATTAAAGAAATTAACCGTTAAATGAATGTATGGATGTATGTGTCAAATAACCATCGCGCAAACGGAAGAACGATTGAGTAACAACCATGATAGAATTTATAGATGTAACAAAGACCTACGAAAAAAATGCAAAACACGCACTTCGACATGTTAATCTCGGCATCGAGAAAGGAGAGTTTGTGTTTCTGGTCGGGCGAAGCGGTGCAGGTAAATCGACTTTTATTAAACTTTTATTGCGTGAAATTGATGTAACCGGCGGTACCGTTAAAATTAACGGCTACGATATTTCACAATTAACAAAAAAAGAAATCCCTTACTTAAGGCGAAAAATAGGCGTTGTTTTTCAAGATTTCAGATTGCTGGAAAACAAAAGCGTATATGAAAACGTCGCCTACGCGATGGAAATTATCGGGCGACCCCAAAGTAAAATCAAAAAAAAGGTACCCAATGCTTTGGAAATGGTCGGATTGGCGCATCGCATGAATCACTACCCCGACGAGCTCTCCGGTGGCGAACAACAACGGGTGGTAATTGCAAGAGCCATCATTAACAATCCTCAAATTTTAATTTGTGACGAGCCGACGGGAAACTTGGATCCCGATACATCCGAAGATATTATGAATTTGCTGACAAAAATCAACGACTACGGTACAACAATGGTCGTGGTAACCCACAACCAATCTATGGTGGATCGTATGGAAAAAAGAGTTGTGACTTTGGAACAGGGTGTAGTGATCAGCGACGAGTCCAAGGGCAGGTACGACCATGGCTTCTTTTAATAAAGCATCCGTCCTGAGGACAATGCTCAGAGAAAGTCTGCAGAGTATTTCCAGAAATCGCCTGATGAGTGTAATTTCGGTTTTATCCATTACAGCGGCTTTAATGATTTTGGGAATTTTCGTGGTGTTTACACTGAATATTCGATCCCTGACAGCAAATGTGGAAAGTCGTTTGCAAATGCAAATTTTTTTGCGTGAAGATTACACAACCTTGGAAAAATCCAATTTGGAAAAGGCGTTAAAGGACAACCCCCACATTGTGGAACTTACTTTTGAGGATGTTCAAAAGGCAAAGGAGAAATTTTCCGATGAGTTGGAAAATTATGCCGTTTTAACGGAAGATTTATCCGAAAAAAATAACCCTTTGCCGGTTTCTTTTATTATAAAAGTAGACAAACCGGAAAATTTGGAGGTGGTTAAGACCTATGTGCAAACCCGCTCCGGAGACAGCGTCGAGTATATCCGTTATGGCGACAATTATGTCGATTCGTTGTTAAGGTTTAATTATTTTGTCAACATTTTAAGTGTATTGGTTCTTGCTGTGCTTACCGTCATATCTTTCGTATTGATATTCAACACCATTAAATTGACCATCTATGCGCGTCGAAAAGAAATAGGCATCATGAAGTATGTGGGAGCAACAGATAGATATATAAGAACACCCTTCGTTTTTGAAGGGATGGTTTTGGGCTTAATAGCGGCGGTTTCCGCACTGTTATTGCTCAGACTGGGGTATTATTATTTTTTCGGTATGATTAAAGGCAACGTCGTCATACCCGTTCAGAGCTTGCTGGCGTCGCCGGAATCGGTATTCAGACAAATCATTGTTTTTTTTATCATCTACGGTATGGCTCTTGGAGCCATCGGAAGTCGTTTTGCAATGAAAAAGTTTTTAGATGTCTAGGAGGAAATTGCAAACATGAATTTTAAACGGTTAGGATCGTTTTTATTGTCCGTCTTATTAATGGCAACACTCATAACACCTCATGCATTGGCGAGTAACGACGAATTGGAAAGAGCAAAACAGGACAAGAAAAACATAGCAGAAGAAAGGGCGGTACTTCAGTCTCAAGTGGATCGAAAGAAAGTTTCCATCGACGAAGTTATCAGTGAAATGGAAAGACTGGACGAAACCATCGCCGGCATTAATACCGTAATTAAGGAACTCGATTATAAAATTGAAGATAAAAATCGAGAGATCCAGGAAGTCAAAAAAGAATTGGCAACGGCGGAACAGGAATTGGAAGAAATGGAGAAAGATCTCAACAGTCGTGTACGCGTGATGTACATGTACGGTAACGACGGTTATCTCGAACTACTCTTTTCTTCCGAAGATTTCTCGGACTTTATATCAAGAGCCGATAAAATGGGTGCCATTATGAAAGCCGACAAAAAATCGGTGAGAGATATTGAAGATAAGAGAAATGAAATAGAAGACAAAAAAGAAGAAGTCGAAGACGCTTTGGCAGACATAGAAGCGTCTAAAGAGCAACAGGTAAAAGCCAAGGATGAGCAGGAGGTACAAAAAGCCGAGCAGGAAGCCATTCGTGCGGCGAACCAACAGGAAATTGACAACTTTATGAAGGAAATCGAGGCAAAGGATGCAGCGGAAGCGCAAGCCGACGCGAAGGTACAACAAATCGTTGCCGAGCAGGAAGCGGAGATGGAAAGAATCCGTCAAGAGAAAGAAGAGGCAGCCCGACAAGGCGCGCCGGATCCTCATCCGGAAGTCGAATTACCTTCTGAAACGTCACCCTCAGGTTATGTATGGCCCGTACCGGGTGTTTACTACATTACCTCACCCTTCGGACCACGCTCCGACGTTTCCTACTTCGGAGGCAGTTCCTACCACAACGGTATCGATATCGGTGCCGCTACGGGAACACCTTGCGTTGCGATTGCCGACGGTGTTGTAACGGAAGCCTCATATGCAGGCGGGTACGGTAACTTAATCGTCATTGATTTTGGCGGCGGTGTCTCGGGATATTACGGACATTTAAGCGGTTATGCCGTTTCCGCAGGAGAAAGAGTATCGGCAGGGCAAACGGTCGGTTATGTCGGATCTACCGGAATATCCAGCGGCCCTCACTTACACTTCGGAATGCTGATTAACGGCGGATGGCAAAACCCGATGAACTACTTGCCTTATTAGCCATTATTGTCGAGCAATTTGAAGCACAAGGCTTAAGCTATTTACCAGACAAAATCATTAAACTGATATAAGCATTTCAACGAAAGAGGAGAAATCCTCTTTCTTGTTGTTTATGGACGGTTTTTTATTAAGCATAAGACAGCGTCCATAAGCAAACGGCAGTTTACAAATGGCTTTAATAATAGCGCAACATAGCAACCGCTTATAGTCTCATAGCGAAAACTTAACAATTTCAGGAGGTTCTTTTGGACAATCAACATAAAGGTTTTTCTTTTAAAGCATTGGCACTTATATTGATCATTACCAATCTATGCACATTTTTACTGACGGGTGTCGGTATTATCCACTTACCCAACCATGTAACTGTTGCTGTCGATGACAGAGAAACGGTGGACGGTATTAAAAAATTGTCCCTATTGCAACGTCAGCTAAAACGTACCTATTACAAAGACCTGGATACGACAACCTTAATGGACGGTGCGTTACGTGGACTTTTCGCCGCAACCGAAGACCCTTATACGGAATACCTGAATCAGGCGGATTTTAAAAATTTAATGGACGCCACCACGGGAGAGTTTGAAGGCGTGGGCATTATGGTAACGGAAAATAAATCGGGACAAATTGAAGTAATTGTACCCATTAAAGGCAGCCCTGCCGCGCAAGCCGGCATGTTAAGCAAAGACATCATTGTAAAAGTAGACGGTGAGGATATTACGGGCAAAGGATTGCAAAATGCCGTCGATAAAATGCGGGGAAAAAGCGGTACCGCCGTTACGCTGGAAGTTCTGAGAGAAAACGAAAACCTCACCTTTGATATTGTCAGAGAAGCGATTGTCAGTAAAACCGTAGAATCCAAAATGATCGGCGATATCGGTTATATCGAATTAAACCAATTTAACGAAAAATCTACAGAAGAATTTCAAACCGCCCTAGAAGATTTAAAATCTCAAAACATGCAGGCGTTGGTTGTGGATCTTAGAAACAACGGCGGCGGGTTATTGGATGTATGTGTAGAAATTGTCGATTTGTTTATTGATGAAGGGATAGCGGTGTACACGGAGGACAAAGCCGGTAACCGCACGGATTACGAAACCGAAACGGGTAAGCTTTGGGAAGGCCCCATGACGGTTTTGGTTAATGAGAACACCGCATCCGCATCGGAAATTTTTGCTGGCGCCATGCAGGATTATCAGCGGGCACAGGTTGTCGGCGTTCAGACCTTCGGTAAAGGTGTCGTTCAGGATGTGTTTCCATTAAGAGATCAATCCGGATATAAAGTAACGGTGGCACAATACTTTACACCCGAAGGCAGAAATATCGATAAAAAAGGCATCGAACCTGACATTACGGTTGAATTGCCGGAAAATGTAAAAAACGAATTAATGATTCCGGAAGAGGAAGATACACAACTACAAAAAGCGTTAGAAATTATGGCACAATCGAAGGATTGAGTAAAAACAATCATCACGATGATAAACCGTCGGACTGAAAATAAAAAGGAGAGGAGTGATGCCGATGAACAACAATTCTTTTAAAGTCATATCCGAATATGTTCCCCGTGGCGACCAAGGGAAGGCCATTGCCTCCTTGGCGGCGGGGGTTCAAAAAGGTTTAAAGTTTCAGACACTGTTGGGTGTAACGGGTTCAGGGAAAACTTATACCATGGCAAAGCTCATCGAAAAGGTACAAAAACCCACTTTGGTGATTGCCCATAATAAAACCTTGGCGGCGCAATTGGCAAATGAATTTAGAAGTTTTTTCCCCTACAATGCCGTCGAATACTTTGTATCCTATTACGATTATTACCAACCCGAGGCCTATGTGCCCGGGGCGGATTTATATATAGAAAAGGACGCCTCCATTAACGACGAAATCGATAAATTGCGTCACTCCGCCACAGCCGCACTTTTTGAACGCAAAGATGTGGTAGTAGTGGCATCGGTTTCCTGTATTTACGGTTTGGGTAGTCCGGTGGATTACGAAAACCTCGTATTGTCTCTGCGTCCGGGCATGGAACGGGACAGAGATCAAATTATCCGAAAATTGGTGGACATCCAATACACCCGTAACGATATCGCATTCGAAAGAAATAATTTTCGGGTACGGGGGGATATTTTGGAAATTTTTCCCGCCGCATCCTCGGGTAAAGCTCTACGTCTTGAGTTTTTCGGCGACGAAATAGACCGTATATCGGAGATTGATACCTTGACGGGGGAAATTACCGGAGAGCTGAACCATGTATCTATTTTTCCCGCTTCCCACTATACGACCACACCGGAAAAATTGGAACATGCCATTGCCGGTATTCGGGAAGAATTGGCGGAGCGTTATACCTATTTTCAGGAGCACAACCAATTGGTGGAAGCCCAACGGTTGTTGCAACGTACCAACTACGATATCGAAATGCTTCAGGAAATGGGGTATTGCAATGGAATCGAAAACTATACCCGTTATATCAACGATGTACCGGCGGGTTCGCCACCCTTTACCCTCATCGATTATTTCCCGGAAGATTTTTTAATTATCGTTGATGAGTCCCACGTGTCGATTCCTCAAATCGGCGGAATGAGTGCCGGGGATAAGGCGCGAAAAAAGAATTTGGTGGATTACGGGTTTCGTTTGCCTTCGGCCTATGACAATAGACCCTTAAATTTTCAGGAGTTTGAAGGTAAAATCAACCAGATGATTTTTACCACCGCCACCCCGAGAGATTACGAGAAGGAGCACAGCCAACAGGTTGTCGAACAGATCATCCGACCGACGGGTTTGGTAGACCCCGAAATTTTTGTGCGCCCGATTGCCGGACAAATCGACGACTTGGTCGGTGAAATCAACAAAACCCTGGAACAAGGACATCGAGTTCTTATCACCACCCTC
Organism: uncultured Lachnospiraceae bacterium; assembly: GCA_964346185.1. GTDB lineage: Bacteria > Bacillota > Clostridia > Eubacteriales > Eubacteriaceae > JAAYJS01. Next base: position 38,608 of record CAYFTR010000001.1, on the reverse strand, counting down.
ACTAAAAAAATGGCGGAGGATTTAACCCAATACCTCAAAGAAATGAATTTTCGTGTTAATTACCTGCACTCGGATATTGATACCATCGAGCGGATGAAAATTTTAAGAGACTTGCGATTGGGTACTTTTGATATTTTGGTCGGTATCAACCTGTTGCGGGAAGGCTTGGACCTTCCGGAAGTGGCACTGGTGGCTATCTTAGACGCGGATAAGGAAGGTTATTTGCGTTCGGAGGTATCCCTGGTCCAGACCATCGGACGGGCGGCACGTAATGTTGACGGACGTGTCATCATGTACGCCGATCGGATAACCGGATCCATGTCACGGGCAATTGAAGAAACCAACCGACGTCGCGCCATTCAAATGGCTTATAACGAAGAACACGGCATTATTCCCCAAAGTGTGCGCAAGGAAGTCCACGATATTATCGAGGCGACAAAGGTCGCGGAGGGCAGTACGGAATACAATGTACCGGAAGACAACTATAATGTCGAAGCGAAAATAGAAGAGTTACAGGCGGAAATGCGGGCTGCGGCGGAAAACTTGGCGTTTGAACGCGCGGCGGAATTACGCGATAAAATCAGAGAATTAAAAGGAGAATTATGAGAACCATCGATGTATACGGTGCGAAAGAACATAATTTAAAAAATATTGATATACGAATCCCGCGGGATCGCATGGTTGTGATGACGGGACTCAGCGGTTCGGGGAAAAGCTCCCTGGCTTTTGATACTATTTACGCGGAGGGTCAGCGACGTTATGTGGAATCTCTCTCGGCGTACGCCCGACAATTTTTAGGGCAGACCCAAAAACCCGACGTGGAGCGAATTGACGGGTTGTCGCCTTCTATTTCCATCGATCAAAAAACCACCAACCGTAACCCCAGATCCACTGTTGGAACCGTTACGGAAATTTATGATTATTTCAGATTGATGTATGCACGAATCGGCAAGCCCCACTGTCCTAAATGCGGCAAGCCCATTTCATCCCAAAGTATCGACCAAATGGTGGATCAAATAAAAACCTTGCCTGAAGGCACACGCTTTCAGCTGATCGCGCCGGTAGCGCGCGGTGCCAAAGGCCAACACAAAAAACTTTTGGAGAAGTTAAAAAAAGATGGTTATGTACGTTTATTGGTGGATGGGGAAGAAAGAGAAACCTCGGAAGATATCGAGTTAAACAAAAATATCAAGCATACTATTGAAGTGGTGGTTGACCGTTTAAAAATGCGGGAAGGCATCGACAAACGCCTTACCGACTCTCTGGAAACCACTTTAAAGTTGGCGGAAGGCTTGGCAATTTGCGATGTGATCGGTGGTGAACGGCAATTGTTCAGCGAGCACCTCAGTTGCCCCGATTGCAATATTTCAATGGGGGCGTTGGAACCGCGCAGTTTTTCTTTTAATAACCCCTTCGGTATGTGCCCGGCTTGTAACGGATTGGGCTTTCATAAAGAAATCGACCCCGATTTGTTAATTCCGGATAAAAGCCTGTCTATCAATAAGGGCGGAATAAAACACTTCGGTTTAAAAAACAGCAATCGCACCTTAACCGTCTTTATTAAAAAACTGGTTAAGAAGCACGGGTTTTCCATGGACAAACCACTGGAGGAAGCACCGGAAGCCTTTATCCAGGAATTGTTATACGGTTCCGACGATGAGTTTGCCATCGAGCACGATACCGGAAAATTCACGGGCACCTATACCGCTCAATTTGAGGGGTTGGTCAACAACATGGAAAGACGTTATGTGGAAACCAAATCCACAGCCATGCGTTCTCATATCGAAAAATACATGGCGGAAATCCCCTGTAAAACCTGCGGCGGTAAACGCCTGAACCCCATGTCTTTAGCGGTGACGGTCGGCGGTATCAATATCATCGATTTAACGGAAAAGTCCGTAAAAAATTTAATTGAATTTTTTAAGAGCTTGGAGTTGTCGGTGACGGATGCTGCCATTGCACAGGCTATTTTTACGGAAATCAATGCACGATTAAACTTTTTAAAAAATGTCGGCTTGGAATACCTAACCCTGTCCAGAAATGCAGCGACGCTTTCCGGGGGAGAAAGTCAACGGATTCGTTTGGCGACCCAAATCGGATCGGGCTTGGTGGGAGTTCTTTACGTTTTGGACGAACCCAGCATCGGTCTGCATAACAGGGATAATAAAAAACTATTACAAGCCTTACGTAATTTAACCGATATGGGCAACACGCTCTTAGTTGTGGAACACGATGAAGAAACCATGTTTGAAGCCGACTGGATTGTTGATATCGGCCCCGGCCCCGGCGTTCACGGCGGCAAGGTCGTGGCGACCGGTACGGCACAGGAAATCATGGCAAACCCCCAATCCTTAACGGGGCAGTACCTTAGCGGTGCCAGAAAAATCAGTATTCCCGAAAGCAGACGGGAGGGCAACGGCAAGGTGGTAACGGTTGTCGGTGCTCAGGAAAACAATCTGAAAAATATTGATGTCGATTTCCCGTTAGGTAAATTTATTTGTGTGACCGGTGTTTCCGGGTCGGGTAAATCCACTCTGGTTAATCAGGTTTTGTTAAAGACCGCTCAAAATATTTTAAATCGTTCACGGAAAAGAGCCGGCAAAGCGAAAGAAATTCGCGGGCTTAACTATTTGGATAAGGTGATTGCCATCGACCAAAGCCCCATCGGGCGAACGCCTCGCTCTAACCCGGCAACCTATACCGGCGTATTCGACCATATTCGGGATTTGTTTGCCGCAACACCGGAAGCAAAAACAAGAGGTTATCAAAAAGGGCGCTTCAGTTTTAATGTTAAGGGCGGGCGTTGCGAGAAATGTAACGGTGACGGGATATTAAAAATCGAAATGCATTTTTTACCCGATGTCTACGTACCGTGCGAGGTTTGCGGCGGCTCCCGCTATAATCGCGAAACCCTGGAAGTTCAATATAAGGATAAAAATATTGCCGATGTACTGGATATGACAGTCGAGGAAAGTTTGGAGTTTTTTAAAAATATACCTCGTATTAAAGATAAATTGCAAACCCTGTACGATGTCGGCTTAGGCTATATTAAATTGGGGCAACCCTCGACCCAGTTGTCCGGAGGCGAAGCCCAACGGGTTAAACTGGCATCGGAACTCAACAAACAAAATACGGGTAAAACCCTCTACATTTTAGATGAACCGACCACAGGGCTGCACATGGCGGATATCGACCGCCTTGTGTCCGTTTTGCAACGTTTGGTGGACTCAGGCAGCACGGTGGTTGTCATCGAACACCAGTTGGATGTCATTAAAGTGGCAGACCATATCATCGATTTGGGACCCGAGGGCGGTGATGACGGTGGTACCCTTGTGGTTACCGGAACGCCTGAAGAGGTAGCAAAATGCGAGAAATCCTATACGGGGCAATTTATTAAACCTTTTTTAGAAAAAGAAGGACGTTTGTAAATATAAATTAAAAAGAAAGGTTTTAAGCGTACAAGTCTTAAAGCAGACCGCGTATTAATACCCGCAAAGCAAACCGATAAAAAGCTGTAAATTTGAGTGAAGCGAATTTACGATTTTTGGTGAAAGAGTGTTAAATAACAGGTCTGCGTAACCGGCTTGTGCGCCAAACACTTTTTTGAACCATTAACTTCGGACAGAGTTCGAAGTTTTTTTGTTTCGCACGTTATGGATAATACTGCTTGTAAAGAAACAACACCCGGTAGCCATAGGGTCTGCTTTGTAGTGTACACGGCAAAATGCATGGACGACCCGGTGTTGGGATAAACTAAACCAAAAGACTTTTATCGATAGGATCTGTACCGGTTGGTATTTCGCCGGGATAGAAAATACATTTAAAGGATAATTTTATCTACATACGCCGAAGTGGTTAAATGGAGCACCGCTTGGTAATTGGCCTGAAAGCGAATTACATCGCCTACACGGTAGTTTAGTGCACTATCCGTTACATCCAGGACGGTATGGTCCGAACTGGCTCCGATAAGGGTAATCCCTTCATCGAAAGGTTTTAAATAGTCGACACCTACATCTTGACGGCCAAAGGCTAAAATTGCTCTCTTGCGAATGCCGCGGTCTACAAAAGTCGGCTGATTGCCGTAGGCATCCAACCCGATGTCACCTACGGGCAGGGAGGGCTTTTCCTTGAGCTCGACAATTTCGCCTTCCAAGGTAAAGGCGTCTTGATAATAATCATCGAAACTGCGGTGATTGGAGGTATCTTCTCCGAATAACAACAATTCGCCGACTCTCAGGTTGTTAATGAAACCCGGTAAAGTACCTTCCAATAGCATGGGGTAGGAGCTGGTCGCGCCGCCGGATACATAGTGGGGGGTATTGCCAAAAGCCTGCACATAGGTCTTATTGAATTGCTCAAGACGCTCGTAGGTTTTAATGCTCGGCAACACACCGCTGACACAGCACAGGTTGGTGGCAATACCCGCGATTTGCAGGTTGGGCAGCTTATGTGCCTTTTCGGCATCCTGTAAAAAACGATCTTTGTTAAAATAACCTTCCCGCAAATCGCCCACATCCGTCATCAACAGTATTTTGTGGGTACGGTCGGCCTTTACGGCTGCTGCGCTTAAAGCCGCCATGGTGGCAAGCTCCGAGTTTAACGAGTGTGTGGTGTAGCGTACCACGTCCGCCGCTTCCGAAATCATGGGGATGCGTATCAGCCATTTATCGCAATCAATTGTATCGAAGTGTTGTAAATTTTGAACTCGGGAGTCACCGATCGCCGGTGCGCCCTCGTCAACAAAGGTTTGCGCGATAGCTCTCATACCCGAAATACATTTTGTGATAGCCGTAACGGTGATGTTGTTTTGTCGACAGCGGTTAATTAATGTGCGGGCATTGTGTTTGATTTTATTAAGATGAACGGTAAGTAGTGGTCTTTTCAATTTGTGCCTCCTAAAAATGATGGAAGTATTATACCATACACAGGTGCACAGGTGGTACAATCGGGTGTGTTCGCCTGTCGGCAAAAAAATTTGATATTGAAAGTCGGGTACACCTTGTTCCGAGTAGCCTCACCTTGACGGTTATCTCCCACCATATTATAATAGAACAACAGGTTTTTAGTGATAATAGCTTGATAAATAAACAAAAAATCGATAGATTACCCTGTCGGGTTTGGAGGGAGTATTTGAAACCGTATGATTTTAAACAGATAGAAAAAAAGTGGCAAGACCGATGGGAACAGGAGAAAACCTTTCGCGCGGGTAAAGATCCGAATAAGGAAAATTCTTACCTGTTGGTAGAGTTTCCGTACCCGTCGGGTGCCGGTCTGCATGTTGGGCACTTAAGGGCCTATACCTCTTTGGAAGTAATAGCCCGAAAAAGACGTTTGGAAAACCACAATGTGTTGTTTCCGATCGGATTTGACGCCTTCGGATTGCCCACCGAAAATTATGCTATTAAAACCGGTAAACATCCCAGAGCCGTTACCGACGAAAATATCGACACATTCACCAAACAGTTGAAAGCGGTCGGTTACTCTTTCGACTGGGATCGAGTCATTGACACGACGGATCCTGCTTATTATAAATGGACACAATGGATTTTTCTGCAACTTTTTAAACACGGTCTGGCTTACAGAGACCGCACCTATGTTAATTTTTGTACCAATTGCAAGGTTGTCCTGGCAAACGAAGATTTCAGAGACGGACGTTGCGATCGATGCAACTCCGAAGTCATTCAGTTGGAAAAAGACGTTTGGTTTTTAAAAATTAGAGACTATGCGGAAAAACTGCTGGCGGGATTAAAAGATGTCGACTACTTGCCCCGAATTCGGTTGGAGCAGGAAAACTGGATCGGTAAATCCGTCGGTGCGGAGGTGGATTTTGATGTCAAGCCCTCGGAATATGACGCCGACGGACAAAAACTCAAAGTGTTTACCACACGACCGGATACCCTTTTCGGTGCAACTTTTATGGTCATTGCACCGGAGCACCCCATTTTGGAAGAAATGGCGGATCATATCATCAATATGGAGGAAATTAAAGCCTACCAACACCAGGCTCTGCATAAAACCGAATTTGAACGTGTCCAATTGGCAAAAGAAAAAACCGGTGTACGTATTGCGGGGATCGAAGCGGTCAATCCGCTAAGTGAAGCAGTTATTCCGATTTTTATCGCCGACTACGTGATGATGGGCTACGGCACCGGTGCCATTATGGCGGTACCCGCCCACGATACCAGGGACTGGGACTTTGCAAAGGCCTACGACTTGCCGATTATTGAGGTGGTTCAATCCGACGTCGATGTACAGACGCAAGCCTATTGCGATACCGATTCGGGCGTCATGGTCAATTCCGATTTTATGAACGGATTGCAGGTTAAGGAAGCTATCGATCTGACCATTCAAAAATTGGAAGAAGCCGGCATCGGCAAAAAAACGGTTAATTATAAAATGAAAGACTGGGCTTTTAATCGTCAACGTTATTGGGGAGAGCCCATTCCCATTATCCATTGTCCCACATGCGGGATGGTTCCCGTACCGGAGGAAGAGCTGCCCTTGGAACTCCCGAAGGTAGAGAGCTACCAACCGACGGATACCGGTCAATCACCTTTGGCAAATATACCCGAATGGTATGAAACCACATGCCCCCAATGTGGCGGTCCCGCCAAGCGGGAAACCGACACCATGCCTCAATGGGCGGGTTCCAGCTGGTATTTTATCCGTTATCTGGACAACCGTAACGATACAGCCTTTGCAGATCCGGAAAAACTAAAATTTTGGATGCCCGTCGACTGGTACAACGGCGGTATGGAGCACGTTACCCGACACTTATTGTACTCTCGCTTTTGGTACCAGTTCTTATACGATATCGGACAAGTTCCCACAAAGGAACCCTACAAAAAACGGACGGCACAAGGTTTAATTTTAGGTACGGACGGAGAGAAGATGTCAAAGTCCAGGGGAAATGTGGTTAACCCCGATGATATCATCAAAAAAATGGGTGCCGATGCTTTACGAACCTACGTAATGTTCATCGGTGATTACGAAAAAGCAACTCCGTGGTCCGACGAAGGAAGCAGAGGGTGCAAACGCTTTTTAGACAGGGTGTTTCGCCTGCAGGACAGCATCGTAGCAGGAGAGGGCTATCGTCCTGAAATGGAAACGGCGTTCCATCAAACCGTTAAAAAAGTATCCGAAGATTACGAAGATATGAAATACAATACGGCCATCGCCGCTTTGATGAGCCTGCTTAACGATATCACAAAAACCGGAGGAATCACCGCAGACGAGTTAAAAACATATTTAACCCTGTTATACCCGGTGGCACCCCACATTACTTCGGAATTATGGGAGATTTGTGAGCTGGGCGGCAATTTGCACGACACCGAATGGCCGACCTACGACGAGGAAAAAGCCCGAGCAAAAACCGTTGAAATGGCGGTACAAATTAACGGTAAAGTACGCGGTAAAATAACGATTCCCGCGGAAGCCGATAAGGAAACGGCAAAAGCCGTCGCTATGGAAAACGATAATATTGCTACGCACATAAACGGAAAAACCGTCATTAAAGAAATTTTTGTGCCCGGTCGTATCTTTAACATTGTTGTCAAATAATATGAAGTACGTGGAGTTATACACCGACGGCGGTTGCAGAGGCAATCAATTCGATGAGGAAAACCTCGGAGCCATCGGCGGGATTTTGCGTTACCCCGAAAAAAATGTCGAGAAAGAATATCAAAAAGCCTACGAAGATACCACCAACAATCGTATGGAGCTGACGGCGGTTATTGTCGGATTGGAGATGCTAAAAGAACCCTGCGAGGTAAAAATTTTCAGCGATTCCGCTTATGTTGTCAATGCGTTTAACCAAAAATGGATAGACGGTTGGAAGAAAAAAAATTGGACCAGGGGCAAAGCGGGTGCCTTAAAAAACAAAGACCTGTGGATGCGTTTGGATGAAGCCGTATCCAACCACCGGGTAACCTTTGTCAAAGTAAAGGGTCATGCCGATAACCATTACAATAACCGTGCGGATGAACTCGTCAATGAAGCTATGAATGCGTATTTAAACGAACAATAAAAATTGAAAGGAAGGACATATATGGAAACAAGACTTAAAGTTAAACTGATTGCCCATACACCGGAACCGGAAAAGCTGGTGGCGGCGGCGGCAAAATTATGTTATTCCAAAGCCGGTGCCGACGAAATTATGGAAAATTTGACACCGGAACAAATCAACAAATTTTTATCCGGCTTAATGGCAATGGGACATGCATCGCCTATTGAACATGCCTCATTTACCTTTGCAATTGAAGGTGTCAGCAGAGCCTTAACCCACCAATTAGTCCGCCATCGTATGGCGAGCTACAGTCAGAAATCACAACGTTATGTGACCGAAGGACAATTTAAATATATTATCCCCTACGAAATAAAAGGAATACCCGAAGCCGAAGAGCTTTATGTTCAGGCGATGGAAAACGCACAAAAATCCTACGATGCTATTGCTGAAAAACTCATCGCACATCACAAAGAAACCTTAATGGCCGACGGTGTGCCTGAAAAAAAGGCGGCAATGGATGCGGAAAAAATGGGTATCGAAGATGCCCGCTTTGTACTGCCCAATGCTTGCGAAACAAAAATTGTCGCCACGATGAATGTACGTGAACTGTTGCACTTTTTCAACCAACGCTGTTGCATGAGAGCTCAATGGGAAATTCGTGCCTGTGCCGTTGCCATGTTGCAACAATGTAAAAAGGTTGCCCCTTTGTTGTTTGCTCATGCCGGACCTCGTTGCTTGGAAGGTCCTTGCCCTGAAGGTAGCATGACCTGCGGCATGATGACCGAAGTTAGAGAAATCTATAAAGGCTTATAAAATGGTTGAGGATAAAAATTTATTAAAAAATATTAAAAACCCGGAATTGCCCATGGCAATTCTGGGCGGTGCCGTGGCGATCATCGGCACTTTATTTTTTGCAACCCCGATGTTGATGCCGCAACTTGCCGCATACAGCTTTTATTTCAAATATTTCGGCGGAATATTTCTGTTAATCGGCTTATATATGGTTTATTATTACGGAAAAAAAGCACAGGATTTTAAGCGTCTGTTGGATAGCAACGAAGAAAAAATTTTGTGGTTTTATGACGAAGAGCGTTATGAGGCCTATGTCGGTCATTTGCAAAAAAACGGTTTGGAAGGCAATAAACAAAAACTGATGCTTTTATTTTTAATGACAGTCGCCATGTTGGCAATTTTGTTTTTCATACTGCCGAAAGGTGAAAAATTGATGCTCTATTTATTTGCTATCGGTATGTTTGTACTGTCGGCATTGTTTCTTTATGTGTTTCCTTTATTAGAAATAAAAAGAATAAAAAATAAACCCTATTGCACAATAATCACTGCGGACGAAGCCTTTAACATGGGTACTTACCATCGTTGGAAAGAGTGCAAAGCTAAAGTAAAGGAGGGGTTGGTACCCGGCATGACGGTGCTGGCTTTTACCTACGAAGGTATGACAGTCAACGGTAAACTGACCAGGGAATGGCACGCTCTGTTACCGTCGGAGGATCCGATTGTTTTGGAAGATGCTCGCCAAATGACTGCTAACATCAATAGAAAGCGTAAGAAAAAAGAACAACAGGGTCAAACAAAAAGAAGCCTTTTAGATCGTTTAATCTTAAAAGCCTTAAATCGAGATCACGATAATTAAATCAATCGGCGCGGGAATTCACTTATATGAACCGAGACATTTGTAAGGTGCAACTAAATGTGGGTATTTTATAGTCCTCTTTTGATTTTATAGGTCCAAGGACTTGATTTTTTATACTTAATCGGGTAATATACTAGGAATTATAAGAATCATCAGCTTGAGTGTATTTACAGGCAAGATTTATTTGATTGAAACCTTAATAGGTTTAGTCATTTCAAATATCGGATTCATTTAAAGAGAAGGTGACAGACTTGCAATTACAAATTACGACTGACTATGCGATACGTTGCATACTCTATTTAGCTAAAAAAGATAGCAGTAGCAATGCGCTCGAAATTAGTGAAGCGATGTGTATTCCCCATAATTATGTGCAGCAAATTTTAAGACGGTTAAGGATTGCCAAATTGGTAGATTCCTCCCAAGGGCGTGGCGGTGGCTACAAATTGGCAAAGTCTCCTGAAGATATTTCCATGATAGATATAATGGAACTTTTTGAAAAAAACATGCGCATCAACCGCTGTTTGGAAGATGACCATTTTTGCTCCTGGAACGGTACTGCCAAGGGATGTCCCGTGCACGGCTATTATAAGAGTTTGCAAAAAAATATCGACACCTATTTAACTGAAACGACAATTGCAGACCTTATTGAAAATGCGGAAGATCCGAATTCTAAAAGCGGAGACAATCCGATGGCTGGCTCACAAGCAATTAGCTTTTAATAAAAACGGCTTTTACGTTTATTTAAATAAACGTAAAAGCCGTTTTTTTGCTTATTCCGGATAAACCAAGCAGTTGTCCTGAATATTTGTTAATGTTTCCGTATAAAACTTTTGTGCTTCGTAACGTGCCATGGGTAGGTTCATATCCAAATAATTGCCGCAATCTCTGGCGGAGGCACCGGGCACCGTATCATCAAAATCGGCCATAAATTTAAAAAGTTCCTTTACAAGAGGCAAGGCTTTCCGGGAAGTCCAGTCACCTTTTAAAAGCAAATAAAAGCCCGTACGACAACCCATAGGTCCGAAGTATAAAATATCTTCGCTGTGTGCGGGGTGGTTTCTTAAAAAGGTGGCACCTAAATGCTCCATAGCGTGCAATTCGCCGTTATTAATAACCGGTTCGCGGTTGGGTGCTTTCATACGGATATCCAGGGTGGTCACCGTTTGGTCGCCAACGGGATCCTTACGGGAAACATAAACGCCGGGCAATAAATCTAAATGGTTGATTTCAAAACTCGTTATTTTTTTCATTTTTTTCTCCTTGCAAATCTAAATAAGCATTTAAGGTATCTAAATAATTTAAAATATAATTATCTCCTGCAGTGATGATTAAGCGTTTATCGAAAGCACGATAGGGGATAGATTTTCGACCACCGTTTTTTGCCCCTTCCCAAAAGTATTGCAATGTCTCCAAGGGTAAAAGATAGTACTCATTAAAATGCTTAAACCAAACAATCAAAAAAGAAAGACCGCCCTGTTTATGAAAATCCGTCATAAACTCAATCTGATGTTCGTGTATGTTGGCGATAGGCAAACTTTTTTGTCCTGTTTCTTTTGCATCAAAACAAATGGGTACACCTTGAATATTGCCCAGATAGTCTACCGTGCTTTTTGCTTCAAAATAAGCTAATTTAATGGTACCTTTTTTCGGATCCAGCTCCACCGGGGTGATGGAGGTGGGTATTTTTTGGACAACGGCCAGTCCTTTTTCTCTAAAAAAACGGTTGGTATGATTGATCATCTCTTCCAGCGCGGACCCTCTGAGTCCTCTGTTTTCCCAATACCCCATAGTACTCCTTATAAGTGCAATGTATTCAATAACCGCTTAAAATATTCCGGCAAAGGTGCAATAATATCGATTTTCAAATCGGGTATCACATAATGGTAGCTGTGTAAGAGCTGGTGTTTGATACGCAGGCGTATGTCTGTTACGTCGTTGCCATATTTTTTATCACCCAATACTCCGTGTCCGACGGCACTTAATTGTGCTCGGATTTGGTGACTGCGTCCGGTTTCCAAGAAAACGGATATATAGGTTGCCTCCTCTCCGATATTAATAGGAACAACTTTTAATCGTGCGGGTTGTGCGCCCGGCACCGCGTGTTGATAGACGGCAACCTTGTTGGTCAGTTCGTCTTTTAATAAATAGTGTTGTAAGTTTCGGGATTCTTTTATGCGGCCTCTAACGACAGCTCGGTACTCCTTAATACAATGTCGTTCACGGAGGGCGTTATCGACCTTCCGTTTAAAAGCAGCGTTTTTCGGTATTAATACCACCCCTGAAGTGTTGCGATCCAAACGGTTGGATACACCGGGTGTAAAGCTCGGGTGCCAGGGCAAATATAAACCTGCAAGTGTCGCCAAGTCGAATTGAGACGAACCGTCCGGTTGACTTAAGAGACCCGCAGGCTTGTTGACAGCCAGTAATTGACAATCTTCATACAAAGGTGTCTGAAATAATGGCAAATAGGTGTCGGGAAGCTTTTGATTTGCCTGCGGTTTTTTTGAAAACTTATCGAAGGTTTCGTCGGAAAAATAAACGCTGATTATATCCCCCGAGTTCAGAGCGGTTTGAGGCAATGCTTTATTACCGTTGAGGGTGATATTTTTTTTGCGTAGAGATTTTTGTATCAGACTTTTGCCAGCATAGGGGAGACGTTTAAACAAATAACGATCTAAACGTTCGCCCTCTTCGCCCGGTTGTATTTCGATAATTTTCATAGCATTCCTTTCATATTAAAGTGTTTGCCGTTTCTTATTTTAACACAAATAAGCCTAAGAAAAAATGAGCGTTAAGCAATAAAAAAAGCGGAAATAATGATTTCCACTACGTTTCTTATAATTCGACAGGATTTTTATTGCAGTAAGCAGATATTTTGATAATCGACCGAATCCATTAAGGCAATGCCTTCTTTTAATTCTTTATCGATAACGGCTTGATCGATGCGAATGAGTCGCGGGAAAATGCCGTTAATCAAATGGACAATTTCGCCGATAGACCGTTGTTTTCCCTCCTCCATGTAGTATAAAAAGAATTCGCGACGGGCACCGAAGTCAATCCTTAAAAGATCGTCAAACTCCCGATCGGAAATTTCAATATTAAAATCATCGAGATAGTGTTGATACACTTTGTTGACCGTTTTACTTAGAATTCTGTAATTTGATTTTTTTTGAATGGTTTCATAAAAAAAACGACGATTGTTTTGATCCTCAAAAATAATATCAAAAAAGATACAGGAAACCAATGCATGTCGCTTGATGGAGTGTTCGGTTCCGATATCAACGGATTCGTTGACATGTAAAGAAATTTGTGTTAAAAACTCCGAAAAAAAATGTTGAACAATACCGTCTTTACTTTTAAAGTAGTAAGTAAACAAGCCGATGGGCACTCCTGCCATATCTGTGATGTCTTGTATACGTGCTTTTTTATAGCCGTTCTCATAAAATATCTTTTTGGCGGATTGATAGATGAGATTTCGAGTTTGAATACCCTTTTTATACATTGCGTGCTCCTTCCGATTTGACATTTAGATTAACACAAAACAGGTAAAAATGCAATATTTAAAAGATTGACAAATAACGAAAAATAAAATTACAATTTTATTAAGAAGTGAATATGAAGTGTAGAAATCAGCGTATATCAAAAAACAGTTTCATGGTAAATGAATGAACGCTCTGCTATAATACTATAAAGAAGTAAAGCATCGACATGTCGTCGTTTGTCGTTTATAGGTATAAGAAAAGAAAGGAAACGAATGAAGTTACGATACTCATTTTCCGACAAGGCCGAATGTTCTCAAATCCATGAGTACTCTTTGGATATTCTTAAAAATACAGGTATTAAAGTTCACTCATCCAAAGCACGAAACCTTTTGGTTAACAGAGGGGCAAAAGTAGTTGGACAAACTATATTTATATCTGAAAAAATGGTTGCAGAAGCTTTGAAAACGGTGCCGAACTGCTTTTCTCTTCAAACACCGGCAAAAAAAGTCACAGTCGGTGAGGGAACACTCTGTAAATTACCGATTTACGGTGCGGTTTATGTCAACCGAAACCGCCATACGGGCTTGGCAAAAAGACAAAACTTTATAGAAGTATCCAAGCTCAACCATATGAACGATCTGTCGGATTTGTCATGCCCTTATAGTTTGGAGCCGTCAGATATTCCGATAGACTACCGTGACAGGTATAAAATGCTGATGACACTCAAGTATTCCGATAAACCGACTTATTCCATTACCCATAATTTCGAAACGGCTAAATGGAGTATCGATTTGGTTAAAAAATTTTATGATGATAAAGATCATTATCTTTTAATCGGAAATGTTAACCTGTCTTCGCCGCTGATTATGGGAGAAGGTACGGGAGATGTTATTATTGCTCACGGAGTGGAGAACCAACCGATTATGATTGCCTGTGGTAGCGGTTTAAGCGGTTTAACCGCACCGCCTATGCCTGCATCCAACTATTTGATGAACAATGCGGCAGTTTTGGCGGGGGTGGTATTGTCTCAAATTGTTCGTCCGGGTTTGCCGATTATTTACGGGATCCCGCTTTTCGGTACCGATCCGTATACGGCAAGTATAGCTATGGGAGAAGCAACAACCGCACTTTTTACCATGATGGCGGCGGAAATGGGACGTTATTACGGTATTCCAAGCAGAGCGGGCGGTAATTTTACAGACTCGTCTACTTTGGATTATCAGAGCGGTTTTGAAAGCTTTATGAATTTATTTTCCTGTGTATTTTCTGGAGTAGATTGTATTATGCATACTTTTGGAACCGACAACGGTATGAATACTTTTAATTATAATAAGTATATTTTAGATGAATACCTTTTTTTATTAGTAGAAAAATACTTAAAAGGATTAGAAATTAATGATGTGAGCTTAATGCCCGAAGAAATTAAAAAAACGGGTTGTGACGGTAACTACATCAATATACGCAACTTAAAATTAATCCGAAAACAGTATAAGCCATACCCTTATCATGCTGAAGACGGTAATATGGACTCGGTTTTCGAAAAAACAAACGCAATAATCAAAGAACGGCTTGAAAATTACAAAGAACCGGAGTTGACACTACAACAAAAACGGATCATTGAAAGATCTTTACCTGAAACATATATAGATTAGGAGATGCATATGCTGGAAGCCATTACGACATCTGTTATAAAATTAGAAGAAAAAAAAGTAATCAAACTGGTAAAATATGCTATAAAAGAAGGAGCCACCCAAAGAGATATCATAGAAGCCGTTCAATCCGGTTTAGATATGGTCGGTTATTATTACGAAGAGGGTCGCTACGGCGTAACGGACTTAATGATGGCCGGTATTATTTTTGAAGAGATTTTAAAAATTGATTCATTAAAACTTCAAAACAGAACACCGGAAGAGGCGATCGGAAAAATTTTGCTGTGCACCATTGAATACGATGTTCACGATATCGGAAAGTCCATCTTTAAAAGTATTGCCCTGATGTCCGGCTTTCAAGTTGTTGATTTGGGAATCGATGTATCTCCTGCAGTTTTGGTGGAGGAAACCCTCAAACAACAACCGGATATCATCGCTATTTCCTCGATTATGTCTACGGGTACTAAGTATATGAAAGAAGCAAATGATCTTTTGGTGGAAAAAGGTGTTAGAGAAAAGGTAAAAATACTAATTGGCGGATTATCCACCCATAACGAAGCCTTAGACTATGTGGGAGCGGATATGTTTACAAAAAATGTCTACGAAGGGGTAGGCGTTTGCAAAACATGGATGGAAAGAGGTGGATCCCATAGGTTATAAATACGATATCATCGGCGAGAAAATTAAATATAAAATTCAACAGGGTATCTGGAAAGCCGACACTCCTTTACCACCGGAAAACACTTTGGCTGAAGAATATGCCGTGTCCAGAATTACAATCAGAAATGCTTTAAAAAAACTCATCGAAGAAGGCTATATCTATTCAATACCCGGTAAGGGAAACTATGTTTTGGAAAAAACCAACGATAAATTTATTTTTCAAATGACGCCGGAAGTCATATTAAAAAACAATTACGATCGTGCGGAACTCCTCGGTTCGGAAATTATAAAACCATCTATTGACCTGGTTTACCTTTTAAGGGTTGCACCGGAATCCCGTATTATACGCACCAATTGGCTATTGTACAAAAATCGACAACCGGTTTTGTACGATATACAGTATATTCCTTATTTTGCGGGTATTCCCTTATGGCAAGAAGGCTTTAATTACAAGAGCATTTCGGAAATTATAAATCCCGGAAATCAGTTTTCAGAATACATTCAGATCACCTCAAAAGCCTGCGAAAAAAGAATGGCGGAAAAGTTACAAATAGCGGAAAAATCACATATTGTATTAATAACACACACCATTACCGATGACGGCGAACCCATCGGAATGAGAAGATTATATATCAGAAAAGAGGCGTGCCGTTTAACAGGTCAATCCTATTTAACGTGACGATTGGAAAAGAATGAAAATTTTAATTGTTGACCGTATTAGTAACGATATAATCAACTCAATACATGCAGGGAATTTAAAACCCGGTGATAAATTGGCATCTTATAGCGAATTGGCAAAAAAATACAATACGAGTATTGTCACGGTTAGAAAAAGTATATCATCTTTAGTGACCCAAGGCTATTTAACAACCGTAGAGCGTGTCGGTGCTTTTGTAAAAGAATGGAAAGCAGATACTTTTCTGGTCAGCTTTACACCGCGAACTGCTTTAAACGAAGAAATTACTCGATATTCGGTAGAAGGCATCAACCTTACACTAATGCGTATGAAAGACGAAAAAACGGATGAAAAGGGTGTAGAAATCAGACAAATTTTTTATTCCGATGCTATCCCTTTGTCTTATCAAGTCATAACTTTACTGTTAAATGGAAAATTTAATATAAGAAAGATGATTACAAACGTCGAAAAAAATATGGTGACGATTTTTAAAATACTGGATGGCTTTGATGTTAAAAAAACATTGGAAATAACATTGGAACGGCCGGGACAATATATGTTGGATAAATTGTTACTCGACGAATCGGATCCCGTTTTTTGTTTTACAACTTATTTTTATACCTTGAAGGATGTTCCTATCGGCAAGAGTGTCATCTATGCTGCAGCTGAAAACGTGGAACTTTACGGCAAAAAAATGCTCACCTAAAAACTGGAACCTAAAATAAAAAAGAAGCTCGGGGTTTTACCCCGAGCTTCTTTTAAGAAAGCATTAAATTGTTACCGTACATTGACGTTTTCGGTTTTGAAAGGTAGTCAGGAGGCGTTTTTTTCTTTTTCCAGTTTCTGTGTTCTTCTTAAAAGTAAAAACGCGGAAATTACACCGAGGATGGAAGCGACAATTAAAAAGATAAAAATCTTGTTAAAACCGCCGGCAACGTTACCGGCCGCCGCGGCATCATCTAACCATTTTCCGAAAATAGGTCCGATTAAAAAGTCCGGAATAAAAGCAATAAAGGAAATAATGCCGGTAGCCATAGCGGTCATGCCTAAGGGAATGCCGGCTTGATCCATAATGGACCAATAAGTCGATTTCATGACATTAGCAATAAAAGCAATGACTAAAGTCAGAACGATACTTAAGCCGATAACATTGGAAGAAGCTGTCAAGGCAACCGTAAAAGCAATTACCAGGATAAAAAAGAGAATAAACCCTTTACCTTTGTAGGTAAATTTATCCAGAACAACACCGCCGATAAATCCCGCTAACAGAACGATAATATAACTTCTGACAATGCCCAATATTGATGCCGTGCTTGGGGATATTTGAAGCACCTGAACCGTATAGGTGGTTAAGTAATTGTTGCTGATTGTCCAAGATAAATAGGCAAACATAATAACCAGAATGGTAATCCATACACCTGTGTTTTTAAAAACATCCGCAAATGAGTAGTGCGTTTTAGCTTCCTCTTTATCTTCGATGTGCCGGTCGGTCGGTTTCGTATTTTGCTTTGGTAAAAAGATGAAAGCCAAAACAAAAAAGAGGGCACATACAGCGGCAGAGAACAACAAACCGGCTTTAAAACCGCCCGCCGGAGTCGCGGAAATCGACAAGATACCTAAAAAGGCAAAGCCGACAATGGTTTGAATAATGCCTCGGGTTGCCTCGCTGGAACCGAAAATCTTACTTTGATTTTCCGCGTCGGCAAGGTTACGAATACCGTTCAGATAGGCGGACCATAAAGTTGCTATGCCGAAAAATCCAAATAAAACATGCAATACCATCATAATGATAAAACTGCTTGAAAATGCAAAAATCACTGTTGATACGGTAAATCCGCCTAAGGTAATGAGCATTAAGGTTCGCATGGAAAAGCGATCGGCGATGACGCCCCCGATGGGGTAGCACAAGGTGGAAGTAAAGGAAACGGCAGACGCCGTCAACCCGACCTGTACGTTGGTTAGTTGATATGCCGCCGCGAACTGATCATAAAAAGTATACCGTAAATAGGGTATTTGGTAAGCCAACGCTACAGTTGCAGAGAGGATTAAAAAAACCATAAATGTTCTAAAATTAAACTTTTTCATTAATATCTCCTGTTAGTTTGATATCGATTGTATTGTGACATTCTTATATAATTTAAGAAAGCCTCGGTGTGCTTATACTTTTTCTTTACGAATGGCGATAAACATGCCGATTAACATAGCTGTTATTACAAACAAATAGGGGAAGGAAAATGCAAAGGACAAAGATTGTACTGCGGATAACCCTCCGGTTACAATAAACATAATCGCCAATAACCCTAAAATAATACCCCAAACAATTTTGATGATTTTATTGGAGTTTTCGATACCACCGGAACTCATCGTACTGACCACCTGAACGCCCGCATCGGCAGATGTCAAAAAGAACACGGTGAGGGATAACATAATTAAAGTGGAAATCACACCGGATAGGGGCAACTTACTGAGCATTAGAAATACGGAGCTATTGGTATCTACGACACCGTCTACCAACAAAGCTGTTGAATCCGCTAAAGAAATGTCCAAAGCCGTGCCGCCCATAATACCGAACCATATAAAACTCATAATGGTGGGTACGCCCAAAATTGCCAAGATAAATTCTCTTAATGTGCGTCCTTTAGAAATCCTTGCAATAAAAGACCCTACAAAGGGTGTCCAGGTGATCCACCAGGCCCAATAAAAAATTGTCCAACCGCCGACCCAATTAAATCCGGTATGCTCAGCGACCGTACCCACGGCATCTGTAAAGAAACTCATGGGAACAAATCTAAAAATATATTCGCCCGCGCTTTGCAAAGTAATATTGATTATAAATTTTGTCGGCCCGGTGAACAAAACAAAAAACATAACAGCAAAGACGATCATCGTATTTGAGTTGCTCATCAGTTTCATTCCGCGGTCGATACCGGCCGTAGATGAAATCAGAAAAAGAGCGGTACAGATAATAACAATGACAACAGCGACATAGGTAGTTGCCGGTATACCGAATACAAAGGACAATCCGCTTTGAATTTGTAACGCGCCTAACCCAAAAGATGTGGCAACTCCTACCAAAACAAGAATAACGGTAAACGCGTCGATACCTTTAGAAAATGCACTCGGCATTTTTTTATTTCTTTCTTCAAAGAAAGGGGTAAAGGACGAACTCACCAACAAGGGCAACCCTTTTCTGTAATGAAAATAACCCATTGGCAGGGCAACAGCCGCGTATAATGCCCACGGGTGTACACCCCAATGCAAAAAAGTATATCTAAGAGAGTCGACCGCCGCCTCCGGTGTCATAGGATCGGCAAAGGGAGCCGCCATAAAATGATTTAAGGGTTCCGCGACACTCCAAAACACCAGCCCGATACCCATACCTGCGGCAAATATCATTGAAAACCAGGAGATATTGTTAAACTCCGGACGATCCGTATCGCTTCCAAGACGTAATCTACCATACTTACTGAATGCTATAAACAAGCAAGCGATAATTACAAATAATGCAAATACAATAAAGGTGGAACCTAACGTATTTGTAAAGAAAGCAAAAATAGCCGAGAATACTTCAACAACCGTATCTGTAAATAGAATACTGACCAAAGCCAATAAAAAGGTGACAGTTGCAGCAATGCCGAAAATTGTTTTGTCGATTAAATCCTTTGGATTGTTATCCATAGCAACCTCCTCTTTGAAGAACACATGTATTTACTATATAAAGTATAGCACAAACAAAAATAGGTCGCAACAATATATTCGAGACAAAATAAAAATAATTCAAATCCAAGCAAAATGAACACCTTTACAAGGCAGGAAAATTATTAATAAAATATTAAATTAAAAATAGTTACGAAAGTTTATTGACAACAAACAAAAAAGGTGCTAGACTCATAACTGTAAAACACATGTATTTAAATTAAGGAGGTTTCCCATGTATATTAACAGAAGGTTTTATGAAAATTATATTTCAACGAGAGATGTAGAATTACTACACGAGTATTCTTTAAAGGTGTTAAGTGAAGTCGGTGTATCCTTTGCTTCCGAAGAAGCTTTGGAAACATTTAAAAAACACGGTGCTACCGTTGAAGGCAATATTGTTAAAATTGACGAAAAATTATTATTTAAAGCTTTAAGTACAGCGCCGAAAGAATTTACTGTTTATACACCCGACGGCGAAGTAACAATCGGTGAAAGACATAGACCTAAAACGGTTGGTTGCTACGGTCCTCCGAAATTTTTATTTGAAGATAATAAATACCGTGTTGCTCAAAAAGCGGATATGATCAAATTCTTAAAACTGATGGACACATCAAAAGTCACGGATTTTGTTAATAACGCAGCTTACGACACCCCCGATTTAGATAAAACTCAGGATGACTTTTATATGCCTCAAGTCGCTATGTGCTTGAAGTATTCTAAAAAACCCACCTATGGTAATGTTGCCAACAGTATGAACGTTCGCGGCAAATCCTTAAAACAGGCAGCAAAAGATATTGCAAATCTGTATAGAGAATTTTACGA
Source organism: uncultured Lachnospiraceae bacterium (assembly GCA_964346185.1). Taxonomy (GTDB): domain Bacteria; phylum Bacillota; class Clostridia; order Eubacteriales; family Eubacteriaceae; genus JAAYJS01. Next base: position 17,967 of record CAYFTR010000001.1, on the reverse strand, counting down.
TATTTGGGATCGTCCCGTTCTTTTAACGAATTGTTGTGCATTGTCGCCTCTGGGTTATTCCTACGAAGTTTTAGATAATATTATGGGATTAGCGGAAGAAGGACAACCATTAACTATCATTACCTGCTCCATGACAGGATTGACGGCACCGGCATCTTTGTTGGGGTCTGTTATTCAGAATAATGCGACGATTTTAGCGGGCATTGTTTTAACACAACTTATTAACCCCGGAACACCGGTTATTTACGGTACGGTATCCACACCGACCGATATGAAAAACGTTGCAATTTCCATCGGAGCACCGGAAGCACAATTAATCCAAATGGCATCATTGTCTTTAGGACGTTATTATCAGTTACCGGTTCGTACAGGTATCGCAGGAACGGATGCAATTCAACCTGACTATCAAGCCGGAGCGGAAAGTTTTATGGTATTAATGACAACGTATCTCGGTAAATCCGACTTTGTATTAAATCATGCCGGTATTTTACAATCCTATGCATTGGGTAGTTTCGAAAAATATGTCATGGATGAAGAAGTCAACTACTTATTATTGAGACTCAATAAAGGTATGGATATTACCGAACCTAAAGCGGAAATGGTTTATGAGCAAATCAAAAAAGCCGGACCTTTGGGTAACTACTTAAAAGGTAGAACACCGAAAGAATACAGACAGGAACACTACTTGACATCTTTATTTAACCGCTCTACGGAAGAACCTAACGGATTGTATGAAAAAATAGGTGAATTGAAAGATCGTGCAACAAAAGTTGTTGAAGAAAGAATCGCTTCCTATCAATTACCGGACTTTACTCAAAAACAAAAAGATATCTTAAACCGTTACTTACCGGAAGACGAAAAGTTTTAAGTTGTGATTTATATGACATAACACCTCAAAAAAAGCAAAAACCGCATCAATTGTTTGACGCGGTTTTTGCTTTTATAAAATAGTTTTTAAATACAATCGGAAATTATTGTGAATGACGGATTACATCAACCGAAAATTTGTGAAGTTAAATCGAAACCTGAATTGGATTTAAAAACTTATAACTTATTTAAAACGGTCTGTAATCTTCCTGAACGGAAATCCAACGCTCTACGGTAAATTTATCCGCAACCCATTGGCTGTTAAAACGCCCGATACCCGATTGTTTCATACCGCCGAACATCACATGGGGTTCGTCGTTAATCGGTTGGTCATTGACATGAACCATACCCGTTTCCATCATTTGAGCAATTTTAATACCGCGGTACTTGTCTCCGGTAAAGACGGAACCGGACAAACCGTAATTGGTATCGTTGGCGACGGAAACGGCTTCTTCGATATCTTTAACTTTAATGAGGCAGGTAACGGGTCCGAAAACTTCGTTTTTAGCTGCGGTCATGTCGTTGGTTGCGTCACCGAAAATCCAGGGTGACATCACATTGCCTTCGGTTTTACCTTCCAACAATACTTTAGCACCCTCGGCGATGGTTGCATCGATATAGCTTTGAATTTTCTTAACTTGTTCTTGGTTAACGATCGGTCCGATAAAGGTTTCTTCGTTGGCAGGGTTTCCGACGGGTAAAGCTTTAACAACGTCCGTGTAAATTTTTGCAAAGTTTTCGTAGACATCTTCTTCTATAATAATACGGTTAATACACATACAGACTTGACCGGCGTTAAAGTGGGCACCGAAAGCGGCGGCTTTGGCGGCTTGTTCCAAATCCGCATCTTTGCAAACAATCATTACGTTGTTGCCGCCCAATTCTAAAGAGATATCCTTGATCATTCCGGAAGCGACAGAGCCGATGTGTCGACCCACTTCCGTAGAACCGGTAAAGGAAATGGCGGCGGGTATGGGGTGATTGGTTATGGAGTCGCCGATTTCGGAACCCCGTCCGACAATGGCATTCATAACACCCGGCGGGAAACCCGCTTTGTCAAAAAACTCGGCAATAAGCAGGGCGGTTGCCGGTGTATCCGATGCGGGCTTTAAGACTACCGTATTGCCGGTTGCAATGGCCGGTACAACGGAGCGCATTGCCAATACAAAGGGGACATTCCAAGGAGCAATAACGCCAATAACGCCTCGCGGTTGTCTGAAAACATAGTTGGCTTTGCCCGGAATGTTTGAAGGTAAAATTTTACCGTGGACGTGCTCGGGCATACGCATGGCTTCTTTAATGATTTCTAAAGTCGTATAAAATTCGAAATTTGCTTTGGACGGTGCGGAGCCGCCTTCTCTCATCGAAATTTCGTACAAGTCGTCTTTTAAAGAAATAACGGCTTGCAAGAGTTTTTCCAAAAAATCTCTTTTAACTGAGGGGAGCGTTGCGGCCCAAGCTTTTGAAGCGTTTTTAGCCGCCTGATAGGCAGCATCGACGTCTTCTTTACTTGCGGAGCGATATTCATAGAGAACCTCGCCGGTATACGGGTCGAAATTTTTTAGCATACTTTCGCCCGTTCCCTCAATCCATTGACCATTTACATATAATTTGTCATAAGTTTTCATTTGCACCTCCGGTTAAACCTTTGTTTAGATTAGAAAAGTATATAATATTCAAATTATACCATAGAAAAGGTTTTCATAACAGTAATTATTAATATTTTTACTATGTTATATTCTTAACATATTTAAACAGATACGACAAACGCTCAAATTGTTTGACAAAAACAGGGCACCATCAGTATAGTATTACTAAAAGCCGAATTTTCGAAAGAAAAGTATTATACATTTGCCATAAACATGTACGGGGGATACCATGGAATTAAGAGAAGATATTATAGAAGGTATGCGTCTATTAGATGAAGACAGGGTCTTGGAAAAAGTAAAAGAAGCCATCGCTTTGGATGTTAACCGATTGGAACTTCTACAATGGATGAATAAAGGCATGGAAGAAGTCGGTAAGCTATATGAAAGTGAAGAATACTATATCATCGAGTTGATAATGTCCGAAATTATTTATAAAGGTGCTCTGCAAATTGAGGGTTTTAAAAATTGTGAAACAGTAGAAAACTACACACCGATAGCAGCTATTGTTATGGGAACCGTAAACGGTGATAATCATGATATCGGAAAAAATATTTTTGGCGGCATGAGTGAAGCGAACTTAATTAAAGTGGTCGATTTAGGGGTTGATGTACACAATCAGATTTTCATAAATACAATTCGAAAAGTAAAACCGGATATTTTGGCTTTAAGCGGTGTGTTAACCAGCTCTGCCGATGTGATCCGTTCTTTAATTGAAGAAATCGATGAACAAAACCTACGAGGCAATATGAAAATAATTGTGGGCGGTCATGCATTGTCAAAACAAGATTGGCAGTGTGTAAAGGCCGATGCCTGGGTATTAGATGCTACTCAAGGTTTGGAAATCTGTAAAAAATGGATAGAGGAAAACAAAAACTATGACGGTTAAAAAGCCTTATCAACGGGTTGTAGATCAAATCAAAGAAATGATAGAAGCCGATATCATTAAAGAGGGAGAACCCTTGCCGTCAGAAAAAAATTTAATGGTGGAAACCGGCTTAGGACGTTCGACCGTTCGCAAGGGGTTACAGGAGCTGATACATGAAGGTCTCATTTTTTCCGTACAGGGAAAAGGTTATTACAAAACTCCGCGTAACAACAGAGAATTTCGTTTGTTTTTTAACGAAACAGGTGCCATTGAAACCAGTGCGGAAAGTATCGAAATAATTAATGTTGATATTGTCAAACCTTCCGAACAATTGACCTTTGCTTTGCAATTAACACCCAACAGAAAAGTTGTTATTATTAAACGGCTTATTAAAAACGGAGAAACACGTATGGCACTCGATTATAAATATATCCCCTTTTCCGCTAAAAGCCCCATTGTCGAGAAAGAATTGTATAACGTCACCTTTCCGCAAATGTTTACTAAAGAAAAAGCCTTGTTTGACATTAAGCGAGAGCTAAAAATATACGTTTCTAAAACAGATGATGAGATGGAAAAAATACTGCGTATACCCAACAGTCGTCCTACCGTATGTATCGAGCAAATCTTATATGATGAAGCTCAAAAGCCCATCGGTATAGGTGTTACGAAGTTTTTAGGTGAACATTTTAAGTTAAAGGCTGTTTCCGATTAGAGGTGTATATGAGTATTTTATTATATAAAAGTATAGAAAACGATATTAAAGAAAAAATAAGAAACAACATTTACAAACCCGGCGATAAACTCCCCTCGGAAACGGAGTTGATGGCTGACTACCAAGCCAGCAAAATGACCGTCAGAAGAAGTATTTCCAATTTAGAAAGGGAAGGCATTCTTTATTCCATAGAACGGGTAGGCAATTATATTGCAACTAACGAAAGCGACGAATACCGATTGACTTTTAAAGGAACGGCGGATATTAAAGGTGTCGATGAAATAATCATTCAGGATATTAAAACTATTTATTCGGATGAAAAAATTATACAAGTGGATAAAGGTATCAGAAGCGATAGCATAATGGCGCTGCGTCATTTGTACTCGGAAGGAAAACCGGTTGCCTACAATCAAAAATACTTTTTTAATTTAAAAAAAACTTCAATACAAAAAAGTTACGAACAATACTACAAGGTGCTGGAACGGCAATTAGCTAAACAAACTGTGAAAACGGAACTGATTTTTGAAGCCGTTACTTGCCCTGCGGAGGTTAAAGACTTTTTAAAAATTAACGGTCGTGAACCCGTCGCTAAAGTAGGTTTGCTTTATTACGATCGACAACAACATCCGGTAGCCAGAAGTCAGACCTATGCTTTAAAAGAATATATTGAGCTTAACGGTTATTCCGTATAATAGTAAAAGCCTGTCAGATTTTTTGACCGGGCTTTTTTATGTTCAGAGAGGTATTAACGCAAACCAATTGGTACAGACAAGGAGATATAAATTCTTAAAAAAATAAAATTTCAAAATAAGTAATTGACATAACAAATAAAATATTGTACCTTATAATAAACATACATGTTTATACCAGACGCTCATGTTGATTAAAAGAGGGGGGCATTATGTTGAAGGAAGCATTAAAAAAAGAAAGAATTCAGTTATTTAAAACGGCTACTACAGGAAAAAAGAAACCGGACAGGGTGCCGATTTTCTCCAATATGTGGTCTTGGAAGATTTTTGATGCCGGTTATCAATTAAGTGAAGCGTTAAATGATTATGAAATATTAAAAAAGCTTTACGTTATTTTTATGAAAATCACCCGGCAGATGTTTGCTATGAAACCGGTTGGCGTAATCCTATTCAAGTTACGGAAAGTATGGGTAATGATGCCTACATCATTAATGATGAACAGAATTCTATCAGCATTAAAGACCAATGTTATATGATGCCTGAAGACTACGACATGTTAATTGATAACCCGACAAAGTTTTTGTGGGAAACAATTTTGTTCAGAAAATATAAGGATTTACAGAAAGCACCAAACTCCAAAGTATTCCGAAAAGGATTAAAAAAGTATGCGGAATTCGGCCAGTATATGGGAGAGATTATTCAAATAAATAAAGAGTTCGGTATTCCCGATTTTTTTGACCCGAAGGCAGGTATTGATAACTCGGGTAACGGTTATGAACTTCTGTTTAATATTTTTAGAGGCATTCGCGGTTTGTCTTATGATATCCGGCGTACGCCGGACAAAGTTTTGGCAGCTATTGACGCTTTGGACAGTGCTTTTACAATACCCCGTTTAGAGCGTTCAAAGACAAACCCCAACGGTAGCAATGACAATGCGTGTTTTGACGCCAACCCGGTTTTAATCGGTCATACGATTTTAAGCCCGAAGCAGTTTAAAAAATTCTATTGGCCACATTTTGAAAGAATTATCAATTATGCAGTAGAACAGGATAAATTGATATTTATATTTGTAGAAGGCGACTCGGAACGTTTCTATGATTATTTTAGAGAATTGCCGGAAGGACATTTTGCACTTCATGTCGAGCAAAACGATATCTTTAAAATGAAAAAAGAATTACCGAATGTTACTGTAAGCGGTGGAATGCCGGTTGATTTATTAGGAAAAGCATCGACAAAAGAATGTGTCGATTATGCAAAAAAATTAATTGATGAATTGGGTTATGACGGTAAATATATTTTCTCGGAAAACAAGATGATGTCTTTCCCGCATGACTGTAGCAGAGAAAATTTAAAAGCAACCTACGAATTTGTCTGTGATTACCGCAGCTAAAGGAGGGTAAAAATGGAATATAATGTATTGGATTATCCGGAAGGACGTGAAAGGGTAAAAAAAGAAGAGTTGATTTTTTTACCGGAAGATGACAGTGTACGAGAAGACTTTTTAAGAGATTACTTATTATGGCTTGCCCAATGTTGATAAATATTGGATAAAAAACAAAAGCTATCTTAATTAAGATAGCTTTTTGCAATTACAATAATAATTTGAAAATACTATTGATATTTCAACACGTGGGAGTTTATGATGAAAAACCGAAATACCTATAAAATTAACCCTTGGAAATGTTAGTTTTATTAACGGCGGCTTTTGCAGTTTCGTTTACAGCAAGAGTAATATGGTCGCCTTTTATTGAGCCCGCTTCGATAGAGTACGATATAAATCCGGGGCAGGCGGGACTATTTATTTCAATGTTTTATATCGGATATATGATAACCCAGTTACCCGGTGGCATGCTGGCGGACAAGCTCGGTGTGAAATACGTACTGTCCGGATCGGTTTTTATTACAGCTTTATTTACATTGGCGATTGCTTTTATTAAAGATTATAATATTGCCTTGGTTTGTAGATTATTTGCCGGGGCCGGCTCCGGGGCAATTGTAGCAGCTTCATCGAAAGCAATAGCAAATGTTTTTCGACCGGACAAAAGGGGAACCGCCTTAGGTATATTTTTTGTAGCGACAACTGCAGGGCTATATTTAAGTAATACCCTTGCACCTTTAGCGTTACAAATAGGCACGTGGCGTACGGGGTTTTTATGGGTCGGTAGTATCGCCTTGATTATTGCCGCAATTATTTTTATTGTGATAGAAAAAGAACCCCCACAGGAAACCCAAAGCGATATTTTTGGGGGTCTAAAAGCAATAACAAAGTCTAAGAATGTGCGACTGACGGCAATTGCAGGTTTTTGTTATATTTGGCTGGCCTTGGCAGTTGCAACATGGGTCAACAGTTATATGCGTTTTATCGGTATAAACGGATCGGACACAGCTTCCGTTTTGCGTTGGTATAGTGTCTGCGGAATAATTGCTACCCTTATAACAGGCTGGTTGGTTGATCATTTTAAATTGAATCGTCGTTATTTTATGATTGCTGCTTATGCGGCGGTTATTGCAATGACTTTTGTATTTACCGCTCAAAAAGAGTTGACGAACTTAAAAGTTATTGCTTTTCTTTACGGGTTTGTCTCTTACTTGCCCACTGCTCATATTACGGCTTTAGTTCTGGAATATGCCGATGACAATTATACCGGAACTGCGGTGGGCGGGGCAAACTTTTTTGCACAATTGGGTGCCGTTATCAGCCCGCCTTTAGCGGGACATATTTTTACCGTAACAGGCTCTTACAACGCTGTATGGCTTGTGTTGGCAGCAGCACCTGTAATCGGAATAATCGCTTTATTTATGTTGAAAAAGAGGACTTAACACCAAGAATCGAAAAAAATCAAAGCAGGTATAATTTTACGTATTTTGTAAAAAACAAATAAATTTTAAATAAAGAAAAAGATAAAAACGTGCTTTATTACAAGTATAATAAAAAATGCTGCAAATCCGATAAAGTCATTTAAATTTATAATGCTGTTACTATCGTAGGTAGGAAAGCGATTGTGATAATATCTTAAAAACACAACATCCTATGAAAACGATTGACAATTAAAAACGAACAGTTTAGGATAGTTATAAGAGAACCTGTATCAATTTAAGATGTTAATCATCATTCTAAAATGATGACAACTCACTTAGTATTCACCGGAGGAGACGATGAGTATGGAAAAACAGTATGCACAAAGAAACAAGCGAATGGCAGTAGCAATGAATAACGGCACGCCCGACCGGGTGCCGATACTATCTATTATTGATAATTGGGCATTTACCTATGCGGGCTACAGTATCGACGAAATTTTTGCAGACGACGACAAACATTTGGATGCCTTTGATAAAGTCGCTAAAGATTTTTATTGGGATTCCATGTTTACGGCAACAACTACCAGACCGATCAATTATATCTCTGCTCTGGGTGGCGGTGCATATAAGGCAAAGGGTACCTTGCAAATTGAAAGCGGATCGATTTTAAGTATGTCAGCGGAAGAATATTCCGATTTGGCAGAAGATCCCTACAAATTTTTACTGGAAGTCGTTGCACCCAGAAAATACGAATTGTTTCGTAAGCCCTATTCCGAAGAGAAATATAAGGAATATTGCGACGCTGTCGACCATTACTTTGCATTTCGAAATTTAGGAGCAAAAAGTGAAAAAGCGCTTAGGGAAAAATACGGTATTCCCGTATCCAGAGGGGCTGCGTTTTTTCATCCCCTGGACATGATTTTAGACTACTTAAGAGATTTTCAAGGTACCATGTTCGACATAAAACGGAAACCGCAACAAATCAGAGAAGCCTGCGACGCCATGATACCCATGATTGTCGAAATGGTGGAAGGACCTTATCCCGAACCGGTGGAAGGTAAATATATTTTTAACCCTATGCATTTACCGGAATTTATTTCCGCACGGGATTTTGAAAAAGTATATTGGCCCTCTTATAAAAAATTAATGGACTACTTTGCAGGCAAAGGTTATAACATTTTATGCTATTACGAACGTTCCTATGCCCACTTGTTTGACTTCTTAAAAGAATTGCCTGAAAATAAAATTGTCGGCCTGTTTGAAGACGACGATTTACACGACGTTAAAGAAAAATTAGGTGACATGATGTGTTTTGCCGGCGGAATGAAAACTTACGATTTAAATTACAGCTCAAAACAAGTCTGCTTGGATCAGGCAAAGGGTTTAATCGATGATTTGGCCGGTGACGGCGGTTATATATTCAGTACGGATCGTATTCCGCACTCCGCGAACGACGCCAATCCCGACAATCTACGTGCCGTCAACGAATTTGTCCATGAATACGCTGTCTATAAATAGAGGAGAGAACAATGGAATTTAAAAAATATAATCGGGAAGAATTAAAAAACGAAGAAATGATTGAAAGACTCGTCAAGGAACATTTAAAAATAGAAGATCCCGTCGAGCAAGAGAATATGAAGAAGCTGATGATTTATCAAATCTTGCACTAAGGAATAAAATAAAAGGCTGCCGATCGGCAGCCTTTTATTTTATTCTTATAGTTTTCCGGAAACGCCTAAAACATTTTTCATTTTGTGGGCAACCATTTCCTTAATGGCTTGTCTTGCCGGTCCTAAATAACCTCTCGGGTCGAAGAGTTCGGGTTTTTCAGCAAAAATTTTACGAATTGTTGCGGTCATAGCCAGGCGTAAATCGGTGTCGATGTTAATTTTACAAACACCGTATTTTGCCGCTTCTCTGAGCATGTCTTCCGGTACACCGCGAGCACCCGGAATTTGTGCCCCATATTTGTTGTTTAAGTCAACAAATTCTTTAGGAACGGAAGAGGCGCCGTGCAATACAAGGGGATAGCCCGGCAATAGTTCGCTGATTTTCTTCAAGCGCGGGAAATCCAATTTCGGTTCACCTTTAAATTTAAAGGCACCGTGGCTGGTTCCGATGGTAATGGCCAGAGAGTCAACGCCGGTTCTTTCAACAAATTCGACCGCTTCGTCGGGGTCGGTAAAGGTTGCTTCGTGGTCGCCGACATTTACCTCGTCTTCAATTCCGGCCAGTTTACCCAATTCGGCTTCTACAACAACACCGTGGTCGTGGGCATAATCGACAACTTTTTTTGTAAGTGCAATGTTTTCTTCGAAGGGATGGGCAGAGCCGTCAATCATGACAGAGGTAAAACCGCCGTCAATACAATCTTTACAAATTTCAAAATCTGCACCGTGATCCAAGTGAAGGCAAATATCCAAACCGTCGGTTGTTTCCAATGCGGCTTCAACCAATTTTACCAAGTAGGTCGAATTGGCGTACTTGCGTGCCCCGGCGGATACTTGAAGGATCAAAGGTGCTCTTTCCTCCTGTGCGGCTTCAACGATACCTTGAATAATTTCCATGTTGTTGACGTTAAAGGCACCGACAGCATATTGTCCTTCATATGCTTTTTTGAACATTTCGGTCGTTGTTACTAAACCCATTTGTTTACCTCCTTGGGAAATTTTCCTTAAATATAGTATAACTCAAATGTACAACAGGAGCAAATAAAGAATGCATGGAGACCTATTAAATAAATGATAAAAGTATGTAAAATAAAAGCCCTTGCTCGGCAAAGGCTTTCGGTAATTATTGGAATTCTTTTAACAGTTCTCTAATTGTTTTGCGGTAGATGGGGTGCACCCGGTTGGGGGCAATTTCCGCTAAAGGCTCCAAAACAAAAAGTCTTTCCGCAATATAGGGGTGGGGCAAGTTTAAACGGGGGCTGTCCAGGATCATCTCATCGTAAAATAAGATGTCCAAATCAATCGTACGCGGTCCCCATTTAATTTTTCGCTCTCTGTGTAGTTGCTTTTCGATTGCTTGCAGAAAATCGAGTAACTCTAAAGGTGTTTTTAAAGTTTTTATTTCAACGACACCGTTTAGAAAGGGGGCTTGCTCCTCGAAACCCCAGGGCGGGGTTTCGATAGTGGTGGATCGGCTAACAGTTTGGATATCCTCGTCGGCATCAATAATCTGCAATGCCCGGTCGATCAGTGCTTGGCGGTTGCCCATGTTGGAGCCGTAGCCGATAAATACACGGTGCCAGGAACGTTCGATAAAAACGGATACGGTTTCCAAAGGCAGACCGACAGGTGCCCACGGTTTTTCTATCTCAACCTGTACTTTTTCAACAATAGGGTAGCGGGTTAAAATATAGGTGGCTACTTTTTCCGCAGCAGTTTCGATAAGATCAAAACTTTCTTTTGTAAAAACATCCTGTATTTGATGCGCCAACTCTCCGTAATGAACCGAAGCGCTTAAGTCTCCGGTGATAGCCGCTTTTCTGGTAGATAAGAATAGGGCGATGTTCAAGTAGAAACGTTGCCCCAAAGTTTTTTCTTCTTGAAACACACCGTGACGGGCATGTATGCAAAGTTTTTTAATATGAACGGTATCCATTATAAGCTGACGTTTTTAATGGCCAGAGCCATATCTGCGGCTCTTCTGTTTGTTAAAACATCGTGCACTCTGAAGATAGTGGCGCCTTCCATAACGCCGATAACGGTGGTTGCGGCGGTTCCTTCTTCCCGTTGGTCGACGGGAAGATCCAACACATAGTTGATAACCCGTTTTCTGGAAGTACCTAAAAGGAGGGGATACCCCATTTGCACAAAGGTGTTCAGATGTTTAATAACCATGAGGTTTTCGTCCATGGATTTAGCGAATCCCACACCGGGGTCTAAAATAATATTCTCCTTTTTTACGCCGGCTGTGAGTGCAATATCGACGGATTCTTCTAAATCTTTTTTAATATCTGACAATAGCGAGGGGTAGTTTTCGTTTTTTCTGTTGTGCATCAGGCAACAGGGGGCGTCAAACTCCGCAACGACCTTAGCAATTTCGGGATCTTCTTTAAAGCCCCAAATGTCGTTAATGAGGTGTGCACCGGCATCCAGCACCGCCCGTGCGGTATTTGCCTTAAAGGTGTCGACAGAAATGGGAATATCAAAACGTTGGTTAATACCTTCGATAATGGGAATCAAACGGGCGATTTCATCCTCCGCGGATACCGGTGTGTGGCCCGGTCGCGTGGATTCGGCACCGATATCCACAATATCCATCCCTTCCCGGATCATTTGTTCGACATGGTAGAAGGCGTTGTCAGGCTTATTGTAACGTCCGCCATCGGAAAAAGAATCCGGTGTGACGTTTAGAATACCCATAATATAAACGTTGTTTTTAAAATCAAAAGTTTTGTTGCCGATTTGCATTGATTATCTCCTATAATAGTAAGGTCAAATTTTTTTTATGTTGATCCCAGTTGCATTGTTTTTCTGCCGGACAGGCGTAACAGGAACGGGATGCCTTGTCGGCAATATAAAACAAACGGTTAAACCCCGTGGTATTTTTATTTCTGTGATTGGCAATGGCCTCAATAATTTGTGATTGTTGTGCTTCGGTAAAGGCGGTCAATGCCAAAAAATCCTTCGCTAAAGCAACAGAGGCAATTTCGTGGGGGGTGCCTTTTTCGATTTCTTCCGCACGACCGATATCATGAAGTAAGGCGGCAGTATAGATGAGGTCAATAGGTACGTCCACTTTATTAAGCTGACATAAAATTGTGGTGATACGCGCGACATCTAAAAAATGAGCCATGGTGTGACGACAATAAACACGGGATGCTTCGTGGGTTGCGATGCGACTGACAATGCTTTGATATTGTGTATTTTCAAATATTTTGTTGGTTTCCGTTAAGGGTGAATCATACATAAATTTGACCTGTGAATGTTTAGATTCGAATGTCCAACAACCTGTAGACATCGTTTTTCAGGTTTTCGTTATTTTCAAAAATACCCCGTGTCATCATGGTGACGGTTTTTGTGCCCGGTTTTTTGACACCGCGCATGGTCATACACATGTGCTCGGCCTCCAAGATAACCATAACGCCTTGAGCACCCAGGTAATCCATTACCGCATCGCCGATTTCGGCGGTTAATGTTTCCTGAAGTTGGGGTTTTGCAGCATACAGGTCGACGGTTCTTGCCAGTTTGGATAAACCGGCTACTTTGCCTTGGGGGATATAGGCGATATGTGCCTTGCCGTAAAAAGGTAGTAAGTGGTGTTCGCACATCGAATAAAAGGCAATATCCCTCTCAATGACCAGATCCTCGGAATCAACAGTAAAGCTTTTTTGCAGGTGGTGTTGTGCTGTTTTGTTAAAGCCTTTAAATACTTCGCTATACATTCTGGCAACGCGATCCGGTGTTTCTACAAGACCTTCGCGGTCGGGATCTTCACCAATAGCAATGAGTATTTCTCTTACTGCCTTTTTAATTTTTTCGTGATCCAATGAAATCTCCTAAATTCGGGTAAATAAATATGATATTTAATTAAAAATAAACTAAAAAGCATTGCCAAAGCAACGCTCCCGGTCCTATTACCCGTATAGGAACAGCGGAAGCGAATGAATACCGCAACTTGGTTTCGTTTAAAGGCGACTTCCCATCCTTTAACACTTCACGCATTCACTCTACTCTGTTTATATTTAACTTTCTTCATAATAGCAGAGGTTGTAAATGAATTCAACAGTAAGATTTTACTCGATTAACAGCAGAGGGAAGTCGTTTTCATCCCGTTGACGGTAAAAGCTTACAATATCGGACATCAGCAATAAAGTTGAAAAATAAAATTATTTAAAATATTTGTCGCATTTAAAGAGGATCCGATTAATTTTCAGTTAAGATAACTTCATAATGATAGCGGTACCGATAAATATAAAGCCGATCTTTAATCATAAAAAAACACCCGCTATACGATAGATAGGGGGTGTTTTTCATTTATTTTGCCCAGAGACCACGGTTATTTTTCCTGGCACTTTCCTCCAAGATAAGCAACTCGTCTTTATATTTAATATTGGGCGGTACGGTCATTACCTGTGCATAACCTTCGTAAATTAAGCGAGCATTAAAAGATTTTTCGAATGCGGGATCCGGTTCAGTCCAAACATAGGCCAGTAGTCGCCCGTATTTATCCCGTTCCTGCACATCAAATTCCATATAAATGGTTTTGTTTTCCAAGTTTTGCCTGGTGTAGTCGGAAGCTTCTTTTCCGTAATGCTCGACAGGTCTATCGGGGGCAACGGTTTCCGGCGTATCTACACCGATTAAGCGTAACCGTTCTTTTTGTCCGTCAAACTGTATTTGCAACGTATCGCCGTCGACGACTCTCAGTACCTTTGCCTTATGCAACCGGTCGGGGACATCCTCATGCAGACCGTAAAAAGCGGCGATAATGGCCAGGATTATACCCGCCGCCGCACCTGCAATCTTACGTATTTGATTGGGGAGGGGAGCTTTTATCATAATGTAGCTCCTGCGGCTTCTACAAAGGCTTTAAATAAATTAAACTCCAAGGGTCTGGTATCCCACAAAAATTCCGGATGCCATTGAACGGCATGACCGAAGGTTAATTGCGTCAATTCGACGGCTTCCACAATGCCGTCCTTTGCTCTTGCTGTGGCAACCATATGGTTGCCCAAGTCTTTGACGGCTTGATGATGGATGGTGTTGACCCTGACGGACAGAGAGCCGGCTACCTTTGCCAAAAAAGAGTCGGGGATAATATCCACGGTGTGACTGGGGTAGGCATAATGCGTCTCCTGCAGATGTTTAATTTCGGATACGGGGTACTGTGCCTGAATGTCTTGATAAAGGGTGCCGCCCATCATTACGTTAAACAGTTGTAATCCGCGGCAAACACCGAAAATAGGTTTGTCCAGACGATAGGCTTCACGAAAAACGGCCGTTTCCATAGTATCCTTCGGCGGGAAGGTAGCCTTGCAATGTTTTAGGACTTCTTCGTTATATAACATGGGGTCGATGTCCTGACCGCCGGGAAATAAAAAACCGTCGTAGGTTGCAACGAGTTGTGCAATGTCTTCGGCATTATCCAATAGTGGCAACACCGTGGGTATTCCACCGGCTGCAATAATGCCCTTTAAATAACCGGGGTACATCCAAAGGCTGTCCAATTTGTGGTCGTTGTTATTGATGAATAAAGGCAGTACGCCTATTAATGGTTTTTTCATAAATTTTTCCTTTTGCTTTTTATTTTTGTCAATTTATAATTCTTTTAAAGCCATACATGCCGCCATTCTGCCCGTACCGCCCTTATCTCTTCGATAGGAAAAGTAGGTATCTTTCAGCATAAAGGTGCAATGTTCCGCCAAAAGGATATTTTGCTCCGGAACACCGGTACGCAGCATGATTTCCCGATTAACTTTCCACAGGTTGGCTAAAAACTTGCCTTTACCTATGGATTTAAGATTTGCCGGAGAAAGTGCAAATATTTTTTCAGCGACATCCGCTCCGATTTCAAAAGCATAGGGGCCGATGCCGGGACCAATTGCGACAATGCAATCTTTAGAGAGTGTTCCGTAATGTTTGGACATTGCTTTTATCGTGAGTGCACCGATTTGTCCGACAGTGCCCTTCCAGCCGGCGTGTGCCATACCGATGGCCGGCGTTACGGTGTCTAAAATATAAAGCGGTATGCAGTCGGCGAAAAAGGTGGTCAGCATAATGTTTTTTTCATCGGTAATAAGTGCGTCAACGCTATTGTAGTCTTTGGGTTTTACGACGCCCTTGCCTCGATCTTCCGAGGTAAGGGGGCGTATATTTAATTGGTGGGTTTGGTCACTTAAGGTAAAAGCTTCAACCGGACAATCTAAACTGTCTGCCAATCGGGCAATATTCTTTTTAAATTGCGATTGATTTGCTTTGGGGTTCATATCAAAAATTTGTCCCTCTGCAGTGACCTTGGTGGTAAAAGCGTGTTGGACCAAGCCGGTATTTTCCAAAGTTTTAAATTGCCCCAGGGGCAACCCTTTTTTTACGGTAATGTTATAATCGTACATAGCTATCCTTTATAATGTTCTGCCCGAAAAGGGGGATACCCTTCGGGAACGATGTGTCGCCCGTTTATGACAGGAAGTTTACATTTCTCAGGCTTTTTTATTTATCAATTAGAGATTATAACATAAAATAGAAAATAGAGTGCCCGAAGCTTAAAAACAGGAAATACCTGCTAACGGATATATTTTATCGGAAGAGTTTTAATCATATGTTATTTTTGCTATAATAAAACAATCAATACAAATGAAAAGAGGAGATAGGATGAAAAGAAAAATAATCGGCTTGGGGCTATCCCTTTTAATGATCGGTGCGCTTACCGGCTGTACCCAAGTGTACGACACCGATATTTCTCTAAAAAGCGGAGAGTATATGGGAGAGCAAACCGTTGTACTATCCAACGAAGAAGGCGGCGTAACAACACGCATATATTATACATTGGACGGTAGCGACCCAACAAAAGAAAGCATGCAATACGATCCGGAAAGACCGTTGAAAATTAATTATGATGCCCATTTAAAAGCGGCGACTATCGGCTCCAATAAAAGAGGGCCCATAGCGGAGGCGGAATATAAAATTACACCAATTAAACAGGTAGAGCTAACAAATGAGGAACGGGTGTTTTTAAGTATTTTGACGGGTACCTACCAAAGTGAAACGGAAACCATCACTATCAGTTCGGAACGTACCATTACCGTCAATGACGGGAGCAAAAAACATACAACCGAATTTATGTTGGAAGTTCCGCCGGACAGTAATAATAAAAAAGGTACGTTAACCTTTTCGGGTGTGGACGGCAATCCCAAAGAATATCGCGTTGATTTTGATCCCCCGGGGGATAATGCCATCGACATTAACGGAACCAGTTACAGATACTTGGGTTATTAAATTCAGATATTTTTTTAAAAAGTCCTTAGTAAAGACTGATAAAAGCCATACCGTTATCAATAACGGTATGGCTTTTATCGTACAAGCGGCTATTGTTCGCCCGACACTGCCGTAACGGAAGACCTGTTGGAAGAGTTAAATAAGACTGAACACTTAATATAAAAAAATAAAAAAAAGAATAAAAAACTATTGACAATATACCATAGGGGGTATAGTATGTAGACATACCCGTTAGAGAAATACAATTTAAGGAGAAATAATATGGCTGCTTGTAATGATATGAAAAAAGGTGAAGTTTACGTTTGCGAATCCTGTGGATTGGAACTTGAAGTGTTAGCGGAATGCAATTGCCCTGACGAACATTGTGATCCGAAAACACCCGCAGGCGAATGCTGTGAATTTGACTGCTGCGGCAAACCGATGGTACGCAAATAATAACACAATTTAAACAAGTAATAAAAAGAGTATCCAAACGATGCGTTTGGATACTCTTTTTATTTTCCAAGAAAGCACGCCCTCCTTTTATTCGCTCTCTTTTTATGGTACGCTATACCGGATCATAAATTTTATCGGACACTTAAGGAGGTGAGGAAATGCCCATTAAAATGCTGTCCAGAGAAACTGTCAACAAAATAGCGGCGGGCGAGGTAATTATTCGCCCGGTGTCCGTTGTTAAGGAGTTAATTGAAAATGCTGTGGACGCAAAGGCCACTCGTGTTGATATAGCCATCGAAAACGGCGGCAGAAGCCTCATATCCGTCAGAGATAACGGTATCGGTATTGCTTATAACGAAGTGGGCTTGGCTTTTAAACGCCACGCTACCAGTAAGCTGACATTTATAGAAGATTTACAAACCATCGCTACCTTGGGGTTTCGCGGAGAGGCATTAGCCAGCATTGCGGCTGTTTCCAAAGTCTCCGTCGTGACTCGTCATCAATCGGAGGAAGTCGGCAGCGAATCTTATTATGAAGGCGGGACCTTGATCCGCCAAAGGGTAACCCCTTATGAAAAGGGAACCGTCATCGAAGTGCGGGAGCTTTTTTACAACTTGCCGGCACGACAAAAACACATTGCGCGGGATAAAAAAGAGCAAGCTCTGATCCGAGATTTGGTTGAAAAACTGGCACTGTCAAATCCGAACATTGCTTTTGCACTTAAACTCAACGGTAGGGAGGTTTTCAGAACACCGGGACGGAACAATTTTTTAGAAAGCATTGAGGCGATTTACGGTAGAAAAATTACCGGAGGGCTACGTCCTGTCAATTACACTAATACACCTATGTCCATAAAAGGCTATATCAGCGACTTAAGCCTGACCCGTTCAGCGAAAGACATGCAAATAATATTTATTAACGGACGGTATGTTAAAAACACATTATTGCTTGATCAACTGGAGGAGGCATATCAAGGATATTTAATGCAACACCGTTATCCGCTTGC